>JAAZNU010000052.1 GCA_012798135.1 Veillonellaceae bacterium | reverse complement strand
TTGCCAGAGGACGATCCTCCCCACAAAAAGCTATTACTACCTAAGTTCTTAGACTTGTCACGGGCTTTGAATATTCCCTGAAAGATGTTCATAGGCATTTACCTCCAATCAAAAACGAGCAGTCCGCGTGTGTCATACACGCTTTCGCTCGTAATATTGCCGCACCGGATTGCCCGGTCGAGCGCCATAATGGTGGCGACTGCGCCGTCGATTTTTTCGGTGGATTTCTCTTTGTCCGCTTTAATGTTGCCTGCCGGGTCGGTGCGGATATAGATGTTATCCATCATCCAGCGCAGAACCGGGTGACCGCCGTGAGCAAGTTTCTGCTCTAAGGTTAGCTTCATGAGTTCCTTTGTCGGCGGACTCATATCCTTAAAACCCTGACCGAACGGAACAACTGTGAAACCCATGCTCTCAAGGTTCTGTACCATCTGCACAGCGCCCCAGCGGTCAAAGGCGATCTCACGGATGTTGTATTTCTCGCCAAGCTGCTCAATGAACTTTTCAATGTATCCGTAATGGACGACATTGCCTTCTGTGGTTTGAAGATATCCTTGTTTCTTCCAAACATCATAATTCACATGGTCTCTGCGCACACGCAAATCGATGTTGTCTTCCGGTATCCAGAAGAACGGAAGCACGGCATACTTGTCATCCTCGTCCATTGGCGGGAAAACCAGCACAAAAGCAGTAATATCTGTGGACGAAGATAGGTCAAGGCCCCCGTAGCAAACTCGTCCACGTAAGCCTTCCGGGTCAACCGTAAAAGCGCAAGCATCCCATTTGTCCATAGGCATCCAGCGTATAGCCTGCTTGACCCACTGGTTCAAACGAAGCTGGCGAAAGCTGTTCTCCTCGGCGGGATTCTGCCTTGCTGATTCAAAAGCTGCTTTGACCTTATCCATGCTCACCGTAATGCCGAGTGAGGGATTTGCTTTTTTCCATACCTTAGGGTCCGACCAATCATCCTCTGGCGCTGCGCCATAGATGACAGGGTAGAAGGTTGGGTCATGTTTTCTGCCGTCGATGATATCCAGCGCTTTTTGGTGAACCTCCCAGCAGATACTGTTCTGATTATTCCCGGCGGTTGTGATGAGAAAATACAGCGGCTGCATTCTCGCATCACCGCTGCCCTTGGTCATAACATCAAATAGTTTTCGGTTTGGCTGGGTATGCAGCTCATCGAACACCACACCGTGGGTATTAAAACCATGCTTGTTTCCAACATCGGCGGACAGCACCTGATAGATACTCCCGGTCGGTTGATAGATAAGCCGTTTCGTTGCATCAAGTATTTTGACGCGTTTAGAGAGTGCCGGACACATTCGCACCATATCCGCCGCCACATTGAACACGATGGATGCTTGGTTCCGATCTGCGGCACAGCCGTAAACCTCGGCGCGTTCTTCTCCGTCGCCACAAGTGAGCAGGAGTGCCACAGCGGCGGCAAGTTCAGATTTACCCATCTTCTTCGGAATTTCCACATATGCGGTGTTAAATTGTCGGTAGCCATTGGGTTTGAGTGTTCCAAAGATGTCACGAATAATCTGTTCCTGCCAGTCGATAAGCTCAAAAGGTTTACCGGCCCACGTGCCTTTGGTATGTGATAGAGCTTCGATAAAAGCAACAGCATAATCGGCGGCAGACTTGTCGTAATACGAATCGGAAGCCATAAACCTTGTAGGTACATATTTTTTCAGTTTTCTCGTATCCGCCACCTCCTCATGGGCAAAATAAAAGACCACCATCGGCAGTCTATCAAAACTTATTAATACGAGATACAGAGCCGTTTCCGGCACTGTTCTCAAACCTTTTAGTTACATTTCAATTTTCCGGCATAAATCCTCACCGTAGACCACATTAAGTCTACTGCCGTTATCCCAGTTAACCATCACGGAGCCCGTGTCGTCCACACCGGTTACGGTACCCTTGGTGCCTACGGGTGGAGCCTGTATGTCGTCCATACAAAGAAGCTCCACACGACAACCAACCGGAAACTGGCGTCGGATGCGCTCGACTATTTCTTTACTCGGAAATCTCACCGTTAGCTGCCTCCTCTCCGGTTAGCAGATTTTTTACTGCTTGTACTTCTGCAGGGCCGTCAGTGGATGTGTCAAGCTCATCCGCGCTTAAGCCTTTCTTGGCTCCCGAGCGAAACGCTGCACTGCCGGTCA
>JAAZNU010000315.1 GCA_012798135.1 Veillonellaceae bacterium | reverse complement strand
TTTACTCTGAAAGGGTATAGTTTATTTTTGGCTACCTTAAAGTATGCTTCGCCTTCCAGAAAAACTTCTCTCTTGTTTATACCGAAATTTACCGGGTATTTAAGTTTTGTATCAGCATTTAACCAAATTTGTGTACCGTCACTAAGGGTAATAAAAGATTTTGCTCCTTTGGGAGCAGTCATTTCAATAAAAGATAAAAGTTCATTTTTGGGTTGATACTTCTTAAGAATTATAGCAGTTACAATGCCGATGGAGAGAAATACTAGAAGTATGGCAGCAATTCTGTTAAGAATCCTGAGATTAACGGTAAAGGTTTTCGTATATACCGGTCTGATGTTTCTCCAGTCAATTTTCTTTCGAAGTTTTTTCAGAGCCCTTTCAGTATCATACACATGAGGATTAAGTGTACCTGAAAAATGCCAAAGCTCCTTCATCTGGGCAATATAATCACTATGGCTGGAATCTTCCTTAAGCCATGCCCTTAATTCCCGAGCTTCTTCCTTTGTCAGGTTATTGGTAAAATAACCCAGGATTGCCTTTTGCAGTGATTCACTCACTTCCACATTTTTCTCTCTTGAGTTTGACATAATGACACAAAATAAAGGTTAAGGTATTAAATGCTTTTATAAATTTTCATTATAGTCCAAATAAGTCTCAAGATTTATTTGAATTAACCTATGTGTTAAGTGAAAAGACAGTTCAAGACTTTATATAAACATTTCTATCGATTTACAAATTGCAAGCAAGGGGGCCTTATTTTTTCGATTATTATCCCAGGAAGGATATATGATTGAACTGGACTGCATTCTTCTGAATTAATCTGGTTTCGTTTTTTTTGTACTAAATATTTTTTCTTCAAAAACTTGATCATCAATTACATACCACATTTCTAAAAACTAATGAAGATAGTTATAATGCAGAGTGGTTGCCCATATTTATACTCAGTTTCTGGATAAGAGTGATTAATTAATTCAAGTTGCTAGTTATATAAAAAGACAATATTTTTTAAAATATTAAAATTCAGATACTTAGTGTTAATAACTTTGTCTAAAATATTGATAATTAATTAGTTAAATGCTTGTTTATATAAAAAAAATCCTTCAGGTTTAAGTTGCTTAACCTTAATAACCTGAAGGATATGAAAGAAAAAACTATTGCAATTTACGTATTTCTTGATGACATTATGAAAAAAATCGGCCATAAAGAACCAACAAATCGTAACACTTCTGATTGTGAGATTATTACAACTGCTTTGATTGCTGCTAAATACTTTCATGGTCATATTGATAATGCTATTTCTTTTGTTAGAGGTTCTGGTTTAATGCCAAAAATGCTCAGTAAAAGCCGATTTAACAGACGTATACATGCTATTTATGAGTTAATAATCAATTTGTTTTTCAATATTGCTGAAGTAATCAAGAAAATAAATATCAGCTCTGAATACATCATTGATAGCTTCCCTGTACCTGTTTGCGAAAACATACGCATAGCTCGTTCCAGGATTGTAAAAGGAGAGCAATTCAGAGGCTTCAAACCTTCCATGAGGAAGTACTTCTACGGTTTTACAGTTCATGTTATTGCCACAGTCGATGGTATACCTATCGAGTTTGCTATACTTCCAGGCAGCTTTCATGACATTGATGGAATGAAGAATATGTTCTTTAACCTTCCGGAAGGAAGCATCCTTTACGGTGATAGTGCTTATACCGATTACAATTATGAGGAAGATTTGCTTGAAGCTGAAAATATAAGGATGATGATAGCTAGAAAAAGTAATTCCAAGAAAAAACATTATCCATGGCAGGAATACCTGATTTCTGTTTCCCGCAAAAGAATAGAAACCATGTTTAGTCAGATTTCTGCTATGTTCCCTAAACGTATTCATGCTGTTACAGTTGATGGATTCATGATTAAACTGGTATTATTCATTTTTGTATTTACTTTAAATGAAAAATTTCTATAGATAGCAACTTGAATTAATTAAATTCATTTCAAAAAACTCAAGATTTTTTATTTCAAATAATCTCTCAGCAACTCTTTGATTTTTAATAAAGCTCTGTATATCTGTACTTTGACTGTATTTTCTGAAAGATTGAGCTTTTGAGCTATTTCTTTGTAGGACATTTCATTTTCACGGCTAAGAATAAAGATCCGGGCACATTCGTGAGGAAGCATACCAACAGCTTCCTTGATTTTTTCATGCAGTTCGTTAAAAAGCAGTTTTTCCATTGGATCTGATTGCAACATTTCGTTGTTCAAATCGTTAATTAACTCGAGAGTTTCCGGTTCAGTTTCAGTCATTTTCTGTTTTGTTCGAGTAAGAAAGTTTAAGCATCGATTTCTTACACTACAAAACAAATAGGATTTTACTGACTTTTCAATGTTCAGATTATCAGGTCTTTCCCAAAGCTTAACAAAGATATCAGAAACAATGTCCTCAGCTACTTCATGCACTTTTACATAGCTGTAGGCATACTTACATAAAACAGAATAATAAGTTCTAAATAGTATTTCAAAAGAATTATAATCACCTTTCCTGATCGCTTCAATGAGATATTTTTCGGCTTCAGGCAGCATAAAGTATCTTTCTGATACGGACGAAAGTAATTTTATTTTTGTAAAATAAAAAAGGCCACGGTTTGTATAAAAGTCTAAAAAATAAATTCCTAAGATCTGGACGTTACTTATCTTAAGTTGTGTTCTTGTTATTATATTTTCCCAGTTATATGCTTATAAATCAATGAATAAGATCATTTTCCTGCTTTGAACACAGGTTTTTCAGCACATTAATTTCCGTTTACGTTTTTTCCGAATATACTTTTCTTAATTTTGAGCACGATTGATAAAGCTTTAAAACCTTTTTCCATGAAGAAGTATCTCATTATGTTGTTTTTTTGCGGAGCTTTCCCTTCCATGGCACAGTCTCCTCTGCTAAGTGTTTATAACCGCGAAACATTCTCACTAAACGGTAAATGGAATTACATTGTCGATCAATATGAAACAGG
>JAAZNU010000219.1 GCA_012798135.1 Veillonellaceae bacterium | reverse complement strand
ATTATTCTTCCTGGTTGATTGTGTTTTCTTTCTGAAGAAAATCAAATAACCTCCCTGTATGCTATCCCATCTCATCCTAATAAGGTCAGCAAAATTGATTCCATTCGCCCTGTACAGGAACAGCCAGATGTTCCTAGAGTATTCCATTTCCTTATCGTCATTAAAATCCTTGAAATCCACGACCTTTTGAATCTCATCATTCCTCAGTACAAGCTTCCTTCCAAAGAAGCTCTTGATGCTGTATCCACCCCTGCCGAAAGGGTACTCATATGTTTTGGGTATTGTTTTCTTTTCCAGCATGAAGTAATTTATAACCCTCCTGAGATTTCTAAAAACCCCGTCAATTGTACATCTTGATAGCCCTGCCTCTTGCTGTTTGAGATCGAAATGTCTCAGAAAATCATGAGTGATGTCATGAACGGTCAATCCTGGTTGAAATGTCTCAAGCTTGTTTATAGATAGCCTGAAATGTTGACGAGTTTTGAGAGTAATCCCCTCGTAGTTTTCAATGTAATAATCAAACAGGTCTTTGATAACCAGCGTCTTTGGTAGTTCCTTATCCTTTGAGTATACGAGCTCACGGAATCTCTTGGGATTATAAACTGTCATCTCGGAATAGATCCGCTCACATCTGGTTTTGAACTCATTTACCGATTCTCGGAACTTTATACTTCCTTCATCCATTGCCTCTCGGACATATACCTGATTGTATTGGTTTTCTGTCAACTTAGCGTTGGGAACTGGCAAGTATAGCACATTACCTTTATGACAGACCCTGACTGAAAGATTATATTTGTTGTCTTTCAATTCCTTTCGGGTATCCATGACAAGTTTAATAGTTGAAATTCTCATTGCATTTTTGTTATCTGAGGTAATTCTTCGATAATCATGCAGTGATTGTGTAGCCATTGGTCAATCTGTACACGATCAAAGATTGTTCTTGCCCCAATTTTTAAATATGGTATCTGATCCATGCTGACCATCCTGTAAATCAGAGATTTGGAGACGTGTATATACTCGCTGACCATTTTTACATCCATGTAATTTGTGTTATTCATTTTTTGATTGGGCTAAGTTAATATTTCTATGTTGCTGCAAGACAGATCATTAATAGTCTTATATTCTTTACTGTTGCAGATTAATTTTTTCGATTGTATGAAGAATTGTGCATGTCCATTATTAACCAATCATAATAAAGATTTGGACAATCATTTTTAATTGCTTCAAGCCTGAACTCCCAGCACATTTCAATTACTTCAGATTCATCATCTTCGATTTCGTATGCTTTGTAACAAATGTGGATTGAGTCAAGTGCCAATTCAATCCATTTTGAATCGCTGAAGCTATCTGTTGTAATTGTCATGGTCCCATTACCATCGGCATGAAATGATATTGGAAATGTACCAAATATCCATTCTGTCGTTATTTCAAGACTTTTCATATTAGATTTTTTTCTTCACTGTATTATTTGCCAAAATTAGAAGTAGACCTCCGCAATGAACTCATTAATAAAATCTTCATACGGTGGATCTATGACCTTGAATCTGCATCCATTAAGGTTTGTAATTACGACAATGCCCGTGATGTCAAGAAAATTCTTTTTGTCTGTTAAAAATGCCCGACACCCAAGGCTCACACCTGGCTCTGTCTCAATTTCAGTATCCATAAAAAGGATAAATAAATCAGTGGAACCAAGAATAAAATTCTTCAGCGAATTGATGTAGTTTCTGTCCTCTTTAACCAGACTTTCATTTTCACTGTTAAAAATTTTCTTTAGTCCTGGGTGAACTGAATTAGATACAAGATTATTCTGGAGCAAATCCTCTTTGAGCCAAACCTGATTTACTCTGACTCTGGTTAGCTTTTCATTTTTACGATACTCATGTTTTTTCATGGTTTTAATTGTTCAGTATATCGCTGTCACCCGTTTTAAATGAGTAATAATTAAATCTTTGTCCTTATTAAAGGTTGGTGGTAAATTCCACCAACCCTCAATATGGAGTTTAGTTTACGCCAGCCTGAAAACCCGTTTTGAAGCACCCATATTTCTGATCACTAACTTGTATTCAGGGTGGTATTGATTATACATCTTGCGGACGACGTATTCAAGCTCATTCCTTATAGGGAATGAATGCCCCACAGGTAGTTTGTCAAGGGTCTCGAT
The DNA here is from genome assembly GCA_012798135.1 of Veillonellaceae bacterium. The sequence continues at coordinate 16,532 of JAAZNU010000219.1, read as the reverse complement.
AACCCTTAACTGATCTTTGTAAAGTCTTGGTTTTACAGGTTGTGGTAAACCCTTACTGATCGTAAATTCTCGATCTGGATCGTGAAATTTGATGTATTTACGTAACATCTTAGAGATTAATGATTTCATATTATTTAATATTAAATGGTTAATAATGACTACTCTTCATCCTCATCATACAATTCTTCGTTCATGTCATCTGTAATGGGCCATATTAGTTCTTTAGCCTCATACGGTGACTTATTGAACCAAAAGCCCAATTGCTCGTCGATGACATCATAGAAGTCCTGAAACTCATCTGTAAAGTCATCCATCGCCTGTTCATAATCGTCACCTTCAAATTCATCCTGCCGTTCATCCATAACAGTATAAAGAAGGTCATAGTGGTGGTAAATCACATTTCCGCTTTCAGTTACACCCACGATACATTTATCATAGGCAGGGTCAAGAAATTCACTATTGGGATACTGTTCCCTTAGCCATGTACCATTTGCAGTACCAAGATCGATTTTCATAATTTTTAAATTTTTAATTAGATAATTTATTTAACTGTAATTCAATTATTAAGCTGCCTTAGACAGGTCTTCATTATTATTCAATCTGATGATCCTTTCTGTATTCTCAGCCCGCCTGCAGGACTGCTGGAAATAGTCATTTTGGAGTTCTAAGCCGACATATTTACGTCCAAGTAACAGGGCAGAATCCATCGTATTTCCAACTCCATTCCAGATATCAACGACAAGATCTTCAGGACGGGTTGATTCAAGAATCAAGATTGATGTGAGGTATAAGGGACTCTGTGAAGTATGTTTTTTCTCATCAGCCTGACGGAAGAAGTCTTGGGGGTTACAGACATTGCCTCTAATGATGTCAGTGCAGACCCTTTCATCGAGAGCATTCCTGAGTTTCTTGAGATGAGACTGGTAATAACTGTTGCCCCTTGAAGTCTTACCTTTACCATCAGTGTTGGTACAACCATCTCTGAATCCCTCATGTTTTCCTTTCTCAAGTTCGATAAACAAGTCAGGATTACAGTAGTAGTTCTTTGGATCAAGACTGAACCTGTAAACCATTTCAAAACCGTTAACCATATCCTTGTCTGCGTATGACCTGGGCATGGGATTGTCCTTTACCCATGCATACCGACCAACAGGAAAAAAACCCTTATTCTCCATCTCGACAACGAAGTGTTCGAGTGAACAGGCAAGAGCCCCGTTGTCCATTCTGTAGTCATCGATAATGACATAGATAGATCCATCCTTAGACATGAATGGTTTGAACTGCTCGTATGTCTTCGACAAGTACTGTCCATACTCCTTCCCAGTCATTCCATGACCAGTATCAGAATCGGGATTATCACCGTTAAGTCGACGGTTACCATAGGGAGGAGAACCTACAAGGCACTGGATTTCCTTTTTGAAGGGGTGTTTAAACTCGGCCTCACGGTTATTCCCATGAATGAGACAAGTATTTTCGGTAATGTAAACCTCACTGAGGTCTGATATTGAAACCTTGTTTTTCTCATGGTTATCAATACGTTGTTGTATTTTTCCCAACTGCACCAGATTCCTATGAAACTCCTGCGGAGTGATATCCCTTAACAGGTATGATTTCAACAGATCATACTCGGTTTCGTCATCAATACTCAGGTTACTTATAACAAACTCCAGACGATTATAATCGAACCTTCTGTCACAAATTTTTTCAAAAGATTTCTCAGAAGTAAATTTTTCAGGGTACTTCTCGACTACCTTTTTTATCTTGAAACCATCAGAGACGGACAGTTCATTTCCAAATATTCCTTCTATGATACAATCTCCTTCTCCTTCAAAGAAATTATTCAGGATTACCATATCCTTAACCCAGTCTTTTGACCTTCCAATCTCCTTCCCTATTTTAGAATACCTGGAACCTGGAATACCTGGACTGGCAGGGTACATCCTTTCAAAATGTCTGAACTCCATATGTTTTCCATGACCATTTCTATCACCATGATTCTGCAAGTCAATGATTAGGTTTTTAATCTCTGTCTCATCGGTGGTCTCATAAAGAATAACCTCAATTTCAGTCTGTCCCATCTGGATCATGGTTTCGACACGCCTTCTGCCTGAAATTTCCCAGTAAAGGTCAGGGTCAGGGTGTGGAACAACTGCTGGAGGATACACAGGTTTATTACCTGTTCTAAGGAATGAGGCTTTAAGCGACTCGTCAGGATTTAAATCGTAGACCTCTTCAAGATAGGGGTGAGGACGGAGTCTGCTTATTTCGACTGTTTTTATTATTGTATTCATTATTAATGATTTATAAGATTTGTGATAATTTATTAGACTTTTTTTTTGACATAGAATTCCCATTCGACCTAAATCAGGTCGTCTTTAGGACAGGTTGAACTGTCTGTTAGAACCTTGGGATTGGATTAAAAAATGGTCAGAGTCATGAGGAGTCGATACAACAGTTATTTCTTAAAGTACTCTTCCTTTTGAAATATGTCTTGATAGTTTCCATATACTCTAGTATTATGTTAGTATTAATTAATCGATACAAACATAATACATATATATTACAAATCCAAATAAAATCACAAAAAAGTAATACTAATATATTACATATTTTAGAATATGATCATTTCCAGATAATTATATGATATGAAATTTGAAAAGAATATTTAAAAAGACTTGTTTTATTATAAAAAAGTATTATATTTGTATTAGGATTTACATATTTAACAGACCAAAAATGGAAAAAATAGACCTTGGAGAGGTTAAAACTACAACCAGAATAAGGAATGGAGTTGAACAGGTAATCAGATTATTTAACAAGAAACAGCGTCGGATTATTATTGAAGCTGTCGAGAGCAGGCCTGAGGAAATGACTATTGAGGATGTTCTAAAAGTATATGACGTGTCTCCTGCAGTTTATTATTCTTGGCTAAGAAACACCCCAGAGGAAAAGATTAAAGTAGAAACTTTAGTCCCAAATCCTCTGGAGGATACGTTTAAGAATAAAACATTCGCCTCTGCAAGCCAATTGAGAGAGTTTTACGAGGCGACGAAACCTGAGTTGAAGGAATTCATCATAAACAAATTTGAGGAATGGGAGAAAAGCGATTTAATATCCCAGATCCTTAAAAAATTGACAGCTGAAAATATGGCTGAAGTAGCAAAGGCTGGTGGTATATCAGTTGAAGAGCTTCAATCTTTTGTCCAGAGGAAGAATAAGGATCTGAAATACTACTCTGTTGAAGGAATAAGAAGATTTTTACAGATATAAATAGATATAAGGCTGAAACTCTAACAAAGAAGGTCAGTGGAATTTTCCACCGACCTTCGTATTATTATATGGTATGGACGAACAAATCAAGCTGCAGGATCTCCGCTATCTGATACATATTCCGAATTTTCTGAGCAGTACCGTTATGAGTTGAATAATATATTCCATTGCAGCCTGACACCCTATTATATTTAACAGCTGCCCCAAATACTGGGTCATTCTGTGCAAGACTGAACCAGCGATGTAACTGGGGCATCATTATTATTTGAGGAAAATAATTATTGATACAGTAAATCATAAAGGATCGGTAATGGGCGGTTGATGTACCGTCATCCTCGTAAGGAAGAAAATACCCGTCAAATTCAATTCCTTCTATTTCCATTGCTGTTTGAAATATTCTCTCAATTTTAGGAAATATTTTCTACTCATGCAACTGTTATAAATGATCTCAAGGAAGAGGAGAGCAGCTCCCGCGAATATTCTCCTTTTGGCTTCCCTGAAGGATAATTTCATTAATAAATGTTCTCTTTTGCTTGACTTAATCAAAAAAATTATGTATGCTTTATCAAAAGGTCTGAGAATCCAAAATATTAAGATACAATCGAAAATCCCTTTTGAAAGTAAGTGTTCTCAGACCCACTGAAATCAGTTGGGATTTTCATTTGAAGTAACAGTAATGAGAGATCAGAGAAGATATGTGAGTTACGACACAAGATTTCGTCAGGCAGGATTAGATGTTTTGAATATGATCCTGTTGACCGAAATTGAGAACCTTTGTAAGTTGCCAGGAGGATGTTATGTAAGTGATAAACAATTGGGTGAACTTATCATGATTGGTAGGAAAAATACAAATGAGAGAGTTAAATACCTTGAAAGCCTCAAACTCATAGAATGTCATACAAGGTTTGAAAAAGGTAAACGTTTGCGGTTTATTAAATTCCTAACTGACAAAGTTGAATTACCCCTGGGTAACACAAATCAGAGCATTAGAAAAAGTAAAGGGAAATCACCACAGGGTAACTTATCTCAATCACCCCTGGGTAACTCAGGTAGTTCACCACAGGGTAACAATAATAAGTTAATTAGAGAAGTAAAAAAGAAAGAGTCAACAGAGGTCCCTGATACTGGATCTATATGTACTGGACCTATATATACTGAAAATACTGGACTAAAATATACTGGAAATACTGGGCCAAATGGGAAGGAATTTGTTGGAATTATTTACAAATCAGAAACTGTTGAAGGTTCCAGTAATTCTAATTCCAAATATAATGATCTTCAATCCAGTACTAGCTTTGATAATACTTCAACTAAAATTTCTTCTGGTCCTAATTCAAAAAATGGATTAATATCAAAGGATCAAGACAGGAATGCATCCTCAAATAGGCTTAAAGAATTCAAGAATTTCTCTATCTCAAAAATATGCGATCAGTTAGATCCCAGTCAGCAAATTTTGTTGATGAGATTGCCAATGGTTGAAAGGCTTCAACGATTGGCAGAAATTCAAAGGAAGAACGGCAAGGGCCAGAATCAACTAATAAACATTAACAATAATAAAATTTAACTATGGGGAAATTAGTAAAAATTAATTCAGTCTCAGGGAAGGGAATGACCTTATCTCAACGTTATTACTATTCACTGGAACAGCTATTTGGTGGTATCTATACGCATATAGGTATTCTCAAAATCAATATGGCATTGGATTGTCAGGATAAGATTAAGGAAGGATCCCCGAGGACAATAGATTCCATTCCAGGGAATGAACGGTATTGTTGTTGGACCTTAGTGTATCCTGACGAAATGAAAGAATTACTGTTAGAACTGTCTCCGCAAGAACGTTTGGATATTTTAACATTAATTCTTGAAAATAAACAGGAATTTACGAATATCCTTGATGTGATTGATTTTATGATATTTGTCCTAAATTGGGATGGAGAGGAGCTTAACTGACATGTAATTTCTTGTACCAACTAATCATATTATTTGTCGTAAAGTATAGGGTGATAGTTGAAGCAATATTACCGACAAGAAGAGGCCTAAAATTCCAGTCCTTTATGTTGAAATTCCAAAAATTAATCGGCAGAAGCTTTCTCAATGGAGCATAAGGGCCAACCAATGGAATTATCCATTTCCTGAATTAAGCACACTTTTTAATAATATTTCTGGAAAACAGGTATTCTATACATGGATCAAACCATTTCAGAGCGAAAAAATGACACTGAATTTCCAAAGGATTGAATATATATCCAAAGGTCTCAGCGTACTTTTCATATCTGGCATAATTTTGAACTTCAACCTGCGCTTGGATGTAATGTCGGACTTCGTGTAATACCACCACCGTTAATGTATAAACATCTGTCACATTCTTCACGTAGATAATAATTTTTTGACCATCAAAGGCTCCCAGATACTTCTTATGTGGGTAATTAGAAATTTTGCAGATGGGGAAATGTGATATCCCTTGTTTCCAAAGAATATCGTTGGTAAACAATATTATTTCATGAATTAATCGGCTCGTTGAGACATTGGATGTACATTTCCTATGTATTAAGAGTAATCTGATGTCGGAAATGAAGCTGTAGAGGAGGTATGTAAACACAGTGACGAGAATCCCGTATGACAGAACCGTTACGAAATCCGTTTGCATGGGTATAATTGACAGATCATTCAAAGTATCCCCAGAAAAGATAAACTGTGTTGGTTCTATTATTATAGTATGACAGGGAATTACCGATCTGGGTCCAGCACAGGAAAACACCATTTTCGGAACTTTTCCAATCAGTAAGACACAGGTCTGCCAGTTCCTGATAGGTTGTGTCACCTTCAACCTTATACCTATTAATATATCCAACACTACCCACCATGTTGGCATCTTTAACGACTTTTGAATCATACCGTTTTTTGATTAGCTGATTCATTCTCAAGTTTAGTTCTTCCAAAGACAGTTTTTCATTGTTATTCTCAATGAACCTATATAATCTCCTTTGGCCTACAGATGTCTGAATAACTGAATAGTTTTGAGTACTCTGAGTAAATTCATCCATTTTTTTGAAAAGAAATTCATTCATAGATGTCTGATTGAAATTCTCAAAATCAATGACCTGCCCACTAATAAAGGTCGGGATCATGAATACGAATAGTAATGTTAGATGTTTCATCAGGTAAATATAAGAAATGAGTCTTAATATGCAGTGAACCAGACAGATAAAATTTCAATGACTGAAGACTTTTATAGAAAATCAATCGGTATAAGAGATTAATTCTAAATGTGCCGTTTGATTTTCAAATGGCAGACTCATGATCGCTTAGAGATCTCTGGTTCATTTGCTAATAATTGGCATGCCTAACTTATACTTTTGTCAAAAGTCGGAGTTTCCCTTTTGTTGATTACACTTGGTCCTCAAAGCTTTATGCAGGTTGATGTTTAACGTGCTGAATTTCAGCTTATATTTCTGTGAAAATATGCGGCAAGTATAAGTTTTTGCTGTATGTTTGCGGCCCTTTTTTAAAACCAAATATTATGAGTTTACAGGGTCAAAGAACAACAACGACGGCAATGAGTTGGGATGATTTCAAGTCCCTTATTTCGAAATTGGAGCGGGATAAAGAATACAAATTCTGCCTGTTAATTTCGATAGGGTGTTTTACAGGCTTGCGGATTGGTGATTTACTTCTACTAAGGTTTAGTCATTTTGAGAACACCGACATCTTGACGATTCAGGAGAGAAAGACAAAGAAAGTCCGTAGAATTAAAATAAATCCTGATCTAAGGGCCATTATTGACAGGGTCAGGATTAAAATGGGAATAACGGAATCATCTCAGTATATATTCCTTAATAAGTACGGAACCAAACCAATAGACCAGAGTTATGTAAATGTCAAACTTAAAGAAATATTTAAAAAGTACGACGTTACCATTGAGGGTAACATATCTAGCCATATGTTTCGTAAAACCCTGGGCAACCGTGTTTTAAAGTTAAACAATTATAGTAGTAAATCTATAGTACTCCTGATGGAGCTATTTTCCCACCGTAGCGTCTCCACTACAAAATTTTACCTTGGTATACGTGAAAGCGAAATCATGGATGTCTATGATTCTCTAAGGCTGTAATACCTATATAATCAGTGATTAAGTCATTTCGGAAGATATTTGAGGAGAAAATACTTGAACTTGGTTTTTCATTCAGTTTCCAAAATGAAGGATTCTATGTTCTTTACGATAAGAACCGCTTTCTTACTGTTCAGTTGTTGATAAGCGAACTGCCAGAATCTTTAATACACGTCAGTAAGATCGGGATAGACATTCAGGCTATCGGACTTTTTAAAATAAATCAACCTCTGTTTGATCAAGGTCCTGATTTTTACGCCTTTATGTTTCAAAACAGTTATAATCAGCGAAGTGAATACTTGATTATTCCTAATGACGAATTGATGCGGAGACTTATTTTAAGGATATTTGAAACTAAACGAAAAAAGTCACTTAGATTAGTATTTTGGTTACTGCCTGATAATTCTATTTACCATACTACAGGAATATCAGTTGAAGGGGAGTGGTATTTTCTAAGCAAGGGTGTAAACGGACGGATGGCCGATAAGACTGACTTGGATTACACTTCATTTTTAAATAATTGGTGTTGGTTGATACTTTAAAACACTGCATTATTAAAAGGATCCTGACCTTAATGGATCAGCCCCGTTTTTAGCAAAAATCAATCAGCAGGTTCATTTTGCTGATTGAGTTTTTATATTCCATCTCTGAACTTCCCCAAGGTAAAACGAATCAAATCAATAATTTGTAACGGTTGCTGTTTGACTTTGAATTGAGGTCCCACGAGAGTCCCTCCTCCACCCCCTTGTCCTTCCCTGTAGGAGCCCCCCCTCCGTATCCCCCCTCATAAGTTCACTTTGGCGTTGTCCCCCAAGGGGGTACAATTATCTAAGAAAATTTTTTTGGAAAAATTCACTGGAAATCTGATGATTGCATTCTACCCCAAAACCGATTGAAAAATTTTTGGCAAAAATTACAGGAATTTGGAAACTTGTTTCAACAGGTTTCTAGTATAGTCTGGTGTTAATTACCACCGACCTTCGCCGTCAGATATTTTCCTATATCCCAGCTCTTCAATTAAATCCTTGAATATTTTGTCCTTATCATCATCATCAAGGATATCGTCATCCCTGTTTATAAGTGGATCATACCAGTCTATTTTTGCTTTCGCCCAGGTCAACCAATTTTTAAGGTCCTCAGTTAATTGATTTCTTTGTTTCAATGTTTCCTCCATTCGTGAGATGTAAGTCCTCATGAAATTCGACTGATACAATCGATAAGCCTGCCCAAAAATTGCTTTGAACTCTTTCCTTTCTTTCTTCTTCTTTTCTTTCCATTCCTTTTCTATTCGTTGTTGTTCCTCATACTGCCTGTGCCATTCCTCATTTTTAATATGTTCCTCACGCTTTAAAGATCCTAAAGCCTCCAATTTTTGAACGATGGATTTCAATTTTGTTTCCAACAAATCCTGACCTTCATTAATAACTTTTTCGTGATAGTGTCTTGGTTCTATCATGAAACTAAGGACCCCTGTGGGTTCCAAGTTTCTTGATCTGTAGGTATTTCTTGGTTCATCAACAACCCTGTGTTTCTCCCGCAGTCTGATTTCAATTTCCTGCCCATATATTACAGCAAGTGTTTTCCCACGTTTAATTTCAACGTCATGACCCCTATTCCTCAGTATTTTAATAATGGTGTCCATTATTCTTAAAGCCCGTTGAAAGGTATTCTTTGTAGTATCTATATCGAGGACATCATTTCGTTCAGGGATTCTATATCCACTGCGATAAAAGAATCTTTCACCTGCATCAAAATATTCCTTTGTACTTTCTATGAGTATATCAGGATGGGTAAGTTTCTTTGGAACCTTGAAAATGTTATTCCTGTCTTCTTCAACTACATTAATAAGGACTTTATCCTCCTTGGAGGCAACTATATCAATTATTTCTTTTTCAATTAGTTCCACCTCATTCTTACCTGTATAATCTTCAGGTAATGGTTTGATTTCAACTTGTTTCCCGAATTTTAACTTTGACCAATGCCCGTTTTCGGGAATTGGAATATCTAATTCAGTTAAAACCTTTCTAAGTTCTGGATACGTAGTTGTATATCTCTTTGTTATTGAGGATAATGGTTCATTCCAAACCATATCATAGATTTCCTGACGAGTTACCTTTAATTTTTTCATATTAATAAGTAAAAATTGGTTTGTTTTCTTGCTTTTATAACCGACAGCTCTTAAAATTAACATGAATTCTCGCAGTTTCGCTTGTGCTTCCATGAAACCTATTGGTTTTAAGCCCAGAACAGTGAGATGTTCTCAAATAGTTCATTGGAATATCTTTTGAAAGGCGACACAAAGATATTTAACGGAATCCGATAGTTAATCAGACATTGCTTAGGTGTCGCCTTTTTAAAATATTGGTTGTGAACCCATCACAAGGCCGAACTTCTTTTCCTTTTGGCACGAGGAATGCAGCGAAACATTTTCAAAGAGTTCCGCCTTACCTTCTTTTGTACTCCAAATTTTTATCATTGTAACAACCCGATTTATTCTTAATGGCGAGAAATAAGACTTGCCTTATGGACAAAGCAATTGAGTTTGGTCTGGGTTAACAAATTTTAATTTGCTATTTTTATGATTATTTATCTCAAAAACTTGCCACAAGCAAGGATAAGTATTTGAATATCAGATATAAAATAAGATATTTGGCGTTATTTTAATGAATGACTTAATGGAGCGTAAGCATAAATTCATTGAACTTTTTTCTGGGTGTGGAGGAATGTCTCTTGGTTTGGAGGCAGCGGGATTTGAATTATTTATGGCCAATGAACTATCTCCAATGGCAGGAGAAACTTTCGCTTTCAATTTAATTGGGGAGAACCTTCAACTACTTGCAGATAGAAATTCAAAATCAGGAAAGGTATTATGGATTAAATCTCAATATTCGGATAGAGATTTACGTGGACGGTTAAGAGAAAATCCTGGTGATTTTAATAATGGACATTATTCTGACCTTAACGAAAACACTAATTTCTCTGGGAAGCTAATTATTGGAGATATTGATAGTTTATTGAATTATGTCGAATCCAATCCTAAGATTTTAAGGAAACTTAAGCAACAAAATATTGATCTATTATCAGGCGGCCCACCTTGCCAGGGATTCAGTATGGCAGGAAAAAGAATAAAAGATGATCATAAAAATATATTACCATTATCATTTGCAAAATTTGCTGGTTCTATACAACCTAAAGTTATTTTATTAGAAAATGTAAAAGGGATTACATCACCTTTTACTACTGAGGACAATGTTAAACACTACGCTTGGTTGGAGACGGCCAAAGCCTTCTCTATGGAGGGCTTTTATCCGATTTGCATGTTAGTAAATTCAAAGTACTTTGGTGTTCCCCAGAACAGGCCTCGATTTATTCTTATGGCTTTTAGAGATGACATCTTTAAGCAGTTGAAACGATCGAAATACCAATCGGATAAAGTCAAACAGATAATAATTAATTCATCATCATTTTATAATAAAGTTCATGAAAACAGAAGTGATCTTAACAAAATCAGACTAACGGATCTCCCTCTTTATAGTATTGAAAAATCAAGAGTTCTGTTTAATGGAGAACTCCTGCCTCAATTACCTAAAATAAGAAATGATTTCATTTTTGTTTCAGATGCAATTGGAGATATTGCTTCAGTTGAAAAAGAATATTTCCTTAACACAATCAGGAATGATTATGCAATTAATCTAACACATCTTTTCAGAAAGAAGCCATTTTGTTCTGAAAATAAGTTACTTAATCACGAATATAGAAAACATAATTTTAAAGTAAAGGCCCGATTTAGGTTATACCAAATTTTAAGTAAATCAAATGGATTAAGAGCCGAGGTAATGAAAATTATCTCTGGAACTAATGGGGAACAGGATACCATTCGAGAAGTCTTTGATTTACTAAAAGAGGAAAAATTTCTTTTTTTATCTCCAGAAGGTTCAGAGGTGTTAAGACCGCCAGAAAATATTTCCTCTTTTAAGGAGTATTTAAGACATATTGGATCTCGTAAACATAGCCAGCGTGCTTTAAGATTTGATGAGCCCGCACCAGCCCAAATGACCATTCCAGATGATTTATGCCATTATTCCCCTGATCAATTGAGAACATTAACCGTTAGAGAAATGGCAAGGATTCAGTCTTTCCCAGATTGGTTTGTTTTCAGGTCAAAAATAACAACTGGAGGTAACCAAAGAAATTTTGAAGTGCCTCAATATACACAAGTTGGGAATGCTGTGCCTCCCTTACTTGCTTATGAACTTGGGAAAACTATTAAAAGGATATTAAAGAATACAACTAAATGACACGGAAACCAAGAGTAAAAGGAGGAGAAAAGAACACCAAATCTGGCCAAAAATGGTCAAGAGAGGAGCTGGGTGATGTATTAGACCTTTACATCTCTGATCCCGAGTTGAAAATCCATGAATCGAACGAAATAATACAAAAATTAGCAGTTAGACTTAATAGGACTACTCGTAGCGTTGAAGCTCAATTATTAATGTTTAGAAGTCTTGATAGAATGGGATTTTATGGATATAAAAATATGAATAAATTATGCCGTGAACTGTGGAAAGAATATATAAACAAGACAATGATTTAAAATTCTATAAATATGGGTACTCAAGATGAATCTATGGATTTTTTTGATCTTACTCCAACCCCACAATTATTACAAATTTTAGGGGATCTTAAATTTAAGGGTTGGCAATGCATTGCCGAGTTAGTTGATAATTCAATTGATGCTATTCTTAGTTCTAGGAATATCTTACCAGAAAACAAGAAGATTATTGTTACGATTCCCACTTCTGGCAAGATAAAAGCTGGGGATCCCGTTGTTATTGAAGATTTTGCTGATGGGATGGAAGAAGAGAAACTTCAAAATGCTGTCAAAGCTGGTTATTCTGGTAAAAACACGAGAGATAGTATTGGATTATTCGGAATGGGATTTAACGTAGCAACAGCATGCTTAGCCAACAAAGTGGAAGTATGGTCTTCAACTAAAGAAATGGAACATGAGACAGGTGTCTTAATTGATCTTAAAGATATGGCTACTAGCAAGTCATTTATGAGAAGAAAACTCCAGCGGCCCAAAAGATATGACAAGCAATCAGGAACAGAGATAAAAATATATGATTTTAAACCAGAGGCAGAGTCATTACTAAGGATAGGAGATATTAGGAATAATTTAAGGAGGGCATATACTGAAAGAATTTTTAAGGATCATGGAATATCCATTAAGATTAACCAATATGAAATTCAACCATTTAAATTCTGTGTGTGGAGTGAAAATGTAATGGTTAAGGTTAAATACGATGATATTCTAGCATATACTGAGATTGATAAATTACTACGTAAAGAGAGGTACTGTGAAAATTGTAGAACTTGGCTTGGAGAAGCAGCCCAAACCTCTTTAAAAGTTGAATGTCCTTCGTGTCATTCAACAGATAAAATCGTAACAAAAGAAGTACAATTAGTTGGTTGGCTTGGCATCCAGAGATACCCTGATCCTGATCATTATGGAATAGATATAAGCCGTAATGGTAGGATTCTTCGAAAGCTGGATAAGTCTCTGTTTTTTTGGGATGATGAAAGAGCTAAGGATGATCCAAGGTTTCATCCAGAATATCCAAGAGATAATGAACTCTACAATGGTAGAATTGTTGGACAAATCGAAGCAAATTTTATTCTTCCAAAGTACACTAAAGATGACTTTAATTCAGAAGATGAAAATTGGAAAGTAGCAGTTAGGTATTTAAGGGGAGAGATGCCTTTACAGACAGAATTAGGAGAAATATATGGATATAGTGGTCTTAATAGAACTCCCATTGGTAATTTATTTAGAGGCTATAGGAGAATAGATCCCCCAGGGTTAAAAACCCTTATGTTTGCAAAAAATGATGGATCTGGTAAATCTGATCCCACAAGACAAAAGAATTGGAGAGAAAAATTCTATGAAGGTGATCCTGTTTACGTTGATGAGAAAACGTGGTTAAAAGAGATTGAAAAAGCAGAACTGAAAGAACCACCAACCCAGTTTAATCCCCAGAATCCAACAGGAAGAGGAACTACAACAGGGACGGGATCATCAGGAAGACCAGCACCAACACCGCCGAGATTTCCTGGTTACAAAAAACTAAATAAGGCATTACATTTTGATATAGAGAGGTTAATCAATCAAAAGCCTATAGATCTTACTCTCATTGATTATGTGCCTGATTCAGATTTAAGTATTCCAATAATCTTTGATACTACAGGCTCCATTATGAAATTTGATGTTTACTTAAATAATAAACATCCAATGTTTCGTGATTTTGCAGATGGTTATGATGACTTGATTTTTATGGAAGTGGCTTCAATATATTATGAATTAATAACCGATAAAAAAGAATGGACACTTACAAGAATTTATTATGAATTAAAATCAAAATATGCTCCAGAGACGATGTTAAGCGTTTCAAACCTGGTTACAAAAGCCAGTAACCTTATGCGTGAAATCCACAATAAACTTGTAGCTGGTGATGGGATTGAACTTGAACATAAACCAAATTTAACAGATACTGAGATAAGAACTCTGAACAAAAAATATTTGGATTTAGAAGGGAAAAGTATTGGTAACATTGAAACATTTATTCTGAATACTAAGTTTCTGAAATACATTGATCTGAATTATCTATTCAAGTTTGTTGAGGAGTATCCTGAAGTTATTTATGATGATAAGATATTACTGATGCCTTATTCAGTGTTGGATCAAGAAACAAAACAACATCAATTAAAAAAGTACTCAGGTTACTTTAGTGATGTTCGCTGGTTTATGAATGAACTTTCTAAGGAAGGGGATGACGCAGTAAAAAAATTAAAGCAACAGATCATAAGGAACCGATACAGTATAGAAATACTTTATGATAACATCAATAGATGATTCAAAGGGATTTCTTTCATCTGAAAGATTATCTAAAGGACCATGGCAGGCTTTTGAACGTGGAATTGCCAGACTACTTTCACATATTGGCTGGGAATTAAATGAACTTGTAGGCGGTTCGGGTGATCATGGTGCTGATATTATCGCCGCATTTAAAGGGGAAGATGGAAAATTACTTGAGTACATCTACCAAGCAAAATTTTCAGAAAGAAATCGGCCTATTTCTGTTGATATAATTGGAGATCTTAAAAGGGCAATGGAGTATTATGGTATAACCAAGGGTATCGCAGTTTCTAACAGGACAATTTCGTCTGCACAATTACACAAAGCTGAAATTCTTAAGCATGCTGGTTATGATATAGACCTCTTTTTATCGAAAAACATTTATGATGCTTATACAAATTTATCTACTTGGCCTACTGAAAAAAGGACATTAAAAAAATACCAGGAAGAATCATTATTAGAGTTGCAGAAATCTTATTTAAGAGGGGATCGAACTGGATTAATTTGTCTAGCTACAGGGTTAGGGAAAACATTTGTAGCAGCTGCATTTATAAGATGGTTATATGAGATGAATCCCAATTTTAATATTTTGGTCCTAGCTAATTCAAGATCTCTTATTGAGCAATTTGACAGGGGTATTTGGTCTAATCTTCCAAAATGGATATCAACGCATTTAGTTTACGATTCTGAAAAACCATCTTTTCTTGAAGGAGTAACTCTTTCAACATTTCAAAGTTTTCAGGACTTTTATAAAACCACTGGTGCTTTCTATTATGATTTAGTTATTGTTGATGAAGCCCATCATGCCCCTGCAGATACTTATTCTAATGTAATTAAAGAAATAAACCCAAAATACCTGTTAGGATTGACAGCAACTCCTTTTAGGAAGGATGAAAGAGATGTAAAGAAGTTTTTTGGTAATCCTCTTGTATATTATTCTGTTTATAAGGCGCTTCAGAAAGGATTCTTAGCTAAAGTCGAGTACCATTTACATAATGATAATATTGATCAAGATTGGATAACCTTAAACAGCAAAAAGGGGCACACAATCAAGCAGTTAAATAAGAAAGTATTTCTCCCAGAGCTTGATGATAAAATTTGTGAAAAAATATTCAACACATGGAATTCTCGTAATCTTGAGAGAGGGATTATTTTCTGTAATAGTAGTGAACATGCTGAGCGAATTGAAAAATTAATAAAGGTAAATTTCCAAATACCAATCTGGTCACTAACAACAAGGGTTAAAGATTCAAGAGAAAGGGCAAGACGGCTAAGAGAGTTTAGAACTGGAAAGTGTCGACTTTTGACATGTTATGACATGTTAAATGAAGGAGTAGACATTCCTGATGTCGATTTCATTGTATTTCTAAGGGTCACACATAGTCGAGTATATTTCCTACAGCAACTAGGAAGGGGGCTCCGATATAAAGAAGGTAAAACCCTAATAGTTGAAGACTTCATTGCTGATATTAGGAGGATTAAACGGCTTCAATCCTTTCAAGATGAGTATAATGAAGTAAGAATAAATGAGATTGAAGATTTGTATCTAAACGATGCTTTTGCAATTTCATTTACCTCTGAGCAAATTGCAGATTTCCTTGATTTAGTTACTAGAGATATTTCAGAAGATTCTGAGGAAGAAGATGAAGTCTATTTTTCGGTCGAATAAACTCTATAGTATTGACAAGTCGGTGTAAATTGGCATTTGTCACACTTCGGTTTTGATTTGCAGATAATAGCTGCAAAATCAATTATTGCCCAATTCAATTCTTTTGCTTTTGGATGTTCTACAAATTTGTACGCTAATCTTTGTAAATATGGATCGTATCTTATATCAGACAATTTTCTTTTGCCAAAATATCTTTCCAACACTCTAGCCATATTCACATCTAATAAGGGGGCTGGCCTTTTGAGTATAAATAATTCAAAAGCATTTGAAAGGTATTGTCCCATAATCGGGATTTCTTCAATCTCTTGTCGATTTTTTGGAAATATTCCATTTCTTTTTTTCATTTCTTGTGCCAAATTAAACAGCCTGGTTCCTCTTTGTCTATACAAGCCAATAGGTTTTAGAAATTGCTGCAGTTCAGTCTCAGTGTAAGCATCCGGCGTAGTACATCTTTTCTTGTTTGTTTTAGCTGACTATTTTTCACCAAACAATAAAAGATGATAAACGAATTAAAAATTCTGGAGCTGATCAAAAGACAAAAAGAGACAGGACTTACCATAACCGCTTTT
>JAAZNU010000230.1 GCA_012798135.1 Veillonellaceae bacterium | reverse complement strand
TTGGGTGCGTGGAAGCCCTGCAACGCCTCCGGCGGTCCATCCCCACGTGCGTGGGGAAATGCCCTCCGGCAAGCCTCCAGTCTGGCTCGGCTACGGTTCATCCCCACGTGCGTGGGGAAATGATGAATGACGACCGTTCCTTGGGGTCTTTTATCGGTTCATCCCCACGTGCGTGGGGAAATGTCTTCACGGTGTGATTTGTCACTTCTCAGCTTTTCTCACAGTTACCAATGAAAGCCCTTCCCAATCGTAAATAATCCGGTTTCTGTCTCCCCAGATCTCTACAGAGAACCCCTGTTCGGTATTGGATGAACGAATCATAAGGCAACTTCCACCGTTAGCTCCTTTGCAGGCTTTTTCCCAGAGTTTTTGGCGTACAAGGGCGGAAACTTGCCCGACAAAGACTCCGGCCTTGGGTTCGATTAACCATCGGCATAGTTCTCCCCTTAGAGAAGAAGGTACCTTTTCAAGCATGAGGACAATCATGGCTATTCGGGTTCCTCGTAAGTAATGCCGCCGGCAACGACACCGTTACCATCCCAAAGCCCGCCGGGGGCAGCCATGTCTTCGTCCGGATCCAGCAGTGGCATATCTTCAGTAGCAATATCCACTTCTCCAAAAAGTGTATCAAGATCTGCAACAATCTTTTCGAGAAGTCGGGTTTCTCTGAAACGATCTCTCAACAGAATCCTTACATTCCTCTCCAAGTTTGAATTCGTGTTTCTTGCTGCTTCAAAGGCTAGAGGAATTGTGATATCCGCTTTGTAAAGGTCCGCTAGATCGTAGACAAGGGAAAGTTGTTTGCCCGTGTGAATGAATCCCAAGGCAGGGCTATACCCCATGCTGATGATGGCCGAGTGACATACACCGTAAAGACAGGAGTTGGCTGCAGAAAGCGCTCGGTTGACAGGATCTGCGCCACTCCAATTTCCTCTGTCATAACACCGGCCATTCCAAGGGACTCCGGTCTCTTTTGCGAAGCGTTGGTAAGCCTCGCGCATTCTCGCTCCCTCCCTTCCTCTCAGTTGCTGGAGGGAAACGGAATCCGGGATGACTTCTTTGAAGCGAAGACCGTACATGAGGCGAACAACCTTCATACGAGTTTCTTCTCTTGCCCAAAGAAGAACTTGCTTTTGAAGGTTTCGGGCGCTTCGCGTTTCACCCAATCCAACCGAATAAAAGCGTACAGCCTCCTCTCCACACCAGATAATTAGACATCCACATTCCGCTAGGGCTTTTACGGCCGCATGGGTAATCTGTGTGCCAGGTCCCAGCATGAGAACTGCCAAGGAAGCGCACGGCACAGCGGTCATTCCCTCCACATCCCACAAGGCCACAGCCTTTCCTTCCTGTTCGATCCGACAGCGCTCGACGTAGAGATAGGAAAGACCGTCACGAAACTTGGGAAGAATATGCAGATCCTTTAATGCCATGGCTTAATCGGTACAACAGAAAGCAGGCCAAAACCGTAGGCTTTGGCGCTTCCAATTCCCCCTTTGAGCGCTGAGATAAAGGATCCCTTGTTCGTAACCCGAAGGCATCCCTCGAACCGTACTGCGTGAAAAGTCAAGTGCTTCTTTCCTTCGGAATCCGTACGCTTCCCGCAGGAATGAGGTTCCCGAATTATCCGTACTGCAGGAACAAGAGGGAGGCCTTCCACGTTGTCGTGTTTAAGGATTTCGAATCCGTGGGCTGTAGCTTTGCCGTATAGCCAGGAGATCTCGTTTTTTTCTCCGATCAGAGGGATCCTACGGCCGTTCCGGTGCTTTTCGTCCGGTTTGGAGAGAGTGTCGATTTTCTTAGTGGGATTAGCCCGAAGACAGAAACGAAAAAGTGCTCCCTCCCTAACTTGCTCCAGCAAAGGCTCAAGAGACCGGAGGCCCGGATTCATCCTGCCGTCGTCAAGTAAATACCCCGGAAGGCACTCAAGGAAGGACCATTCGGGCTTTACTCGGGTTTGAACCAGCACCAGGGGAATGCCCTCGCGACTGCTGTCAACTCTCCAGAGAAGCCCGACATTGGCACGGAATGCCGGATCCCTTTCTGGGTGTTGGTCAAAGGCCTTGCAAAGAGTCCTGTGCATTTGCTGGCAATCCGATAGGTCCCTCTGGACTGCCCTTGACATGGGATTGAGAATTAGCCTGGAAAGGAACATGCTTCTCCCTCCTTACCCTCCGACTTTTCTGTTTGCTGAAGAGGAGGGGAACAAAAAACATTCTTCACATAACGGGTCCGGTATTTGCGGTGCAGAGGATCGAAGGAAACGGGCACATCCATGCGCGGCGTCCCCTCATCGGCGGAGCACTCCAACACGAGGCGCCGTTGAGGTTGTTTGTCACTTGCTCTTTGGTCGAGCAACGGGTATTCCCGTAATAGTTGTTCGATTCCTTTCTCTGAAATACCTAAAAAGAGAGGAAATGTCGGCGGGCAGGAACGGCGGCCCAAAAAGAGAGGGTAAACCGGGCGGCTAATGGCTTTCTCAAGCTTTTCGAGAAAATTCCTGTCATCGGTCTGGAGAGCTACCAGGAAAAGGGCGTCCTGAAGGTACCAGCGTGTGGAAATCGCCGTTTCTCCCGGATCTCCGCTCGCTTTGTAAACACCGTAATCCCGACCGAGCGACTGCCCACCACCTATGGTATGGAAATCCCTTAAAGGGATCCCTTCCCTATCAACGCGGACACCCATCGACAAGGAGGCCAGGTCCTCCAAGCTCTCGTGCCTGCTCCGGCCCAAAGCCGCAGCCAGGAGTCCTAGCACCCCGCTTTTTGACGGCTCTCTTCCTGAATCCCTGATACTGAACGGGCTCAGGATTCCCCACGATTGAAGGGGAGCCCCCATTCGCAACAACAGGCAAGGCATTTCTCCCACCTGCCTTCAGAGCGATTCAACGACCGATTGAATCCACTGTTCGAGGTTCTCTTTTCGGCTACCGAAGTGGGGATGATTTTCCTCCGCCGGAATTCCCATAAAGACTTTGAAGGCAGCTTCGCCGAACAGGAATTTGCCGTATTCTTTTTCGATGCGCTGCAGGTAATCGCTCATCTGTTGGACTGATTTCTCGATGATTCCGTTTTTTGACCATACAGGCTTTTCAAAAGCGTTGGCGAGGGAGAAACGCTGACCCTCGTGAACGATTGCCAGTGCGAAGCTAGGTGGGTTGTGGGCGGCGAAGGTATTTTGTTTTCCCGTAGGTACGGCCAGTACAGCAGCTTCCAGGAACGCTTCAACCGCTTTTTTGGATGAGTTTTCATCCCCGAGTTTTTTCTGCAGGGCGGACCAATCCAAGGTCAGGTAGCGATAGAAGCAGGCGCTATTGAACTCCACGACGCCCATCATGTCGGACCCGGAGGTTTCCTCTGGCTTTAGGTCGTCCAGGGCCGTGAAGAAATCAACTTCCTGCGGTGTGGCATGGGTGGAGAGAGCGTGGGCAACTTGGCAGGCTCCATCCACGTTCGAATCCGGCTTATCGGCGATCATGCGTCCAAAAAGGGCGACGTCGATGCTGGGAGGCTGATTGAGCAAATTCTTGACTGCCTTTTCAAGTTCTTCGCTGATGACGAGTTTTGTTCCTTTCTTCTTCCCCTTCTTTGCCGGCGTTTCGGCAGATTCGGTCGACTCGGTACCTTCGTTTTCTTCTTTGGAGGGCTCGATTTTGACGAGTTCATTCCAGAAATTCCCAGCGATCTCTACGAAAGACTCCATTTCTTTCGCTGAGAAGAAAAGAAGATACTGGGTCATCTCGGGTTTGGCTTTATCCATCATGTTTTTGGCAAAGATCAGTTGGAGCAAATTTTGGGCGACTTTAATTGCATCTTCCCTAGTTCTATCTTTTTGACTCATGAGTATTTCCGCAGTTTTTTCCGCAAGGCGTTTGGTTCGTGTTCCTAGACCGGCGGCCCATCTGTGATTGCCTTTGAAGTACTCACGAATGGCCCTTTTGAAGCACTGGCTTGAAATTCTGGCACGACGGACTCCGCCAAACTGGCAGTCCTTCGGTGAGCCCGTGTCGTCCCTGTTAAGGCAGGAAGGTGCGAAATTTTGGATCAAATGGAGTTCTACGAATTTCGTCATTTTTTTCACTCCTTATCCTGGTTTTCAGTGCTTTTACTGTTGCTCCAGAAATCCTCAGCCCAACGCAATTGAACCGATTTGTCACCTCGTTGGGAAGGGAAATCCCACCAACGAAGGTCTTTCATCAGAACCATATAATCCAGGGAGACCCCTTTATTCTTTAACATGACGATGAGTCGGGAAAGAGGTTGGTAAAGTTCCACCCGATCCATGCTCAATAGAGCTTGGAAGCGTTTTTCGATTCCCGATCCCCGTATTTCCTTTCCGGGTTCAACAAGCAAGCGAAGTGCCGCCCCAAAGGAATGACCGTTTCCGAGGTGCTCGGGCCCCGCGGCAAAAAGAGAAGCGATTAGGTAAAAACGCTCATAGGAATTTTCTTTTTCTGCCCAGGGGGCTACGTAGGGATACATAGCCGGAACGCTTCCCGGCGACTTTCCCAACCCTCTCCGAAGAGCGGCCATCGCCCCCCTGTCTTCGGCGATGGATTGGAGATAGTTCACGAATTGCGTTTCGACATTTTTTTTCTCCTCTTTCTTGAGCTCAGCCCTTGTTCCTTCCATGTTTTCTGCCACCTCCTTCCGTTACAATGAATCCTAGGGCTTTTGCAAGACCGTATTCGAAAGCCTGTTTCCCAAGAGTCCAGGCCCGCAAGCCATCCGCTTTTCCTTCCAGCAATTCTGCGATCATCGCGAAAGAAGAACGGGCGGTTTGAGAGAGTAGGGTTTTCCAATCCTTCAAAAGTTTTTCCGAATCTGTTACAGGGGCCTTTTTAAGGAATGTCTCCATGAAAGGAATTTCAATGGATGTCCAATATGTTGTGAGAACCGACGATCTCGCCCAGTTGAGAAAAGACTCTTTCTTTTCTCGTCGCAAGGGGCTCCCGATTTCCTGTCCGCAAATCTTAATTCCATAGCCTAGCGCTTCCGTAGCAATGTTTTCAGATATTTTCAGTGCTTCAGACAGCAGGGAGAAATACTTGCCTTCGCGGAGGTAGGCTAAAGGCAACGGTAGGCTTTCCTTTCTGTATAGGAGCGGCTTCGCTTTGTCTGCCAGAAGACCATAGAGGTGAATCTTCGCAACCGCGGGCACTCCCTTTACTTCTTCTCGGTTCGCTAAAGCCCGAACTGTCTCCGGCGGGCGAAACCCTTTCCCGTCGCTGGTTTCCAGGTTTGCAACAAGAGCAGAACTGTCTCGCCAAAAGGATCGGTTTTCGTTGAATCGCAAAGGAATCCAGCCTATAGGTACCGAGGATTTTCTCCCAGCTTTGGACTTGTTCAGGCGGAATGCCATCATTGGCTCTCCCATGCCCACGTCGGGGATTTGGTCACCCTGAATCCAGCGGACGGTCTTCACCTGTCCTTCTTCGTCCTTGGAGAAAAGCATGAGGCGAGATCGCCAAGTGAGGTAGTCAAAGTATCCTTTCGGGGTTTTCTTGGCTGCTGGCTCGAAGTTTGGGGGGGGTGTCTCCCAAACGGGAAGATCGTGCCCCTGTCCTGTCCCCCGAATCGGGCCGCTATCATCCACTACAACGAGGTTTAAGGTTAACGTCTCGAAGGCGTTCTCCCCTTGGACAATTGCCAGGGCCCCTTTCACCAGAGCACCTTGAAAAAAGCTGACTCTTTTGCCTTGGTATGAGGGCCCCAGACCTCCAAGGGAATAGTTTTGCGCCGCCAGAAGTCGTCGCGCAGCTGTCGCAGGGGGCCACGGCGAGTCCATATCGTCCGAGTGATGGTCGAACAGGACCGGGTTGTTCCCGGAGGCCATGGAGTGGACGATCACCGATGGCGGGGCTTCTTCGAGAGCCGTGCATCCAGGATGTTGGAAGAAAGGAAACTCGGGATGGAACAGGTCGAAACGGTCTTTCCATTTCTCGAAGTAGCTTTCGACCTGTTCTACACCGAAATGTCCTTTCAACCAGAGTTTTTCCCACTCTTCCTCCGACGAAGGCCCCTGCACGATTCGATGCGTGAGTGCCACAAGGAAACGGTAGAGAGAAGCCTCTTCCAGCGGTGTTTCTCCGAAAATTTCCGCGATCTCCGTAGCCCTGAGGAACAGTTCTTTTAAACCCAATTCCTTTGTTTCTCCGTTGAGGAAACGGCAGGAAATCCAAGGCTGTTGCACCAAATCAAACGTCGCTTTCAACCGATGCACCTCCTTCCTTGTTTGGAAAACGCACGATGACACCCAGTTTTTCGTCTAATTCAAGCACCCTCCCTTCTCCTAGGTTTTTTCTGGATTTTTCCAGTAGCGCCAACCGATGCCGTTTCAAAAGGGGCGAAGAACGCCAGGCCTTTTCGGGTTCCGGGAAATCGGCGAAACATCCGTGGTATGAGAGCTCCACAGAGGCCTCCACCATCTGTCTTTCCCAACTCCTCCGAACGGTGACATTAACGGGCGGTTCCAGAGAGATTGGCTCTCTGCCCTTGGCGTCCAGGTAAAGCCCGGATTCCATTTTATGAAGTAGAACGACGGAGACGCGAGCTGGCCCCAGCCTGGTTTGGGCAACGATGGGAGAATCGGTGAAATCCCCCTCTTCCTGGAGGTCCTCTAGAAAAGCTTCCGTTATATCACCCGCACCCGGTTTCTTCACCAGGATTTTCAGTGCTTTGAATTGGTCCAGGCTTTTCCGTTCTTCCATGCGGCGTCTGAGTTCTTCCAAGCGTTTCTCCAAATCTCCCGTAAAGGTTATTCCTTCACCGTATACCGCTTCGATCAAATCGTCCATGTCATGCGGGAGGGTTATCAAATTTCTATCCCTTATCGAGAGCCAGGTGCGTAGAAGGAGGTAAGGTTCATAAACGTACCCACTGGGTCCGAAGCTTTCCATATCTTCGGAAGGTAAAAGAATTCGCAAGCGGGGGTGGGGATACGCCTTTGGTCTTTGGTTGTCATGACGGTGGACCCGACCCATCCTCTGGAGCAGCAGGTCCACAGGGGCCAACTCGCTGATCATGTGATCGAAATCCAGGTCCAGGCTTTGTTCCACGACCTGTGTTGCGACCAGCACTACCTTGTCGCCGGGGAATTTTTCCTGGCGGTTCCGGCCGAACCTCTCTAGGACCTGCTCTTCGATATTTTTCCGTTTGCCGGCCTGAAACCGGGAATGGAACAGAAGTAACTCGATACCTGTTCCCTCGAATGTTTTTGAAAGGAGACCGAAAGTCTCCCTTGCGCTTGCTACGGTATTGCATAGCCACGCTACGGATCCGCCCTGCGTTTCCATCTCCTCTTTCAGCGCTTCAGCTATTTCTTGTGGGTTTTGTTCCCATTCGAGGTCGCAACTAAAGTTGCGATAGGCCGGGAAGGAATCGCAGGACAAGTGGCCGCTCCCCGATATCGAAGTTACCCTTGGGTAGGGTTTTTCCAAGGCGGAAAAATCTTCCAGTTGCTTTCCCAGGCCCTCTGCAAAGGCCTTGGTCATTGATTTCCGGGTCGAGAGAGGAAGGGTCGCTGAAAGGACAACCACGGTGGTTCCGAGCGAAGCTAACCATCTTAAGAGATCTAGATACAGGATTAGCATGTAAGTATCATAAGCGTGAACTTCGTCGAAAATTAAGGTTTTTTCGGCCAGGGCAAAAAGCCTCAGGAAATAATGGCGTGTCTGGAGAACAGAGAGCAACGTTTGGTCCACGGTGCCGACCCCGTTAGGCGAGAGTAGTCCCCGCTTCGGCCCGCAAAACCATTCGTCAGCCAAGACGGATGGAATATCTCCCTCATCCTGGGCGATAGCCCTTGCCTTCAACTGGTCATACTCGTCCGATAAAAGCGCCTGACCGTGGAGCAGGTGGAGGCTTTGTTTCCCACCAGGAGATCTCTTTTCGAGGAAATCCTTCACTCGTCTAAACATCTGGTTGCTCGTCGCCATTGTTGGCATGGCGATATAGGCCCCGCAGCGGCCTTTGTTGCTGTCCCATCGGTCCAGCGCCAGTAGGGCCGCCTCGGTTTTCCCTTCCCCCATGGGGGCTTCCAAGATGAGCAGTTGTGGGGGGTCCTCGATTGGGGTTTCTGGTAGGAGCGCATCGACATGCTCCTGCAATTTTCTAGGTGTCTTGGCGAAAAGCCCAATGAATGAAGAGGGCGACTTCCTCTTCTGGGATCTAAACCCAGCCTGATCCAAAGCTTTAGCGGATTTCGAACATGCCTGCTCCCACAAGTCCGAAATTGCACAATCGCTAGATTTGCCCGTCTCATAGGGGAAAAATTCCGAGTTTGAAGCAATCCAGTCGGATAGGCACACTAATCCTGCGAGGAGGACCGAAACCTGATTGAAACAGGGCGCTGTCGTAATTGGACAGGATGGTTTAATCCACCGGAGCCCGGATTTCAAAAGGTCTTTAGCAATGGCCCACCAGGGAGAGGTTACAGCATCAGATTCCGAGAAGCCTTTTCTCGCCTTGTTTATCGTTCCTTGGCTGACGAATTGACCATGATGCCCCCCTATGGCACGAGCGAGCCTTTTTTGTATTTTCGAGTCAATTTCGGGAAGCAGGCCTTGTGCATTCAAGTCAGGGAAAAAGTATTGCAGGTAAAGGCTAGAAACAACTCCATGCGGGACTTTTTCGTTCCCGTAGAAGGCTGCTAAGCGTGGAAAAGCAGGCTTGGTTTCTTTGACCCAAGGTCCATGTGGGCTATAGGCAAACCAGGGCGAGGCTTTCCCAATGTCGTGAGTGTAAGCAAGGAACGGAATCCACTCAAGAACCTCTTTTTCGGCTACTCTAAGAGACTCTGAAAACCGGACGGTTAAGGAAGGTCGTCTTTCAAGAAAGGCCCGGCAAACAGCAGCAGTTTCCGTTAGGTGGTAAAGGAGAGGGTGCAACTTTTGGTTCTGGTGGTCGTATTTGCCCCAAAGCTCGAGTAGAGGTTGCGACGATTCAAAATCGGCCATTTACTGTTTCGCCTCCTAGGGAAGGAAACACGAGAAGCCTTTAATTGTTCTTGGTAATTTAGAAAACCAGTTTTGCTAATTCCCCCAGGAAGTTCTCA
>JAAZNU010000297.1 GCA_012798135.1 Veillonellaceae bacterium | reverse complement strand
GATTCCAACCAGGAAATCACTGAAGAAGTCGCCAACGCTATCGATGCTGCCGGTATCGAAGAAGTGACCATCCGAACCGTCCTCACCTGCGAAGCCCGCTACGGCGTCTGCCAGAAATGCTACGGTCGCAACCTGGCAACCGGCAGAACCGTGGAAATCGGTGAAGCGGTTGGCATTATCGCCGCTCAGTCCATCGGACAGCCTGGTACCCAGCTGACAATGCGTACCTTCCATATCGGCGGCGCGGCGACCAAAGCAAGTGAAGAAAACCGCATCTATCTCAAGTATCCGGTCCTTGTAAACAAGATCGAAGGCAGTTACGTCAAGACAAAGGATAATAGCTATCTGTTTACTAGAAAAGGATATATCTATGTTTCAAGGATCTTCTTCAAAACTGAATTCACCAAAGATGATACGATCCTTGTCCAGGATGGAGCCAGAATCCTCAAGGGTTCAGCCATCATTCGAAAAAAAGACGGCTCCGAAATAACCGCGAGCGATATCTCCTACGCGAAAATCCTCGATTCCATGCTTCTCCTGATCGCTCAGGAGCAGAAAATTGAAGTCCGAAACGGTTCCGAGCTCTTGCCCAAGGAAGGCCAGATCGTTCCGGCGAACGAGACCATCGCTGTATTCGACCCCTTTGCTGACCCAATCATTTCGGAATTCGACGGCTATGTCCGGTACGAAGATATTATCCCTGGTTCAACCTTGAAGGAAGAAATCAACGAAGAAACCGGCAATACGGAAAAGAAGATAACCGAGTTTGCCTCGGAGCGCGAATCCAAACAGCCGCGAATCATCATTGCGGACGAAGCCGGCAACGAAATCTTCGCATACTTGCTTCCAGGCGGGGCCTATCTCAATGTTGAAGACGGCGAAGTGCTCAAGGCCGGAAAAACGCTTGCGAAACCTTTGAAGGAAAGCGCCAAGGCCATGGACATCACCGGCGGTCTGCCGCGAGTCAGCGAACTCTTTGAAGCCAGAAAGCCGAGGAGCATCGCGGTGCTCGCCATGGTTTCGGGAAAAGTCACCATCAAGGGCAACGTCAAGAATAAGCGCATCGTCGTTGTCACCGACAAGTTCGGCAAAGAGTACAAGCACTTGGTGCCCATGGGCAGAAGGCTCCTGGTTCGAGACAACGACCAGGTAGAAGCGGGCGAACTGCTCTGCGACGGCAACAAAAACCCGCACGATATTCTGAATATTCTGGGCGAACAGGCCTGCCAGCGCTTCCTCATGGATGAAATCCAGCAGGTTTACCGGCTCCAGGGTGTAACGATCAACGATAAGCATATCGGCGTCATCGTCAGACAGATGATGAAAAAAGTGGAAATCGTCAGCCCCGGCGATACGCGGTTCATTTTCGGACAGCAAGTGGATAAGTATAAGTTCCACGAAGAGAACGAAAGAGTCGTCAAGGAAGGCGGACAGCCTGCTGTTGCTCGCCCCATGCTGTTGGGAATCACAAGAGCCGCACTAAAGATAGACAGCTTCTTCTCAGCCGCGTCCTTCCAGGAAACTACGAAAGTTCTGACAGACGCGTCCATAGCAGGAGCGGTCGACAGCCTCCGCGGCTTGAAAGAAAACGTCATCATCGGTCACCTTATCCCGGCTGGAACCGGCATGCGCGACTACAAAGGAATCAAGATGTCCGACGCCGAACACGAGGATCTGGATGCCTTTGTTGAAGAAATCCTTGAAAAGCGCAAACGGGAAAAGGAAATGACGCCGTTCCCGGCGCTTGAGGACAGGGCCGATGCGTCCTCCTCTTTTGAAGAGGAATCGGTTTTTGAAAACGATGCCGGCTTTGAACAGGTAAGTGAAGACGAGGAATGAACCTGCAAAGGTAACTTGCTGGCGTATTGACAATTGTTCAATATGAGGAGTATTCTTCAGAGCCTTTGGAAGGGGTCACCGCACTTCCAGAGGTTCGTACTACCTCTGATAGTTTAAATTGGTCCGCGTGATGCTGACACGCCGCGACCGCATAAGGGAGTCTAGAGCATATATGCCGACGATCAACCAGCTTATCCGCCTTGGCAGAAAGCCAAATGTATGGCGGACAAAAGCCCCGGCACTGATGGAATGCCCCCAGCGCCGTGGTGTCTGTACCCGTGTCATGACCGTAACGCCTAAAAAGCCAAACTCGGCTTTGCGAAAGGTAGCGCGTGTTCGTTTGACAAACGGAATTGAAGTGACCGCCTATATCCCCGGTATTGGGCACAACCTCCAGGAACACTCGGTTGTTTTGGTTCGCGGAGGCCGTGTAAAGGACCTCCCTGGTGTCCGTTACCATATTATCCGCGGCGCGAAAGATACATTGGGCGTTGAAGACCGCAAGCAGGGCCGTTCCAAATACGG
>JAAZNU010000296.1 GCA_012798135.1 Veillonellaceae bacterium | reverse complement strand
TCTCGTGCCGATCGGAAAAGCGAATATCGTGCTGGAAGGAAGCGACCTCACGCTGATTACATTTTCAAAGCCTTTGCGGGTTACCCTAGAGGCAGCAGAAGCGCTTGCTCAAAAAGGGATTCAGGCGGAAGTCATCGATTTGCGCAGCATACGCCCGCTCGATGAAGAAACGTTATACGCCTCTGTCAGAAAAACGGGGCGATGCATCGTGATTGATGAAGCCTGGCCCATGGCATCGGTTGGTTCGCATGTTGCCTGGCTTATATCAAAAAACTGCTTCGATACGCTCGACGCGCAGGTGGAGCTCGTTTCAGGCGAAGATGTTCCAATGCCGTATAACCATGGTCTTGAACTTCTTGCCCAGCCCTCAGCTCGAAAAATTATCGATGCCGCAAAAAAAGTACTGTACCGGGAGGATCTTTGAATGGCTGAAATCATCTATATGACAGCGCTTTCTCCAACAATGACAGAGGGAACCATCGCTCGCTGGAAAAAAAACGAGGGCGATGGCTTTGCTTCTGGTGATTTGCTGCTGGAAGTGGAAACCGACAAAGCCAGCATGGATTATGAAGCGCCGAAATCCGCTTCTTTGCTGAAAATTCTGCTGCCTGCTGGTGGCAAAGCCAAAGTCGGTGATCCCATCGGCATCATCGGAAAAAAAGGTGACGACATAGAAGGACTCATGGCATCGCTGACAAAAAAAAGCCAGCCGGCATCAGAACCGGAAACATCTCCTGCTCAACAGCCCGCAACCCAGGTAATTCAAGACGTCAGTGCCCGTCTCGATGCAGCAATAGAGTCGCATAACGCGAAAGAAACGCTGCCTCCTGCCGCAAAGGATGTCTTCACCCCAGTTTCTCCTGTTTCTGTTCCTCCTTCGTCTCCGCTCGCCCGAAAACTAGCCAAGGAGCTTGGCATCGATCTGCGTGCGGTGAAAGGCTCAGGACCGCAGGGCAGGGTTGTCAAGCGGGATGTAGAAACCTTTGCCGCATCTCCGCGTACACAAACTGCCCAGCCTGATGTTCTGGTATCGCAGCCGCAGAGCGCTCCTGCAAAAATTCCGGTTTCAGGAAAACGCGCAGTGATTGCCCGGAGACTTTCCGAATCCTTCTTCACCGCCCCCCATTATTATCTCAAGAAAAAAGTCAGCGCAGAAAAATTGCTTGCCTTGCGCCAATTTTCCGCTGAATTGGCGCAGAGCACCGAAAAGGCATCCTTGAATGCCCTCCTCATGAAGCTTGCGGCGGAAGCCCTGAAACGCCATCCGGAAATCAATGTCCATTTTGCTTCCGATTATATTGAGCAATTCACTGCGACAGATATTGCGCTCGCTGTTGCCCTCGACGATGGCCTCATAACCCCGGTTGTCCGCGACTGCGCCAATAAATCCGTACGCCAGATCGACACAGAAATGAAAGCCCTGATAGAAAAAGCACGAACAAAAGGGCTTGCTCCGTCTGAATATGAAGGAGGAACCTTCACAATTACCAATCTTGGCAGTTTCGGAATCGATGAATTTACTGCTATAATAAATCCGCCCGGATCGGCAATCCTGGCTGTGGGCGCCATCAAAAAAGAAGCCGTCCCGCAGGAAGATGGAAGTATCGGCATAGTCTCCATGATGACTCTGACGCTCGGCTGTGATCACCGAAGTATCGATGGCGCTGTCGGTGCGCGGTTTCTCAGAGACTTGGCGCTCTATATCGAGGAGCCGGCCTCGGTACTGCTGTAATTCGGGAAATGCGGGCAATACTGAAACGAGGAGTGATTCATCATGATCGAAAAAGCCTTTGATGTCGTGATTCTTGGAGCTGGACCTGGCGGGTATGTCGCGTCCATCAGGGCGAGCCAGCTCGGTCTGACTGCGGCTGTCATCGAAAAGGACAATCCGGGAGGTGTGTGCCTCAATATCGGCTG
>JAAZNU010000263.1 GCA_012798135.1 Veillonellaceae bacterium | reverse complement strand
TAAACCATTCTTCGGTTGTAAACTTAGCGATTAAGTTGGAACGAATGACGCAGGCACAGCCCTGTGGGTCCGCCCCTATGAATTTTCGAGCAAAGAAGCGCTTACAGCACCTTCGCAAATGCATCCACCGTCTGCTGGATGCCTTCATCCGTCACCCAGTAGTGCGTCACCAGGCGGAAGGCGCGCTCGCTGACATCGTGGGTCAGCACGCCGTGCTTTTCCAGGCGCAGGCACACGTCCCAGGCGGTGCCGGGAACGCCGTCATCCAGGCTGACAAAGACCATGTTGGTCTGCGGCATGCCCATGTGCAGCTTGAGGCCTGTCACCTGCGCCAGCCCGCGCGCAAGGTCACACGCGCGGCGATGATCCTCGGCCAGCCGGTCGACCATCTGCTCCAGCGCCACAATCCCAGCCGCGGCCAGGATGCCCGCCTGGCGCATCCCACCGCCGAGCTGCTTGCGCAACCGCTGGGTGCGGTCGATGAACTCACGCGAGCCGCACAGCACCGAACCGACCGGGGCGCACAAACCCTTGCTCAGGCAGAAGGTGACCGAATCGGCGCCGTCGACCAACTGGCTGGCGGGTAGGCCCAGCGCCACTGCGGCGTTGAAAATGCGCGCGCCGTCAATATGCAGTTTCAATCCGCGTTCGTGCGCGAAATCCGCCACCTGGCGGGTGTATTCAGGCGTCAGCACGGTGCCGCCACAGCGGTTTTGCGTGTTTTCCAGGATCACCAGCCGCGAAATGGGGTGGTGCGGATCATGGATATCGCGCAGCGCGCCGCGCAGGTCGTCCATCGCCAGCGTGCCATCCGGCTGGTTGGGGATGGTGTTGGCCATTACCCCGCCCAACGCCGACATGCCGCCGGCTTCGAACAGGAAGGTGTGCCCGAGCCTGCCCATGATGGCCTCGTCGCCGCGCCCGCAGTGCGCCAGGACCGCCACCAGGTTGCCCATCGTGCCCGAGGGAACAAAAATGCCGGCTTCCTTGCCCAGCCGCTCGGCGGCCAGTTCCTGCAGGCGGTTGATGGTGGGATCCTCCCCCATCACGTCGTCGCCCACTTCGGCTTTGGCCATCGCTTCGCGCATGGCAGGGGTGGGTTGGGTAACCGTATCGGAACGCAAATCCACAATGTTCATTCGAGATGCTCCTGGAAGGAAGATGAATGACCGCGCAGTTGCGCCAGAACCTGATCCAGTTCCGGCGGCAGCGGAGCCTCAAAGGTGCGCGCCTCGCTTTCGCCAGGCAGCGTGATCTGCAGCCGCGCTGCGTGCAGGAAGTGCCGTTTGAGCGGCACCGATACACGCTTGTGTCCATATAACGTATCGCCGGCGATGGGACAACCGAGAAAGGCCATGTGCAGGCGGATCTGGTGCGTGCGCCCGGTGAGCGGGTGGGCTTCGATCAGCGTGTGCTGGTCGAAGCGTTCGAGGGTGTGATATTCTGTGGTGGCCTCGCGCCCGCGCGTGATGGGCACAACGGCCATCTTTTTACGATGGCTGGGGTCGCGGCCGATGGGCGCTTCCACAATCCCGCTGGGGGTGGGTGGAAGGCCGTCCACCAGCGCCAGGTAGACCTTCTTCACCTTGCGCAGGCGGAACTGGTCCTGCAGCCAGCGGTGGGTCTGGTCGTTCTTGGCCAACAGGATCAGGCCGGAGGTCTCTTTGTCCAGCCGGTGCACCACCCCCGGGCGCTGCTCCCCGCCAATACCTTCAATATCCGGTGCATGCGCCAGCGCGGCGTTGACCAGCGTGCCGCTGGAGTGCCCCACCGCGGGGTGCACCACCATCCCCGCCGGCTTGTTGACCACCATCAGGTTCTTGTTTTCGTAGATGATTTGCAATGGGATGGATTCGGCCACGATGCCGGCCGGCTCAGGCGGCGGAATACGCAGCTCGATCACCTGGCCGTCTTCCAGCGGGAGACCGGATTTGGTGACAACCTCATTGGCTACGCGCACAAATCCGTCACGGATTAACCCTTGCAGCCGCGAACGCGACATTTCCGGCATGTGCTCCACCAGAAATTTATCCAGGCGCGCGCCTTTTTCGCCATTGTAGACAAACTGCTTGATCTGGTCGCTCACAGCACTTCCCCATTTTCCGCGGGCGTGTCGGAATTTTCCACGCTTTCCTGCGCTTCCTGGGCGGCCTTCTTTTCGCGCCGCTCCTGCAGCCACATCCCCAACAGCAGCACCCCTACCCCCACGGTGATGCTGGCGTCGGCCACGTTCCACACCGGGAAGGTGCCGATGGAGATGAAGTCAGTCACAAATCCCTGGCGGAAGCGGTCGATCAGGTTGCCCACCGCGCCGGCGAACTGCATCGACAGCGCGATGCGCAGCAGACGCTCGGCTTTGGGAACCTGCGGGAAGTACCACAGGATGGCGCCGGCCACAATGATGGCCAGGATGCGAAACACATCGCCCAACCCCTGGAAGATGCCAAACGCGGCGCCGGTATTGGTGACGTGGATGATGCGCGCGTACGGCATGAGCCAGTCCCACGGCGCCCACATCTCGCCCGGCGCGAGCTGGCTGCGTAAATAGGCCTTGCTGATCTGATCGATGACGATGATCGG
>JAAZNU010000080.1 GCA_012798135.1 Veillonellaceae bacterium | reverse complement strand
GTTCCCCAGGCAATCACCTGTTTTCTGGAATCCACCTCGTTTGAAGATGCGATCCGCACAGCCATTTCTCTTGGCGGGGACAGCGACACGATCGCCGCGATCACCGGCGGAATTGCCGAGGCGTACTATGGTGTTCCGGATGCAATCCGGGAAAAAGCGCTGACCTATCTGGATGAAGAATTATTGGCGATTTATCAGGCATGGCAGGAGTTCGCCCTTTCAAGCTGCGAGCAATTCCTTGTGTTAAAAGAATCGTCTGTCATTGATGTTTTGGATGAGCGCCTGTATAGCTTTGATAGTACAGTCTTTGCCTTAACCCCGGCTGTTCAACGCTGGACTTCAGAGAGCTTGATTAATAAGATTACGCGATTTATCGATTCTGTTCCTGCGGCACAAAAAGCCAAAGACAATGTAATGAGCAAAACGGAATATACTCTAAGGTTTGACCTGATTCCTGATGAAATTCAGCAAGCGCTGCAGAATGGAAAAGCAGAAATAATTCCTTGCAAGGATTCATCCAACGCAATTTACCTACAGATAAGGTCGACAATCAAGGGACTTGTCATAGATGGTAAAGAGTATGGCAAACATAGAAAGATTAAGGATATCCCGACAGGCACTAAACAAGTACCGACCGATGTTGCTGGTGCAATGCAGTGCCTCGCTATGCAAAATCAACTAAACCAGATTGCTAACGGACTTAGGGAAATCTCAGAAGCCTGTGAGTTCAACTTCGGTAGAATCATACAAGGCCAGCGCGATGATCGCCTCGCTAGATTATTAAGCAGCAGAAGCTGTTTCAATCAGGCTCTTGTCATATCGGATGAGGTCTTACAGAAACAAATGCTTTTACAAGCTGTCTGTGATGCCAACTCTGCTCGTGCAGAACTTGCATTTCAAATCAAATCTGACATCCTGTTACTCAGTGGCGGCAAATCGCCTAAATCCATGGATATGAAGAAGATGGTCAGCGACATTAACAAAGCCATAGTCGCAATGAATAACGCCGTCCAGCTTTCGCTGTATTCATATCAGATTCTTGGCGAGCGTTCCTCACAACTCGCAGTAGTCAAAGAACATGAGACTTTTATCAAACAAGTGCTGCTGAAGGAAATCGAATACAAGAGAATCAAGTATCCAGCTTGGATATTGATTTGCTCTTCTGGGAACAGAGGACAGACTCTACATGATTTTCAGATACTGCCGGAAAAGCTGATAGAAAGATGTAAGGTTTTTATTGATGACAACAGTGAAAGCAAAACTAATCTCTTGGAGGAAAAATCCAATGGCTGATGGGAAAGCAACTCAATGCAAAACAAAAGGCTGTAACAATCCTGTGCTTGACGGCAAATACTGTATGTATTGCACGCAGGCCAGGAAAGAAAAGAAAAAAAATTTCCTATCGGTAGCAGGAGCGAGTGTTATTGGAATCTCAGTTATCGTTAACGCAATCAAGAATGTTGATGTAAAGAAATTGCAAAAGTTCGCTAAAGATATTGTAATGAATATTAATAAGGGATAGTAATGCACCTGCATAGCTGTCGCAAAAGCGATATTTGAAGCGGCGAATGGCGAGCAACCATCCAACAGCGGTTACAGCGAGACTTTTTATGACAGGTTTTCCTTATTTACAGTGAAGCACATGTAGGAAATGGTGCCCAAAATTCCGGAAAGGAAATCAAATTTACAAGTATGAAAGTTACACTTTCCAGATTTACTTATGGAGGGGATTGTGTGGGCAGCCTGCCGGATGGACGGGCTGTTTTTGTTCCGGATACGCTGCCGGGTGAAACCGTGGAAATTGAATTGATCGAGGAGAAGCGCAGCTATGCCCGAGGAAGAGCGCTCGAAATT
>JAAZNU010000229.1 GCA_012798135.1 Veillonellaceae bacterium | reverse complement strand
TCCGACCTGCACCTCCTCGTACCCCCGACGGATCGCCCGCACGTTTGCCGCGAGAATCTTTTCCGGGAGCTTCGCCATCTTGTGAGAGAAATGCTCCACGAAGACTTCGATGGGAACCTCGCTGAACACGTGAGCGAAGGTCCCGAGCATGGGGGCGTTTGGCCGGTTCTGCCCGAATTCCTCCAGCGTGATCTTCGTCGCGTCGATGGTGATGACTTTCACC
This sequence comes from Veillonellaceae bacterium, assembly GCA_012798135.1. Next base: position 7,251 of record JAAZNU010000229.1, on the reverse strand, counting down.
GCCTCGGGGAGGCCCAGCCTCGCTTTGATCGCAGCGGGCGATTCCGGCGTGTTGACGAGGTACACCGTACTCTCGGTGCACCCTTCCGTGGGACGGACGGATTCGAGCAGGGTGGGGTCGATGACAGCCACCACGTCCGGGTTCTGGACGCCACAACGCTTGCGGATGGGAACGTCCGAGACGCGGTTGAATGCCTTCATCGGGGCTCCCTGCCGCTCGGCGCCGTATTCAGGGAACGACTGGACGTACTTGCCGGCCTGGAACAGGACTTCCGCCAACACGGCCGAACCCGTCTTGGCTCCCTGCCCGCCCCGGCCGTGCCACCGGACCTCCAGGGTCTTGGGCATGGACCGATCACGCTCCTCTCGTGGAATAATGAATGCTGTATATCGATAGCAGGCTTTTCAAAAGAATAGCCGGATTCGAAGAAAGAATCAAACAATTCGACGTTGGTCCGGACCAGCCCCCTGAAAAAAGGGTCCATTCCTGTGTTATAAAGGACTTAAACGGGAGGGATGACATGCTACGGGCCAATTCCCGCTACACCACTTCCATGACCGCCCTTTTCGGGCTGGAAAGCCTGGTCTTCTGGGCAACCGTGACGGTCGGCGGCTTCCTCGTCTTCGAAGGGAAGCCCTACTGGGGCCAGTACGCGGTGATCCATGCCTGCCTGGCGCTGGGGCTGTATGCGTTCCGGGGCTACGATCCGGCGCGGCTCAAGAACCGATACGAAGCGTTGGTGTCAGCCCTGCAGGGGATCCTGTTCGGCGGCATTCTTTCCGTTTCCCTCCTGATGACCCAGTTTCCCCGCATTCCGCGTCGCTTTTTCATCCCCGTCTTTCTTTCCTACCTGGCGGCGGGGGTTATCGGCCGGATGGTTTGGTCCCGCTGGTTTGTCAAAGGCGAAAGGACGACGGCCGTTTGGGTCGTGGGCAGCGAAAAGTGGAAGCCGCTTCTGGAAGAGATCGCCGCTGGCCTTGGAACGAGATTTGAACCGCTGGTTTTCATCCCTCTGGCCGAAGCCGCGGACCGGCTTAGCGAGGGTCCCTGCAGGGGGAAAAACGGCAAGCTCCTGGTGGTGGCCGACCCCGAAGCGATGAAAGGGGCCGGGTTTCACAAGACTCTCGCGCAGCTTTCCGCCAGAAACGTCTGTGTCGACCTTTTGCCCAACCTGGCCGAACGGGCCCTGGGCAGGATCCCCCTGGAAGTCGCGGAGACGTTTCGCAGCCATTACGAGGTGGTTTTCAACGACCTCGTGCTGGACCCGGTACAGAGGATCCTGGACGTGGCGATTTCCCTCTGCGCCCTGGTCCTGCTTTCTCCCCTGATGGGCGCCGTCGCCCTGGCCATCCGGCTGGATTCGAAGGGCGGTGCCTTCTTCGTCCAGGACCGGGTGGGGCTGGACTGGACAATCTACCGGATGCACAAGTTCCGCACGATGACGGTGCGGGAGGAGGGAAACGAAACGCCGGCCTTCGCTGACAGGGAAGAACACCGGATCACGAAGGTCGGGAGGGTCTTGCGAAAGACTCGCCTGGACGAACTGCCGCAGCTCTGGGACGTTTTGAGGGGCAAGATGAGCCTGGTGGGGCCGCGCCCCGAGCAGCCCGCCTTCGTCGAGCGGTTCCGGGAAGCGATCCCGTTTTACGATTACCGGCACGAGGCGAAACCCGGCATCACCGGCTGGGCCCAGATCAACTATGATTATGCGTATGACCTGGAAGGCACGAAGCGCAAGCTGGAGTACGACCTGTACTACGTCAAGAGGCGGTCGCTCATGCTGGACCTGCAGATCCTGCTAAAAACGCTGGAGATCATGGTGGGGAGGCGGGGTGCAAGGTGAGGCGGCTGCATATCGCCTATGTCATCACCCAGTCGGATTCCATCGGCGGGGCCAGTATTCATGTTCGAGATCTGGCAAGTGCAATGTTGGAAGAAGGGAACCAGGTCGAAGTACTTGTCGGCGGGAATGGGCCTTTTTGTGAAATGCTCAGGGAACGAGAGGTAAGGGTGATCTCGGTTCCGCACCTCGTAAGAGAGATAAACCCCTTGTGGGACTTTAGAGCATACAAAGAAATTAAGGGGATACTTGAGAAACTGAGACCGGATATTGTACATGCGCACTCTTCCAAGGCAGGGGTTCTGGGAAGGTATGCAGCTTTCAACCTAGGTATCCCCTCGCTATTTACAGCGCATGGTTTTTCGTTCACGGAGGGGATTCATCCGGTGAAGAGGCAATTTTACAAGTGGGTTGAAAGGGCTGCGGTGAAAAAAGGAAACGGGATCATCGCGGTTTCCGAATACGACCGGCAATTGGCCATAAGGGAAAAGGTCTGTAGCCCAAGTCAAATTGTTACAATCCATAACGGAATCCCTGACATTCCTCCGGAACTGAGGGCGGACCCAGCAAGACAGCCCCCAAGGCTTGTAATGGTGGCCAGGTTCGATAAGCAGAAGAATCACAAATTGTTGCTTGATGCCCTTGCTGAGCTGCGGGAACTGGATTGGCACTTGGAGTTGATCGGCGACGGTCCTCTCAAAAAAGAAATGGAGGCCCATGCAAATCTTCTTGGATTGAAGGAGCGAGTATCTTTTCCCGGTCTTTGCAACGACGTAGCAGCAAGGTTGGCCAAGTGCCAGCTTTTCCTGCTGATTTCTAACTGGGAGGGATTACCCCTAACGATTATCGAGGCAATGAGGGCGGGGTTACCCGTTGTTTGTTCCGATGTCGGGGGCTGCGGGGAGTTGGTAACTAGTGAAAAGAATGGGTACCTTACTTCGAAAACAGAACCTTCGGAACTAGCAATTAAAATAAAAAGATTGTTGCTGGACTCCAAGAGAAGAGTTGCTATGGGGATAAATTCTAGGTTGTTCTATGAGGGAAAATATCAAAGGGAATCGATGGTCAGTAAAACATTTAATTTTTATGAAGCAATAATTTATACAAAGAAAAATGTCGATCAGTCTAATCTTGGAAAGGATCCATAGGATGAAAATAATGCATCTTCTTGGTAGTTGTTCTTTAGGAGGAGCTGAACGAATCGCCTCTTCGATTATTTTTGAATATCAACAACAATACGACATGGTCTATTGCTCTCCAGACGGGGAAGTGCGAGATTACTTGAGAAATAAAAACATAAGATTTATTCCCCTAAAAGACCGTTCTTTTTTTTGCTTATTTCGAGAAGTACTTAAATATAAACCAAACGTAATCCATGCTCACGATTATTGGGCTAGTTTTATGGCTTCTATTTTGCCGTTCAAGTTTTCTCTCATATCTCATCTCCATAGCACCGTTCCTTTTAGTCAAAAACTTGGATTGAAGAGTTTGCTTTTCGCTCATGCGGTTATGCGATCAAATCTTGTTGTTGGAGTTTCAAATGAAGTCTTTGCGAATCACTATTTAAGAAAAATATTAGATTCAAAATCTGTAGTCATCCCAAACGCCATCAACTTTTTTGATATCGAAAAGAAATCAAAAAGAGATTCTGTTTTTGGGGGATATGACCTCCTATTTGTTGGAAGGTTGCATGAATCAAAAGACCCTCTCTTTTTTGTAAAGGTCATTGCATCTATCCTAAAAAAGGGGATTCCGGTAAAGGCAGGCTTAATTGGGGAAGGTCCTCTGCACGAGGCTTGCAATGAAATGGTGCGTTCGCTGGGAATCGAAAATTCTGTTGAATTTCTTGGTTTTCAAGAAAACCCCTACATTACTATGAGAAAATCAAAAGTCTTGGTCATGACTTCCTTTTATGAAGGGTTTGGTCTTGTAGCCTTGGAAGCGATGTTTTTGGGAGTGCCAGTTCTTGCAAGGCCTGTAGGTAGACTAAAGAGCATGATAGAAGAAAGTGGTGGTGGTTTCCTTTGCTTTACGTTGGAAGATTTCGTTGAAAAGGCAGAACTGCTTTTGAATAACCACACAATTTGGCTAACGCTTTCAAAGAAAGGTAAGAGTTGGGTAATTGAAAATAACAATTACTCTAATTTTATAAAATCATACGGCCAAATATATGAACATCTAAGAAACGTATAATGAGTTAAACTGCCAATTGTAGAAGCACGAAAGGGGTGTTTTTAATAAAAAGGAAAGCACTCGTTACTGGCATAACCGGCCAGGATGGAGCCTATCTGGCAGAGTTTTTGCTTAAAAAGGGTTACGAAGTTCATGGTATTAAGCGCCGTAGTAGCCTTTTCAATACTGCGCGGATTGATCACCTCTACCAGGACCCGCACGAAGAAAACGTACGCTTCAAACTGCATTACGGCGACCTAACAGATGCGACGAACCTCATCGGAATTGTCCAGGAAGTCAAACCAGACGAAATCTACAACCTCGGAGCGCAGAGTCATGTGCAGGTTTCCTTCGAAACTCCCGAATACACGGCCAACAGCGATGCACTGGGGACATTACGTCTCCTGGAGGCGATCCGGATGCTGGGGCTAGAGAAAAAAACCCGTTTTTACCAGGCTTCCACTAGCGAACTCTTCGGGAAAGCCCAGGAGATTCCCCAAAGAGAAACGACCCCGTTTTACCCAAGAAGCCCCTATGCAGCAGCTAAGCTATATGCTTACTGGATCACAGTAAATTACCGAGAAGCCTATGGGCTCCATGCCTCGAACGGGATCCTTTTTAACCACGAATCTCCCTTGCGAGGAGAAACCTTTGTATCGAGGAAAATCACCCGTGCGGTGGCAAGGATCGCCCTTGGCCTTCAGAGGAAGCTCTACTTGGGGAATCTGGACGCAAAGCGGGACTGGGGGCATGCAAAGGACTACGTGGAGGCTATGTGGCTTATGCTTCAGCAGGAAAAGCCCGACGATTATGTGATCGCCACCGGTCGGACCCATACGGTCAGGGAATTTGCCACGCTTGCTTTCCGGGAACTCGGTTTTGAACTGATCTGGGAAGGCAAGGGTGTGGAAGAGAAGGCGCGGAATTCTAAGACGGGCGAAGTTCTGGTAGAGGTAGATCCTAGGTATTTCCGGCCCACTGAGGTGGAGTTATTGTTAGGAGATCCCTCCAAAGCGAAGGCAAACTTGGGCTGGATTGCACGGACTACTTTTGAAGAATTGGTGAAGGAAATGGTGGCCTCTGATCTTGAAAGGTTCCGGAAGGAACGCCATTGTCGTGACGGAGGTTTTTCCTCTCCTCTGCGCATCGAGGAACTCGGCCAGTTCCGTTGAAATAGGTTGAAATAGAAAGAAGGCCGTGATCATGCAAAAGGGAGCGAAAATTTATGTGGCGGGGCACCGAGGCCTTGTCGGGTCAGCCCTAGTTCGAAAACTTGAAGCGGAAGGCTACATGAATCTTGTGTTACGCACGAAATCAGAACTGGACCTCCGTCGGCAGGAGCATGTGGAACGTTTTTTTGAGAGCGAGAAACCTGAATATGTTTTTCTTGCCGCGGCAAAAGTGGGGGGCATCCTGGCTAATAGTGCTTATCCGGGGCAGTTCATTTACGAGAACTTGGCAATCCAGTCCAATATTCTGGAGTCTGCCCGGGCCCAAGGGGTAAAGAAACTGCTTTTCCTGGGGAGTTCCTGTATTTACCCACGGGACTGCCCCCAGCCAATTCATGAGGAATACCTGTTGACTGGTCCATTAGAGAAGACTAACGAAGCTTACGCAGTGGCCAAGATCGCCGGAATCAAGATGTGCCAAGCCTATCGTGCCCAGTACGGCTGCAACTACATCTCCGTGATGCCAGCCAACCTTTATGGTCCCAATGACAATTACGACCTCCAGAACAGCCACGTGATTCCCGCCCTGATCCGCAAGTTCCATGAGGCAAAGGTGAACGGAGAGCCATTTGTAACGCTTTGGGGCACCGGATCGCCAAGGCGGGAGTTCCTCCATGTTGACGACCTGGCTGACGCGTGCATTTTCCTGATGAACCACTACGAAGATGGTGAGATCATAAACATCGGAACAGGCGAGGACCTTGAGATCCGAAAACTGGCAGAAATCGTGAAACGTAGTATAGGTTTTAAAGGAAAAATTAATTGGGACGCGACCAAGCCTGACGGCACCCTGCGAAAATTATTATGCGTCGATCGATTGCACAGGGCGGGCTGGTACCACCGAATCAGCTTGGAAGAAGGGATATTCACGACCTATCGTGATTTCTTGGAAAAGACACGAGCCGGAGCTCTGAGCAAGAGATGAAGCCATACATTTCAATCGTCACCGCAACTTATAATTCGGTCCTATTGCTCCAGCGTTGCATTGATAGCGTGGCCAACCAGACATTCAAGGCGGTCGAACATATCATGATCGACGGGGCTTCAACAGACGGAACCGTCGAAATCATCAAGGAAAACGAAGGGAAGATTGCCTACTGGGTATCCGAGCCTGACAAGGGAATCTATAACGCATGGAACAAAGCCATCCCGCATATAAGGGGAGAATGGGTGCTGTTCTTAGGATCAGACGATTGTTTAGTGGATGAGAAGGTCCTTGAAAATGTGCTTCCTTTTTTGAGGGAAGCATATCCCAAGCATGGGTTAGTTTACGGGATTCTATTGGTTTCAAGGAGAGGGACCGAAGAAACATTATTCTCTGTTGGAGAACCTTGGGCGAACCTTAAAGGGAAATATAGTCGGGCCAATATTCAATTGCCACCTCACCCCGCAACATTCCAACATAGGTCCTTATTCAACGGGACACAAACATTTGATGAGACTCTTAAAATTGCTGGCGATAGCAAGTTCATAACCCAAGAGGTGATAAAAAGAGACCCCCTCTTTGCCCCAGTGGAAGTAACACGTTTCTCAATTGGGGGGCTGTCTTGGGGTCCAGGTTCGGGAGAGAGGCTGTCTTGGAAAGAAGAACGGCGAATATCAAGAGAATTCGGATTAAAAATACCTTTTTTAAAATGTTATCTTAATTATGCAAAAGCTGTAATAAAAGAAGTTCTGCGTGGTTTGATTGGAGATCGTTGGATTAATTTATTATATAATTTTTTTTATGTACATAAGTAAAAAAAGGTTCTTCGCTATTTTGTATGGGTGAGTAGCCTCTACACTCATTCCTGAAAGCTGGTAATCTGGGCTTGCAGTTCACTTTCCCGAGAGGGGAGATCATTCCCGTGGACGAAATCAAGCCCTTCATGGAAGCCCTGTTAGGTCTTAAGGATCCCTGGACTTTTACACGCATCGAAGCCGATCTGGAAGCCGGTCAAGTGGACCTTTACGTCGACTTTTCTCCGGGCAGCCGGTGGCCCTGCCCCGAGTGCGGGCAAGGGAGTTGTC
>JAAZNU010000337.1 GCA_012798135.1 Veillonellaceae bacterium | reverse complement strand
GTTAAAGAAAGCGATTATGAGAAAATTAAAGACAAGCTGGAAAGTTTTAAAAGCCTTGCTACTGTAGAGAATAAAGCAATTTCAGTGTACGATTTACATAAGAAGAAATTTTTGCTGAAGGTTGACAAGCATATTGAGTTGTTGGGGTACACAAGTAAAGATTCAATCGATATAGATAGTATTTGCCGCTATCATGAAAAAGTACATTCTGATGATCTGCCATATCTCTATGATTCAGAAATCAAAATGTATCACTTTTTGAACTCAATAGGAGGAATCGAAAAAAAAGATTTTAAGCTTGTATATGATTATCGAGTACGTAACAAGCGTGGCCTTTATGTACGTTTCTTGCATCAATTAGCAATACTAGAACTTGATCAATATTTCAGTTCATGGCTATTGTTGATTCTTTCAGATGTTATATCATTGTATCCAAAAGATGAAAGTCCTCGCAGGTTTTTGTTAAATATAAAAACTAATAGAGTTCATTTGTTTAATGAAGAATCTGGGATAAAGAACTATATAATAACAAAAAGGGAAAAAGAGATATTGGGGTTAATCGCGCAAGGTTTTGATAGCAAAGAAATAGCAGATAAGCTTTGTATTAGTACGAGCACCGTGAATAACCATAGGCAACATATTCTTAGGAAGACATCGACAAATAGTATTACGCAAGCAACAATTTATTTGAAATGCATTGGAATACTCTAGTATTTGTAGATGATTGTTTATAAAGAGCAGCTTGAATGAGTAAAAACAAACGGTACGTATAGGGTTAAACGTCCATTTTTTAATCAAGAGAAAACGATAAAAAGACGGTATGCCTGTTCAGTATAAATAGATTCTGAGAATGAATTTATGTTTAAAACAGTAGTTGAGGGCCCTGGACGAATATACAATAATAGGGTCAATAAGCGGGTGTATGGTATCCGTAATGAATGGACTGGAGCGGTGGAATACTACAAAAATCATTAAAAATTGGAATTAATTATGCGGGATTGTTAGCCGCAGCAAAAAGATATATTTTTACTCCATATGTGAATATAAATGGTGATGTGGAGTGATAACACTCGTGAGGACAATACATGGAAAGCGAAGTTGCATTTATTCATGATTTCGATTCGAGTTTAATTTGCGACTATTTTGGAAGGTTGGAGCGGCAAGGACCTGGCAGCCGTGAATCTACCATTTTGGCATTGAGTTTTATTGACAATCTTTCAGATGAGTCGGAGATCGCGGACTTCGCTTGCGGAACAGGTGGTCAAACTATTACTATTGCGCAAAATACTAGGGGAACCATTACTGGGCTTGATATTTTCCCGAAATTTATTGAAAAATTTAATGAAAATATGAATAATCTCGGCTTACGGAACAGGGTTAAGGGTATTGTTGGTTCCATGGACAATTTGCCGTTTCGTAGTAAACAATTTGATGTTATATGGTCTGAAGGGGCGATTGCCAATATAGGCTTTCAAAATGGCTTGTATTATTGGAAAGGATTTCTTAAAAACGATGGATATATCGCATTAACATATGATTCATGGTTTACGGATGAACGGCCTGCCGAAATAGAAAAGTGTTGGGTTGATGCGGTTCCAGCGATTAGTACGGTTGAAACCAACATTTCCATAATGAAAAAATCTGGTTATAGTTTTGTCGCTGCGTTTGCGTTGCCTGAAACATGTTGGATAGATACCTATTTCAGTCCTCAAAAAGCAATGCAAAAAGAATTTCTGAAAGATAACGCTGGGAACAAGGCGGCAGAGGCTTTAGTTGAGAATATGGAATATGAAGCAGAGCTGTATGAAAAATACAAACAATATTATGGATATGTTTTTTACATTGGGAAAAAATTATAGAGTTGAATACCAAAAACATTGGCAAAATGGATTAGCCAAGTGTTAGTTTGATGCTTTCGGCGCCTTTATTGTGTCTATCGAAGGGAGAATGGTTATGCAAAAAGAAAAGATCTTTCTTGAGAATGAAATGGAAACACTTTTAGTTCCACTTTTCAGCAAGGCACACGAAATGAGCAATAGGTTTCCCATCATTATTGATAAAAAGGCAGAAGAGATCCTTGGTAGGATTGAGTATAATTTCGCCGACTTGAAAATACCAAGGCAAACCTTAATTACTTTGGCCATGAGGGCAAAACAACTTGATTATTATGCTAATGAGTACATAAAAAACCACGATAACCCAATTGTTATTCATCTTGGCTGTGGGTTTGACAGCAGGTATTTCAGGATCGATTCGAAAAACGCTATATGGTACGATATAGATTTTCCAGATGTAATTGAGTTGCGTAAGCATTTTTATAACGAAAACAATAATTACCACATGATAGGTTCTTCTGTCACAGATAAAAGCTGGGTAGAGAAAATTTCAAAGAAAGGCCCGGCTTGCGTTATTGCCGAAGGGCTGTTCATGTATCTAGATGAAAAAGAAATAAAAGAACTCTTCGGGCTAATAAAAGTCAATTTTAATGATAGTGATATCTTTTTTGACGCATATGGAAAATTAACCGCAAAAGGAGCGAATAGTCATCCTTCTATAAAAAAAACTGGCGCAAGAATCAAGTGGGGTATAGACAATCCATTGGAAATTGAGAAATGGAACGATAATAATAAAATGATCTGCGAATGGTACTTTACCGATTCAGATGATATTGCGAATCTAAGGAGACGGGATAGGGTCTTGTTCAGGATAATGGGGATGTTTAAAGCAGCTAAACAAGCACATAGAATTCTTGGATATCATATTTAGACTCACCTAGTCTTTGCTTCAATAATTTGCAACAAAGGAAGATCGGAAATGAATTTTAACACTTTTTCAATGAATGCGAAAGTTGGTTATAACCAGGTAGATAGCTCTGGTCGCCTGAAAGTACTATCTGCCATACAGCTTCTTGAGGAAGCGGCTATAGAAAACTGTTACGCGATCAATAGAAACGTCTTT
>JAAZNU010000244.1 GCA_012798135.1 Veillonellaceae bacterium | reverse complement strand
CACCAAGCGCTCGATGCAATGTGGTGTCCCCCCGAGCTGACAGAGGTTGACCTTTTGGGGGTGGCGTTCCGTTTCAGCTACCGGGTCGATCCGTGGCGAGTCCACGACCAACTGATCCGCACTGCTGTGGCTCTGGAAACCGCACAGAACAGTGAGAAAAGAGACAAGCATGCCTTGCGCTTACGTCACTTAGCGGGTAGGATGTTGGAGTACGGGCGATACGACCCTACGGAGTGGGGCCGACTGAAAGGAGAAGAATGAACGAGAAGAGTGTGATTCGGGTCGAGGTTTACGCGGAGGACGCTCAGGATGCGTTCGGCGTTATCGAGGACGCGCTTGCTGATGCCGGGATTTTGGCGACGGTGACCTGGTGAGCAAGGAGTTCGTTGTATTTGACAAGAACGGCAAGGAAATCGCCTGGGTCGATCCCTACGAATGGCACCAAGACGTTACAGACTTTAGTATGGGGCTTATGGACGGCGAATGTCAATATCGCGTGTCAAACCATGTGTATGCGTATGGGGTGATTGTTCCCAGGGGCGGACATTTCGAGATTCGGGAGCTTGACGAATGAGGTATCTCGGGGGCAAGTCACTTCTTGCTAAGCGTATCGGGGCCGCCATTTTGGAAAACACTAACCAGCGCGGTTGCTACATTGAGCCGATGATCGGCGGGGGGTCCGTGTTCTTTGAACTGGCCCCACACTTCCAAAAGTCGTATGGTGGAGACGCCCAAGAGGACTTGATTCTCATGTACCAGGCTCTCGCTGACGGTTGGGTTCCCCCCGACACTGTGACCGAGGAGGAATGGCGTGAACTCCGCGACTCACCTCCTTCTGCGCTGCGGGCGTTTGCTGGGTTCGGTTGCTCGTTTGGTGGACGGTTCTTTGAGGGATACGCTCGTGACGCTAAAGGGCACAACTATGCGGCTGGGGCAAAGCGGAGCCTTGTCGCCCACCAACGAGTAATGGACGGCCTCCCCGTACCCCCCTTTTTTACACATGTCGGCTACGACGAGTGGGGACCCCTGAAGGGTAGCGTGGTTTACCTAGACCCCCCTTACGCGGGTACGACAGACTACACGTCGAAGCGGTCAGGTGTTCCTGTGTTTGACCACGACGAGTTTTGGGCGACGGCGACCCGCTGGGCACAGTCCGGTGTTCACGTTTTCGTCTCCGAGTTTAGCGCACCCGTGGGTTGGAACCCGGTCTGGGAGCGCGAGCGTTCAGTAGGGGTTGGCGGTTTCCAAAACGCGGGGTACACTAAGAAAACTGACAAATTGTTCGTCTACGGAAAGGGGTACAAGTGAGCCGAGATTTCAAGTCGTGCTGGCCGCTCGACTCCCACAACTGTAAAGCGGGGCGCACTGACTTGACACATGTCGGAGCAACGTGTACTGTGTTAGTAGCAACTAGGTGATACAAACGGAGGGAGAAGAATGGGAATCTTTGAGGTAAAGAACGAGGCGAACTACGCGGCGCAGGTAATCCGCGTGGAGAGCCTGACCCCCCTAGAGTGGTTGGACCGTCTGGTGGCGTTGCATTGGGCCGGGTTCCAGGCGCTCGTGTCCAAGGACACCAAGCCCGGAGACTTGATGATCGTGTTCCCGCCAGAGTCGCAACTGAGCGAAACCTTTGCATCCGTCAACAACTTGTTCAGTGACAAGGACAAGAATAACGATACGGAAGTCAAGGGCTATTTGGCGAACAACCGTCGAGTCCGTGCGATCCGGCTAAGGGGTAACGTGTCGAACTGTCTGGCGATGCCGGTGTCCTCGCTGTCGCGGTTCACCAGCACGCTACCAGACGAGGGCGCGGTGTTCGACACGATTGACGGAACTGTTATCTGCCAGAAGT
>JAAZNU010000217.1 GCA_012798135.1 Veillonellaceae bacterium | reverse complement strand
GCAGCATTCAATATGATGAAGATGTTACGTAAAATCCGTGAATCTGTTATCTGTGTCTTAAATGAACTTCTCGATATACTGGTCAGGGAATGCCAGGTCATGATAAAATATTATTAAATCGGATTTTTTAAGGATCGACTAATTATCAACAACACATCATTAATTTGTTAATAACCAGCCATTTATATTAAAAATTATATCGAACTCACGTTAAATTATTTATCAGGAATACAAAAAGACGTGAATTATTGGAGGCCAATCATATAACCCGGACAAATATAAGACGAACCATGTGGAAGGAAATCTTCCTTAATGTCTTAGTTACAGAATTTTCGATTTTATGCTGCACAATAATAATCGGAATTATCTTTCTCTCAAAATAGAGTTAAAATTTGTTCCTTTGTCAGATGATGAGAATTTCAGATACTATTATTGATGATTAACTTTTGCGTAAAAAGTGTTATTCCGCCTAAACCCATCTGAAGAATATAAAGTCCTTTTTTAAAATCTATCGGAATCTTGAAATTCCTGATCCCTGGATCGAGTCGGTTCCGAAAGACTATTTTACCTGCCATGTTTATAATATTAATAAAATCAAAATTCAGTGCATTGTCGTCAATACTGATATTAACGAAGAATTCAGCAGGATTGGGATAAATTTTAACCGGTTGTTGCTCATATGTTGAATTGTAAGAATGCCGGTGTCCAAAGATCCTGAATTCAGAGATGTAATTAAACTTATCCACTGAATTAGTATGTCCGACAATTTTTACAAATTTGAACTCTTTTTCAGATTTCGATGGAGGGAACTCAAATACCTGAAGGTTACCTGAAAATGAACATGACGCAGTTTTTGTGAAAATTGGTTCCCATTCTTTTTTATCAGTGGAAGCGAGGATATCAAAATAAGATTCTTTTCTACCTTGTGGTTGAAACGCAATCTTGACATGCTGTATGTCAAAAGGCTCTTTCAGTTCCATGATAATCCATTGATTGTCGCCATAGGCAGACCACATTGTTTCAATTCTCCCATCCAGGATATTATATGGGAGATCAGAAGCATTATATTCACTGGCTGTGATATCGATTACCTCTGCAACATCTAAATCAGTCCTGTAGGGACGTATTGAAATGGGTATTGTCTTTGACTGGACAGTCTTTCCATCGGATATATTCAGCTTAAATTCCGTGGTGATTGTCGAATTGACAACCGGGTTCAGAAACCTTATTTTTGGTCCAGTTGTGGACGAAACCGGAAAAGAAGCGGGAGCAATCCAGGTATATGACAAAATATCTTTATCTGAATCATAACTTTTACTGGCATCAATTTCACCAACAAAACCTGACGGATATTCAGATTGTGTGCTGACAAGAACAACGGGGGGATTGTTAGTTTTTGGCTCAACAGGCTGATTTGTCTGGCCAGATCCTGATCCGGATTGGCTATTTGATGAGGTTACATTATTCGATACATTCATGTTACTGAAGCTGGTTAATAATGTCCCTGATGTATTCTGTAGCGGGGATTCTGAGGGTGCTGAATATGATATCGATATTTTATCACCAATATAAATCGGACTTGCAAGAGTAAGAAGCACCTGCGATCCGGATACTGTAATATTGTTAATTTCCCTTTTGGAGGAGTTTACTAGTACTGTAAACGTATTAGAGGAAGATACAATATTAGCAAGATTTGCACTGCAGTTAATTTTTATCAATGAGGGAGTGTTATCCTCAACGCATGAGGATACATATAAAAGTGGATTGCTTTGCTGACTTGCAGTTCCGTTATCCTTTAATAATACAGCAGATGTATATGGCGGTAATATTATTTTACCAGAATATTTGTTTCCGTCAACATCATAATAATCTGTATCCAGTATAATTTCCTTATTTAATAATGATGCATTGTATTCAAACCGTATGTCATCAGGATTAGTAACGGCAATGTTAGATGAATAGGAATGGAGATCTTTCCCCGTAGTGTTCCTCCATTGATCCAGACTTAAATATTGTGCACTTTTTGGAGCGATCCACCAAAGCATAAAATCATTATTTGCTACAGGTCTTGAATAGCAATTATAGTCAAGAGATGTATTATCAGGGAAACCGGTATTAGAATAAAAAAACCAGGTCATTGAGGGGAATGGTGATTTGCAGATAAATTTGTTTTTTTGAATCGTCATATATTCCAGTCCAATTGAACCGGAAGTGTAAATCTGGTATCTATTGGCAAAAAATGTATTATTTATAAGATTGCCGTGAACGTTGCTGTTTGAAAAGTACCCGGGTGAGTATGTACAAAAAGCTACTGAATTTCCCTCAATATTAATACCTCTTGTAAATCCATCTGTATAAATTCCTACTGCCATTCTGTCGTATGAAGGTGTTGTTGTACCGGAAATATTTCCTACCCCATTCAGAATAATATTATTTATTACGTTGCATGATCTTGTTTCATAGGTTTCCTGATAGGTGTATATACCTCCGGCATCGTCTTCTTTAAGACAAAATGCATCGATCAGATTGTTATTGATTGTAATATTTGTACCAAGAAAGGAAATTCCCCGATGACCGATATTTGTTATTCTGTTGTATCCTATTATGGTGTTTAAATTGTCAAATCCCACATTCCCTATGAAAATTGCTGAATGTGACATTAAATCTTTTTTGTAACCTGTTCCAAAAATGAGGCCTACATCACTTATACTATTATTTGCTATTAAGGCATGCGTAAATTGAGAAAAGAGAAAAAGTCCGCAATTATTTACATCGCTTACATTATTGTTGCGGAAGATAAAATCTGAGGAAGTTCTATATCCTGATTTATTTCCATCAATGGCATTATTCCCAATATAGCGGACAATTGAATTTTGAATGGTAATATGGGGTGCATTATTAAGATCAATAGCATTAACATTGAATCCCTGAAATGATAGACCATCAATAGTAATATAACCTGCCCCTGTAATCACAGCGCCATTGTCGACTGCTGCAACTTTTACATCATGATTTAGTGGTGATTCCACACCAAAATACATATAAAATGTAGAGGTTTTTGAATCATAATACCATTCTTTAAATAATGTTAAAGTCCTTAGGTCATTCTGAATAAAGTATCCAAAACCATCACACAGTTCAAATGATGCTCCCTGTGGAAAATTTATGGTATTACCTGAATGAGAACCTATGGTCAGGTAATTTGTGGTATATCTGTTTACTTTTATTGTGACCGTTGCTCCAGTCCAGTTTATTGTAGAACTATTTAATTCTGCATCGCTCAGGGAAGTATTACCGAAGTGTGAGTCTATTGTAAGCCAGTCATTATCAGGAAATCTTCCCATCCCAGTGTTGGCTCCATCAAAAACCACCATCATTGGTTCCGAACTGCATTCTAAAACTTTTGAAAATATACCTCTTCCATTATTGGTCCAGTCTGAAATAGTCGAGAAGCCTGAAATCACTGGCTCGCTGCCTGTTCCATAATTGCTGAATACAATAGGATTCCCCTCAGTCCCTGATGCTGTAATATGTAAGGAACCATTAAAGGTATCTCCCCGTTTGAATAGAACTCTGTCCCCAGGTTTTAATCCAGAAAGGACTGTATTTAGTTTTGCGATTGATTGCCATGGAGTTGATGGAGAAATTCCGTTAGCCTGATCGTTGCCTGATGAACTCATATAATAATCTGTTGCAGAAACTATTATACTTATGGAATTAAGCAGAACGAATAATGCTCTTCTCATGAAAATTTTGATAAAAGTTTAAAATTCTTTGACTAACATTGATTTTTTAACGACAAACTATTGTTTTTCGTATGTGAGATTATTCCTAACCTCGAAAATGAAGTATTGTCGTTTTAGAAAGTCGAATAAATCATAAGCTTAATCAGCAGATATACAGATAAATATTTAAGTGTTGTCAAAACCTGAGCTTGTTTTTATAATTTAGCGACAGTCATAAAAATTATCAACAAGTTTTCAACATTCCTATAATTTGCATCAATCAGGTTACATGATTACCATGAAAAGAAAATTTCAGTAAATTCTAAACTTTACAGGTACGTCAGGATTGAATTATTGCCTGAGGTATAATCATTTATGTTTCACCGCTGTGCTGACAGATACTATTAAGAAACTAACACATGCAACTGAATTCTAAAATTTCACGGATTTGAGAATATGTAATTTGGTGTTTATAAACATAACAGCCTGGCATGTACGACCAGTCTTTTATGCTTTTACAGAATTTTTACCATTTTTCTTCTTTCCTTTACTATAATACCCATATCCATATCCATATTGATCAGTGAAAATCCTGTTATCATTTAGTACAATGCATGCATTTGAGATTTTCTTATTATCCAGATCCTTCAGTATTAACGACAGTACATTTTTCAGGGTATATTTATATCTGGTAATTAAAATACGAAGATCAGCATGTTCAAATAACAAATATGCATCAATAACCTGTGCCAGAGGGGTCGTGTCCAGCACAATTATGTCATAATCTTCCCTCAGGTCCTTAAGAAGTTTCTCAGTTTGTTCAAGGGCAATTAATTCAACAGGATTAGGGGGAAGGATTCCGGAAGGAATATAATCCAGCTTTTCATGCGGTGAATTGGCAACAATATCTTCAAGCCTGGATTTATTTATCATGAATGAACTTAATCCCTCTGTTGATTCTTCCTGTTCATTGAAGTACTTTTTAGGTTTCCTCAGGTCAAAATCAATAAGAATCGTTTTTCTTCCAAGTTGCGCATAACTCATGGCAAGGTTCAGAGCAATAAAGGATTTTCCTTCTCCTTCCAGACATGAAGTCACCAGGATAACTTTTTTATGACCTCCTCTTACATAAAAATCGAGATTTGTACGAAGTGCTCTGAAAGATTCTGCAATATTAGATTTTGGGAATTCATACATTAAATTGCTGGTTCTATATCTATTATGCATTATTTTGCCTAGTATGGGTATAGTCGTTAATTGTTCAACATCGTCCTGAGATTCAACCCTGTTATTTAAAACACTTTTGAATGTTAAATATCCGTAAGGAATCGACAAGCCCAGTAACAAAGCAATAAGGTAATTCAATTTTTTGTTTGGCTTGATTGGCGCTGATCCAACCATTTTCGCTGATTCAATAATAATATTATCCGGTAAATTGGAAGCTTTTGTTATTTTAGCTTCCGCACGTTTTTCAAGGAGGTAGTTGTAAATTGCATCATTCAGCCTGTATTTCCGTTCAATGCTGCCAAGCTGTCTCTGAGTAAGAGGTAGCTGGCTAATCTCAGATTCGATTTTTCTAATCCTTTTATTCATATCCTCGATGGAAATACTGGTCGTCTTAGCCACTGAAGCTATATTGTCAGTTATTGTTTTCTTGGCATTTTCAATCTGAATATTAAGTTTCTGAACCAGAGGATTCCTTTCCTGATTGTTCTGGATTAAATTCGCCCTTTGTGCCTGTGCAGTTATAAGTTCTGACATCATTGTGTTCAGTATGGGATCTGAAATCCCAATAGATGCCGGCAACATCATATTTGAGAAATTATCTTTGGCCAGAAGGTCAGATACATAATCATAATATTTCTTTCTGGAAACCATCTCGGCAAGCTGATTCTGAAGATTCATATATTGCGATGATATTCCGGTAGCCTGATCAGAAATGTTTAATAACTGATTGGATGATCTGAAATTTTGAAGATTATCCTCTGCAAGGCTTAGTGAATCGGAAATTTCATTCAATTGTTTTTCTATATAGTCGATAGTAATACTTGCATTATGGTTTTTTCGTTCAAGATTTTTCTCAGAATAGACATTCATTAATTCATTCACAATATCGATACCTTTCTTTAAGGATTCGGATTTAAGCCCAATCTCTATAACAGTAGCCATCCTATCAACCATTTTAAATTCAAGATTGCCTTTAAGCCCATTAACTACCGATGGGATTGGCCTGAACATAAAACTATATTTAGTTTTAAGTGAGTTATTGGTAATTTTTGATGAGTCAATCTTAATAATAAATGCAAGGTCCGAAGTTTCAACAAGATCACCGGATTTCACTTCTTTGCTAAAAACCCAGTTGTTTTTCTGATGTGTTACTTCATTTGATTCGTAGTTCAGAAAGAAAGCCTTTTTGGACTCCGCATTTATTCTTAAAAGCTCTTTGCCTATGATTGAAATGTTAAATCTGACGTCCACAGGTTGCGGATGGTTGGATAAATAAGATACTTCAAATGGAGCACTGTTATATATATCCTTGTATTGTAACCTGTCCCTGTAGAAATATGAGACCTCTAAACCAACATTTTTGGCAGTCTGCTCGAGAACAGGAGATGATTTAATAACCCACATCTCATTCTGAAAGTTCCTGTTATTACCAAGCAGGCTGCTGTTTAGAAAGTCATTTACATCACTTCGTTGATTTTCATTCTCCTTAATAAGTATTGAGGAAGATATTTTATACAAAGGTATAGAGTACCTGTTTATCAGAAATGCCAGTAAAAGGGCAATCATAACACTTATGGTGAATAACTTGTAATTTCTGATGAATAACTCAGATATTTTCTTTAATTCGCTGTCCTGCTGAATATTAATGTTATGAGAGCTTGACATAAAGGATAATTTCTAATTGTATTTTACCTGAAAATATTGTAGATTAAAAGGCCGGTGGTTAAAGTTGAAAACAATACTGAAAACGGGAATTCCCGCATACCCCAGAATTTTTTTCTGAGCGGTTTAATATAGATCATATCATTTGGCCTTAAATAATAATAATTTGATACAAGCATCTCTGATTTGGTAAGGTCTAAATTGATGCGAAGGTTCTCTCCGTTTTCATTGCGTATCAATAAAACTCGGTTACGGTTTCCATATTCAGTCATATCTCCTGCAAGTCCTACTGCGTCATAAACTGAGAGTTTCTCCTGTGCATATGAAAAATGTCCGGGATTACGGACTTCTCCTAATACAGTAACATAACGGTTTACAAGCTTTACAGATACAACCGGCTGGTTTAGTACATGAGTAAGTGAATCCTTTATTATAAGATTTACATCTGAAAGCGTTTTATCTCTTACAAGTATTTTCCCAATGACAGGTAAAAGTAAATATCCCTCCTTATCAACTGAATACGATAGTAACGACGCCCCATATGGCTGAATGGATCCAAAGTATGCAGATTGCTGCCTTGAACTGGAGAAAACGTTAGCTGCTTCTTCATCCAGACTGTTTATCTGAATATATAATTCATCATTGGCCTTCAGTTTATAATCAGGAAATTCAGTTTCTGTAAATGATTTGATAGTCTCATTTACATCCTGTAAATATTCAACATTGCGTTGTGCTATACATGATGACAAAAGCGAAAGGGAAATAAGAAAGGCTGGTAAAGTACAATTATTGCACCTATTGTGAAGTTTCGAAAAGATTTTTGCGATCATAATGAACGATTGGATTATCGAAAATTAAGGAATCACTAATTTAGTGTAATAGAAATTAAATTATCATATCCTTATTCTAAATTTGATGAACAATGCAAATTTTTGCATAAATAAACTGAAAAGAATGATTAATAGATACTTTTACATCAAAATATTGCAGGATAAGGTTTTAGGTTCAGTGATTTAATTTCATCTGAAAAACTATCATTAGATAACTTTTAGTAACTTTATATTTTATTAAACATTTTAATCATTATTGTGTTATTTAATAAGGGATTCTAAAACAGGATTATATAACCAGAACTTGTATTCGACTTAATTAGGCTAAAATAAATTGTAATTATGACCTTTATTAGCGGAATTAAATTACAAAATATTGTATTAATGGCTTTGCTTCTGTTAAGTTCATGTCAGGAAAAATCCTCATTAGCTTTATTAACGACAGAACCTATAACAGAAGTCACAGGGAGTAGTGCTTTAAGTGGAGGTAACATTTCCTCTGATGGAGGGTCTGATATTTCTGAAAGGGGAGTTTGTTGGGCAACTCATACCGGTCCAACGATTAACGACAAAAAAACTACCGATGGTTCCGGGAAGGGAAGCTTTACAAGCACTTTATCTGACCTGCAGCCCGCAACTCCATATTATGTAAGGGCCTATGCAACAAATAGTACTGGCACCGCCTATGGCAATGAACTCACTTTCGTAACCGATACAGAAAATCCAAATTCTGGTCCTCAGATCATAGCAGATCATACGGTGGTAGATAAGTATGATGATATTCCGGAATATTATATCAATGAAGTAAAAAAGATGTGGTTGTCAGTTCCCGGGGAATCACATGCGACAGCATATATATTCGGGCTGGAATTATTGG
>JAAZNU010000274.1 GCA_012798135.1 Veillonellaceae bacterium | reverse complement strand
TGTAACGATACTAAAAAAATGTTGATTGTAGGGAACGGTTTAAGTCGTTTAGCATACAAAAAAGAAATACAAAACTTCAAGGGCGAAGTTTGGATATTTAATTATGCTTTCAAAGAAAAATGGCTTGCGAGAAAAGCGACACGATGGGCAGGGCATACAGAATTAATCGAGATGGCGAAAAAATACAAAGAAAAATACGATTATAAATATGATATATGGGGCGGAGTAAGTAGTGCTGAAAAAATATTTGATAAAAACATAAAAGCAGGTGATAGTGGCAGCACTGCCGCTTGGCAAGCATTACGAGAAGGTTACGATATTTGGTGCGTAGGGATAGATTTAGGTGGTTGGGATATATATAGCCCAGAACACGAAAAACAAAATAAATCTATTTGGGTTATGCGATGGAAAAGATTATATAAATTTTATAAAGATAAAATACATTGGATAGGGCAAGACCATACAGAAATATTAAGAAGTCCGAATATAACAAAATATTCTTCCTTATATACAAATGGTAAAATTCATATAAGAGATGAAAAGTCGAGAAAAGCAATCGAAAAATTTATCGGGAAAAATTCTAAGTAAAAAAATCAAAAAAAATTTGAAAAAATTTAGAAAAAATACTTGACAAACAAAAAAAATATATTAAGATAAAGACAGATAAGGAGGAAATATGGATTTAGTAACAATTGCAAAAGAAAAGAAAGAAATCATTACCAAAGAACAAGCTCAGGAAGTAGTCGATTTAAGAAACAAACTTAAAGCGTTGAAGACTGAAATCGAGGCGTCTTACAAGCCGATAATAGAACAGGCTTATAAGGCGCACAGAGAGGCTATTGCGAAGATGAATGAGCACTTGAAACCTGTCGAAGAAGCGATTAGATGTCTGGACAAATCGCTTGCAGATTTTCAAAAAAGGCAGGAAGAGGAAGCAAGAAGAAAAGCATTGGAAGAGTATGAAAAGAAGAAGAGAGAAGAAGAAGAAAGAAAGTTGTCGCTTGCAGAAACGCTTGCAAAAGTAGGATTACAGGAAGAAGCCGACAGAATGCTTGAAACTGATACCCACGTAGTAGTAGAGGTAGAGAAACCAAAAGTAGAAGGAATTAGTTTTTTGGAAATTTGGAAGTTTGAAATAACTGACGAAAGTTTGCTTCCCCGTGAATATCTTATGCCTGATGAGAAAAAAATTGGTCAGGTAGTAAGAGCGACAAAAGGGACTTTGAGTATCCCTGGAGTGAAAATTTACAAAGAAAAAATTGCAAGAGGTTAAAATGCGAGTAACAGAATTGCTTAAAAAATATGGATATATCGACGACAAATATTTTTCTAAAGAAAAAACAGAGCAAGGGACTGAAGCGCATAGAGAACTTGCTGAATATACTTTGACAAACAGAATGACTCTAAACCCCTATCTGGATAGTTATACAAAATTTTTGGCAGATTTTAGGGTAAGAATAATTCAAGTTGAAACGCGGCTTGAATACCAAGGGATTAGTGGGACGCCCGATTATGTTTGTTTTATAAACGACCAAAGGGCGATAATTGACCTTAAAACAGGGAAAAAACAAAAATGGTGGGGAATACAGTTGCAGGCATATAAGTGGCTGTATGAAAAGAACCATAAAGAAAAAATTTTGTTGCTTTACGATGTGCAACTAACCACCAAAGAAAAATATTATGTTTACCCTGTGGAACTTACAGGAGAAGAATATTTCGTTTGGCAAAAAATATTAAAGGAGGAAGGGTTATGAGGTATAAAGGAGGTGATCTAAAAATGAAATTGCGAAAAGAAGTTATTATTACTTTTTATGTTGATTCTAAGAAATACGAAGAATTGCAGGAAGTAAGAAATGAACTTTTCCCAGAATTGACACGGCCTGCATTTTACAGAATGCTAATCGATTTAGGGCTTGAAAAAGCAAGAAAGTAAACCATATTATAGATTTTTACTAAGTTGAGGTGGTTATGAGAAAAAAAGATAAAGAAAATTTAGTTGCTATATTCGAAACGCTTTTGCAGGTAATCAACAGCTTGCTTGTAAAACAAAGCAACTGTTGGGGGTATGATAAAATTTGTATAGGTAAATGCGAAAACGCATGGATTTGTGCGAGCTTAAGCTCTGTAGAAGAGAAATTAAATAAATTATAGGAGGAATTATGAACGAACTAATCAACAAGGAACAAGCAATTAGCAAGATGGAAGCCATTAAGGAATTCCAAAACATTGTTAAGAGCCAACTGATTGAGGGCGAAGACTTTGGAAGAGTGCCAGGGGTAGATAAACCCTTCCTGTTCAAAAGCGGTGCAGAGAAAATTTTGAGCATTCTTGGGGTATCTTATGAAGCACCCGAATATGTTGAAATATGGCGTGAAATTACAATTATGGAAGTTAAAATTCCTTACTATGAAGTAGTGTGCAAAGTCAGAGCTAAAATCGGAGACAATATTGTCGGATTTGGAATTGGAAGTTGTAATACCTTGGAAAAGAAATATTGTTATAAGGGCGGACAATTTGTTAGCGACCCGATACATTATTTTAGTCTTAAAAACACAATATTAAAAATGGCAGAAAAGAAGGCGAAGGTTGACCTTGCGCTTCATATTGGGGCACTTTCTAACATTTTCACCCAAGACGAGGATGCTGCCGAAATCCAAGAAGAAAAACCCAAATCAGCAGAAGAAAAACAACAAGAAACAAAAAATCCTCCAACGAAAAAGCAGATAAACTTCTTGTTACAGCTTATGGAGGAGAAAAAAGACAACGTTGAACTTATTAAGAAGGTGGCTCACATTGCAAAGGTTGTAGTGAAAGATGAAAAGGTTGAAGTCGGCGGGACATTTCAGGAAGTTTCAGAAGCGATTGACATGCTTACAAAATCTTAAAAAAGGGGAGCGCAAGCTCCCTCGATGAACGCCAAGTCGAGAAAAAATAAAGCGATCAAGGAAGAGAAGAAAGCAACTACAGATGAAAAGGAATTAGTCAGCTTCATAAATGAATATACTGCTACATGTTTTGAAGAGAAAAAAAGTATAGATGAATATTTCGAAGGACTCGAACCTGTA
>JAAZNU010000115.1 GCA_012798135.1 Veillonellaceae bacterium | reverse complement strand
CTGGCAAGTTGGGGATCGAGCGAACTCAAATGTTCCCTTGACGGGTGCCGGGAGTCGGTCATTGCTGAGAGTGTTTGCAACCGGATGAACGATAACATGCTTTATAAGAGTTACCGCGTGCAGCGCGGCGAGTTTTTGTGCGGTGTATGCCTGTTAAAACGTCACGGTAAACGGGGAAGCGAGGAGTATTTTTTCAGCACTTCCCATGTAGCAGCACTTCCATTGCTGGAAAGGCTTACCGGCCAGCACCGGCCATTTGTGGAAGAGTATTTCGGAAAATTGAAGGAACTCGGTATTTCGCCGGATGATCTGGACACGGTACGGCCACCCCACCCCGTGTTTGGTCCCCACGACGGCCATTTATTGTACGAGGAGCGTTTCCGAGAGTTTTTCTTTAAAGAAAAGGAAAAGGTACTGCTGGCCCAAAAAGCGCTGCGTGAGTTTCGGGAAAAAGCCTTCGACGATAAAAAGCCGCTGCCTTACTACGCGCTTCTTATCGCTGACGGCGATCACATGGGCAAGGTAATCGACGCCCAGAGAACTCCCGAAAAACACCGGGAGCTTTCACGGATTCAAAGCAGCTTTGCCGTAGAAGCGCGCCGGATAGTGAGAGAGAACAAGGGATCTCTTGTATATTCCGGCGGTGACGACGTTTTGGCTTTAATACCTTTGCACAAAGTGCTCGACTGTGCCTGCAGTTTATCTGAAGCTTTCCGGCTGCGGCTTGCTGGATTTAAGGGGGACGATGATGGGAAGGAAATATCACCAACACTTTCGATTGGCATTGCTGTTGCTCATCATCTCGAACCTCTCTCCGACGTCCTTGAGATGGCGCGCAGAGCGGAAAAGGCGGCTAAATCCGTGCCCGGCAAAAACGCCCTGGCGGTGACATTGAGCAAGCGGAGCGGCTCGGAGAGGACGGTTAAAGGTACCTGGGGGGAGCTGGACCGGCAGCTTAAATGGCTGGTTAACTTACATCGCAATGAAGCCGTTCCTGACGGAGCCGCTTATGAGTTGCACGATCTGGCCAGACGGCTTGAGACACCAGGTGAAGAGTTAAAGGGCACGCTTCAAAAAGCAGCTTGCGCGGAAGCCAGGCGTATTTTACGCCGCAAGAAAGCCCGCCGCGGTACTGAGCGTATAGCTGTGGAAGTGTTATCGGGGTTGGAGGCCTTACTTGAGGAAGGCGGGTTTTCCTTTGAAAAACTCAAGCAACTGGCGGATAGCCTCATTATTGCCCGGGAGTTCGCCGCTGCCATGGATCTGGCAAACGCGCTCCCGTTCCCAGTCTCAACCGGCGAGGTGGTGAAAAAATGAAGGTTTGGGTCATTGAGCCACGCGATCCCCTTATTGCCCGCGACGGGCGCCCGTTTGGGCCTGTGCCCGGCCCTCGGGCTTTTTCCCTGGCTTTTCCGTTTCCATCGACCATTGCAGGGGCTGTCCGCACACGTGATGGTCTCGATGCCTCGGGCCGCTTTCAAAAAACCGAAATTGCCCGGTTGAAGCAAATTAAGGTCCGGGGGCCGCTGCTGGTGGAATTGAATGCCGGAACAGGAGATATTGACAAGTGGCTGGTTCCGGCGCCTGCTGACGCGCTTTTTTTTGAACTTGTGCCATCTGATTTTACCAGGGCGGCAATTAGGCAACTCATTCCACTAGAATTGCCGCCGGGATCACACACAAACCTGCCAGAAAATTCTTTAGCGCCTGTAGGAATGCCCGATCGGGACCCCCTGTATTTGCTAAACTAAAAGTGTACCAATTTTAACCCATTGATCACCAAAAAGTTGACCACCCGATCAAACCAATCCTGTACACTGTAACTGGAAATTAACAGGCGTACAGGAGGAAAGGAAATGATCGATGTGGTCGAT
>JAAZNU010000086.1 GCA_012798135.1 Veillonellaceae bacterium | reverse complement strand
TTTGTTTGTGAATACAGTATGCACCCTGTAAATAGTGCGGCTATTGTGAACAGAATTGATTTCATGTTACATTCTCCCGAGTTTGACAGTTAATGTGAGTTTGCCCTTCTGCAACCCCTGTAAACACTGAGGTGATGGTCCTGATTTTTCAAAGTGTAGTGAACAAAATTCTGTCAAGATTATTATATTATAGCAAAAGCATATATTTTCGTGTAGTTAAAACACACGAATATGTATATCCGGGTCACCAAAAACCAGCGAGGGCATGCCTACTACCACTTGGTAGAGTCTTATCGTGAGGCGGGTAAGGTAAAGCAAAGGGTACTACTATCATTAGGCCGGGTAGAAGAAAACAAGCTGGAAGAACTTGCAGAAGCCATTAACAAGCATCTTGAGACTGCCAACATATTTGATTTGGCAAAAGAGATTGATATTGAAAGCACCTATATACTGGGCCCCTTGTTGGTTCTGGAGCGTATGATGGAACAACTGGGAATTACTGAAATTTTGAAAAAACTTAGCAGGGATCACAAGAAACTTCAATTTGACATTCAGAAGGTTGTTTTTACCCAGGTATGTTCGAGGTTTATAAAGCCAGTATCAAAGCTTGATCTCTATGACAACTGGCTGGAGAGATTGTACCCGGGGATGATCGATCAGACCATCGAGCTACAGCATGTTTATCGGAGTTTGGATATACTGGCCCAACATAAGGACGAAATTGAGCGATTTCTGTACCAATGGGAGAAAGATCTCTTTACGATCAACGTGGATGTGGTGCTGTATGACCTTACTACGCTTCGTTTTGAGAGTGTCAGGGAAGATCTGGATCAACTTAGGCGATTTGGCTACAGCAAAGAAATGCGGACAGACTGCACACAGGTGGTGCTGGGTTTATTAACAGACATTAACGGGATACCTCTGTGCTTTGAGGTTCATCCGGGGAATACTTTTGAAGGCAATACACTCAGCGGTATTGTAGAAAAGATGCAAAGCAAGTTCAGCATACGGAGATTTATTTTTATCGCTGATCGTGGGTTATTCTCTTTTGATAACCTGGAGCATATCCGCAACAGCCAGGGTGAATTTATCGTTGGGTTGAAGATGGGTTCCCTGGGTAAAGAACTGCAGGAAGATTTTTATCAACTTGATAATTTTACCTGGATCAACGAAGAGCTGGCTGTTTACGAGACCCGGGTACGAGAAGACCGGTGTATAATCACCTGGTCCAAATCAAGGGCAGAGCGCGACAGGAAAACACGTGAGGATGTAATAGAAAAGATCAAGAAGAAGATCGCTGCCGATAAGAAGAAGGCAAAAAAACTTATCACTAACCGCAATTACAAGAAATATGTCAAGATAGAAGGCAAAGATCAGTGTGAGCTTAACCACAAGGCCATTGCGGAGGAAGCTGCCAAGGATGGGTTCTTTGGTGTGATCACCAACGTAACATCGATGTCTCCCTCTGAGATCGTAGCCAACTACAAGCAACTATGGAAAGTGGAAGATGCTTTTGGCGAAATAAAAGGAAACCTGAAAACACGGCCAATGTTCCATTGGACAGACCAGCGAATCATCGGCCACTTGGTATTGTGTTTTCTCTCTTACCTATGTGAAGCCCATCTGACTAAAGCTTTGCGCCAGAGTTATGAAATGCTTCAAAAGAAATCCATTGCCAATAAAGTAATAAAATCAAGGCCTCTCACTGTGGTTCAGGCAATGAACGAACTGGCCCAGGTAATGGCAATCCCTGTCAAGGTCTGGAAGGATACGATCTGGGTCAGAACCGATATTCCTACCAATGCTGCCAGCTTAATGAAGGCCATCGGAATGAGAATGCCCCCGAAAATCATCTCCAAATAGCCAAAATGTAGTGTCACAAAATCAAAATAAGGTAGTTATATGCCTGATTACATGATTATTAAAAATTTCAACTGTCAAACTCGGGATACAGTATGCACCCTGTAAATAGTGCGGCTATTGTGAACAGAATTGATTTCATGTTACATTCTTTTTTCCCGGTTTATAATTCACACGAAAAAGTTGCCTGTTTGTTGAAATCACCGAATATGCCCAATCCTGAAAATTTCGTAGGATCGGTGTATTTGGTTTTCTCCTGCAAAAATTCGGTTGCCCAGTCAATGGAATTGTTAAAAGGCATAAATTGCCACAAGGCTTTACCATACTCTTTATTTGACAGGTGATTGGCGGCTTTGTAATATGACATGGGATTTCCCAATGCATCAGGAAGAAAGTCAGCTGCAGGATGATCTGAAAATTCATCTAAGGTATTGGATACTGTGGTTTTGGTAATTTCCCAGTAGCTTACCTGGTCGGGTATATCATCAGCAAAAGGATTTGCAGTACCTCCGGCAGTGCCATAA
>JAAZNU010000053.1 GCA_012798135.1 Veillonellaceae bacterium | reverse complement strand
CCTGTTGAAGCAACGTGATAATGTCCCCATGACAGCCCAATAGAAATGTCCCCTGGTAGAATACGGCAGGAAGGAAAAGGATGGCCGGAAAACTACCGATGGGACAAAAAGAACTACTGCGGTGCAAGGTAATGGAGATGGTGAAGGAAGGACAAATAACGCTTGGAGAAGCGGCGCTACGGATAAAAGTCAGTTATCGCCAAGCGAAAAGGATATTCGCCAGATACCGAACGGAGCATGATCGCGGGATTCTGCATCGCCTGCAAGGGCGCCAATCGAACAATCGTATGAGCGAGGAGTTGAAGAGGGCTCTGGTAGCGAGCTATCGCAAGAGCTACGAGGGTTTTGGACCGACTTTAGCGGCGGAGAAATTAGCCGAACGCGAAGGGCTAAAAGTAAGCCGTGAAACTTTACGACGGCTTTTGATTGAAGAAGGCTTGTGGAAGGGGAAGAAACGGAGAAGGGTCTATCATGGTCGCCGAGATCCTCGAGAACGTTTTGGAGAGTTGGTACAGTTTGACGGCAGTCATCACGCATGGTTTGAGGGGCGAGGGCCCAAAAGCTGCCTGATGAATATGGTGGATGACGCGACAGGAACAACGCTTTCCTATCTGTGTGAGCAGGAGACGACGGAAGCAGCTATGAGACTTCTGTGGATGTGGATTGAGCGTTACGGGATACCTCAAGCCGTCTATTGCGATCGGAAGAACGCTTTCGTTCTGAATCGTGAACCGACGATCGAAGAGCAACTCGCGGGTATCGTGCCGAGAAGTCCCTTTGAACGAGCCTGTGATCGGTTGGGGATTGAAGTGATTGTCGCATATTCGCCCGAAGCGAAAGGGCGAGTGGAAAGGAGTCATGGGATTTATCAAGATCGTTTTGTCAAAGAACTCAGGCTGGAGGGAATATCGACGATTGATGAGGCGAATCGATTTTTGACGGAGAGCTATCTACCGCGGATCAATGAGAAGTTCGCCCGTTTACCGGCTTTACCGGAAGATGCGCATGTACCGCTTTTGGATGGAACCGATCTTCGGGATTTCTTTTGTTTCGTTGACGAACGAATGGTTTCACGGGATTCTATTATTCAGTTCAAGAAACGATTGTACAAAGTTCCGCAAACTCTCGATCCTCGGCCGCGGCCTGGGGACCACGTGAGTATACATACCTGGCTTGATGGGTCGGTTCATTGTTTCTGGAAGGATAAACCGCTCCTCGTTGAGGAGTATCAACTGCCTCATATTCACAAGGAGGTGTCCGGCAGCCTTTCGGCCTAATGGTTCCAGGGGACATTTCTACTTTGCGGAAGATGGGGACATTTCTATTGGGCATTGACACAACCGGAACTATGGTCTTGTCTTCTTCATCGATTTCTGGTTCAGCTTTTCCAGTTGCAGCTGAAATGTATTCATCCGCATAATTTTTTATTAGGAAGAAACTCATAGCCGAGCCGACTTCATAAAGGGCCCCTTGCGAGAATTTCGTTCTCGGAATAGAACGAATCCATTTTACCTTTCTTCGATTTGGATAGGAAGGTTCATGATCACTAGAAAATGAATAGTGATCTTGTATTATACCAATATGTATTTGTCTATCGAATTTCGATGGGTAAACGATATAATCATCAATTTGCATTTCATATACGAATCTAAAGAGCTGTCCTGCATTGTTTGGTATGGCGCCTGGCTTGCTTTTAGGGTATGCGACAGCCACTGCATTCTTGAACGCTTCCCGGTCCTTCGGAAGCTTCGCAAGATCTCCGATAGCGTCCCACCCCAAGGCAACAAACCCCTTTTTCAAGAACAATTGGTCTGCATCCCCAGTCTTTCCGCCATGAATGCCCCACACCTTCTTATCGCT
>JAAZNU010000227.1 GCA_012798135.1 Veillonellaceae bacterium | reverse complement strand
GGGTGGCAGGGTCATGCGGCGTCGTGAATGTCGCGCCTGCAACAAACGGTTGACTACACATGATTATTGGCTAGGGCGGGATGGGATGAGGGCTTGCAGCCCATAATGCTGCGTGTCCAATCCAATAGAAAACACGACGTGGTGCGAAGTTAACGGCAACGCGTCCAGTCTGCGGACTCTATTCTGTTTAGGCTGGCCGCAAAGGGAACTGACTTGCCCATTTTTCAATCGTATCGGCGAGCTGTTGGCTGTCGATCGGCTTGCTGGCATAATCGTTGCAGCCGGCATCGATGCACTTTTGGCGATCGCTGGACATCGCATGAGCAGTCAAGGCAATAATCGGCCCCGTGTATCCTCTTTCTCGAAGGAATCGAGTTGCTCCGTAGCCGTCCAGGACCGGCATCTGCATGTCCATGAGGATTACGTGAAAACCAAGGTGCTCCGCGCATGCCGCAGCGACGGCATCAACCCCCAACTGGCCATTATCGGCCACGATCACCTCTGCTCCCATTTTTCTTAAGAGATGCCGGATAAGCCGTTGATTGTCAGGACCATCTTCGACCAGAAGAATGCGCATGCCACTTAGCTGCTGGTTCTCTGTTGGTCTTGGCTGATCGTCTTTGGGTGCAGGCGACGTAATCACAGATGCAGAGTCGGGGAGAATGGAAGCCTGATCGACAGGACCTGTCGCGACGGTAACTTGGATGTGAGTGCCCAGTCCTGGTTGCGTTCGGATCATCACTATCCTGCCACCGAGCATCTCAGCGAGACGCAGGCTGATGGTCAAGCCCAAACCCGTTCCACCAAAGCGCCTTGCTGTTGAAGCATCTCCCTGGGTGAACGGGTCAAACAGGCTCGCGGCCTGC
This sequence comes from Veillonellaceae bacterium, assembly GCA_012798135.1. The sequence goes on along the minus strand of JAAZNU010000227.1, from coordinate 636 downwards.
AGTTCCGACATTCCGATGCCGGTGTCGAGGACGTCAAAGCAGAGAGTACCTGAACCAATGTTATCAGATTCGAATCGGCACTTCAGGCGGACCTCACCTGTCTCCGTGAATTTGATGGCGTTGCCGAGGAGATTCACCAGGATCTGGCGCAGTCGAGTGGGGTCTGTGTGCACTGTCCGTGGTATCGATCCTTCCTGCTCGAGGTACAAGGGCAAACCCTTGGCGTCTGCGCGCACGCTCATCAAGGATATGACTTCACCCAAGAGGTGGGACGGCGAACAGGGAATGCGCTCCACCGACATCTTACCGGCTTCGATCTTCGAGAGATCCAGAATGTCGTTGATGATGGCGAGTAAGTGCTCGCCGTTGCTTTTTATGATCTGGGCAGCTTCCAGGCGATTGGCAGGAATATTCGCGATCTCGCCCGGATCGAGCAGGATTTCAGCATACCCGAGAATGGCGGTCATGGGCGTGCGAATCTCATGACTCATGTTGGCCAGGAACTCACTCTTGGACCGATTGGCTGCTTCGGCTTCCAGCTTGGCCCGCGCGAGTGCCTCATTCATCTCCTGCAATTCCTGACGCTGGGCTATCAGCTGTCCACGATGGGCTTCCAGCTCCAGGTTGACAGTCTTG
>JAAZNU010000051.1 GCA_012798135.1 Veillonellaceae bacterium | reverse complement strand
TTTTCGGACAGAAAACCTCTGCTCTGAGAAATACTGCCTCGAAACGCCATCAGAGAAGCAATGCCGTAGACAGAGAAGAATGTTTGCAACGCTCAAATCATGGGTTTCTTTGATAGCGTCTCGTCTGTCACGGATTCAGGATATAGTTTTAATTCTGCGCAATCTGGCAAATTCCTTGTTCTTGTCCGTGCCGGGCGTACAACTCAAAAGAGCGGATGAACTGGGGCATACCCAGTCCATCCGCTCTTTGCCCGCCATCTGTATGTCGGGATGTCAGGCCACTTCTTTGGCCGTTTCGTCGCTTTCGATTTCCAAACCGCCGTCATCCCAGAGAAACTTCTGGGTGTCCGCCACCAGTACGCCGCTTAACGTCAGCAACGCCACCAGGTTGGGAATTGCCATCAAGGCGTTCATAGCGTCGGCCAGGTCCCAGACCAGTGCCAGCGACGTCACCGAACCGATATACACCGCGACAACCCAGGCAATGCGATAAGGCATGATCGCCTTTTTGCCCAACAGGTATTCCATCGCCCGTTCACCGTAATACGACCAACCCAGGATGGTGGAAAACACAAAAGTCAACAAGCCTACCGTCAATACAATCGGACCGATGGTCGGGATCTGGGCGAAAGCCGCCTTGGTCAGGGCAGCTCCAGACAACTTGTCCAGACCGGTCGGATTCTGCAATACGGCCGTGACCAACACCAGGCCGGTCATGGCGCACACCACGACCGTGTCCCAGAACGTCCCCGTCATGGATACCAAAGCTTGGCGCACCTGATTCCTGGTTTGGGCGGCGGCCGCCACGATCGGCGCGGAACCCAGCCCGGACTCGTTGGAGAACAAGCCGCGGGCAATCCCGTACCGCATGGCCATGATCACCGACGCGCCGACGAAGCCGCCTCCCGCCGCCTGCGGCGTAAACGCGGAGGAAACGATCAGCGACACCGCCGGAGCCAGCTGGTTCGCATTGATTCCCAAGATAATGATACAGCCGATCACATAGAAGATCGCCATAAACGGAACCAACATCTCGCAGACACGGGCGATCGACTTCACGCCGCCCAAAATCACCACGCCGGTCAACACTGCCATAATTCCGCCGGAAATATGCGGCGACACGCCCATGGTTTCCTTGACCATGACGGCGATAGAGTTGGCCTGGACGGTATTGCCGATGCCAAAGGCGGCGATCGACGTGAAAATGCAGAACAAAACCGCCAGCCATTTTGCGTTCATGCCGTTTTCGAGGGCGTACATCGGTCCGCCAAGCATCGTTCCGTCGGAGGTTTTCACCCGATATTTGACGGAAAGCAGCGCTTCCGAATATTTGGTTGCCATGCCAAAAACGCCGGTCAGCCAGCACCACAGAACAGCGCCCGGGCCGCCCAGGCCGACCGCCGTAGCGACGCCGACAATATTGCCGGTGCCGATCGTTGCCGCCAGCGCCGTGGTTAAAGCGCCGAACTGGCTGACGTCTCCTTCGCCGCCGGCATCCTTGCTCACGGACAGCTTGATCGCGGTCCAGGTATGTTTTTGAATAAATCGCAGACGAAATGTGAGGAATAAATGAGTGCCAAACAACAGCACCAGCATGGGAGGGCCCCAAAGATAGCCATTCAACCAATTAATCCAATCATGAAATTCCTGCAAGATTTCATCCCCTCTCCTGTTTATCGGCTAAACTATCTTGTTCGTTTCACCTCCGCCGTCTTATTCGATTGTTCAAACAAACTCGTGCAAAAGCACAAAACTCCCGTCGTATTATACATCCTGGCATTGTGTTTGGCAATGATTCCGCAAGATACGCCTGCCCGATCGCAAACCGAATCGCAAACTTGAAAAACAAAAAACGGCCTTTATTGCTCCTTTAACTGCCCGCCCCGATAAGCGGCCAGCAGCCTCTGCAATTGATCGATTTTCTGCTGGACCCGCCGTCCCTGGTCCGTGTGCCGGATACGCAGACGCACCGGGTGGCTCTCGATGATTTCCGTCGCCGAATCGATGTCCTGCTCCTCCGCCACCGCCTTGTGTCGGGATTCAAAGGCCTGGTGGGCCGCGAGCAGCCACCCCTGCGAATTGGAAATCAGCGTATAGCCGGCGATGCCGGTTTCCTTCTGATAAGCCCGGGAAAAACCGCCGTCAATCACGATCAGTTTGCCATTGGCCTTGACGGGACGTTCGCCCTTGGCCACCTTTACCGGCACATGGCCGTTGATGATGTGGCCAGTCTTGCAGTCCAGGCCGAACTCGGCGAGAATTTTGCAGGCCGTCTCTTCCCGGTCCCGCAGGACATAATAGGCGTTGCGGCGTTCCTGGCGCGGATTGGCGTCGGCATAATGCGTACTGGAATCCGCGAGAAAATATCGCTCAAACGTCGCCATTTTTTCCTTGCCGAACAGGGGTGACTGCGGGGCGCACCACAAAAACCACATGGCATCGAGACCGTACTGTTTCTGTGCGGGATTGTCCGTGGCGTAATAGCCCTGGCGAGCCAGCCGGTCGACCCGGTCCAGAAAGGCTTTGCCGGCGAATGCCTGTCCGTCCACATTGAACGACCGGAACGAGCCGTCCTCATTCATGGCAATGCAACCATGATACAGCAAGTTGCCGTCATGGATCAGATAGATGCTGCCCCGGGAATAAAGAAAGCGGACATGCTCCTGCAGCTTTTTGCTGTTCGTGAACGAAAATCGCAATTTTTCCATGACGAGCTGCTCGGCGGCGGTCAATTGGTCGGGGTTCGCCGGATCGACCGTCGGGAAATGCCGGTCCAGCAGCGGATAGGTTCGTCCCTGCAACGACAGGGTTCCCGCTTCGTAATCGATTTGCTCCAGCAACAGGCGGCCGCTCATTTGATAGTGCGGACGACGCTTGATGACCTGACTCTCCAGCTTGAATTGAATCATGGCGATCGCTTTCTGCATCTGCGCCATCAATCGGATTTCCTGACTGGTAAAGGACCCGTCCTGGGAAACTTTGGGTATAAAGACCTTGCAGGGATCATCGCCGTAAGTTTCAATGGCGAACGACGCCAGCGGCAGCAGGCTCACGCCATAGCCGTTTTCCAACGTCTCCATGTTGCCGTAACGCAGAGAGGTTCGGACCACATTGGCGATGCAGGCTTCGCTGCCGGCAGCCGCCCCCATCCATAGAATATCATGGTTTCCCCACTGGATATCGACTTGCCGGTGTTTCATCAGAGCGTCCAGAATCAGGTGCGCTCCCGGCCCCCGGTCATAGATATCGCCGATCACATGCACCCGGGCGATCGCCAGACGCTGGATCAGCTCCGCCAGGCAAATGATAAAAAACCGGGCGCTGCCCGTGGACACGATCGAATCGAGGAGCGTCCGGTAATAGTCTTGCTTATTGCCGACGTTCTCCTGCTCCTCCAACAGCTCTTCCACCAGCGGCACCGCCGGTGCTGGCAGCAAGTCGCGTACGCTTTCCCGTCGATATTTGGATGTCAGCAACCGGCACAGCCGGATCAGTCGCGTCAACGTAAGACGACTCCATTCCGCCGGGTCCAGCGCGGTTTGCAGCAACAGCGTCGACTTTTCCGCCGGGTAATAAATCAAAGTCGCCAAGCTCTGTTGCTCCTGCTTGGTCAGCGAGTCGGCGAACAGCTCGCCAATCTTTCGCCGGATCGAACCGGCGCCGTTGCGGATGACATGGGAAAACGCTTCATATTCGCCATGCACGTCGGACAAAAAATGTTCCGTCTCTTTCGGCAACTCCAATATCGACGACAATCTGACAATTTCATTGGAAGCAGCCTGAATGGACGGATATTTCTCCGCCAGTAACCGCAGATAAGGAATATCATAATCCTGAGTCATCGTTCCCTCCATTGTCAAATTCACGATTTATTTTCGCCCTGCCGCGACCAGCGCACTCGCTCCGTTTGCTTTTCATTGTTTCCCGACTTGCCGGGCAAAGTCCTGCCCAGTTCGTCCGCCGGCGCGTTGCAAAATGGTTAATTTTGAGGCAGAATATAATCAGACAGAAAATTCAATCATCGCATCCGGGTTTAGCCGAAAAAAACATTGGCAAAGGAGCGTGAGCGCATTATGGAACTGGGACTGCGCCAAAAGGCGGTTTTAGTCATGGCCTCCAGCACGGGGCTGGGGAAGGCGACCGCCCTGGAATTCGCCCGCGAAGGCGCCAACGTCATGCTCTTCAGTCGCGGCGAAGAGTCTCTTCGGTACACTCAATCGGAAATACAAGAGTTGACCGGCAAACAGCCGGCCTTTACGATCGGTGATGTGACGAAACCCGAAGACATTCAGCGGGCAGTAGACAATACCGTCGCCAAATTCGGCCCGATTTTTGCTCTGGTGAATAACGCCGGCGGGCCTCCTGCCGGAACCTTCGACGATTTTTCGGACGCCGCCTGGCAAAAGGCTTATGAATTGAATCTGCTGTCCTATATCCGGACCATTCGGGCGGTATTGCCCTCGATGCGGCAGCAGGGCATGGGACGGATCGTCAACTTTACTTCGTCCTCGGTAAAGCAGGTATTGGAAAACCTGATCCTGTCCAACACGTTCCGACTCGGCGTCATGGGGCTCACCAAAACCCTGTCGCAGGAACTGGGCAAGGAAAACATCCTGGTCAACGTGATGGGGCCGGGGCGAATCGAAACGGCGAGGATCCAGCAGCTCGACCAGATTCGGGCCGCCAAGGCCGGAATTCCGCTGGAACAGGTCTACGAAAGCATGGTCAAAACCATCCCCCTCGGTCGTTACGGAACCCCTGAGGAATTCGCCAAGTTGGCCGTATTTCTCTGTTCCGAGGCCAACACGTACATTACCGGCCAGACCGTACTGGTCGACGGCGGCATGACCAAAACTTTTTGAGAACAGAACGCAAAAAAAGCGCGGGGTCTTTGCTTCAGGGCAAGATCCCGCGCTCTGTTTGCGCCGCAACCGCGATCCACCGAACCCGGGTCAGCCAAGCGAAGTTGGAGCGGCCAGCCAGCTGGCGACATACTCCGCATATTGGTCGGGCCGCGTCACGGCCGGTTCCTGCTCAACCCATCCGCCCGGCACGCCCCGCTCCTGCATGGTCAGCTCAAAATGGCACATGGCAATCCCCAGATCCACTCTTTGCACATCCGCCACGCCCAACAATTTGCCGATCAGACTGTCTTTGCCATAGCCCGGCGTGCGCTGCAGATAGAAATGCCAGGCGTTTCCCGCGTGGACGATTCGCCACGGTTGTTTGTTCGAGGCCGACGGCGCCCAGCGCACCATGTCCAGCACAACGGCAAGCTCGCCCAAAGCGTCGCTTTGCAGGGGATTTCCAAACCGTTCTTCAAAAAACAGTTGTTCCGCCGGCAACCGGCTCGCGCCGCCCGCCCGGCGGCGGATCCAGTCTTCGGCTTGGCTGGTTTCCGCCACGTAACCGACGGACGCGACCGCCGGCACGATTTCGGCCGCCGTCGCGCCGATTTTTTTTGCAAAACCGCTTTTAGTGAAGCTGCCGCCCAGCCAGCAGGTTCCCAGCCCCAGATCCGTAGCGAATAAAATCGCCTGTTCCATCAGATAGCCAAAATCCTCGAGATTTTTCCGTCCGGGTCCGACAGCGCCCACGATGAATCCGGCGGCATGTTTGACCACGCCGTAAGTCCCGACGCCTTTCAGTTCCTGGCGATCCTGCTCGGTGGCGCTCAGCAGCAAAAAGCGCACGCGGTTGCCGAACGGACCGTTTCCCAACTCCGTCAGATACCGCTGCAATTCTTGTCTGGCGGCCGCTGACAGCGGCTGTTCCGGATGGCGCCGGCAGGAGAAGCGTCGCCGTATCAATTCTGTAACCGGACTATTCATTGCGCATTCCTCCCCGCTATCATCTGTTTTTCGGCAGAAAAATCCTATTTAACCTGCGGCGCCAACTTGGGGGCAATGCCCGCCAGGATCGGGCATACATAAGCCGCTCCGGCCAAACCAGACCGCAGCTCCTCCTGCGCCGCCGCGGCCAGTTCGGGATGTTCCAGGATTTCCACCGCTGTGGCCGCCAATACCTTCGCCGCGGTCAGCATGCCTTTGTGCGCGAACGCCGTCGCGCTCTGCGCCACCGTCTGCCAGGAATGCCCCGGCGTGCCGAAAGCCTGACAGGCCACGCAAAGCTGGGCCGTCGGCATCAGCCAGCTGACATCGCCGACATCGGTCGATCCAGTCAACAGTTTGGGCGAATGCACGCAATCCAGAATCCGGTCGGACAACACTGTCCGGGAAAGATCCGCGACGTTCGCCTGGCTTACCCCGCCCAGAAAATCGGCGGCCATTTGCAGATCATTGCGGCGGTCCTGTTCCGTCAGCGTAGCCTGAATGGCCCGGGCGAACTCAAGTTCGCTTTCATCCGGAACCGGCGCACCGACGGCCTGGAAATGAGTCAACAATACTTCCCCCAACACCGCATTGGGAATAAAGTTGGAGCACGCCTTCTCAAACAGCACTTCACATGCTGTTTCCGTCATCAAGGCCGCCCCTTGGGCAATTTTACAAATCCTCTCGTAGATCTCCCGAACTTGGTCCACTTGCGGCGCCCGCATCAAATAGAGAACCTCCGCCTCCGCCTGCACCACATTGGGCGACACTCCGCCCGTATCGGTCACGGCATAATGAATCCGCGCCTCCGGCACAATATGCTCGCGCAGGTAATTCACACCCACATTCATCAGTTCCACCGCATCCAGGGCGCTACGTCCCAAATGCGGCGCGGTGCCGGCATGGGCGCTCTTGCCGTGGAATTTGAAAGCAACCTGGAAATTGGCTAGGGTACTCATGGAAAACACCGTATTGTGCGTCATCGGATGCCAAGTCAACGCGACGTCCGCGCCGGCAAAAACCCCTTCCCGGGCCAGAAAAGTTTTTCCTGAACCTCCTTCTTCCCCGGGGCAGCCATAGTAACGGACGGTACCGGGAATTTTTTGTTCCACCAAATATTCCTTGACGGCCACAGCCGCCGCCAACGCCCCCACCCCGAGCAGGTTATGGCCGCAGCCGTGGCCATTTTTTCGTTCCGGCAACGGTTTTAGTTCCGCCCGCCCAAGTGCTTGGTTCAGACCGGCCAATGCGTCGTATTCGCCCAAAAGCGCCACCACCGGGCCACCATTGCCATAACTGGCCGCAAACGCGGTGGCCAGGCCGCCGATTCCCTTCTCCACGGTGAATCCGGCTTCCGTCAGCATATCACACAGCAACTCCGCGGACCGGGTCTCTTCAAATCTCAGCTCGGCATATTCCCAGATCGCCTCGCTGGCTCGGGCAAACCATTCTTTTCTATCATCAATGATGCCATAAATTCGCTGTTTGTCCATTCCGGTTCCTCCTTTATTGCACACTCACCGCGTTCGCAGCGCAGCACGCCGTTCCAGATTTTTGATCTCGCGGGCCACAAACCAGGCCGTGACCACGGACGCTACCAGGTCGGAAATCGGTCCGGCCAGCCAAATGCCCATCAACCCGAAAAACTTCGGCAAAATATATACCAGGGGAATCAGCAAAATGATCTGGCGCAGCAGATTGAAAACAATCGCATATTTGGCCTTGCCCACCGCCTGAAAATAATTGGCGCCGATCAGTTGCACGCCGATAATCGGCAACAGCGCCAAAAAGGTTTTCAGGCCGGTCGCACCCAGCCGTACCAGCTCGACATTGCCGTTGAACAAGCGGACGATCGGTTCGTCAAACAGCAGAATCGCCAAAAAACCCAGACAACAAAACGCGGTTGCCGCGAACGTCGCCAGTTTTACCACTTCGATAACCCGCCGGTAATTTCCTGCCCCGTAATTGAAACCAATAATCGGCTGCGCACCCTGGCTGATGCCCATGACCGGCATCAGGCTAAGCATCAGCACGCGATTGACAATGCCGAACGCCGCCACCGCCAATACGCCGCCGTAAGCCAGCAGTTGATAGTTGAGAATCACCATGACCAGACTGGCGCTGAGTTGCAGCAGAAACGGCGCCATGCCGATCCGGGCAATGCCGGCGACAATCTCCCGGCGCAACGGCAGATTCTTGATTTGCAGTCGCATGGTTCCCGCACCCCGGATAAAATACGCCAGCACCCAGACTGTCGCCACGGCCTGCGCCAAGACGGTCGCCCAGGCCGACCCCTTGATCCCCATGTGAAACCCAAAGATGAACAACGGATTCAGCACCGCATTCAGCAACGCGGCAATCAACATCGTTTTCAGGGCGGTCTTGGGATCGCCCTGGGCCCGGATCAGGTTATTGATGCCGAAGCTCACGTGCATGAAAATGCTGCCGGCCAGAATGATGGTCGAGAAATCCCGCGCATAGGGCATGACTTCCGGCGTCGCTCCCAGCAAAACCAGCAGAGAGTCCAAAAACGACAAGGAAACGGCGGTCGTAAGCAGGACCAAAATAATCATCAGCGTGACGGCATTGCCCAAAATCATCTCGGCGCCATCCTTGTCCTGTTGGCCCAGCCGGATCGAAACAAGTGCGGCGGCGCCCAGACCGACGAACATGCCGACCGCCATCAGGACAACCATCAGCGGAAACGCCAGCGTCACCGCCACCAGGCCGATTTCCCCGACACCCTGACCGACGAAGATGCTGTCCACCACATTATATAATGCGTTTACCACCATGCCGATGATGGCCGGCACGGAATAGCTCCGCAACAGTTTGGAAATCTTCTCTTCTCCCAGCAACTTGGCCTGATCCATAAATCCTCCCCAATAAACCTGTCCATGTCCACTGTGACCGTATTATTCTACCACTATTCATTTAAAGCGGCCACCACCCAGACTGGTCATACCAGTTGCAGCATCAAAAAACAGCAAGGCGCGTTAAGCTTCGTATCGATATAGAAAAGGAAATATCAAGACGATATTGGTGTCCGATGCTTGCCCAACAGTTTCCCGGACTTTGCAATATGCTTAGGCTAAATTCTGCAGCCAGTCTTTCGGCTGCAGAATTTAGCCGTTTGACAATGGGCGCGATCTTATGGATCGTCGCATTGAAAAGGGAAACAGCTTGTTGTTGGCGAAGTTTAAAGTAGTAGGCTTAAGCGCCTGAAAACCCATCCGCTGTCAAAAATTCACGAGAGAAGGGACAGTTCACCATTCTTCACAATTGGCGTTTCTTTGCAAACAGCATGAAAATAATCTATATATCGTTGTTCTTGATCAACTCGTTCTTTCCCCAGCCGTTCCTGCCGACCGTCATGGCGGTGGTCTCGTTGGCGCTGTTCGGGCTCACATTTTTTGAAACACGCTCCAGCACCCGTTATATGTCGCTGTTGTTGATCGCTGTCGGCCTTTATTTGATGTGGACTTATCAAGTCCCCCCGAATGGCTGGATCAAGGCCTGCGCCTTCAACGCCCCGCTGATTTCCCTGTTGCTTACAGTGCCGCTATTGAGCAGCATCCTGTATTTTGAACCTTATCAGCAGCACCTGTCGGATATTGCCGTAAAATATGTGTCGTCGCCGTTTCGGTTCTACCTCGTGGTCTCGACGCTTCTCACCCTGCTCGCGTCATTGATCAACCTGGCCAGCTTTCATTTTGTGCACCAACTGTTCCGTCCTTTGGCGAAAAAATTCCCGGTGAAATTATTCAGCAGCGCGTTAATCCGGGGATTTCTGCCGAACACTTTATGGTCGCCCAGCTACATTTCCGTGGCCTTCATCGCGCAATATGTCAATTTGTCCTGGCTGGATCTCGCTCCGTTGGGTATCACGTTGGCCGCCGCCGGCATTCCTCTGCTGCTGGGGTTGGGGTGGTTGGAATATGGCCGGGCATCAAAATTTCCTCCCATTACTGTTCCCGAATCTTCGAACGCCTCCGAAGCCTCCCGCAAAAGCCTCTGGAAGCTAAGTTTTCAGACTGCGGTGCTCATTTTTATGATTGTTGCGCTGGAACAAGTAACAAAAAAAAGCGCCATGGTCATTGTTCCGCTGGTCTCGCTCATCGGCCCGTTGTTGCTGGCCCTGGCCTATGGCCGGAGCGAAGCGTACATCGACCAGACCCGGGATTATTTGCAGTATCGCCTGCCGTTGATCACCAATGAAATCGTTTTGTTCACCGCGATCGGCTTTTTCGGGTACGCGCTCGGGATCTCCGACATCCCCCGCTATATTCCCCTCATGATCAACCAACTGGGACTGGATACGCCCTTGTTGCTGCTGCCGATCCTAGTCTTGGCCATTGGTTTGTTCTCCACCGTCGGCATCCATCCGATGATCACCATTGCCGCGTTGGCGACCTCGCTGCCACCAGGCAGCGTTCCGCTGTCTACCCTTCAGATGGCCGGCGCCTATCTCGCCGGTTATATGCTCTACTCCGTGCTGTCGCCGTTTTCCGCCGCCGCTCTGTTATTGGGCAGCTTGACCCAGCAAAGCCCGGTCACTGTCGGCCCGAAAGACAACGGGGGGTTTGCCTTCCTCTATGTGGCCCTCTGTATCGGCATCATTCTGATTTGTTTTTAACGACTCCCGTAGCTCTCCATCCTGGCATTCGCTTCATAATTGAAACGACCGCGCAGTTTTTTTGCGCGGTCGTTTTTTTGTCGGTTGTCAGGCAAGTCTTCTTCAAATTTTCAAAGCCAGTTCCACTGCATCGCCGATGCAACGGGATATTTTCCCCGGAGCCGCGGCATCGCCGATTACGAACACTTCCGGCACCATTCCCGCCAGCGCCTGTCCCAGCTCATTTCGGGAACGCGAACCAATCGCGAGCACAACCGTGTCGGCCGCCAAAACTTCCTCTTCCCCGGCCGGATTTTGCACCACAACACCGGACTCCGTGATCGCCAAAACTTTCCGCTCACTCAGGCACCGGATTCCCAATTGCTTCATATGCTTTTTTACGCCCCAGCGCGTACTCAGGCCTATATCCCGGCCGATGTCTTTGGCCATTTCCACAATGGTGATTTCGCGGGCTCCCTTCGCCAGCAATGCGTGAATGACATCGTCCGTTTCCGCTCGATGCCGCATAAGAAATTTGGTCTGTTCCGCGCTGATGGTTCCCTGGTCCGCCAACAACACCGCTGTTTCGCAACCCACTGCGCCACCGCCGACCACCACCACCCGGCGCCCCGGAATCGACTCCCCAGCCAGCACTTCGTTAGCCTGCACGACTTCGCAACCCGCTGCCGTAATGGCGAAAGGCGCCGGAATCGGCGCGCTGCCGGTGGCAATCACCAAGGCATCCGGCGAAAACTTACGGATCGTATCCACATTCGCTTCTTGTACCAATTCCACGTTAACCGGGTATTTGTCCAACATATAGGTCTGATACTCCAGCAGATAGGAAAAATCCCGTTTGCCGACCGCCTTGGCGGCATAATGCAACTGTCCGCCCAATCGACTGCTCTTCTCCCATAAGGTAACCTTATGGCCGCGCGCGGCCGCCTGGATGGCAAACTCCATTCCTGCCACACCGCCGCCGATAACCAGAATCCGCTTGGGGTGACCGACCGGCGGGTTCCGCCATTCAAATTCCCGGCCTGCCCGGTAATTGATCATGCATTCGACAGCCTGCCCGGAAAAGCGCCGGTCATAGCACCCCTGTCCGCAGGCGATGCAGCGTCGGACCTCTTTTTCATTACCCTCCCGGACCTTATTCGGCAACTCCGGATCGGCCAGCAGCGCTCGTCCCATGTTCACCATGTCCGCGAGGCCCATCGTCAGGATGCGTTCGGCGTCAGCCGGATTATTGATGCGATTGCTGGCGATAACAGGTATCCCGACCGCCTGCTTAATTCCCGCCGCCAGATAAGCGTAGCCGCCGCCCGGGACTTCACCGGTGACTTGCGGAATTACGGTTTCATGCCACCCGCCGGTAACGTCGATTGCCGCCACACCGGCCGCTTCCAGCAGTTTTGCCACGGCCGCCGCCTCAAGGTTGTCGTTGCCGCCGGCAACAAAATCATTGCCGCTCAATCGCACAATGATCGGATAATCACACCCGGCAACCTGTTGAATGTCGCCGATGATTTCCAGCAAGAAGCGGCTTCGGTTTTCCAGGCACCCGCCGTATTGATCATTCCGCCGGTTGGTATATGGGGAAAGGAATTCAGCAATCAGGTATCCCGCGCTGCCGATGAGCTCCACTCCGTCAAACCCGGCTTGTTTCGCCCGTAGCGCCGCTTGTACAAAACACTTTCGGATGGCTGCGAAATCATCCTCCTCCATTTGCCGGGCAGTCTCATGGGTATACCGACAGGAAAAAGTCGACGGCGCTACGGCCTGGGCGCCGATTTCCGCCGATTTGGCATAGCCGCCGGCATGATAGAGCTGCGCGAATACTTTTGCACCGCTCGCCCGAACCGCCTCAGTCAGCTTTTGCAGTCCAGGCAGGAATGAATCGTTGTAGATCCCCAGATTGCGAAAGGACCGGCCCCATTCATGGACGGAACAGCCGCCGACGATAATAAGGCCGGCGCCGCCTTTGCCGCGGGCCGCATAATAGGCAATCAGGCGCTGATTGACCTGGCCGTCCTCGGAATAGCTGTGATTGATGGCCGGCATGGAAATCCGGTTTCTCAATTCGACTGCGCCAATCTGGATCGGCTGAAACAGGTTTCGATACTTCACTGCTCATTCCTCCGTCATCTTTGTTGAGACAATCGACTCGAGCTGGTATTTCTCCCCTTCTTGGTTACTTCAACAATTCCGGCGCCTGAAACAAAATTCGTTGCACATCCGTCATAAGATTGTCGACGATTTCGCGCGCCGGTTTGATTTCCCGCAACGGCATCAAGCTTTGGCCGACTTGAACCACGCCGTTTTCCACGTCGCCGTCGACCGCCGCCAGCCGATTGGTACCGGTCACCAGTTGATCCAGTTCGGCCTGTGGCGCGCCGCTGGTTTCCAGTTTTAAATACTGATCCGTCAATTGGTTTCGCAAACCGCGCACGCCGACATTGCGGGAATAACCGGTTACCACCGAGTCGGTGTCGACCGCTTTCATCACACTGGCCTTGGAATTGGGGTGAAACTCACATTCAGTGGCCAGTAGGAATCTCGACCCCATCTGTACTCCCGAAGCCCCCATCAGCAAGGCCGCCGCCATCCCCCGCCCGTCGACGATGCCGCCGGCGGCAATGACCGGCAACGATACTTCCGGCAACACATTCGTTAACAGCGCCATCGTAGTCTGGGTTCCAATATGACCGCCGGCTTCCATGCCTTCGATGACGATGGCGTCGGCCCCTGCTGCTTCCACGCGTTTAGCAAGTTTCACATTGGGAACGACCGGAATTACTTTAACCCCCGCCGCATGAAGTCGCTCGAAATACGTAATCGGATTGCCGGCGCCCAACGTCACAAATGCTACTTTTTCTTCGCAGATAACTGAGACAATATCGTCACGATTGGGCGCCATTAGCATGATATTGATGCCAAAAGGTTTATCCGTAAGCGTTTTGGCCCGGCGAATCTCGCTGCGCACCCACTCGGTCGGCCGCCCGCCGCTGGCAATAATACCCGCGCCCCCGGCATTGGATACCGCGGTCGACAGGTTGGCCTCGGAAACCCAAGCCATCCCGCCCTGAAATATTGGATATTGGATCCCCAACAATTCGGTCAATTTGGTTCTCATACCGTTGTCCTCCATTCATTTAACCCATGTAGAATGAAAGCACCCTGTGGCTTGCCGGCGGATCCACTTGGTTCCGCCATCCAACCCAAGGGTGCTTTCCCGGTGGATCTGCTCTCTATTTATCCTTCAACATACTCTGACGGGGAAAGTCCCGTCAATTACAAGCCGTAAATAATCGGCAACAGGATGCAGGTCATAATGGTGAGGATAATATTAATGGGAAGGCCGATTTTAACATAGTCCATATATCGGTAACCGGCAACCAGGGTCTGCGTGACGGCCGGCGTACCGATAGGCGTGGACAGCGCCGTGCTGGCGCCAATGATGACGCCGATAACGAAGGTTTCAGGTGATGCTTTCAACGCAAACGCCAGGGGAATGAAAATCGGCGCCAGCATCGCCACAACCGCCGTATTCGACATGAAGTTCGTCAGTATCGTGGACAGCACGACCGCAACAACCAGCAGCGCATATACGGAAGCATCTTGTCCGCCGAAAAGGTTCAAAATAAAGTTGGCGATCACCTTGCCGCCGCCGCTGACGTCCAACCCTTTGGCAAAGCCCTGCGCCGCGCTCAGGATAACCAAAGTGTTCCAGTCAAGGTCCCGCATCGATTTCTTGAAGTCGATACAGCCGGTGCCCATCAGAATCGCACAACCGACCAGTGCAATAATGCCGACGTTCCATACGTTGAAGATGAAGCCCAGAACGCAAGCCACCATGACCGATCCGGACAGGATCATCTGCCAGGTGAGTTTGGTGTCTTCTTCTTCCTGCATTTCCGCCATGGCATTGGGGTCGATTGCCTGGTCTTCGAAGTCCAGCACTTTTTGCTCCAGTTTATAGCCGAAGGTTACAAAGTACAGCGCCAGTACCACGCACAACGGTCCGACCAGATAGCCCAGTTCAAAGAATGTCAGCGGACGGCAGCCCGCCGTTTTCATCAGGATTCCCTGACCGATCAACTGGGCGGTGGAACCGACCATCGTGCCGGCACCACCCATGGCAGCGCCCATGCCGGCGCCGAGAACCAGGTTTTATTGGTAACCCGCCCGCCGGAACGCATGACCACCGCGCCGATAATCGGAATGAACATGGCGACAACGGCGGAGTTGCTCAGGAAGGCCGAAAGAAGAGATGTCAGAATCACAATCAGGAACAAAAAGATCCGTTCGTTGTTGACTATTTTCAGTTTAACTAACTTGGCCCCCAACAGTTTGGCCAGACCGGTTTCAAACAAGGAATTGCCGACGATGATCATGCCGCCGACCATCATCGTAACGGTACTGGCAAAGCCGGCCGAAACATCGGAAAACTTAATGATCCCGGTGATGCCCATGGCCAGCGAGGCAATCATTGCCGTCACTGCCAAAGGAATTTTTTCCCACGCAAACGAGATAATTGCCAGAACGATAATGATAATTGCCAACGTGCTGTGTTCCATTCTGATTATTCCCTCCTCTTATGCTCGTGACATTGGTTGTGATGGGAATCAGTTCGTGGACCTGCTTGATCCTGACCGGTGAAAGGCGAGAGCAGAAACGCCAGACGCAGTCGTGACAACCTGTTTACATTTTTTCGAAGGCCATCGCCATGCCCAAGCCGCCGGCGATACAAATCGAGGCCATGCCGTAACGGACATTCCGTTTATGCATCTCGTGAATGAGTGTCGTGGAAATCCGGGCGCCGGAGCAACCCAGCGGATGTCCCAATGCAATGGCTCCCCCATTGACATTGACGCGTTCAGGATCAAGGCCCAATTCTTTGACGCAGGCAACCGATTGAGCGGCAAACGCCTCATTGATTTCAAACAGTTCAAACGCATCCAGACCCAGGCCTTGCGTTGCCAAGGCCTTAAGCAGCTTGCGGGTGGCCGCGATCGGACCGATACCCATAATCCGGGGATCGACGCCGGCAGCAGCCCCGGCGATGATTCGGGCCAACGGTTTGAGGCCCAGTTCGGCGGCTTTTTCTTTGGCCATCAACACCAGCGCGCTGGCTCCGTCGTTGCGTCCGGAGGCATTACCGGCCGTAACAAAACCATCCGTGAAAATCGGTTTCAATTTGGCCAGTTGCTGCATGTCGGTGTTCCGCTTGGGATATTCATCGGTGTTGAAAACAATTGGATCCTTTTTCTTTTGCGGGATAATCACCGGTACAATCTCGTCGGTGAATTTGCCGGCGTCAATCGCAGCCACAGCGCGGCGCTGACTGTTCAGGGCAAATTCATCCTGCTCTTCGCGACTGACCCGGAATTGACGGGCCACGTTGTCGGCAGTCTGGATCATGTTGAACGTCCCATAGATATCATTCGGCTGGGATTTGGGCTGGCTTTCGATATTGGGGTCGACAAATACGCCGTTGCCGTTGCCGACGCCAAACCGGGCATTGCGGATATAAAAGGGAGCAGTACTCATGCTTTCGACGCCGCCGACCAACACCGTATCGGAATAACCGCATTGAATCTGTTGCATGCCGCTGAGCATGGCCTGCATGCCGGAGGCGCATTGCCGGTGAACCGTATAACTGGGAACTTCTTCCGGCACCCGCAGCATCAGGGCAGCGACGCGGGCAATGTTGGGAGCGTCGGTCGTCTGTTTCGCCTGCCCGGCAATCACTTCATCAATCGTTTCTTTCGCGATGCCGGCCTTTTCAACCGCGCCTTCATAGGCAATCTTCAGCAAATTTTCCGGCAAAATGTTTTTCAGGGTCCCGCCAATCGAACCGATGGGCGTCCTGACTGCGGATACAACCACAACTTCTCTCATTTCTGACATCTCCTTGCTGGTTTCATGAACGATTTATTTCGGTTTTAGTTAAAGCCGCCGTCGATTACAATCGTTTGCGCCGTGATATAGCTGGACTCGTCTGAAGCAAGGAAAGCGATCAGGTTGGCTGCTTCCGCCGGATCGCCATAACGACGCAGCGGAATCGCCGCCAACTTCTTCTGTTTCACTTCTTCCGGAACGGCGCTATACATATCCGTCATGATCGAGCCCGGGGCAACCGCATTCACGGTAATGCCGTATTTGCCGAGTTCTTTGCCCATGACCCGCGTCATACCCATGATGGCGGCTTTCGTAGCCGCATAGTTGGTTTGGCCAAAGTTGCCGTTAAAGGCGGATACCGAGGATAAATGAACAATTTTCCCGTATTTTTGCTCGATCATCAGGTTTACGACTGCCTTGGTCATCAGATAAGTTCCCTTCAGGTTGACATTGATAACGCGGTCGAATTGTTCTTCCGACATTTTATAAAACTGAGCGTCGGAAGTGATGCCGGCATTATTGACCAAAATGTCGATTCGGCCAAAAGCCGCTAAAATCTCTTTAACCATATTCTCGACTTGATCTTTTTTCGAAATGTCCGCAATATAGCCTTTTACACTCCCGAAAGCGGACAATTCGGCAACCGCCTTGTCAATTTTTTCGCCGTTCACATCACAGATTGCCACGCTGGCGCCCTCTTTCAAAAAGGTCTTGGCAGTCGCAAAGCCGATACCGGCCGCTCCCCCTGTGATGATTGCAATCTTGCCGTTGAGTTTCATGTTTTGCCCTCCATTTTCACGTCAAAAGTCTGCACACTTTTCCGATTTTCAGAAAATACTGCGTGCTTACTATCATTATCCGTTCCATTCGTTTGGTTTGTAAATTATCAATTATTCTATCTATTGTTAACTTCGCAATTAATCATTAATGTGATAGAATTAGTTGTCAATACACTTCCATCAAGAAAAAAGGGGGCGATTGTCCTGGTTGGCCTTACACAATTGCAATATTTCAAAGCGCTTGCCGAACGCCAGCACTTAACCCAGACCGCAAACCACCTCATGATTTCGGCGCCGTCCCTGAGCGCCACCATCGCCCGGCTGGAAAAGGAAGTCGGCTGCCAGCTCTTCGACCGGGAAGGCCGCAACATTTACCTCAACGAGCAGGGCCGAACCTATTTGAAATACGTAAACATCATTTTCGACGCGCTGGAAAACGCCAAACTGGAGGTGCATGACAACTCCAGGGAACAAAACCAGCATGTGGACATCGCCATTTCCAGCCCCATCGTTTGGCACCAGTCCCTGCAGCTATTTATGAAAAGCAACCCGCATATCACCTTGTCCCATACGTTGGTGAAGCGGGATCGCTTTGAAGATCCCAACTACTGCAGCAAATTCGATTTCATCCTGACTGCTACCACTGACTTGTCGGGCAACGACTGGGAATATGAGATCCTGATCCCGGATGACCGGCCGGTTTTGGCGGTGTATCCGAATCATCCGCTCGCCCAGCGTCAGGCCATTCGTTTTATTGAAGCAAAAGATGAACCGTTTATTGCTGTCAGCAAAGATTTTTCGATGCGGAAATTTTTTAATGATTCATGCGCCATGGTTGGTTTTACCCCTAAAATTGTCTTGGAATGTGATTATATGCTCCGTTCCATGATGTTGGCTGCCGAGTATGGAATCGTTTTTACCACGGAATCCGGCGCCCGAACCGACGCCCTGAAAAATGCGGTCTTTGTCAATATCATTGATCCGCCGTTGCGCCGAACCCAGGTCATTTTCTCGAATAAACGGCATTATTTGTCGCAGGCCGCACAAACATTCCGTGATTTTATGATTCAGTATAATCAAAAAGAACAATCGCAATACATGCCGATTGCGCCATAAATTCACGTATCATAAAAAGCGGAACCATATAATAATGGTTCCGCTTTCTTTATGATACGCCGTTTCGCTTAGCTCATGTATTTTTTCGCCCGGGTTACCGTGACCACATTGCACTTTGCAATGGTGTCCGGTGTCAGCTCCTGGCCGATCCCGGGCCGATCCGGCACTTTATAGCGGCCGTTTACCGGCTGGTAATCATAAAGGCAAGTGGCGCGGCTTTCCGGGTTCAGGGCGCGTTGATGATGCTCATGAATGATGAAATTAGGAATTACCGCCTCAATCTGCAACGCGGCCGCTTTGGAAATCGGGCTGCCGCAAACATGGATCTGGACCGCGCAGTCATAGGTGTGCGCCATGTCGCAGATCTTTTTCGCTTCGGTCAGACCGCCGCACAGACAAAGATCCGGCTGGATTACCTGAATCGACCGGTTTTCCAGAAATTCACGATAGCCGAAACGGGTATAAATTCTTTCGCCGGAGGCGATGGGAATTTTGACGTTTTGCTTCACTTCCAGCATTGACTTCGCGTTCAAGGGATGGCAGGGCTCTTCGTAATAAAAAATCCGCAGGTCCTCCAATGCCTGGCCGATTTGAATCGCCGCCGTAGTGTCCGTATTGGAATGATGTTCCACGATGATGTCCAAGTCGTCGCCGCCGGCCTTGCGCATGGCCGCTACGCGGTCATAAACCGTTTTGATCACTTTATATTCCAGGGGACCGGTTATTTTCCAGGGGCCTTTGCCGTCCGGCTGATTGCTGTAAATAATCGGGTCCACTTTTATGCAGTCATAGCCGTCAGCCATGGCCACCCGCGTGACTTCGGCGTATTCATCCGGCGTAATTAAGGCCTGCTTGTCGATTTTGCTTCCCCAGTTAAATTGCAATTGACTGGCATATGTGCGCAGGTCATCATTTGTTTTTCCGCCCATCAATTGCCATACCGGCAATCCCAGAGCCTTGCCCTTGATATCCCACAAGGCAATGTCGATGCCGCTAATCGCTGCGTTCACCACAGTTCCGCCGCCCATACCCCAAAACGTCTTGCGAAACAAAGTTTCCCAAATTTTTTCGATGTTCATGGGGTCTTCGCCGATGATGACTTCGGCAAAATCCTGCACCATGCCGAACCCGCCGCGCCAGCCTTTGCCGTAGGCCAATCCGACTTCGCCAAAGCCGCTGATTCCTTCATCCGTGTTCACCCGCACGATCACCGGGCTCCAGTCGCCCCGCGCCGAGCCGGCGTTCCCGCTGGGGACCTGCATCACATCAACGCTGACAATTTTCATAATCCCATCAACCCCTTTAAATTCTAAAATTGTTCCGCTCTTTCATCCAACAGGTTGGCCATGGCCCGCAGTTCCTGCATCGCGCGGCCATGTGCGAAGTTGCCTCCGCGACCTGGCTGATTCCCGCTTCCACTTGGGCGATCTGCGCAGCCATCACCCCCCGCTTCACCGCCAAATTGCCAGCTATTCATAACCACCAATAGGAGTGTCCAAAGCTGCAACATTGCAGCTTTTGAACACTCCTGACGGTGCAAAGCGTATCCGCTATCGCAGTGCGGATTTTTCACCGACCGTTTCGTCGGCTTTTCGCAATCAGACCATCTCCACAAAAGTTTGAATCTTGGTCCGGGATTGGCCGCTGTTCTCCGTGCTTTGGTCAATATCCAGGCACAATACCGGAATCTCCGCCGCCTCCAGATGTTTCACCAGCATGGGATACTCATATTCTTCGACATCGCAGAAACTCATCAGACAGACAATGACGCCGTCCGCCCGATACTGTTTCACCAGATCGCCCAGTAACGCTCCCCGCGTGTTATGCACTTCATGGACCGTCGAGCACGCCTTGCGGTCCAGCCATTGCTGCGCCAGGCATTCCAGGGGCGATCCGCAGCCAGTCGGAATGGCGGTCCGGTATTGCCGCGATTCTTGCGCCAAATCATCCCCCACCACGGCAATATTGTTCTCCGCGAAAATATCCAGCAAATCGTCCGGCTCCGCGGTAATCCCGGTCAGGATTACTTTTTTGCCTTTCCACTGATGTGCCGGCAACGCTTTGAGCTCGTTAACGATCTTGCCGACGATTTCCGTATGCGCCGCTTTCTCCATGAAGTGGGCGCTCTTCATCACGGCATGCCGAATTTTGGGCGTCACAATGTCCAGATGATCATTGGCGACTGCGGCAAACTCCCGCATTGCCGCGCTGTGCGCGTTATAAACCGCAATGCTGGCGTTGATCGCCTCATCGGTGATCGGATGGCCGGCAATCGCTTCCAGTTTGGTTTTGACGGCAGCGTATTCCGACGCCAAAAATTCTTTGGCCCCGTCGACTTGCCGGTTTTGCGGCTGAATCAGGCCAATCAGCGGAATGTCCTTGACGCCGACCCGCCAGGCCCCGCTCATGCCGCGGAAAGTATCGCAAAGAATCGGCATAATGACGGCGGAAAGCCCTTTGAATTTATTTTGCATGCCGAATTCCAGGCAGGAACGCATAATGGAGCAAATGAAAATCGGCACGTACTGACCGGCTGAGGATGGATTCACTTGGCCACCCCAGATTCCCATAGGGATCATGCCGGCGGCATGCACCAATTCCTCGGCGGAATAAACGGGAAAACAGCCGACCACTTTTTTCCCCTCGTTCAAATATTTGTCCAGCATGGTGCGAGGGTGGGCGGCAATGGTCTGCAGTTCTGCCAACATCGTTGTTAAATTAGCCATTTTGCGCCTCCTTGTGTTGCTGCATGATTTCCACCAATCCCTGCAGACGCGTCTCAAACTGGGCTTCGCTATAGACGCGCGAGTCGGACTGGTCGCCATCAAAGTTCGTGCAGGGTACGCCGGTCCGCTCTTCGACGATATGGCGGCCGACGAAAATATGGAAGGTCATCATTTTGCAGCTCCGATTGACGTGGCAAAGCATTCCGTCGCAACCGTAGTTTTCGATTGTGTCGGAACGCATATTCATGATCGTTTTCGTGGACAGACTATTCGTCGAAGACGTGGCATAAGCGGCGGCCATGGAATCCAGGTCGCCCGGTTCGTAGACGACGTTCCAGGCCGTGACATAGCCGTTGATGACCGCATTGACATTATAATTCTTGAGTGTCTTGAGATTGTGCCCCAAATTGGGCCAGCAGGCGATTCCTTCCCAATGGACGCGATATTTTTCTTCCGCCGGGAAAGTGGTGGTCCCGTTAGCAATGTGCTCTTCCACTTCTTTTTTCAGTTGCTCAAAAATCTTGGTCGTCGATTCTTTGCCACGGCAAAGCACCAGGCAGGACATGTAGTTAAAGAAGTCGAATCCGCTAAGCGGCGCCGGAATCCGTTCATTCAGTTTGATGATGTCGTCGAACAGTTTGCTGTTAATCTGAGAACGTTTTTGCACTTCCAGGAACTTATCCCAGTCGAACTTTTTCCCGCTGAACTTTTCCATTTCCCGAATATAATTCTCGATCTGCTTGCGGATGTATTTCACTTTATGCTCGGCGGGCTTTTCTTCATCATAATTGAACAGGCAGTCGACAAAGAAAATAGGGATGTTTAAATCCCGCGAAAGGCTTTCGTACCATTTCATCAGCTGTGTACAGCTGTTATTCGCCAACAGCAAAAAGTCCGGCGACGGCATCAGCGGGTCCGCCTTGTCATAATTCGGGTCTTGAATTTTATCCGCCAACGCCATGTTAAGCCGCGCGTAAGAACAAATATTCATGGGGTAACGCATCGGCCCTTCGGCATGTTGGATTAGTTCGTCTCCGAGATGCTTGGCGGAAATCGACGCAGCGTTATTTTCCGGATAGAGAACCGGAATATCCAACGTTTCGCAAATTTCCTGCGGAAAAATGGCGGTGGACCAACCAATAATTTCACCGCGGGCCTTGGCGTCCCAGGCATCCTTATACACTTGGGCCGTTTGCTCCGCCACCATGATGCGCGATTTCGGCAGTTCGCGTTTGGGTTTTTTAGCGGTAGTGTCAGACATGATCTCGACCTCCTTGCAAAATATATTTGCGGGGAATCACACTCCCCGGATCAACTCATCCTTCGCCAGCACCGCGGCGCCCAGCGCGCCGGCCATCTGGCAATCTTCATGCACCAGAATTTGCGATTTCAGCTCCTGCCCCAGCAACGCCACCAATCCTTTGTTCAGCGCCACGCCGCCGCTCATCGCGACGTCCGGCACGATGCCGTTGCGGAAGGCGAGAGCTGAAACCCGCTTGGCGACCGATCGGTGAATTCCCGCCACCAGGTTTTCAATTTTCACATTAGTGGATAGTTTGGAAATGACCTCGGACTCGGCAAAAACCGTGCAAGTATTGCTGATACTGACTTCATCGGTTGCCGCCAGCCCAATGTCCCCAAGTTCGGCTACGGATACATTAATGATACGCGCCATGACATCCAGAAATTTTCCCGTGCCGGCGGCGCATTTATCGTTCATGACAAAGTTCTCCAGCATGCCTTTGGCATTGACGCGCAACACTTTGACATCCTGCCCGCCGATGTCGACAATGGTTCGCGCCGACGGGAACAAAAAATTAACTCCTTTGGCATGACAGCTCAGTTCACTTTTCTGACTGTCGGCCGCCTCAAAGGTAAATCGGCCATAACCGGTCACCAGAATGCGGTCAATATCGGCCTTCAGTAAATTCTGTTGGGCCAGCGCCTGTTCAAATACCGACTGGGGACCGCTCGTTCCGGTCCCCAACGGTACAATCGCTTTGGAAATTATTTCGGTTCCTTCTCTCAAAATTACGCATTTGCATGCGGTGGATCCAATATCAATTCCCAATGTCAGCATTGTAATCCAGCTCCTAAAACGTCAATAATGTCTTGGGTCCATGCCGCCGGTGGGTTCTCGAAATCAGACAACCCCATCCGCCTGAAGTTTTTCCAGTTCCTCTTTGGTCATCTTCAATTTTTCCAGATATATTTCGGCGTTATCCGCTCCCAGTTCCGGCCCGGCCCATTCGACCTTGCCGGGAGTGTCCGAGAGTTTCGGCGTAACATTTTGCATCGTAAGCACGCCAAACTTTTTGGTCGGCACTTGAATCAAAGCTTCCCGGGCGGCAAAATGCGGATCCTTGACAATATCCGCCGCTGTGTAGACTTTGCAGTTCGGCACTTCATCGCCCATGGCCGCCATGCATTCCTCAATGGTATGGGCCCGGCACCAATCTTCGGCGATTTTATTGATTTCTTCGCGGTTTTTCATCCGCCCTTTGGCCGTACTGTACTCTTCACTTTGCAATAAATCATTCCGGCCGATTCCCTTGGCGAACTGTTCGAACACCTTATCGCCGGCCACCGACAACACTAAGTATTGATCATCCTTGGTCAGGAAATGCCCCGAGGGAATGGTAACCAAGGTTCCATTGCCAACCCGGTTGCGCACTGTGCCGTCATAAGAATATTCTGCAATGATGGATTCCATCATGCGCAGCGTGGTTTCCGTCAGGCAACCGTCTATTCGCTGCCCTTGTCCGGTGCCAATCACATCGCGGTGGTAAATTGCAAACATGATCCCGATTGTCCCAAACATGGCCGTCATAAAGTCAGCCACGGAAACGCCCGGTTTGATCGGCGGCTCGCCGGGGAAACCGGTGACATGCAGAAAACCGCCCAAGGCGAGTCCAATCCGGTCAAAACCCGGTTTATGGCTGCAGGGGCCGGTTTGTCCGTATCCCGAGGCACTGTAAAAAACTAGGCGGGGATTGATGTCATGCAGCATTTCCCAAGTAAAGCCCAGTTTTTTAAACACCCCGGGGCGGAAATTTTCGATCAAGACGTCCGCGTCTTTTAAAAGCTCGATCAGAATTTCTTTCCCGCGCTTCTCTTTTAGATTGAGGGTTACGCTCTTTTTGTTGCGTCCCTCCACCGCGAACCACAGATCCTTGATTCTGCCCATGTTGCGCATCAAATCGCCGACCTTGGGCGGTTCGACCTTGATCACGTCGGCGCCGAAATCAGCCAATAATGTTCCGGCAAACGGCCCAGCCAGAATATTGCCCACTTCGACGACTTTTAGCCCTTCCAACGCTTTTGCCATCTTGTCAGTCACTCCCTCGTGATTTATTCTTGCAACGCTCTCGCGCCGCCACGCATCCGTCATTTTGGAGACCGCGTTATTACCGACGTTTTTTTATCAGCAGGATAAACTCGCCTTCTTGGACAACTTCCTGTCGTTGGTTGATAATGGTCCGTTTCATGACGATCTTGCCGCTGCTGCTTTCCGGCCGGGCATCGACTTTCTCGATAATTTCGACCTCAACATGGACAGTGTCGCCAATCAATACCGGCTTCTTGAATTTCCACGACCGCACTTCGGTAAACGCGGTCAATGTGCCGGTCATCGACATGCCGTAGGGTGTGCGGGTATATAACCCCGAGGCGACCACCAACGGCAGCAACCCGTGCGCCAGCCGCTGGCCGGCGATAGAAGTTTTTGCGTATTCGGCATCGGTGTGGAGAACATTATAATCGCCGGAAATACCGGCAAAGTTCACAATGTCGGCTTCCGTAATGGTGCGCCCCACCGATACGCATTTGTCCCCCACCTTCATGTCCTCAAAATACTTCTGCTCCAAAAGTTCCATGCCAATCCCCCTCTTTTCCCATGAGTCGCAGCCCCGCCGCAGTAGGACCGCGCTTAAGCAACGCTTTTCCCCTGTTTTGCCATGATCCGGAATCCATTAAATTTTTTCAACAATTCCTACTTCTTATATTAGTTTCTCGATTATTGTTTTGTAAATTATCACTTTAGTTATCAAATGTTAGTTTTATATTTAATATTAGCAATATAATCAACGCGCCTTAATTTGTTTTAGAGGGTTCGGATCTGCTGACGTCTTTATAAAAATACCCGGCCCCTATCGGAGCCGGGTAAACAAAATATCTAAGCCTCCAGAATACCGCCAACAGACAGTTAAAACCTGAAGGCTCCCGTAATAATTGCAACGATCGTCATCATGATCGTGGTGATAAACGTATACGGAATCGTAAATTTTTGATGTTCGCCTAGGTCCACACTGGCCAGCCCCACTAACAAAAACGTCGATGCCGTCAACGGACTGACCGGGAAACCGGTGGTCATCTGTCCCAGAATAGCCGCCCGCGCCACTTCGATTTTGGCGACACCCATCGCTTCCGCCGCAGTGGACAAAACCGGCAAAACGCCGAAATAATAGGAGTCCGGGTCAAACAGCAAACTCGCCGGCATGGAAGTAATGGCCGTAAAAACCGGCAGGTGTGCGCCAAAGCTGGCCGGAACGAAACTGACCATCGTCTTGGCCATTGCTTTGACCATTCCGGACTTGGAAAGAATACCGGTAAATATTCCGGCGGCAAAGATGACGGCAATCATAAACACCGCCGACTTTCCCTGCGCCACAATCCGTTCCTGCTGCGTTTTAACGTCCGGATAATTCACAATCAGAGCAATCACCAAAGCCAACATGAATACAACCGGCAGCGGGATCAGCTTACCTTGTACCAGCGCCACAATCGCCACGATCGTCAGGCAAATATTAAACCAGACCAACTTCGGACGTTTCAATTCATCCGGCTGTTCCGGTTCGTTGCCGGTCGGCTGCAGCTCACCCAAATGCCTGACCCCCAACCGTGCCCGTTCCTTTCGGCCCAGCCAATAACTCAACGCCACCACCACCACCAGACCAGCGATTTGGGAGCATTCCTGTAGCGAGTAAAAATAGACTTTGAAAAAAGAGACGCCCGGCAATACAATGGCAATGTGCTGACTCCGGCAAGAAAGGCACAAAACCAAAATATTGAGGAGGCGTCCCAAGATGAAGTTTACCCAAAACGA
>JAAZNU010000054.1 GCA_012798135.1 Veillonellaceae bacterium | reverse complement strand
GTTTCCGTGAAGGCATCTGAGCCACAGAAACTCCAGGACCCCACGTGGCGGGAGGCGCTTCTGACCTGGCGGGCACAGGGCGGATTCAACGTCGTGCAATGGGTGGTCACACCGCGTGAGCCGAAGACGGGCATACTGACGGTCCGCGAAGCTGCGCAGACCCTTCAACCGCTCTCTCTGTATGTGAACAAAGAGATGCGGCAGTGACGACAGCAGCCACGGCGGAAACCCGGGCCTGGGCAAGGAGTGCGGCGGGCTATAGCCTGACCGTCCCGCAGGGCCGTGCACTTGGAGCCATGGGATGATTTTCAGAGGATTACTGTGTGGATTTCTGCTCCTGCTGTTGCTGGCCACTTCGCACCCTGCGCAGGCCGACGCCGGGAACTGGGATCAGTTGACGCAGGCGGCACGGTCCGCCGCGGCCGCGGGTGACCTGGAAACGGTTCGGAGAATGGCGGACACTTTGGACGCCCGGCGCACGGAAGACGCGGCTCTCTACATCCAGTGCACGAGCGAGATCGCCAAGGCGCTCCAGAGGCCGGACATCACCTTTGAAGGCCTGCGGCTGATACAGGACATGCTGGAGCGTGCCGTCGGGCGGGCGCCGGAGACTGGCTTCGGAGCCTCAAGCTTCTTGACCGCAGTGCCATATCTGCTGAGTGTTCCGCCATCCGCCCGGGATGCCATGGACGTAGACGGCTGGCGCGCCTTCCGCCGCCGCAGCGCCACCATCATCCTGAAACTGCAACGCTACTATCAGGATGTGGAGGCGGGTATCCCCGAAGACATCGGCGCGGTATTCCTGAACATAGCGCCTCCGGGAAACGGCATCGCCGGAGTGGCCCCTGAAGCGATAGCTGACCCCGAGCAGCGGAAGCAGTATGAAGCGGCTCTTGCAAAGAATGGCCGCAGGGCGCAGCTGCGGAGTTGCCGCCAGTTCTTCCAGAACAGCTACCCGGTGGTTTTCGTGCGGCAGGCGGATGCGTGGCTGGAAGACGCCTACGCCAGCCGTACGCCGGACCAGGGTGAGTTGCGGCAACTGAAGCAGGCTCTGCTGCGCCGCCCGGCGCTTGCCGCGCCGGGCACATGGCTTGCATGCGGTGCGGAGTGGCGGGATGCCGTGGAAGCGGCAGAGGCATCCATCAGGAAAGGCAATCTGGACGAGGCGCGGAGGCTGATGCGGGAGATGGCGGAGCACAGCCGCGAAGAGCCGGTCTGCCTTGTGCAGGGAATGATGGAGATTGCACAGGGCCGCCAGGGATTCCTGCCAACGCAGCAGGAGGCCGAATTGGCGCAGGAGATTGCCGTGCGGCTGGTGGCTCTGGCGCCGGAGTTGGGCTTCGACGCAGCACTTGAAATGTCCGGTCTTCCTGCCTGCCTGGCCGTTGAGCCGGATGTGATGCGGAAAATGGGCAACGAGGAATGGCGCGCCTTCCGCCGTCGCAGCGCGCAGGTGTTGCTGGATCTCCTCCGCTACTATCAGCAGCAGGAGGAGTCCATCCCGCCCGGTTCAAGAGAAACCGTCTATGCGGAGTACTACCCTCCACCCGACCCCGGC
>JAAZNU010000099.1 GCA_012798135.1 Veillonellaceae bacterium | reverse complement strand
GTTTCACGAAATGGTCGATCTCGCCCTGGTCGAGGCGGAGCCGCGCATCATGCTGGCCTATCACTGGGACGGCATCCCGCTGCTGTACAAGCACGGCTTCCCGCTGCGCATCTACATCCCCGACCGCTACGGCATGAAGCAGCCGAAGTGGATCACGCAGATCGAGGTCACCGACCGGTACACCGCGGGCTATTGGGTGGTGCGCGGCTGGGACGAAGCGGCGCAGATGCGTACGACCTCGGTCGTAGACGTAGTCGCCAGCGACAGCGCCTTCGAGCGCGACGGCCAGCTATGGGTGCCGGTGGGCGGGATCGCTCACGCCGGCGCACGCGGCATCTCCAAAGTGGAAGTGCGCGTAGACGAAGGCGAATGGGTCGAGGCGGCGCTGCGCACCCCGCTCTCCGAGACAACGTGGGTGATCTGGCGCTACGACTGGCCCTTCGAAGCCGGGCGGCACACGTTTCGCATGGGCAATGAACTGCAGTCCGATTGGATTATGAAGAAGATGGTCTCGCCGGAAGATTAGAAGCCCGATCAAACAGCGGCATTTCCTCTAACCATCCCATTGATTTCTGAAAAGGAAATGCCTAAAATGGATATCAGGTGTTTCAACTGGCTGCCGCGAGGGGAATGAAACAGGCAGCGCTTCTCATTGATGGAGGAGGGTGAACGCGATGGACGGCATGTCAATATGGATGGCGCTTTTGTGGGGCCTGCTCATGCTGGTATTTGCGGTGCCGGGCTATTTAATTCAGTCCAGCATGAAGAAAGCGCTGGAACGCCAGCGCCGCGCCCGCGACTGGCCGGTGACCGACGGTGTGGTGAGCGGCGGTCATGTGGAACAAAATTACCGCATGGGGCACCGGCGAAATTTATTTGGCTTCCGCCAGCGTGTGGTGGTTTACCGGCCGGTGATTGAATATACCTACCAGGTGGAGGGGCAAACCTACCAGGGCTCGCGTTACAAGAACAGCTATCCCGGTGAATGGGCGCATCCCGACCAGGCCAGGGTGCAGGCGCTGGTCGAAGAATATTTTGAGGGCAAACCCGTGCAGGTTCATTACCTGCCGGAAGACCCCGGGCAGGCCTACCTGGAGTTGGAGACAGATGAAGGCGGCTTGCATGCCGCGCGCTGGTTTGGTTTTACCCTGCTGGCCGCCGGCGCGCTGGTGCTGGCTTACGGCATTTTCAGCCTGGCGCAGAACATCGGCGCATCAGCCGGGCGTGCGGCGGTTGTCAAAAGCCCGGCGGTTTTGCCTGCCACCACGTCGCACATCACAGGCCAACTGGAGAAAACCCTCAACCTGGCCTGCAAGCAAGAGAGCTTTGGCGGGGTGAACATTGCCTACCGCGGCTGGCGCTGCACACCCCCGGCGGGGGGTGAGTTCCCGTCGGTGGATGTGTGGAGCCGCCGGGATGAGCCAGAGAAAGCCGACCTGGTGTGGCTGACCACCGACCGCAGCGATTCGGATAAGGACCAGGCGCAAATGCTGACGGTGATTCAAATTGCGCTCCAATCGGATGATGCGGCGGCGGGGAAGAAGGTCTATCAGGAAGCGGTGAATCAAAAAAGCCGGATCGAAAGCACTCTGGGTGAAGTTCCGCTGGTGGTGGATGCGTCGTCTGAGACGCGCTTCAATATGATGGTGGGTGAGTCAAAGTGAAGCGAGGACTTATGAGCTTGTCGAAATGACAGAATCTCTTTTTGTGTCATTAGTATGATTAAAGGGGACACGGCAGATCGACTGTCATTAGGTCTGGAGACCGTCTCGAAACGCTGATCGCCGTGTCCGAAAATCATATGCCCGAACAGTTGTTTGGTCCCAGAGACCGTATTTTCGCTAACGCG
>JAAZNU010000158.1 GCA_012798135.1 Veillonellaceae bacterium | reverse complement strand
GCTGTACGTCTTCCCCGCCGTGCCCGCAAGCTGGCAGGCGGCGCGCTTCCAGGATGTGCGCACCGAGGGCGCCTTCCTGGTCTCGGCGGAACGCCGCGCCGGCCGGACGGCCTGGGTGCGCATCGCCAGCACGGTCGATAGCCACCTGCGCCTGGCACCGCCCTTTGCCGGCGCAGCCAGGCTGATCCGAGAGCTGGGCGACACACGCCAGGAGACGACTGTGGCCGCCGAGCTGCTGGAAGTCGATACGCACGCCGGGGAGATGCTCTACCTGTTGCCGGTAGAGGGGTAAATCGACTCGCCGGGGTTTGTCGAACGCCCTGGACGTGACGAGCAAACCCGGTCACTGCACCACATACGTATAGGAGAGAAATCGATGAGCGACATCCTGAGTCAGTTGCGCGCCGCCAATCCCGCGTTGAACCTGTTGTCGGTGGCGGCGGTCGAGTTCGGCCGCTACGGCCGACTGCTCGCGCGCTACGATGCCGGTGAGATGATCGCGCGGGCACAGGCCATCGTGCCCGAGACCGACGGCGTGGCCTATGAGCCGTCGGTGCCCGCTCTGGAACAGCCGTCGGCCTTGAATGAGCAGCTCGCGCGCGAGGTCTATGGCGGCATGCCCATCCAGGTGGGCTGGTGCTACGGCGCGAACCTGCAAATGGCCGGCCTGGAATATCACAAGGGCACCGAGATCGATGTGTGTCTGACCGATCAGATCCTGCTCGTGGGCCACGTAGGAGATATCTGCTACGGCCAGGAGATCAGCTACGACACGCGCAAGGTGGCGGCCTTTTTCGCGCCGGCCGGCAGTGTGCTGGAATTGCCCGCCTGGAACCTGCATTTCGCGCCGGCCCACGTGCGCACAGGCGGGCGCTTTGCCACGCTGGTCTATCTGCCCAGGGGCACCAACGAGGATCTGCCCTTCCAGGTGCCGCCCATCGGTGAGAACAAGCTGCTGTTCGCGGTGAACAAGTGGCTGCTGGTGCATCCTGGGGCCACTGCCCTGGTCCAGCAAGGCGCCTACCCAGGCTTGAAAGGCGACGACATCTTTGTGAAGCCGGTGTGATCCCACCAGCTCAGCCTGGCGCGCGGCTTTCGATATCAAGGAGGCCGCGCGTTTGTTCTCCAGCAAACCCTACCGAACACGCTCTCGCCCGATTCACAGGATCGGCTCCCAGAAGACCTGCAAGGACACATCGGGTGCAACTCGCCGCACTTCCAGGCGCACGGTATGCGCCCCGCCGGCCAGCACAGCAGTCGTGTACGTGCGTTGTAGGGTAGCCATATTCCCCACAGCCGCATTCGCGGCCGCATCCCAGGCGTCGAGCAAAAGCTGGTCATCGACGTACAGCCGCACGCCGGCGTTCGTCGTGGCGCGCAGTCGGTAGCTCCCGGCCGGCAACACGACCGATTGCACGTAGCGCGCCGCCAGCGTTTGCGGCGGTGGCGCCGGCGTTTGGGCGGCGTTGCCCTCATCCCAGCTCAGATTCGGCCCGGCCTCGGCGCGTTGCAACAACGGATCGCCGGCCAGCTCCAGGTTGTC
>JAAZNU010000156.1 GCA_012798135.1 Veillonellaceae bacterium | reverse complement strand
TTCGCCCGCATGGCCGTGGAGGGGCAGGCCGCCGCTTCGGCGGCCCTGAAGGCTACCGACCAGGAAATCCGGAAGCTCAAGCGGATCCTCAGGACGGACCAGGAGGCGGTCGCCAAAGGGTCGAAGGAGATCTTCGCCCAGATCAACGAGCAGTTTCACCTGGGCATCGCCAGGGCCTCGCGGAACGTGTACCTCGAGAAGTGGGTCATCAACAGTTTCTGGCGATCCAACATCTACATTTTCTATTTCGACGGTTTTTACAAGGCCCCCGTCCGGGAGGAAATCCCTCCCCAGCGGACGCCTTCCCAGCACCTAGCCATCCTGAAGGCCATCGAAGAGAGAAATCCCGAAGAAGCTTCTCTCCAGATGCAGGAGCACATCCGTAACACGTACGAACTTCTGCTTCTCGGAAGATAATCAAAAACAAATCCATAGATGTTCTTGCAAGGGGAAGCCGAATCGCGGCTTCCCCTTGTTTTATTGTTACGCATTTCACGTTTGGAACAGGATTGACAGAAAAGCGGCCAGGTGATATGCATTTATCAAGAATCCAAAAAATATTCATAGATGAATACATAAATCCGGGGATGCGACTTTTGTGGCAGGGAAAAGAGTTGTTCAGCTGGGATACGGGATGCAGGGAAAGGCCAGCCTGGTTGACCTGGTGCAGGCGCCGGGCATCGATGAGATCGTCGTGACGGACTGCTACCCGGGTTTCGAAGCGGACATCGCGGCCCTGGGAAACCCGAGGGTCCGGGCGGTGAAAGTGGACGCCTCGAGGCGGGAAGAGCTGGCTTCCGTCATGGCAGGTGCAGACGTGGTCGTCGAGCTGCTTCCCGGCCTGTTCGCGTTGCCCGTGGCGCAGCTGGCCGCCGAACTGGGGGTCAACCTCGTGTCGGCCATGTACCTGGCCAACCCCGGCGAACAGGATCCAGCCAGGCGTGAAGCCAACTTCCGGGAACTGGCCCGGATCGACGCCGTGATGAAGGAAAAGGGGAAGACGATCCTGGAGGAATTCGGGATGGATCCCGGCATCGACCTGGTGCTGGGCCGCAAGTGCCTGGATGGGCTGGACGAGGTCCAGGCCTTCCACTCCTACGGGGCCGGCTTTCCTGAGCTGGAGGCGGCGAACAACCCGATCCGGTACAAGTTCACCTGGTCCGTCATCGGCGTGATGCGCTCCTACCTGCGCCCGGCGGTCGTCATCAAGGAAGGCAGGGACGTTGCGGTCAAGGCGGACGAGATGTTCAGTCCCGCCAACACCCACATCCTCGACCTCCCCGAGATGGGAGGCCCCCTGGAATGTTTCCCCAACGGCGACAGCTCTCATTTCGCCAGGGCCTTCGGCATCCGCGAAACGGTGAAAAGCATGGGCCGCTACATCTGCCGGTGGCCCGGGCACGCGGCCTTCTGGGGGGTCATGGCCAAGTCGGGGTTCCTCTCGGACGACCCGATCCGGGTGGGCGATTGCGAAGTGGCTCCCACGGCGTTCTGCGCGGCCCTGTTCGGCTCGCAGAAACAGTTCTTCTACGGCGAG
Source organism: Veillonellaceae bacterium (assembly GCA_012798135.1). The sequence continues at coordinate 1,216 of JAAZNU010000156.1, read as the reverse complement.
GGAGAGCGGGATGTCGCCCTGGTACGCACCGATGCCAGGGGCCTGAAGGACGGGAAGCCCTGGAGGGTGATCTGCCAGGTCATCGACAAGCGGGATCTCACAACGGGACTGACCGCCATGCAGCGGACCGTCGGTTTCCCGGTTTCCATCGGAGCCCAGATGATCCTGGACGGACGCCTGGACAAGAAGGGAATTGTCAGCCCCAGCGAGGTCCCCTTCGAGGAATTCATGCAGGAGCTGGGACGTCGGGGCATCACCTGGAATCGCGAGGAAGGCCCGTGGGACGGCCGGATGGAACCCTAGAGATCCCCTTCATCAAGGGGCACATGGGGGGCAACACGATCGCCCTGCTTCCCGGGGAGAACCTTCCGGAGGAGGGGCTCCTGGAAACGGTCCTCCTTGCCCTGCGGGACACCTGCCTGGGGTGCCACGAGGCGGGGCTGGTCTATCCCTCGCCCCTTCCCGGCAGGCTCCGGCTTCGAATCGTGGGCCGTTCTTCCCGCAGGTTCATCACCGCCTGCGGGGGAATGACGCAGGTGCTCGGGGCCGCGATCGGGTCCGGGATGCTGGCGGAAGTCATGGGTTTTGGGCCCTGCGAGTCCTCGCAGCTCGTGCTCGAGACAGAGGCGGGAGAGGTTCCCCTCTCGGTCTCGGTGAGCGGGGCTTCGGTTCGGACCGAGACCGACATGACCCCCTTTCTGGAGGAAGTCCGGCGGAGCGGGATCGAGAACATCGTCCTGGAGGGAACGAGGGCCGTGCGGGCCGGGAAGTTCCTGGTGGTCCGCGCCGATGACCTCCTCGACCGCTTCGAGGCAGGCGAGGTTGTCGGGCTCACCCCTCGCGTCAGGAGCGCCCTTACGGAAATTCAGTCGCAATTCCTGGCGCGTTACCCCCAGGCGAGCCTGGACTTCGCGGTTTACGATCTCCGCCCGGAGCGTCCGGGGAATCTCGGCCGCCTGGTTTTTCCCCATTGGCTTCCCGAGGGGCACGTGGAGCCCGCCTGTGGGACCGGGACCATTGCCGTCTGCGCCGTCCTGGCTTTTCTGGGCAAACTCCCCGGCAGTCACGGAGGCGGCTGCCTGGAGGTGCGGTTCGAGTCCGGCGGCGGTCCGGACCTGGGCGGGCCGGATATCACGACGGCAATCATGGAATTTTCCGCAGGGGAAATCGAATCGATCCGCTTTTCCCACAGCTTCGTCGAATTGACTTCGAGAGG
>JAAZNU010000312.1 GCA_012798135.1 Veillonellaceae bacterium | reverse complement strand
TTTCATGGGAAAACCTCCTATGAGTTTTTCCCACATTCATTTATACTAATTGAGCACAGAAGTCCCGCCCAAAAGAGCCCAATTGGCCGGTAAACTCACCAAAAAAACTCAAACCATCCAGGATGCATCACACTTTTCCGCTATGGTCACAAAATTCAGTTGGATTCTGCCATCTCCTCAGGCTTCCCGAGTGAGCGGACCACTTGATCGGGAAGGGTTGGCAGCTTCATGAGGGCTCGAAATCCCGGCAGTATGCGATCTGTATCGGCCTGCAAAGCGTCGGTACCCGCACGATTCGCTGGTCCCAACTCGGCGAACAGTTCCTCGAGATTCTTCTTCCCGTCGAGGAGGATTTTCATGTATTCGGGATTGCCCAGGTTCTTGACCAACGGGGTATCGGCCAGCATGGCCTGCAGGGCGCGCCCCATGGAATCGTTGCCTGTCTTGCGACGGTGCGAGTGTCTTTGATCACGAAAGAACCGCTCCAGGATGTTGTTGGTGCGCTGAGGGTAGATGGTGACCAGCCCGTTGGGAGTGTCCACCGTGATGGGATCGGCGAAGAGCTTATCCCGGTACCTGTCGATTTGCTCGGCCATCTTGATGCAGAGAGGATCTACGGCCAGCTTGGGGTCGGTATCGAGCTCCTTGCGAAAGCTCTCGACACTTTGGCGTATGGTCGTCATGGCCTCGGCAGTGCCCTCATCGTTGAGGCCATGGGCCCCATCGACCGGGGCAATGCGCATGGCCTTGCGCAACCGGTCGAAGACAGATGCGCGCCAGCGCAACTCTTCCACTGCCCGGCACAGTGATCGGTCACCTCCGACATACGAGACCTCACATGCCAGCTTAAAGATGGCCTGACCCTCGTGGGGCTTCTCGTCGGTCAGGAGCAGGTCGAGCAGTTCCGGCAGACGACGGTAGAGAGTGAGGAGCCGTTCCGCGAAGTCAAGGAGCGGTCGGTCGAAGGGGAAGCCATAGCCGTCCCCGCTGTGCTTGCCATGCAGGGCCCAGAGGGTGAGCGAATAGGTGGCGGCCGCGGGCATGAGCCTGGTATCCTCTGTGGGACCAGCACCTGTGATGGTCTTTGCCAGCGTGGCACACCGGGAGCCCAGTTCCACCAGGCATTGTCGCGTTTCCCTCACCAGAGCGTGCAGTCGGGTACTGGTGGCATGGCTCCTGAGGCGGGACCTCAGTTTCGCATAGGCCGGCTCGAGCAAGTCCTTGCCGATGTCGCGCAGGAAGTGGAAATGGCAGATGAAATCGCGGACATCGGGAAAGACCTGCGCAACAGCCTTCAGGATGCCGCCGCCCATGTCGTGCACACAGGCCGCGGGCGTTCCGTAGTCGGTTTTGAGCTTTTGCAGAAAGGGAACGATATGGTCGGCGTGCTCGCTTGGCACCTTCACGTTGGCGAGTACGATCTCGGTCAAGCTGTCCATTCCGGTCATCAGTGCGGGAGCATCTCCTTCGTGCATGGCATCGAGGTGGAGGACGTAGCCGCCGGCAATCTCCATCGCCCGGCGAATGCGCGGTTTTGCCCTCTGATGCGCGAGAGCCAGGAGCGTTACGAACTTGCGGCCGAGGTAGTCGATCTCGGAGAGGGAGAGCCTTACGTTGCGGGCAATCAGTTCGGCGCGGACTTCCTTGGAGCAGCGGTGCCGCCGAAATAGGGCCTGCCCCACGAAGACCAGGACATCGTAGGCGACATTGGAGCGACTCGCAATCAGCCTGAGCAAGGTGTCGGAGTGAAAGGTGCGGGAGCAGGCGGGACATTGAGCCAGTGTCTCGTGGGCGATGAAGGGTCCGATCATGGTGAAGACCTGCTTTCGCCGTGTCTTTTGCACGAGAAGGCCCGCGCCACAGGGACAGGCGCTCGTTTCCGGAGCAAAGCGCACAACCGGAGGTTGCGGAAAGAGAACGGAGGGCAAGATCTCCCGGGACAGTCGCGTGAGACTCTCACTCAGCGCCATCAAGGCCCTGGCCGGGCGGTTGGGATCGTTTTTTTTAGACCGTGCCGATCGAAGAGCTTCTCGATCTGAGCGGCCTTTACGGTAACGCCCCTGTCCCGACAGATCGCCCCGGCCAATTGCTCGAAGCTGGAGTCGGGGTTGCGGATGAAGTGCACCAGGATCAAAACCGCTATTTCCGCTGGAAGCTCTGTTACCGACAAGCCTTCGAGGCTCTGTCGCTGGCGGGCTGCAATATCGGGATCCACCGCAAGGTAGACGTGAGCGTTCCCGATCTTGCGGCGCTGGAGCCTGCCCTGTCGGCATAATTGGACGAGAACCGAATGGCACCTGCATCGAAGTTTTGCGCCGAGCTGCTCTGCTGTCATGCCCGCGGAACTTCCGGCGGTCAGGTCCACCAGGGTCGCGGTGAGGCTGCCTGCACGCGAGAAGCCGATATCGCGGTAGAACCACAACCCGTCCCGATCGAAGCGCGGGATCGAGTGAAGCGTGTACCAGCCTCCATTGTGAGTGAAGCTGCTCAAGTATCCCACTTCGGCGAGATAACGCCGAACGGAGGGAACCGAACAGCTCAACTGACCGGCCAGGGGCTCGATCCTCCAGCATGGCTGATCGAGGAAAAGAGTCGAGAGGCGTTCGCTTGGCTTCGGATTGGGTGGCATGACAAGCTCCTGATAAAGTATTGCATCCAACCGAATATCTGGAGTAGCTGTGCAATACTTTATCAAAAACAATTGGACTTGCCAATCCCCTCGAAGGCTCGCGCAAATTAAAGGATGTACCGGATATTAGCATTGTATTCGGCATGTTATGCTTCATTGTACTACGATAGCCAACAAAGGGCGCCGTGAGACCATATTCAGAAAACAGTGATCAAGTATGGCATGCTGGAACGCGCGATCCGTCCTTAGGCAACGATCCAACTGACATTTGGATTCATAGCTTTTCCGCGATGAGCCATTATTGATCAAAACAAAAAGCATATTGAGATAATTTAAAATATTCCTTTAATTCGTCAAAATTAATAATAAAATCATCATGTGGCGTCGTATTTTGTTTCTTTATTGTCATTTTACAATCAATCTTTTTCACATTAAAAAACTCAAAAACTTTTTCTAACTGTTGCTTAAAGTCATGCGTCAACATATCATAATGAATAGCCAAGTAGTGTGTATCCCTAAAATGTCTTTCGAAAAACCGAGTCGTCTTACTATACGTTTCAAAACATTTTTGAAGATTTACAGGGTCAACTTTTATTGGCTTCAAGGCTCTTTTGGGAACAGGCACCTTTCCGAGCACCGGGACTCTCCAAACACCTGATTGCTCAGCCTTCTTTCGCGACACCCACATGTCCAAAAGATTGTCGCGAATGATATGAACAACATGCAATCCCTTCACTTCTTCCTTAAGGCGCACAAAAAGGCGGTCTGCTCCAATGCATTGCACACGTTCACCGAATAGTTTGAACCCGACGGCGTGATATCTTTCGCTTTCTGAATTCCATACATTCTCATATAGAAATTCCAACGCATCAATGCTATTTCCTTGATAGTATACTTTTGTGCCGTCGCGTTTGCGAACAAAATGGGTATTTTTTCGTTCATTTTCAAGCTTGTGGAAGAGCTCTCCTAATACTTTTATCTCCGAATGCTGGGCCATCGCTTCTCTCAGCAGTGTTGAACCGGAACGGGGGTGCCCGACTATAATAAAGGGAATCATTTTATCATGATACCTTTTTGGTGATGTTTGGAAATGAGCTACTCTCGTGAAAGAGATCACAAAGCCACCTCGCGACCAGTGAGCCACTTGAAACATTGCGAAGCAACAGGAATCTCCACATCCGCTATTAATTCAAGATCCTTGAGATGTACCAAGAGTCTCTCTCTCAAACTTTTCCTTTACATATTGATAGAGTTTCAAGTCTTCCTCTGACTGTGATCGAAACCGTGCAATTATGTCCGGATGTATTTCTTCTGCCTTTAAACGGAAGGCCGTCTTGTTCTCGTGTTTCAGATCAATCGTAGGCAAACCTAGGCGACTCTCCAGCACACGACAAAATCTCTGAAGGTGCTCAACGGGAGCTGCAAGATAAACCTGGTCGTCGATAACTTTCCTAGCTTTTTCGAAGGACATCTGTCCACATATTTGCCAACATTGTCGATTTACTCCTTCTCCTTTTCGATGATCAAGAAATTGATAAAGATCCATACAATTAATCTTATGATGCATAGGATGTTTTTTCCATGTTTTCATATAAAAAAATGCAGATAATTCTCTATCTATTGGTTCTCTTAATAGTGTAATGACCTTATAATCATCTATTGGTTGTTTAAGAAAAAAATGAAGTGGAAAGTGCCCTGATAAGAGGTGATATTTCCTTATCTCATCAATACTCATATTAATATACTTATTCCTGTTTTCATTGGATCCATCTGCAAATCGCAATGACTTTTTATCTATCATGGCTTTTGATAGAGCCTGAAACAAAGATATACCACCTGTCTTTGGTATATGTAAGAAAAGAATTCTTAGGTCATCACTCATTTTTCATCCTCCACAGTAGAGATAAAAATCTAGTAAATATATAATATAGAATCATCTTGTGGTAATCATCGCTCATCTGCAGTGCTGCCTTAGCGCATTTCCTATTGATTCTACACGTGCACTCCCTTCTGAGAGAGTAGGAATGAGCCACCCCCCCTCATCGTTCTCGTTCCAGGCGTAAATGATGATAGGATTGGAACCCTTGGCCCCGGCTTGTTGGACGGTCCAGTCAATCGCTTCGCGCACATGTGCTGCGATTGCATCAGGTCGAGCCGGGGCAAAGTAAACCGCGCCAAGCTTGTCCATGCGCTTCCTCTGCCAGGGTGCAGGAGAAGTCGCCCGTGGGCGGTCATCCCAACCAGCCATAACAATGGGCACCACCGAAGCACCCGTGCGCTTCGAACGCTCCCAGTATCTGCGGTCATGCTTCATCAACTCCGAGTATGGTGCACCACGTTTGTCTGTGTGAGTCGCATAGGTACTTATGGCGTCGAATCCGAAAGTGTCCGCCAACCTCTTGGCGCGTTCAGGGTTGAAGTCCATCACCACGATAAAGGGGTTACCAACTCCTGCCTTTATTGCCTCTTCACGCAGCTGGGCGATGGCTTTCTGGAACCCTGCCGCGCCGCGCCACTCTTTTTGCAGCAGATCTTCCTGAATTTTAAAGACAAAGAGTAGGGGCCGATTACCTTTCACCCTCTGGTACGCCGGGTCTTTCATCGCTTCGATGAAGCGCCGGTTGCGCGCTGCGTAGGCCTCCCTCCCGCCCCAACGGGGGAATTGAGCGATGAAGGCGAAGTGGATGCCTCGCTTATCAGGGCTGGCCCGATAGTATTTGTAGGAGAGGCTCATCGGGTCATCCTCATCGTAAGCCAAAAAGGCCCAAAAGCTAAGGCCGGCCTGTTGTGCATAGCGTAGTTCTTGATCCATCACCGAAGGTGAATCACATTCGATTTCCACACGATTGGGAGCAAGGATGCGGCCACAGAAAGGGACGCGGGAATGCCACTTGAGGGGGCTTAGACTTTGTTCAACTGCCAGGCCGACCTTGCCGTCCTTGCCATGCCATGCATCCCAGCGGATCGCGCCGATAGGAGGGCATGCCTCCTGCCCTGCATAGCCCGGTACGAAAAGGCATGTGGCCAGAACGGCTATACCCAGGACTATCGATACAACTGTCGAGAGTTTGAAGGGATAGAGTCTCATGTGTTTCACTCCCGAAGATCTGTCAATCTTGCAGAAATGGATTCATGGGCCGATGGATCGACAACCTTGTGCCAGGAGTAATACCCGGTAATGGCACGGGTGTAGTAGGCTTCAAGTTCCCAGCGGCTGAGGAACAGCTCAAAAAGCCCCGGCCAATTGGTTGGGCAGGGTGCCAGTGGATTGGTGACCCCTTGGAAATGGCAGGAAGCGAAATAGCGGGACAAGCAGAATTCCACTTCCGCCAGCGCCACGGATCCCAGGGCGCGAAAGCTGTTTCCCCCGTGCAGGCGATACCGGTAGAGGGGTCGGTTCAGGAACAGAGGTTCACAGTAGCGCAACGCCTGCAAGATAAAATCCAGGTCATGACAGTATTTGAGATTGTGAAAGCCGCCTACCCTATCAAAAAGCTGTCGCGAGAACAGGAAATTTCCTGTGCTCAAGGCGATTTGCTTCTGCAAAAGAACAAATCCTAACGCAGGATAATGGGAGAGGGCCAATGCAATAGAAGCCTGGAGATCGCAGTACAATGGGTCGAGGGAAACCTCCCGGTTGTCGTCGTCGACAAAGACAAAGTTGGAGAACGCGAGCTCGCCGCCCTTTTCCTGGATCACCTCCATCAGGCTCGCAATACGCTCCGGGTGATACTGGTCGTCCGAGTTGAGGAGGGCAATGTACTCTCCGCCAGCCAAGCTCACCCCTTTATTGAACGTGGCATGAGCACCCTCGTTGGTCTCGTTGCGCAGGCAGGTCAATTTAGCAAAGCGCTCTTGATACCTGGCACAGCCGCACAGAGCTGAAACGATCTCGTAGGTGCGGTCAGGGGAGCAGTCGTCGATGACAATGAGCTCGATCTCAGGGTAGCTCTGCCCAAAGACCGATTCAAGGCATTCTGCAACGTACCTCTCATGTCGGTAACACGGTATGACAACAGACACTGTAACCATGCAGTCTCTTCCTCAAATGATCCGAACCTGCAGTGGAAATCGTTTTCCTTTCCACAAATCCCCATTCGTCACGACAAAGCTCAAGTCATATACACCGGGCGACATATCCCTGCAGGGCACTATCACCTCAAACCCGGCAAGCATTTGGACTTGACCGGGAAATGTCTCCTTCACGTCAGGGCGATCAAATCTATGGCGAAGTGGAGCGATCAACTCTTCGCCATTGGCGCCCTGTGCGTAAAGATACGGATGAATCCCGGGATCCCGAAAGCCTTTGACGAAAAGCCAGCCGATCAATTCGATAGACTCGTGCTCATCCAACGTTATTTCCGACCGGACATCGCTACCAAAGTATTGGTTGACTCGGTCGATACAAAAACGGAGATCATCCGACTCCCATTGGATGATCCTGTTATTGAGACTCAGTGCCTTCACCCAGTGAGAGTGCTTGAGGATATAGAAATAGTGCGCTGAAACGTGTTGCTCGGCCATGAACCGGTTCGCTTGCTTCAATCCACGCAATTCATCCCGCAGTGTCTTTACGGCTCTCTCAATGGTTTTGTCGCCGTTGTGAGCCAGTTCCAGTTCAAGCAGTACACTTTCAGCACTTGCCCTATCGGAAATGACTTGCCTGGTCGATTCCAAGTACCTTCGGCCGTACTTGCGGTCCGGTTCCAGATGGGCTCCCTCCGCCCACTCGTTCCAGGCATTGATGAATATGATACGCTGGCCGGGAGGAAGATTTTTCTCCGTGTAGTCAACCAGGCTGCGCAACCAGATCTCGTAGTACTCGGGGGATGCATTGTGAAATATATGTCCGGCGGGTCCCCGGCGCGGTGTATTGTCCCAGCAGGGAATGATTCCCCGATAGAGAACATAACCCGGGCTCGTTTTGAGCATTTCCTTCCTGACAACATCGCGATAATCGAATACCGCACCCTTGAACCGTTCCTCGTGTTCATCCTCAACGACCTTTTCCGATATTTCCGGAACGGCCAGACGGTGCGGATGAAACTCAACCGCGGCATCACAGCCGAACTTGTGCGGATATTCCAGACCAAAGGTCTCCGCCATCACAATGTGCAGGTCGGAAATGCCCTGGCTCCCGGCAATGACGCGCCAGCGGCGAAAGAGCTCAGGAGCATCGGGCAGAAGACTCACCCGATAGATGACGATGAGGGGAGCGCCGTTCACTCTGATGTATCGCTCATCCTTCAAGAAAGGCAGAATATCCAGAATGAAACGCTCGTCCGCGTTGATCTCATGGGGCTGAGCCAGGAGTACCTCGTTTTCCGATCCATCCCATCGCCTGGTCCACGGTTCATTCGCCCAGCAGATGCAGAATGGAAAATCCGGCCTCCCGGATTCGAGCACGGCGCGTATGGGCATGTCCATCAGAGTGCGGCCGGCGAACCAGTAATAATGATAGCAAAAGCCGTGAATCCCGTATTCCCGGGCCAGCTCCGCCTGACGTTCGCGAACCTCGGGCAGACGGAGATCATAAAACCCTAGGTCGGCAGGCAAATGCGGTTGATAATGTTCCGGAAATTGGGGCTCCGCCGTAGCCACGTTGGTCCAGTCCGTGAAACCCTCTCCCCACCATTCGCTATTCTCCGGAAAGGGATGAAACTGTGGAAGATAAAAGGCAATGAGCTTGGTTTCCTGAAACTTCATTCCGAAACGCTCATCGCTGATGGCAGCCTCCTTTAGACGCTCGAAACGAGCACGGAAAGGGTCCCTTATGTTGAAGTACTCTCCCCGAGCGAGGTGCTCAATATCTCGGCGTACCAGTCTCAATTCAACCCCCGGTGTGGCAGGCAGAAATGCATCATAACCGGCAACCCGAATCTGAAAGGGGATGAAAGTGGACGAATTGCCGCTCTCGGACCTGCTGGATTCTGTCTCCAGGATATTTGCGGCCAGTTCTTTGCCGATGTGCAGCTTGAAGCCTGCCCTCACATCTTGACCGGGCTTCTTAGGAATCTCTTCCCTGACAATATGGGGCTGCGTGGATGCAAGAACTTCATCTGCAACAACGAGCTCAAGGTCAGGGATCGCTCTCGGATTACTCAAATCCACACACCAGCCCGAAATACAGCCGGAAGACACATCATCCACATATCCGGCAATGGGAACGCCGGCAACTGAGGGGCGGGGATCGGAATACTTCGCACCGGCATGTTTAGTGGTTTTCAGTTTCTTGAATGCCTTCAAAAAGCTCATGAACGGACTCCAAATGAACAGTCAACGAACGTGTCACATTTAAATATCATCAAAATCCTGGTGTTTCATCGGACAGGACTGAAGACCGATTACGACGACCAGTCCGAAGCCCTGAGTCAGTGACTCCACAGGCGCCTCTTCAATGTCCTGAACTCAAGGAGCGAATACGACCTCACTTCGCGCCATCCCTTACTTTAGGGTGCTCTCCGTGCCATGGGCACCGCACTCTCGGTGCATTGCTCAGACCGAAATCGGGCCGTTCATAATTCAGATTGGGATTGTAGTAAGGATCATGTTCCATCTGATCCTTCCAACGCACTCGCATATAAGCAGCTTCTTTCCGTGTCAGCTCCTGATTCCCCGATGGATCGTCCTTGCCTCTCGAAGCCGATTCATGGTGG
>JAAZNU010000268.1 GCA_012798135.1 Veillonellaceae bacterium | reverse complement strand
TGGTGCCCTGCGCACCATGGATGTGCTCCGTGAGGCGGGCCTCGATACCACCGGGACATTTAAAAGTGCCGAAGAAAGTAAAGCCTTTTTGATCAAAGACATACGCGGGATCAAGGTTGGATACCTGGCTTACAGTTACGGCACCAACGGGATGCCAATACCTACCGGGAAGGAATACTTCTATAATTTTTTGCAGAAGGACCGTGTTTTAGCAGATATCGAGACTTTACGCCCGCAGGTAGATGTACTGATGCTGGTATTGCACTGGGGGGTCGAATACAGTGATTTGCCGACAGCAGAGCAAAGAGAATTGGCGAGATTGTTTTTTGAAAAGGGAGCCGACATAATCTTGGGCAGCCACCCCCATGTCCTCCAGCCCCTGGAGATAATGCATGTAAATGGTAAGGAAAAACTGGTGATATATTCTATGGGCAACTCTATGGGTGATCAAAATGGCCTGGAGAGGAACAGCGGGGTGATAATAAGCCTGCAGTTTACCAAGAATAACAAAACCGGCGAGACCAACCTCAGCAGTTACAATTATATCCCCACCTACATTCATGAATATTATGATCAGGGACGAAGAAGATTTCGCCTGCTGGCCGTTGAAGAAGCTATTAATGCTGTCAAAACAGGTCGGGAACCATTCTTAGGCAGTGATAAACTACCCATGCTGGAGCAGATATGGTCTGATATCGACTATAGGATTACTCAGCCCTTACCCTAAGCAGTTCATAGCCAGCATGGGGATTGCCTGCTCTATCTGATATAATTGGCTTATAAGACGTTTTGGAGAGGAGCTGGTATTAATGGATGCTGATGAACTTGAAATTCTCAAAACCGCTTTGTTATCAGAGGTGGAGGGTGAAAAATACTATCGTGAGGCAGCTTCAAAAGTTCAAGACCCGGAGGTCTCCCGCTCCTTTATTTACCTGGCTGAGGATGAACTCAAACACCAGATGATGCTGAAATCTTGTCTACAGACCTTGATGAGGGATCAGGATGAGTTGATCGATACGTCGATTTGGATTTCTGCCGACTCCCCGCAAATCTTTACCGGGCCCAATGCTCCACATGAATTCAGGGAGATGGAGCTATCGGTATATCATATCGCCATCCTGATGGAGAAAGCTTCGGTAGATTTCTACCGTCAGGCTGCTTCAATGACTAAATCCAAAGCGGCCAGAAGTCTCTACGAATTCCTGGTAAATTGGGAGATTGGGCATCTAGACGCTATGGAAAAGATCTACGATAGGCTTACTGAGGACTGGTGGGATGAGCAGCATTTTTCCCCGGCTTGAAGTGCTCCGAGCAAATGGGTAATGCACTTGTGAAAAACAATATGTTATAATAGTTTTTGCTGTGGGGGCGTGGCTCAGCTGGGAGAGCACCTCGTTCGCAACGAGGGGGTCAGGGGTTCGAATCCCCTCGTCTCCACCAGATTATCTTCCATCTGCTGATAAAAGTTATTTTACCAGCGGGTGGTTTTTTCTTTTGGTAAAAATCAAGCTCACTTTCAACCCAAAGCAATGAAAATAGAGCCCGGTCCCCCGTGGGTCCCCAGCGTTGACCCTATCC
>JAAZNU010000055.1 GCA_012798135.1 Veillonellaceae bacterium | reverse complement strand
GGGAGTTGAGCCATATATCTTTCAGGCTTTGCTCTTTGAGGTTTCCTGCAGGGATTCTGAGCTTGACGCAGGGATAGACGTCCAGTTCTGGAGAGATGGCCACTCCGGCAATTCCTGCTGTGCAGCCGCCGACGATTTTGTTTGGCTTTGAAGAAGATCTCTTTTTCTCGTCGAACCAGAAGTTTAGGGGATCGTCGTTAAGTATGCCATACTTGGTAGATTCTGCCAGAATAGACTTCCACGTATTTGGATCACTTATGGGAGAGAAACAACTGTGACTGAATCCACACATTCGGCCTATTTTAGGCACGGATCCTGTTTCCTTAGCTATTTTTGCTAATGCACTAATCTGATGAGAATTTAGCGAGGATATTGTGCAAAGAAACGATACAGAGGTAATACTATTTAAATAATTCAAAGCGTTTATTATTTTTGTATAAGTATTAGCTCCTCGGAGTTTTTCATGAGTATTCCTATCCCCATCAAGGCTTAGTTGTATCGAGTCAAAAATTTTATAACTATTTCTAGGATATTTTTCAATCAACAGGCCATTAGTAGTTAATAAAAGTCTTTTACAATTTTTTTTTAGACTTTCTGCTATATAAATTAAATTATCGATTAATAATGGTTCTCCCCCTGAAATATTGATAAAATATGGATTTATTTCAGATAGCTGATCGAATAGTATGGACTGATCAGATATATCTATATTCAAATCATTTTTTCGATAGCAGTAACTGCACGAAAGATTACACCGTCCCGTTAATTCTGCAATCACCAAATGCAGACCAAGGTTCATTGATCCTCCAATATTAATATATAATTAAATTTCTCTCGAAGAGTTGATTAAGGAACACAGTTATTTCATGAATAACCCTCTCCTCGGGGAGGTTATATTTATCTACTACCATTCTAGCAATTGATTCTATTGTATGTTCACCATCGAGCATTTGCCAAATTTCTGCCTCATAAACGCCTAGTACTATAAGGGCATGTCCTAAATAAAGTACTAGTTTATCGTTTTCTTCTCTTTCCATTACCTGAGCAGCTTTTGGCTTACTATCGGGCAATATGGATCGGCACATAAATAATCACCTTTTAAATATTGAGCTAAACCGCGACATCCCCCTCTACAGCCATCACGATAGGTACAAGTAGCGCAAACACCTTTAAGTAATGAGGGATCACGAAGCTTTATCATCATAGGGGACTCAAGCCATACATCACTTATCGAGTTTTTATAAATATTTCCAAATGGAACATCGGACATATATGCACACGGATATATATCCCCATTTGAATCTATCCACAGTCGCAAGTATCCTGCCACACAAGGTCGAGGATGGATATTTTCTTGAGGATGGAAGAGGAATTCCCAAGGCATATTTAAACCGATATTGATATTAAACTCTTCTACCCATTTAATTTTTTCATGAAGTAGATAATAAAATTGATCTGGTGAAAGCATTTCATCTATATACGATTTTCCTCTACCAAAAGGCATCAAGGGAAGTAATCTCACATTATTGACATTTAATTTTATTAAAAATTTTAAAAAATCTGGTATTAACGTGATATTTGATTTATTTAATACACACAAAACATGTATATTTATCCCTTCATTTTGAAGGAGTTCTATTGCTTTTAGTGCAGCATAAAATGAATCCTCTGGACGAAAATAGCCATGTATTTTTGGCGTAGGGCCATCAAGACTTATTCCGATCCTGAGCAACTTATTATATCGTTTGAGTTTTGAAATAGACTCTATATTTTGTGGAATTAATAATCCATTAGTTGAAAATGTTAGATTCAATCCTGTCGACAAAGCGCGCTCACATACGCTAAAAAAATTGTTGTAAAGAAGCACCTCGCCACCACCTAGTACCAGATCCTTGACGCCAATTCGTCCCGCCTCGTCTACGATAGCGATTAATTTCTCATATGAAATCCTTTTGCCTTGTGAATCAGCGTCTGCAAGACAATGGGAGCACCTCAGGTTACACTGAGTTGTGATCCCTATACCTAACACAAATGGACTTTTAGGCACAAACATTATTTCATATCCTCGATTTATTTTTATATATATGTCTGATTAAGTAGGTGGTTCCTACCTAATCAGACATTTCTCGTTCAATCACTTCTGGTTTAGACTAAAGGGAAAGCCAGGTTGGCCTACATGGTTGCACATACATCCCGTGAAGGTCAATTCTTCCACTTCAAGTCGCCACTCAGTGCCGTTCGTTGTTTCCATTATACCACCTCCATATCTTTTTTCCTACAATTACATAGTAGGATCTTGATTGATTTCCAATTTGGAAATCCGCTATCATAGGTCTATGAAATCCAATCATATTCCATACTAATTATAGTGTTACACCAGATTAATACTAATAATCCACATGCTTTGACTTCATAACATGGCGAATATGCATCAATCTGTTGGTTCTTGACTATAGGTAGTATGTGCACTTCATAGGATATAAACTTTTTGATGATCTTATTACTAATTCATATTATTCTTTATACTAGTGTGCAGAGTCATCGATCTTCACGAATTAAAGTGTCCATGAATCCTGATTCGCACCCAAAGCTATGAAAACGAATGCGATCTACTGCAATCTTGATGCGGGCAGAGAAGGCTGACTGGAGTTTAGGGACTCAGATCCCGTTACCTAAAGCAGCCAGATTCATTGAGC
>JAAZNU010000138.1 GCA_012798135.1 Veillonellaceae bacterium | reverse complement strand
GGAGGTCCTGGAGCAGAAGCTCGCCGTCATCTTCGAGGAATTCGGGATCGACAAGACCGGTGACGTGCTGGATTCGGCCCAGGCCGGTCGAATGTTCGATGAAATGTACCTGGAGGCGATCCTCAACCCGGAAAAGGTGGAGGAATCCGTGGACAGCATAATCGCCCGGCTGCAAGACCAAGTGCGGGAAGCGCGTACAACAGCTTCGGTACTTGGAGCGACGGAAGACCTTGAGCCGGGCGAAGCCCAGCGACTCCTGACCCATCCCTTGCCCTATTGGGTTGAGCGCATGACCGTGAGCTACCTGAAAGCGCACGGTGGTCAGGCCGAAAGGAAAGGCCAGAGTTGGAACATCACCTGGCCCGATGGTGAGATTTACACGAACGTGATCTTTACGGGCAAGGAGGCTGAAAGGTTTCCCACCGCCCGGCACCTCACCCTGGAAGAGCCGAGGATTCGCGGCCTGGCCATGCGACTTCCCCGCTTCGCACCCGGTCAGCCGGTCCCAGTCGTATCCCTTCCTGGCGTCCCCAAAGAAATCAATGGAGTCTGGTCCCTGTGGCGGATCGCCATAACAACCATGGAATGGAACCGCCGAAGGATCATGCCGTTACTCCTTGCTGACGATGGCAGGGTCTTCATGCCGACGGCAAGACATGTCTGGGACCAGCTCCTCATGGCAAGCCCGAAAGTCTGTTCCATTCTCGACACTCAGGTGTCCCAGATCGCCTACGCACAGATGCACAAGGCCGCCGAAGAGCAAGGAAAGCCCATCTACGAGGCACTCGTACAGGAACACCGAGCGAGAATCGCTCGTGAGCGGGAGAAAGCAGACTACGCCTTTGCGGCCCGACGCAAAACCATCGAGCGGATCGGCCTGCCCCAAGTGCGCAATTACCGCCTTGCCCTGCTCGCTCAAGAGGAGAAAACCTTTCAGCAACAGATCGAGGAAAGAGCCCATGTCTATCCCGAGATGGTGGCCTTGCTCATGATTCGCGTGGAGGGCGATGGAGATGAGTAGCTGGCGCGATCAGATCCTGAAAGAGTTTACCCCGAAGGTCGCTCGGCTCACCTTGGTGGCGGACCCCGACGGTCTGCTGCTCGAGGAACTAATTCTCGAAGGCATTCGTGAACGGGGGTTCGAGCTGATCCCCTTCGAGGACCACATCGCGTTCCGTTACGCCTATGAATCGAAGTTCCGTTCCCGTTGGGACCGGGGCGAGGATACGGACCTGGTGGTCGTTTTGCATTCCCAGGCAAGCGATCTCGGTGCGTTGCCTTACGACCTTCTTCAGGCAAGCCGCAAGCTGTCTTTCAACCTCGGGGACATCTTCACGAACCTCAGCTATCCGGTCGTAACCGCTTTGGACCGTGGGGACCTGGATGCTTTGTACCAGGCTCAAAAGCGGCATACCCCCGGTCAACTTGGCGATAACGCCACCAAGGGATTCGTCCTCCTGCATGTCTTCGAAATCGCTCCGGAGCTTATCAAACAGCCGTCCGATCTGCTGAGGGTACTATTGCGCCGTCCTTACCGTGGTCAGCGAATCCCTGCCATCCTCGACGAACGGTTCATCCAGCTCCTGCGCCAGAACAATGCCTTCGACGATTGGCCACTTGAAACCCTTATTCCGGACAGG
>JAAZNU010000331.1 GCA_012798135.1 Veillonellaceae bacterium | reverse complement strand
TTTTCTATTGAGTCCTTACACATATAAACAGAAGTAGCAACCAGCTTCACTACCCGGGTTATATCTGTTGACCCATAGTTATTATATATTTTTACCGGATTAAGTTCCGCTGACGAACCCATATCACCAAAGTACCAGTCATAGTTCCCGGCCGATCCCAGTAAAGCATTTCCATTCAGTGTGGTATTGGCAAACTGCACTTCCAATGGATGGCACCCGGCTGAGTCCATTGTAAAACCAGCTGTAATCTTTGGGTATACCGTTATATTGTGTACAGCAGTATCATAACATGCATGGTTATTCTTAACGATCAGCTGAAGAGGATATATTACAGGATCCGGAGTATTATTATAGTACGTCTCACTAAACTGTGCATCAGAACGGTTCGAATCGTTTTTACCGTCACCGTCGAAGTCCCAGAAATAAGTAGTGATACCCCCCGAGGAAGTATTGCTGATAGTAATGGCATTATGAGAACACAATTGGGGATTAACGACTTTAAAGTCGGCATTTATATGAGCATACGCCTTAATATTCATTGTTGTATCGTCAGTACAGCCATGAACAGAACTGGCAAACAATCTTACAACATTTATACTGTCAGAAGATCCCAAATTAGAAAAAGAAAAGACAGGATTTACTTCTGACGATGTTCCCTTATTTCCAAAGGTCCATGTATAATAAGCAGCTACAGGTTCGTTCGAATTGTTGGTAAATGAAACCAAGAGAGGTTCGCATCCTGCTGATACATCGGGAATAAACGAAGCCTTAACTTCAGGAAATACGATTACCTGGCGTTCCATGGTGTCCCTGCATCCATGACTGTTCATTACTACCAGCCTCAAATCACGCACCTGATCAGTAAGCGTCCGGTTAATATAGGTATGGGACGGAGTCACCTGAGTACTTGTTGCCCCGTCTCTGAAGTCCCATGCATAGGAAGTAATGCCACCCCTTGAGTTATTCGTAATGGACAAGGGGAAGGGAGAACAGAGATTGTTCTGTGCCAATGAAAAATCAGCGTCGATAAATGAATACACCTTAATGTCGACAAACTGGGTATCTGTGCAATATTCAGCAGATGAAGCTACAAGGCTAACACGGAAGGTTGTGTCCTTGCTCAGGTTATTAATATAAATATGTGATACATTGGTACCTGACGACGAAACCCCATCCCCAAACGTCCAGACAAAGGAGCTGGCAACAGGCATATTGGATGTATTGGTAAATGTAACATCCAGCGGATTGCAACCTTCCTGCTTATCTGTGGTAAAACGGCTGAATACCTGCGGAAATACTTTTACCGGTTGGCTCATGGTATCGGTGCATCCCCCCAGATTTCTGACAATCAGTTGAAGATTATAGGTTTGGGTAGAAGAGGTAGTATTCTGGTATACATGCTGATATTGTGAAGCAGGAAGATTGGATGTTGAACCGTCGCCAAACGACCAGTTATAATTGCTGATTCCCGGGTACTTTCCAAACGATCCGTTGGTAATGGTAACCGGTAGAGGGGCAC
Source organism: Veillonellaceae bacterium (assembly GCA_012798135.1). Next base: position 154 of record JAAZNU010000331.1, on the reverse strand, counting down.
ATCCCTGACCTGTATTAACTGAAAATTCTGCATTAATATGTGGATGTACTGTAATATTTTTTGTGGTTGTATCCATACAAAAATACTGGGAAGTAACTACAAGCCGGGCTGTATATGTTGTATCATAGCCTCGGGGACTGTTATTCTCATACTG
>JAAZNU010000260.1 GCA_012798135.1 Veillonellaceae bacterium | reverse complement strand
TACAGAGGGTAAGGCGCCGCTTTTCACCCTCGCTCAGCTTAAAGGGATGGGCCTTAAGCCGGTGCTCCAGTGCAAAAAGCCTTGCGAGATGGAGGGCCTTTTCTCGATTCTCAGAACTAAGGGCCAGTTCCTCCGCCACCGTATCCTCTAAAAAGAGATGTTCCGGATTTTGGGGAATATAGGCTAGATTTTGAAAATAATCGTTCCGTTTAAGGCCGGTAATGTCCTGGCCCTTCCACCAGATGGTGCCCTGTTCCACCGGAAGGAGCTTGAGAATTTTTTTAAGCAGGGTGGTTTTACCGCTCCCGCTGGGCCCCATTATGGCGCTAATGCTGCCTGGGGCGAGGCTCAGGGATAGATTCTGCAGAACCGGGGTGTTGGCCGGGGCGGTCTCAGCGGTGGTCCCTCCGAGGGCCCCTGTAACAGTCGCCGGCGCGGGTGCTGAAGGGGGGTAGCGGTGGCTCAGACCGCGGATTTCGAGGAGGGGCGGGGGGCTGTACGAATTAGGCCCAAGCGCCGGCTCTCTTGCACGGTCAGCGAAGATGCCCGAAGAACGAGTAGCGTTGCCATGGCCGTTCTCGGGAAGTTCAAGGCTTGGCGTATGGGCCAGCACATCCTTCCAGGAAGCTTGTTCGGCCAAGCCCCCCTCATCAATCTGAACCCATCGGGTGCAGAAATCCTCCACGAGCTCAAGGCGGTGCTCTACAAGAACTACGGTGACCTCCGGGGGCAGGTTAGCCAGGTCACGGAAGAGCGCCCGGGATCGGTCCTCGTCCAGGTAGGAAGTAGGTTCATCAAGGAAGAGCAATTCCGGTTCCTGGATAAGCCCCGCAGCAAGGGAAAGCCGCTGGCATTCGCCTCCTGAAAGTTCCAGGGGATTTCGATAGCGGAAGGGGGCCATGCCGAAACGGTCCAACATGGCGGTGATGCGCCGGTCCATGTCATCTACCCGCATAGCCCGGTTTTCCAGCGGAAAGGCCAGTTCTTCCTCCACAGTGGGGGTGATGACCTGGGCTTCGGGGTTTTGCAGGACCAGGGCCTTGCGGGTGTAGGACAGCCTGAGACTACCCGTGAATTCCCCACCCACATGGTCCGGCACCAGACCTGCAAGAATGGCCAGAAGGGTCGATTTGCCACTGCCCGAGGGGCCGTGCAAGAGCAGGCGGTCCCCCCGGTGTATGACCAGGTTCAGGTCCTTAAAAAGGGGTTTTGCCCTGCCAGGAAAACGGAACGACAGGCCTTCCAGCCGAATTACTTCCATAATATGCCGCAATATACCGCCGGGAATAAGCCCTTGGCGGTCCTATTCCCGGTCTCCAGCCTGTTCGTCCAGCACCAGGTCATCGGCACAGCGCAGGTTGGAGGCGACGCCGGTGCGGATAATCCCCCGGCCGATGCGGTAGGCGAGCCAGCCTGCCCAGAAAAGGCCGCCGACGGAGACGGACACAATCTGGATGGGCCAGACCCAGGCTTGCAGGGTCCAGTATTGGCTGTAAAAGAAGTCCAGAATGTACGAAAAGATTGATGAAACCAAGGCAGCCATGAGCATGGTGGGTAAATTCCATTTCTTGTACCTGGTGGCGGCAAAGACCGCCTCCGCACCAAGGCCCTGCACCAGGCCCCAAATGGCCGCGGTGATGCCCCACTGGGTGATAAAGCCTTCCAGAATGGCCGCCAGGACTTCGCCGAGCAGGGCTGCCCCGGGCCGCCGGATGATAAAGGCTACCAGGGTGCCGCCGATGAACCAGACCCCCGCTAAGAGGTAATCGAGCCCGAAGGCCGACAGGGGCTTGGCAAGGCCCGCAATAAAGGTCCAGGCCCAAAAGAGGACTCCAATGGCGATGGAAAGCACCACCAGGACCACGAC
>JAAZNU010000056.1 GCA_012798135.1 Veillonellaceae bacterium | reverse complement strand
GCGTGCGTTCCATCAACGCGGCGTTTGAGCAGGTGCACATATCTCTGGAAGAGGCCGCGCGCATCTCCGGCGCCAATTTTGTGACCGCGTTTAAGGATATTGTCATCCCGCTGATCAAGACCAATGTTTTTGCAGGCTGGTTCCTGGCATTCATCCCCGCGCTGACAGAGTTGACCCTGTCCATTCTGCTGTTCTCAGTCAACAACGAAACCCTGGGCACCGTGGTTTACGGACTTCACCAGGAAGGCAAAGTGCTGATGACCGCTGCGCTGGCGTTTGTCGTGACAATCATTGTCCTGGTTCTCAATTTTATTACCAACCGGATCACCAAGAATCAGATGGGATTCTAGGCTTTCGGTTTTGAGGAGATAATTGCATGGCTGAACTAAAACTTGTCAACCTGGAAAAAAGTTTTGGGGACTTTAAAGCAGTTCGAAATGTAAACCTGACCGTGAACGACGGTGAGTTTGTCACCCTGCTGGGACCTTCGGGCTGCGGAAAAACCACCACGTTGCGCATGATTGCCGGTTTTACCACCCCCACAGGTGGTTCCATTTTATTGGATGATGTTCCCATTACATCGGTTGACCAAAAAATCTTTCTGCCGCCCGAGCAGCGCGATATGGGCATGGTGTTCCAATCGTATGCCGTGTGGCCTCACATGAATATTTTTCAAAACGTGGCCTATCCTTTGCGCTTTAAGCGAATAAGTAAGCAAGACATGCAGGAAAAAGTGATGCATGTGTTGAGCCTGGTGAAACTGGACGGCCTGGCAGAGCGCATGCCCGACCAGCTTTCGGGCGGACAGCAGCAGCGTGTGGCGCTGGCGCGCGCGCTGGTGATGGAGCCCAAGGTGCTGCTGCTCGACGAGCCGCTCAGCAACCTGGATGCCAAGCTGCGCGAGAGCATGCGTTTTGAGATTGTTGAATTGCAGCGCCGCATGAAAATTACGGTGGTGTATGTGACCCACGACCAGGCTGAAGCCATGTCGATGTCAGACCGCATTGTGGTGCTGCACAACGGCAAAATTCAACAAATTGGCACAGCCCCCGAGGTATATCAGAAACCTGCCAACACCTTTGTGGCTGATTTTATCGGTATGGCCAATTTCATCCCCTGCACGGTGGTTGAAATCAGCGGTGAAACTGCCCGCGTTAAACTGGACGACGGAACCGAAGATCATTTCTTGATTTGCGCCATCACGTCCACGCACCAAAAGGTGGGCGAAAAGGCGGTGGTTGTGGTGCGCCCCGAATATGTGGAAGTGCTGCCCTACCAGGGCACCGGCGGAACACGCGCCAAAGTGCTGCGCCAGACTTACCTGGGCGACAAAAGCGACTGCCTGCTGGAACTGGGCACGGTTCAACTGCGCGCCAATACGCAAACGAATTTTGCGTTGGAAACCGGGCAGGAAGTGTCCGTTTCATTCTCGCGTCCCATTTTGCTGGACATTGATGAATAGGTAGCCTAAACATTAGGAGTAATATGAAATTTTTTGATTTTCTAAAACCCAAGCCGAATAAATTTTTAACCATGCTGGTTGAACAAACCAATATCACCGTTACCGGCTTGGAACTGCTTACTCACTACCTGAAGAAACGCAATTCCAACATTGCCAAGCAAATTTCCGAGACGGAAAAACAGGCTGATGAAGCGCGCCGCATCCTGATCGAAGAATTGATGAACACGTTCGTCACGCCGCTGGATCGTGAAGATATTTTTTCGCTGTCGCGCGATATCGACGATATTCTGGATTACACCAACACCACTGTGGATGAAATGGAAATCCTGGATGTTGATCCGACGCCGCACATGCAGCAAATGGCAGAGCTGCTTTATGAAGCTGCCAAAGAACTGCACCTGGCGGTGCTGCGCATTCAGGACAAGCATTTGAACGTGGCCTCAGAGCACGCGCACCGCGCCAAGAAGATTGAAAATCGCGTTGAAGCCACTTATCGCGAAGCCATTGCCGACCTGTTCAAAGGTCCGAAGGACATTAAACATATCATGACCATGTTGAAAGTCCGCGAAATTTACCGTCATCTCAGCAATGCGGCTGACCGCGAAGACCAGGCTGCCAATGTGATTTCAGACATCATCATGAAAACAACCTAGGACGATCGCCGGATGGAACCTTTGCTGATTGTCTTAATCGTCCTGTCATTGATATTTGATTTTTTGAACGGTGTGCATGATTCCAGTAATATCGTGGCAACCATCATTTCCAGCCGCTCGCTTTCTCCGCGCCTGGCGCTGGCGCTGACCGCCATTGCTGAATTTTGCGGTCCCTTTTTGTTTGGCGTGGCAGTGGCCAAAACCATCGGCTCTGAGATTATCCCGCCCGACCTGATGACCCTGCCAGTGCTGCTGGCAGCTCTGACCGGCGCCATTTTGTGGAATCTGGCCACCTGGTATTTGGGCATTCCCAGCAGCTCATCGCACGCGCTGATTGGCGGGTTGATCGGGGCTGTGATGGCTGGCGTGGGCGCCGGCGCCATTCGCATGGCGGGGCTCACCAAGGTTTTTGTGGCCCTGTTCCTGTCGCCCATTCTGGGCCTGCTGGTGGGCTTTTTGTTTACCCGCCTGGTCTACTTTTTGGCGCGCGGCGCGTCGATGAAGATTAACTGGTTCTTTAAAAAAGCCCAGGTGCTCACCGGCATGGGGCTGGCGCTCAGCCACGGTGCCAATGACGCCCAGAAAACCATGGGCATCATCACCCTGGGGCTGGTGACCACAGGTTACATCAAATCATTCGAGGTGCCAACCTGGGTGATTGCCGCCAGCGCCGGGGCCATTGCTTTTGGCACCAGTGTGGGCGGTTGGAGCCTGATCAAGACGCTGGGTGCAAAATTCTTTTGCATTCGCCCGGTGCACGGTTTTTGCACCCAGGTGGCCTCGGCCTCGGTCATTTTGGGCGCGGCGCTGCTGGGCGGGCCGGTCAGCACCACCCAGGTGGTCAGT
>JAAZNU010000057.1 GCA_012798135.1 Veillonellaceae bacterium | reverse complement strand
GGTCCACTTCATAAAAATTGTTCGACACGAGCGCCCAAAGATTATTAAGGAACGAAGTCTCCTTACAACCTTGATGATCGACGATCAAACAATCTTGCTACAACAGATACTTGAAGAACTGAAGCAGCAGAATCAGTACCTTTTCGACCTTCGCCAGCGCCTGGAGTCTTTTGAAAGCACCATGGACAAGGACCTCACCCATATGGAGAGCGCCATCGGTAGCATGCGGGTTCGGGGGTGATCGATATGTCTAGCGATGGGCGAATGGGCATCGTGGGCTGTCCAATCCTGGAAGATGAGATAGTTTACATACTGAACAGGGACCGGGGCCTGCGGGACATTTTCGTGGTAGAAGATGAGCATTCCGAGAGCTTGCTGAGGAAATTGCGCCCCTTGCGACCTGACGTCCATACCATCAGGGAGACGGAGATCGCTGAACTGCCAAAAGGTGAAGGTCGGACCTGCCTGGTCTGGATGAAGCCCTTTGGACTTCATGAATACCCGAAGGAACTGGCAAAGGAGGTGGTGAGCGCGGTCAAGCAGATAGACCGCCAATGCTCAGCAATATTGCTTGGCTATGGACTGTGCGGAAACGCCTTCAAGGACATGGACATGCTATTTGAGGACGTGCGATCGCCAGTGGTCATACTGACCGATGAAAGAGGACAGATCGTGGATGACTGCATCGCCGCCCCATTAGGGGGAACGGACGGTTACCTGCGGCTGTTGAAGCGCTATGCTGGCGTGTTCTATATGACCCCGGCCTGGGCCGAGAACTGGCGGGGCCTCATCAACAAGATGGAGTTCACCAAGGGTACGGAGAACGGGGGCCTGGAAACGCTAAAGATGCTCTTTGATTATGCCGGATACAACCGGGTCTTGCGCATTGATACCGGGATAGGAGATAGGGAGCACTTCCACGAAAAAGTCAGGGAGTTCAGCGAAGAGTTCAATTTCAGAGAAGTGGACCTGGAACCGGGATTCGTTTCTACCAAGGTAATCGAGGATGCTTACGATAAATGTCTGCATCTGATGGAAAAAGGCCATAGGGTGACGGAAGAACAGAGCTCTGGACCGGAATCGGTCCTAATCTCCCATCAATAGTATAGCATAGTCAACACGAAATTGTAAATCAGTACCATCATCAGGCCTTCAGAAGGTCGCTATGGCATGTCATCTGCTTTAGATGATTTCCTGTCCGTTCATATTATCCTTACCTTTGGAACGCAGAGGAACCATGATAATTGGCATTTTTAGTTGGTGAGAAGAGACGATTTATACCTGCATAAGAAATGACCAGTATGATAGGGCATCGGGGACAACAAGAGATTTCAATGATCATTTGACCTATACGTATTAGTAAAGAGTGTTAGATAATTGAGATATTAAAAGAAGAAGTAAGTAAAAGGGAAGTGGTTTGTAAGTTTTTATTCAGGTTTAGAACCTGTCCTTCGGCTTGTGCTTCTGGAAGCAGTCCCTGCAATAAACAGGCCTGCCCTCAGTCGGTTTGAAAGGAACCTGGGTTTTCGCTCCACAGTCGGAGCAAACTACATCGTGCATCTCGCGGGGCCCGTCGTTTCTAGGGCGGTTGTATCCGCCCGACCTCTGTCTTCCGTACATTACTAATCTACCTATTTGTGTAAACAAAGATCAGCTGACCCTTGTAACGAAATATGCGAAGCAGTTACTAGTATTTATATTGAACACCTGCGGTCATTGAAATTATCAGGGGGCCAATCCCGATCTGAACGGACCATCGGGCTTGCGGATTTCGAATTTTGAAAGGTCGGGAATCATTATATTTCATAGCAGATGGCTAGTAAACACCATGAAGAAGCCATCCCTCAAGAAACGGGCCTTCACCGATAGCTTCGGGAAGCCCGTGGAGGACGACCAGAACAGCATGACCGCTGGGCGTAACGGGCCTACACTGGTCCAGGACGTCCACCTCATCGAGAAGCTGGCCCATTTCGATCGGGAACGCATCCCTGAGCGGGTCGTACACGCCAAGGGCGCCGGAGCCTATGGATACTTCGAGGTCACGGCGGACGTGACCAAGTACACCAAGGCCAAGTTCCTGAACAAGGTCGGCAAGCGGACCGACGTGTTCGTCAGATTCTCGACCGTGGGCGGGGAGAAGGGTTCAGCGGATGCGGAACGAGACCCGAGAGGCTTCGCGGTGAAGTTCTACACCGAGGAGGGGAACTATGACATGGTGGGTAACAACACCCCGGTGTTCTTCATCCGGGACGCCATCAAGTTCCCGGACTTCATACACACCCAGAAGAGGAATCCGGGAACGAACCTTAAGGACCCCAACATGTTCTGGGACTTCCTCTCGCTGACCCCGGAGTCCATCCACCAGGTGACCATCCTGTTCTCCGACCGCGGCACGCCGGCGACGTACAGGAACATGAACGGCTACACCAGCCATACCTACAAGTGGTACAATGACAAGGGCGACCACTACTGGATAAAGCTGCACTTCAAGACCGAGCAGGGGATAAAGAACCTGACCGCCGCCGAGGCGGACGAGATGAAGAGCAGGGACCCGGACCATGCCACCCGGGACCTGAATGAGTCCATCGCGAAAGGCAGGTTCCCCTCGTGGAAGGTCGAGGTGCAGATCATGACCCCCGCACAGGCCGAGAAGTATCGCTTCGACCCGTTCGACATCACCAAGGTCTGGCCGCACGGCGATGTACCGCCCATGACCATCGGGCGCATGGTGCTGAACCGCAATCCCGACAACTACTTCGCGGAGGTGGAGCAATCAGCGTTCTCACCGGGGAACTTCGTACCGGGTATCGCCGCTTCTCCTGACAAGCTTCTGCAGGGCC
>JAAZNU010000058.1 GCA_012798135.1 Veillonellaceae bacterium | reverse complement strand
TCTGTAGATACTCGTGTCCCAAACAGAGCTTAATTAGAACAATATGGTATTAGACGATCGTGACAGTGGCGCGGTTGCTCTATAGAAAGAATGCTATCACAGAAAAACAGCGGGGACCTTGGTCCCCGCTGTGAATTAGAACTAATAAAGCAACTATGTTTAATTGAAAGTCGCAGTTATAGTGGCGTCTCCAGTGAGCTCGATGTCTATGTTTCCGCTCGTCCATGGATTTGTAGTGGACACACCGCCTTCAAGAGTCCAGGTAACAAAGGTTAGATTAGGAATAAGAGTAAAACCAGTTCGATTAAGAGCCTCAAGCAGATAGTTGCCGCGTTCAAGAACAAGAGTTGTTTCTAACGATAAGACTAGGTCGTTTCCGAAAACTCTATCTTCGTCAAGTTTTATATCTGGGTTTGGAGTAATAACTACTTGCCCCACCCGTACGCCCGGGTGACTACGTATGAAGACTACATTATAACTCTCGATCGTGAATCGGGCCTCGAGATCGACATCTTCGGTAACTGTGAACGTATACTCTGTGTTTGTGCTTACAAGAGTCTCGCCTGCGAACCATCCGACGAAGTCGTAGAAGTCTGCGGGAGTGGCCACTACGGTGACTTCACTGCCACAATCGTACGTATCCGCACCGGTTACTGTTCCACCATTCGTTGGGCTTGCTGAGAGCGTGACTTCGTATTGCTTGATCTTGAATACTGCAGTCAAAGTCACATCACCCTCAACGGTGAAGCAGTAAGAAGGACCGGACTCTGTTGCGTCTCCAGTATTCCAGTAGAGGAAGTCGTAGCAATCTGTCGGAGTTGCATCAACACAGGCAGTAGCGCCGCAGAGATATGTGGCATCTGCAGTGAGCTCAGAAGCAGCCCCCGTCGGATCATCTACAACATATACAGTGTACACGTACTGTTTGAAAATCGCCGTGACAGTGCTGTCACCCGTTAACGGGAAGCAAAGCTCACGGGAGTCATCGGTCCATGTACCCTTTCTGTCTTCTACCTGCCATTCGACGAAGTACCAGCAGTCCGTAGCTTCGTAGGTGAGGCAGATTTCCTTTCCGTAAGGATAGCGTCCCGGTTCGGGTCCAATGACCTTTCCCATTCCTTCAACTTCTATTAGGATACCGAGGTCGAACTCAAATCCTTCGAAAGATGTGGTCTCAGTTGCCTCGTTGCAGCATACATCCTGGAAGGCAATCCATACGGTCCCGCTCGCTGCAGGATCATCTAGGTACCAGCGCATACCGCACGGAGCCACCGTGAATGAGTTCTTTCCTCCCGTCCACTTGTCTTTCCAGTCTTCGGGTTCGAACGGGTTTATCTGTGCTGTCATCGTGTTATCCGAATCTGGATAGCGTCTCTCTAGGTATCCCTGGTCAACCCATACTGAAACACTGTTTGGACAGTTGTCTGTTGCGCTCCAGGTAATATCTAGATACGGCTTGTCGTTTTCATGGTTTAGTTTTCCGATTTCAAAAGAATCGATCCTTGGCGCCATGTTATCTACATCTTTCAGTTCTACTACTTCAACAGCCATGTTGCCCGCTGCGTCCCATACTGTAAGTGTAGCTATCAGGGTAGTTCCGCAGTCAACGTCTCCAAAGCACCATTTGACTGTGCC
>JAAZNU010000328.1 GCA_012798135.1 Veillonellaceae bacterium | reverse complement strand
GGATCAAAGGCATATCCAGATTTAGGAGGCCTGTGCAGATCAACCGGCCAACCTGACCCTTTGCTTCAGGCATATCGACATCATCACAAAACACCTCAGTGATACCAACCTCTGGCCAAAGGTGAAATGTCCCATAGTCACACTCGCTAGCGGCGCTGACCATTTCGGCCATTCCATAAGTATCCACCACAGGGCATTTAAAAACCTCAGCAATCCGATTGCGTTGAAAGTCAAACAGCGGTTCAGCATTGCTGATCACTCTACGCAATTCAGGCGGTTGTTGCCCTTTCTCCTGAATATATTGCGCCAGTGCAGCCAAAACGGAGGCATAGCCCCAGAGATAAGTAATTCGATGGTCACTCAGCGCACGTACATAATCTGCCACACTCGACTCGGAAAGATGGTATGTAGAAAAGTATAACTGCTGCAGGCCAGCATTCCAAACCCAATATGGAGATTTGCGTTGTGTAACTGGCGTAACCAATTGTCCGCCCAAAATAGCCCAACGATCTTTTCGCGAGAGCCCGTACCATCCTCGCCATCGCGCCTCGAAAATCGCATACCATTGAACGAGGGTCTCGCGTTTCAGCCAGACGTGAAGCGGCGTTCCAGTTGTACCGCTGGTATGCTCGCAATACATGCGCGCTAGATCGCAATCAATGGCAACAAAGTCGCGATTATAAGCGCGCAATTCCTCTTTCGTTAAGATCGGCCAGTTCTCTAGCAGTTCCCACGACGAACGATTCCCAACACGGCGTTGATTTTGCCAGAAGCGTTGATAATAAGGCACCGTCATGGCTGCCCGCTGTAACAATTGCGCCAAACGTTCTTCCCGCCAGGCAGCCCATTGATCGGCCGACCAATATTCGCGTTCGACCGCTTCGCCAACGAGCCGGTCCGTTTCATGGCTGTATCGCCACCAGTGCAGTTGGTACCCCCGCAGGCTGGCAGCCAGTACTCGCAGGGGATATGGAAATCGATGGTATAGGCCAACTAGATCAGGCATTTTTCCCAACGGTGCCGAACATCCCTTCCCATATTGGAGAATTTTTGCCCAGTCGAACTGTTCGCCTTCTGACGGTGTCTAAAGCAGTTTTCGTAAGACCTGGCTAGGTGTTAGGTAAGATACGGGGCAGGTGCCTAAATCCGATTAGGATTGGCTTGTGTTTGTTTTGTCGAACAGAAATTTCGCGTGTTTGCGCAAAAATAAAGTTTGATTTCTAAGCCCATTGCCTACAAGTTAAGCCTTTTTGGAGGATGTCAAGGCCATTTTTATGGGGATTCTGAGCAATTTTATGCTCATTGGCACACAAAAATCGGGAAGGGATGAACATCCTGCTCCTTCTGATTGACCAGTTACTCCACTAACGGAGTTTTGGCACTCGGAAAAGCACAAATTTTGTTGAAATCAGTCATAAAAAGTCATGCCTTGACAGATACCGAGAATCCTTAACTTGTAACCAATGTTCTAAGCCCTTATAGGCTTTAAGATAAAAACCAGCGAGCTTGCTGTTAATTCTTCGACAGAATACTCCATAAAGTCAGGATGGATTTTTAGCTTTTGGAACTTTTCGAGTTCTTTTTCGTTATCCATAATCGTTGAATACTCTTTGTAAACGACTTCAAACCCTGCTTTTTCAAATAAATCCAAATACTGCGGCAGTCTCAAACGATTGTGATAATCAAATCTCGTCTGTTGTCTTTGCCACTGTTC
>JAAZNU010000059.1 GCA_012798135.1 Veillonellaceae bacterium | reverse complement strand
ACGGTATGCAGAAGGGCGGCCCGGATGGGCCGCCCCTTGAGAAGCTTCGTGCTGGAGCCCCGTCTAATCCACCGTCACCTCGAAGTAGAAATGCCCGGTAGCCCCTACCGGCACCGACGAAAGTGCCCACCGGACGACGCCGGAACCAGCATCAAACACACCTCCCGCGGTCGCGCTGCCATCGACGTATGTCGTTGCATCGGGAAGCGGGCAGCTTATAGTCACATCCACGGCATCAGTCGCGCTGTTATTCCTGTACGTAACCTGGAGCCTGACCGTCTCACCCGGAAGCGGATCCACCAGGTTTCCGGTCATCGCGAGATCGAGAACAGGAGCATCCGTAGCCAATGCGATGGCTGCCGAGACGCTGGGCAAAGACAGGTTGCCCGCGGAGTCTACGGAACGCACCGTGTAGGAGTAACTGTTTCCGGACGAGACGTCATTGTCAGTGTAGCCCGTGCTTGTGCTCTCTCCCAACAGGGCGCCGCCGCGGTACACCCTGTATCCTGTGACTCCAGTGGCGTCTGAAGACGCCTGCCAGCCGACCGACACGCTTACCCCATCGGGCGAGGTCGCGGTCACTCCGGTGGGGGTAGTGGGCGGAGTGGCATCCACAACGATGGCCGATGAGATCGATCCCGCCGACCAGTTGCCCGCAGCATCCCGCAACTGGAGATGCACGGAATGAGACCCGTCACCGGCAGGTAGCGTCCAGGAACGTGAGCCGGCGAAGCTCTCGGCGGTGGTCCAGGACGAACCGTCACTGGAGAACCGCATGTGCGTCACCCCGCTGCCAGTGTCCTCGGCGGAGAGTGACAAAGACACTCCAAAGGAGTTGGTGAGTGTTGCGCCCCCGTTGATGGCGACAGTGCCGGAAGGCGGTTGCAGATCAACACGGATCGCGGGCGAAGTGTTCGACGTTTCCAGATTGCCGGCGTTGTCCTCGGCGCGGTAGCTGACGGTGGTCACTCCCTCACCCACAGAGAACGGCTGGGTGTAGGTGTTGCTTGTGCTCCAGCCATCCAGGGAGTACGATATCTGCCGCACGCCGCTGCCATCGGTTCCGTCGGAACTGCTGAGCACCACCGTGACAGACTGATTCGCCCATCCGGCCCCGGGGTCCGGGGACAGTGCAAGCGTGGTGGTAGGAGGCACCGAATCACCCCAGGGAACCGCGGCTGTAACCAGGTCGCTGGGTGGGGACACGTTGCCCACGGCATCCCGGGCGGTCACGGTGTAAGAGTAAGTGTGGCCTGGCAGGACGCTCTGGTCCGTGTAACCTGTGATGGTCACGGTCCCCAGCAGTTGACCGTCCCGGTAGAGTGTGTATCCGGTCACCCCTGTGGCATCGGTGGATGCCGTCCATGATACGTTCACTCGGTTGTTGCCGGACGGTGAAGCAGCGACGCCCGTGGGGCGGCTCGGGGCCGTCTTGTCAACGACGATGCCTCTTGAGATGGGCTCGTTGGTCCAGTTTCCGGCCGCGTCCTGGTACTTCACATATGCCGTGCGGAAGCCTTCCCCATCAGCAAGGGTCCAGCTCTTCGTGGTCCCGTAGGGCTCCGCAGCCGACCACGACACTCCGTTGCTGGAGAAGCTCATGTGCGCCACTCCGGAGTGCGCATCTGATGCACCGAGTGT
>JAAZNU010000060.1 GCA_012798135.1 Veillonellaceae bacterium | reverse complement strand
CTCCTTTTACGGGAATTGCATTCAACCCTACCATCAACTTGGCTAGTTCTTCCCGTTTGGCGCTCGATTCACGAGAGGTGTCAAATGAATGGCGTGAGGGTCACTTCGGGCACGGAGGGCATGCTGGGCAGTGTGCGCCAGGCTCTCGGTTCAACCCTAAGTAAGTTGGCGCCAGACATCCCTCAACGTGCGCGGGCCCCGTTCGGTGCCACCCCGTAATGCGCGGGAGGACAGCACTGCGCAGGTCTGGAATGGGCTGAACGCAGCGGGGCCGGCACCCACAATGACCGGCTGATTCTGATACAGGTAATCCTTGGCGCCCGACCGGCCGCTCGCCCATCTGGCACCCTCATTCTGAACCAGGAACTCGCAAAAGTAGCGCCCGGCACCGTCAATGAGCCACAAGGTGGACGCGGAGAAGCGGGCATAGCCAGCTGCGCTCGGGTGATGGAACCAGGACGGCAGCTCTGCGGGCGGCTCAAGCTGGTCGGGGCTGATGACAGGTCCCGGCTGCCCGAGCGCCGGAGGCACATAGCCGCGTCGCCACCGCAACTGTGGCACCGTCGCGTCCCACACCGCATCCAAGCACTCGGGGGTGTACTGAAGAGGCACTGAGATAGCGGAAGCGAACCTCGCGAGCGCGCCCGCCTGCTCGGCAAGAAACTGCCGCAGGTATTCATCAGCCTGCGCGGTGCTCATCCCAGCGAAGTCGGTGTAAGTACTCATGGCTCGCTCATTTCATGGCGTATCGGGCAAGTGGATGGTGTACTGGATTCCCTTCTCATCAAGGAAATCTAGCAATGGCTTGGATGGACCAATCTTGCCCGTGACGTCGCTGGCGAAGAAGTGCCAGTGTGCGGCTTCGATCTGGCCCGTGTCTACTAGATACGCGTCGGACTCAATCTGTCGGCGTATATCGCTAGTCAGCGACTTGTAACCTACCTTGGATTCGTGCGCCACGCCGTCTGCGAGGACGTCGATGCGCCGCGAAACCTTATTGCACACATTCATGCAATCCGCGGTGGAATGGGTGACCTGAGTGGTTACTCCGGTAACAGAGTCCGCATACAAGCCTTCCAGATACTCCTCGCCGGCCTTGCCATTCTTCATGAAGGGGGCATTGGTGTTCGCTTTGCGTCCGGCGCGTTGCGTCGCTGCAGCGAGTGAGTCGAGATCCTGGCGGCTGCTTTGTAGTCGCACGAGCGCCGCCTCAGACACGTTGGCATCTGTGAGCTCATCCCAGTTGGTGTTGATCCGCTTCAGGGTGCTGACTTTGAGGTTGTCCGGAAGCCACTTGGCGCTGGCCACGACGGCGCCGACTCCCACCAGGAGCTCCGGATGCCGCGCCACGAACGCTGCCGCCTTAGCCGGAGCCGCCGCCGCGTCTCCCACGGTGGGTACCAGTCCGACGGCGCTGTAACCTGCTCCGACCCAGTCCTGTTGAATCGCCAGGCCGATCGTGTCACGGACGTCCGATACCGTCCCGGCAATCCAGCCGACTCCCGGAATGAAACTCGATCCGCCCGAGACTAGATTTCCCGCAAACCACGCCAGCGAGTCACCCGGGGAGAGTTCGCCCAGGACGAATCCGCGCGCGAAGTCCCGCGCGTACGTGGCCGCGTCCACCTTCTCGTCCACCACCAGCGGGTCCAGGCCCTGATCCTCCTGGTGCTCCACCTCGTAAGCGTCGTCAAACCCGTCCCCGTCAGTGTCGACGACGTCGGGCGCCGTACCGAACTCCTCGACCTCTTGGTAGTCGGTCAGGCCGTCGCCGTCCGTGTCCGGATCAAACGGATCCAGGCTCAGATCGAGTTCGCTGAGGTCATCGAGCTCGTCGCCGTCGGAGTCCACCATGGTGGGGTCGGAGATGAGCGCGAACGTCACCGAGCCGTCGTTGTCGGTCACAGGCTCGCCCGCCTCCACGCCGTCGGGTAGACCATCG
>JAAZNU010000061.1 GCA_012798135.1 Veillonellaceae bacterium | reverse complement strand
TCTGCACCAGCTAGAAGAACTGTTACAAGGCAGCCCCTGGCGGAGCAGCCTTCGAGCACTTATGCTCGTGCGCGTTTGCTTCTGGCAGAGGACAACCTTGTTAACCAGAAGGTGGCCATGCGCATGCTCAAGAAGCTCGGATACAGGGCAGACTTGGCTGCGAACGGTCTGGAGGTATTACGGGCTTTAGAGCGCCAGTCGTATGATATAATCCTGATGGACGTCCAGATGCCAGAGATGGATGGTCTGGAGGCCGCCAGAGCAATACGTCGTCAACAAAGGCTGCAGCCAAAGATAATCGCCATCACTGCTTACGCTCTGGAAGGCGACAGAGAGAAGTGTCTCGAAGCCGGCATGGACGATTACATAAGCAAGCCTGTGAAGATGGCTGAGCTGGCCGAGGTGCTCAGCAAGTATGGGCCGTAAGTTGACTTTTATGAAGAGCATAATCCAGAGAAGCAGTCGATCAAAAGCCAATTTGCACATTTTTGTGCTCTTAGCCTCCCTGGCAGCCATTGGTTGTTTGCAGTCAGCCCTAGCAGCGCAGGCTAACCTCAATTCAGTCAACTCTGGCAGAGTCCCCATCTGCGGCTTCGAGGTGATTCACACCTATCCTCATGACAACTCAGCTTTTACTCAAGGGCTCGCCTACGACGGCGGAGTACTATATGAAGGAACTGGAAAGTTCGGCCAGTCGACACTGCGCAGAGTTGATCTAAAATCAGGCCGCGTTCTGCAGCAGACGCGCCTGAATGGTACATTTTTTGGAGAGGGGGTGGCCGTCTGCAAAGACCGCCTAGTTCAGCTCACATGGAAGTCAGGCATAGGTTTGGTGTACGACAAGCAGAACCTGACGCAGATAGGGGAGTTTCGCTATCCGACCGAGGGCTGGGGCATAACATCCGATGGCGAGAGGCTGATCATGAGCGACGGCACTGATACGCTGCATTTCCTAGACCCAGAGACATTCGAGGAGCTGGGACAGATAAAAGTCAAGGCAGCAGGTGTGCCTGTCCAGGGCTTGAATGAGCTGGAGTACATCAAAGGCGAGATTTACGCCAATTTGTGGCCTACAAACTGGATTGCCATCATCTCGCCACAGACCGGTGAAGTATTGAGGACAGTCAACCTGAGCGGCATTCTGCAAAGGAAGGACGCAAGGGGAGTTGATGTCCTAAATGGCATAGCCTATGATCCTGAAGGTGACAGGCTCTTCGTCACAGGAAAACTGTGGCCTAAGCTCTTCCAGATCGAGCTTGTGACAGAAAAGAAAAATAAGTAGCCGCTGGCAAAAGATGACACCTCACGTGGAACGTTTTGCGGCTATCAATTTTTCAATTGATCCTAGTCGCTTTCGCCTTCATATTTGAAAGAAAGCCGGACCTTGGCCCTGTATTCTGCGATCCTTCCGTTCTCAAGCCTAACGTCCAGCTCCTTGACCTCAGCGATGCGCAGGTCTCTGAGGGTCTTGCTGGCTCTTTCGACCACTGCCTTGACTGCATCTTCCCAGCTCGTCGTGGACGTCCCAACCAGCTCAATTATTTTGTATACATCTCCGTCGACCATACGATTATCAACCCCTAAAATTCAATCCATTATCTGTTTTTATCCTTAATATAATTTGCTTTGTCAACCGATCTTGAAAATGGCAGCAAAATTTTGAAATAACATACGATCCCCTTCTGCCTGAAGTCATGGTTTGAGGAGAGATATTGATCTTGACCAATTCTGTGGGAATTGATGAGCTATCGGTGTACGTGCCCAGACTCTTCCTGCCTGCTGCAGGAGATTTTTCCACATCGCGAGGTATCGATCCTGCCAAGCTGATCCATGGGATCGGCATAGAGAAAATGGCCGTTCCGGATGCACATGAAGACGCTGCGACCATGGCGGCCATGTCGC
>JAAZNU010000359.1 GCA_012798135.1 Veillonellaceae bacterium | reverse complement strand
TACGCGCTCGCGGTGCCAGTCCGTAATAGTAATCGCGTAGCGCTCATTTGTGCCGAAGAGATAGATGTAACCCATACGTACCGGCTCGCCCAAATAGTCCTCCAAGAGCATGCAGTAGGCAGCGAGCTGGACCTCGTCGTTTTCGTAAAAGGAAGTGCCGTGTTTACGTTCAACCGGAGTAAACTTTATCTTTCCCTCCAAGAGGTCGATTTTTCCGTGCAGATGGAGTTTCTCCGATCTCAGGTACATCTCCCGATACCATTGGCCCCTACGGCCTTGGTGAGCATGGTCCGAGCGTCCCTCGGCCAGGACGAAGTTCAGACCCTGTGTGTTGTAGAACATTAAGTAGTAGAGGCGGCGGGGGCAGTAGAGGTATTGGTTGAGATCAGAGGTGTTAACGAGGGGGAGGTCGAATTCAGTCATTGTCGAACTCCATGGCCAACTTAGATAATGGCACAATCTTGTCATTCCAGAGGATCACTTCTTCTGGGACGAAGATTCTATCCGGCTCAATGGCATTGCATAAGGATTGAACACAACACAGTAAAAAATATTTTTGATCTTCAGGGAATACATCAAGCGCACCTTCAGCGATTGTATTGACTTCATCTCTGAACTGCTCATCTCTCTTCTGATAATTGATTGGCACTGGAAAATAGGGTATTGTTATTGCTTTAATAAACGGGCCTGATCCATTGCCATCGATCTCTCGAACGATCAGTCCCTCTTCGGTATTCTCTATTACGGCAGGGACTCTATTTAAAACGGACAAAACATCATAAGTGGTTTGGCGAATTTCATGACCCCTTTGGTATATCACCGGCAACTGTAGAGATCGCCCCCGCAGACTCTTGCATGCTTCTTTTATGTCTGCTAGTAGTAAACATAATTTATCCAAGTTATAATTAGCTAGTCCCTCCTGCTTATGCCGATCGAGGATTGAGAAAAATGCAAGCCATAACTTATAGCTGTAGCCAGATTGTACAGCGAAATATGCCATAAGATCCTTTCTTCGCCGCGCATAAGCCATTATCGCTAAAGCTTGTCTGAAGGTGAAAAGCTGAAATACGCTCTTTGTTTTGATATTATACTGATTAGTAATATAATTTATTTTATCCAAAAAATTTTTATATTCAATGAATTCTTCAGAGATTATAGGTCCTGCTTCTTTCTTAGTGTAGATGTAGCATTCAGCCGGTTCGTGGCGCGCAGCCCGACCGAACCGCTGGACAAATGAGTCGAAACTAAAACCATCTTCCATGAAAAGCAGCTTTATGGGATAATCGAGCCCAACTTCACTTTTATTTGTGGAGATGAGTATGGGCTTGGTAAGAATCGGCGCATCTCCAACCTGGTTGGTATCATATCCGTTGTCTTTTTCAGCATACTTATATAAATCAGGATATGTTTTATATAATTGTGAAAAGAATCTATTGCTATCTTTAACTGAATCGAAGATAAATAAAATCTGAGGTTTGTCATCCTTGATATTCTTTAGCATTCCATAAAGAACCTGAGCGGCTTGCTCTAGGTGATCAAGTATTTTCCCTTGGTGGAACTCGACATTCGTTCTATGGCGGATAATATCGCCTTGGTCCGCAGAGCACGGCTCAGCGACTATGCTTCTTATCAAAGGAGCATGTCTATCCTTTCCGATTCTTACCCTGCCTAGAAGATCTACTATCTCGGATTTAGGTGTTGCACTGCTCAAAATCACTCTGCAATGGCTCATATTTTGGAATAGAGCTATTTGAGTTAAGATACCGCTTAACTCGAACTCCCTGTAGGCATGAAATTCATCGTAAATAACATATTGGAATTGATGGAATACCTGAATGAGGTTTTCCGCTGGATTTATGTACATCGCTCCGATTATTGCCTGAAATATATCTGGATTCGTCAATATTATATCGTATCGGGATAAAAGTCCCCAAAGCTCTTGTGCTCTCTCGGGTCCTTTCTTCTTCAGGATTTTAGAGGATATATTTATGGCGCGAAAGCCTTTCTCATTAAAGCGAGCCAATTGGCTCTGTATCAGAGCGTTCGTAGGATAAAGAAGTAAAACCTTATTGCCCTCATTTAGGAGGTACTCGAAACAGAGGGTCTTGCCAGCACCCGTTGGTGCAATAAGCTGAAGGACTTCTGCATTATCCTCCTTTATGCAGTCGATGAACTCCTTTTGGAACGCCCTCAACCTCCCATTTTTTGAAAGACCATATATGTCATCGACTACTGGCAAGTGAACTTCTCCTACTACTACCATCAATTGATCACCCAAAAATCAAAGGTATGAGATTATCATTAATGAATTTGATGTCCACATCCAGGAAATGCTGTTTAGTTGGATGACTTCCTCTTACTATTTTTCCTGAAACGTTATAAATATCAAACAAGCTAACTTTTTTATTTTCCGTTGGCATTTCGCCTATACCGTACACTTCTTTCAGCATATACATATTCAAGTGAACTTTACCGGCAAGCTTGGTTTTTCTCAATCGCATCTCTCCGCTCCTGCGGATCCCAAGGGTTAAAAGGATATCATCTGGTAGAGGCTGCTTTGACCAGACGGTTAATTCGAACATGCTTCCGGGAGCGAGACCAATATATCTCCTCATTTTATGTATTGGTGCAGGTGAGGCGCTGCCCATCCGCGGAGGATCCGTCTTAGAAAATCTGCCAAGGTCTCCTTTATTACCGCCAGCACCACTAGGAACAGTCACAGTCAAGCTTCTTTCAGAAAGGTATTCCGTGCTCTTAAAGGTCTCCTCTTTAAAGCTAACCTCGAGAGGTTTACCATCGCTTACAAATATGCCCGTTCTTGCAAGCTCACTGTAATTATGGTTGATGGCTTCATCCCCGTAGAGGAGGAAGCTCTTATCGAGAAGACCAAGGCTATATGCCAGTGAATAGGTGAGGGCTATACTACTGAGAATACGATCAGCACTAATCAAAACGCCCTCAGTACTGGAATAAAAAAGAGGCGAATGAAGTGTGGCTCGATATGTTGTAGTCTCCATATCACTCACCAATCAGGCCGTCTTTTCTTCATCTACCACATCCAACTTGCTCTGAGCAGCATCATTCACTGTGGTATCTGGTTTGCCTTTCTTTTCAACTGCGTCTAAGCCCTCATTTCTTATGGTTTCGAGGGCACTTCTGAGAATATCTAAGTCTTCTTTCTTCTGGCGGGATGCGATAGATATTAAATTTTTCATCCATTCAGGGAACTCAATGCCTCCATCTAGCTTGAACTCTTCGGCATAATATATCTTCCAATCTGCCCTTTTATGTGTGTTGATGTACTCTGAGATAGCTTTAATTATGTCCTCCCTACTTAGTTCAGTCTTTCCACCAGATATGTGATCATTGATCATCTCCCCACAGCTCAGGCCGCTGTCTCCTGAAGACGTTATTGCTCCAACTATCTCGTTCTTCATATTTCTGCCAGTTCGGGTTTCCCGAGCCCCATACCTTCCTGTATTGAGTATGTTGTGAACTACGTAAAGCAGCATCTCTTTGGTTCCTGCCTCCAAAGTGATAAAATGCACAAAGTGCGTGTTCGGCTGCACTTTTACGGGATGGAAGAAGCTCTCAGATTGTTCTCCTTTCTCATTCCGCATAGTTCCGCTTTCGTAGAGGGCGTTATGAGCCTCACGGTTCATTAGGTCATATGACTCTAAGCTGTAAGTATAGCCCTCAATCACATGGCTCTTCTGAGAGAACGTAGCTCCTGAGACCGTACCGGCAAGGCCGTATGTCAACATATCAGCCGTCTGAGATTTGGGCAGGCTGTTTATCGGCTCATTGTAGGTATATTCTTTAGCTATTATGTTCTCATCCTTGTCCAATTCCCTGCAGAGGTTTAATCCTGTCAATCGCTCCTTGCTGACAAATTTTTCTCCGTTTACCTGTGCATGAATAACACCGCTGAATATCTGTGTTTCTGCTCTCTCCGGATCAGTGCTTCTAAAGAGAATTGGATCAGTCACAGTCCTGAGGACGATGAGTGTGATCGTCGGTCTAGCTCTTCGATAAATCTCGTACTTGGGAGCAAACCCTTCATCAGGTATGCCGCGCTTAATATCAATCCAGTTCAATTTTCATCACCTTTTGCTCGTGATATTTGAATATATTCGAACTCATAAACATCCGCCAATGAATTCCCCCACTGAGATATCTTTTTAACACTCCATAAGCCATGCTCTTTTAGATAATTCACAATGCTGTTGACATAGTCCAGACACTCCGTAGGTATATCCTTCCCCTTCTTTTTGCTAAATTGTTCTCGCAGTACATCTTTCCAAACTTCAGCAGCAGCGAATTTAATCGCCTCGTCATCAGGATATTGCTGCGCTTTTGCGCCCATCAATGAATCCAAGGCAGTCCTGAATATCTTCACCCTTTTATAGGACCCGGTGAATTTGTGCTTGCCAAAAAGATTGACTCCTTTTTCAGCAATTTCTTTCATATTCATATTTTCATCTCCGAATAGCTCAGCCAAATAGTCGCCCTTATTGTTCACCCATCTCTCGAAGTTTTCAACCTCTCTCTTCACATAGGGTATTACTGTGATTGGTTGAAATCGTTGTACTCGATACAATCCTTTCATGCCATCGAATTGATTAATGAAATCCAATTGCAGGTCCTTGACCTTTGCTTCCTTAAAATTTCGGATGCGATCAATTCCCATGGTCTTCTCAAGAACTTTTGGCCGTTCGTTATAGAATATATCGTCGTATGTCCGCATAAGTGTGTACGGCGAGGTCACGACGCACTTGCATCCGCATTCCAAGCAGGCTTTTATGGCCGTATGAATGGCACGTGCTCTGCGAGTACTCTTGCTTGATTGCTCAGGTTGTCTCTTTGGGAGTCTGATGGCCAGCGGTTCAATATGAAATGGCGTTGCAAAGTCTCCAAGCCTGAAATTCAAACCGAGCTTTTCAGTTTTTGTTCCTTTGACGCTTATCTCGACCTTGCTCATCTGATCCTGAAATGGATCGATGTTGACAAAAACTGTGTCAAAATAAAAATAGAAGAAAATTATATCATCTGAAACTTTAAGTTCGCTCTTTTCGAGCAGACGGTCGATCAACAAATGTTCTATTTGGCAGATGTCACATTCGCGCTTATATTGATCATTAACGGTGGCCCTTCTGGTATAGCCCCCTGATTGCAAGAAATGCTTTCCTGGTTTATATTCTCTTTCAGCTACAGCACCACATTTGAAGCAAATGTCTTTGTTTCCTTTTGGTGTCTTTTCCACAATCAAGCCATTTGAGATCTCTCTATTGTGAGCACAAACAAAATTTACAATTGAATCCAACGCAGAAGCCTCATTATCTAAATTAGATAAAATAAATTCTCTCAACTTATTGTGAAGCAACTCTAGGGAATCCCTAAACATGTTATGATTTTGAATTAATTCATGAACTGCGTAGGGCTTGCATTTCTGTCCGCCGATTCCCTCTTGGGATGCAAAATTCGCTCTGATTTTACCTATCTTTTTCAATTCATCATTTAATTCTTTTTTGCCTATAAATTTCTCTAACTCAGGGAACCTGGACCAATCGCTCCCTTTTTTATCATTGTATATGGAATATGTGATACAAGCTATTGCTTCCTGCAGCCTCTCATCTTGGGGGTAAGTTGTCTTTCCAAGAACGCTCAGAAGACCGGCTTCCGTCTTTTCACGAACCGATTTAACATAGACGGAGAAGCGATCCTCTTTACTAAGTGGGATCGAGAGAAGAGGCCTCAAGTCAAATTTTCGATCCGTTAGATCCGGCTTTGCATTTGTATTTCTCACAAGTTCATCAGATATTAATCCTCTAAATTTTATATTATCAATAAATATTTTGTTAGGGGATAGATAAAGAATACCTTGAGTTGATATAAGAAGAGGAACAGCATCTATTGACAATAGTTTCTTAGCACTTCTATAAACAATTTGTGAGAGAAGCTGCTGAGGCATCTCAGGCAATAGCATAATATGCACATCGTGCCCTTCGTTCTTTAAACGCCTATGAATCTCATGCAAAGGATTTTCTTCTTTCCCCAAGCTTGCAACTTTATCGCCTACTTTTACATATGGCAAAAGCTTTGCATATTTCGGCTGAGAAAGTCTGGTTTCATGCTGAGCGTCATCTGATTCCTGCGCGTGTTGGACCAGAAAAGCTATTTCCTCGATTTCAGAGGTCCAATCAGGGAAATAGCTCTTAAGGTCAAAGGGATCAGCTTCAAAATAATCCCGAATTAATTTATAATAATTTCCTGAATGGCTTTTGCCGGTTGATTCGTTCCAGTATTTGTTTACGTCATGAAGCGTGAGTGCTGTGCAAAGCAACTTTATATCATGTGCCTGAGGCGGTTTTTGTCCTGTAGACATGCGATCATAAATATATAATATTGAACCAGTAAATACCGCTGTGACAATATGTGCTGGATAACTCAATGCACGCTTATATTTTGCATCTAACCTTCCGGCCTCTTTAAAGAGGGGCGGCACAACGATAGATACATAGTCTGTAAGATACTTTTTGATAGTAGTATTAATATCCTCATCTTTGTTATGACTTAAACTAACTAATTCGCTTACGGTAATTGACTCCAATGGATCTTTCAAATTTTCATTCATCTCTCCACCTCCCCCATCGTCACCCTCACCGCCCCGCACCCGCGGGCCACGGCGCTCCCAACCCCGCTGTACTCCGCAAACTTGGCAAGGGCCAAGACAGCATTCCTGACATCCTTCGGCGCCTCCTTCGCAAAGATATACCTACAACGTCCCTGAAATCCCTGCTTGAGGATCGGCCTCGGATGGCCCTTTGCTCTGTCAAACACGGTATTCACCATCGCGCTGTGTGTCTCGTAAGATAGTGGCTCCTCCATCAGGTAGCGGGAGATCTCATCCCTATCCAGTGACATCTTCAGCGCTTCAGGGCAGACTGCGTTCCACTTGGCCAGGAGCGAGGAGAAGACCGCTTCTCGGTGGGGGAACATCTCCATGACCTTGGTGTTGCGGTATTGGATGCAGGTTGTGGAGCGGAAATCGAACTCCACAAATGAGCTGCCCTGCATCCCTGCCCAGGCCACCATCTCCTCGAAGCCCTCCGTGCTGCTCGCGACCTCCTCCACCCTGAGCGCCCCCTTGTCAAGGATTATCTCCTGCTCTTGCAGAACAAGCGGCTGAATGATGGCCCGGAAGATCTCAATCTCTTTGGGATCTGTGATCCCAATATGGAAGGTGTACCTGCCGGCAGGGTCTACGACCTTGCATTTAGGCCGCTGACTTCTCCTAAATTTGCCCTCAAGAGTGCTGATCGACATAGAGCTGAGCGATGAGTCGTGAGCGTGCTTGCTTGCAGCCTCATCGCATCCGCGCATGACGTTAAGAATCGCCGAGTAGAGCTGGTAGCCCTCGCTGTAAGGGAGCTCAAATGCCGTCTGCGGCCTCGTGATCAATGTGATCTTCTGCGGCATCGAACAAAGATCACACTCCCGGCACTTAAACCTGTCGATTGATGCAATAATTTCATTTTGTTGCAAATGTATATTTTTAAATGCAAACCTCTGCAATGAAAAAGCATTTATGCATACAATCTTCAATGTATGTCAATGAAGACCTACATCTCCCTCTCGGGCTTTGATGCATCTCAAATCGTCTCCCTGATAGTGAAATATGGGATCGAGGGTGGCGACCGAATAGTTCTCATTCGCCCCATTGAGGAGAGAGATTCGCGCGGAGAGCTGACAGTCCAGGCAGTGCGGGACCTCTCCAGGCAGATCGACAGTAAAATCGATCTGCAGATTCACCGCGTCGATCACAGGGATTTCGAAGGGATGGTTTTATCTCTGAAGGACTTGCTGGAACGATCTGAGGGCCAGGTCTTTGCAAACCTCTCAGGCGGTCCGCGAGAGATCTTTCTGGCCTTTACTATCGCCTGCCTCTCCCATCCTTTGAAGATTTTCCGGGCAACCAACTTCAGCGATATCGAACGATGCCTCAATGAAATTGCTCTTCCGAATATCGCAGCAGTTCTCGAAGAAAAGCAGAAAAGAATACTCAACGACGTGCTCGAAAGCCAGCCTACCACTATCAGTGAGATCGCCGGGCGGCTTGGCCTCTCTGAGAGCACAGTCTCCCGCCAGGTAGCCCGGCTTGCAGACCTCAAGGCCCTGGAGATCTCACCGAAGGGCAAGACGAAGGAGATTCGCATAACTCTGACGGGAAAGATGCTTCTTTGAGGGTACTTTGTGCCTCTGTGGTTTCGTCATACTGTTTTTTTTGGGATCTTATGTAACCTGTCAACAGCTTTATCTAATTCCATTACATAAGAAATCCTGTGCTGCCCAAATCCATCCACGACCGCCTGCAAGAGCAGGATCTGCCGGTCCTTTACGAAATAAGGGACCTTGTGGCAGGGCTTATCTTGAAAAAAGAAGCGTCCCTGCGAGAGCCTAGTAATGACCAGGTCGCAGGGCGGGAGGTCGTGGAGGAGAGGCATTCCGCCTCCATGACCTATCGCCTGGAGCGCGTCTCATGCGGAAAGAACTGCAAGGGCTGCCCTCACGGGCCTTATTGGTATGGTTACTGGCGGGAAGGTGGCAAAACTCGCTCGAAGTACATCGGCAAGAACCTGAGGAAGAAATTATGAAGGGTCTTTCGATCTTGGTTGTAATTGCGCTTGCAGCTCTCCTCTGCGGTTGTATATCGCCTGAAGAGCTGCCATCAGGCAAGATCAACGTCGTGACTACCATCGCCCCACAAAGAGAGCTCATAAAATCAGTGGGCAAAGATTTTGTCAACATCACAGTATTGGTACCTCCTGGAGCCGAGCCCCACACCTTCGAGCCCACTCCCTCGCAGATGAGGGCAGTGGCAGATGCAGATCTGTACATCATGAATGGGGCGGGCCTCGAGTTCTGGATGGACAGATTGCTACAGGTCAATAAAAAAATGGTAGTAGTAGACACCTCCAAAGGCATAGACCTCGTTTGGGAGAGCGGAGGCGAGGCCGACCCCCACATCTGGCTCTCCCTGCGCAATGCTGTAGTGCAGTTGGATAACATCTACCAGGGCCTGGTTCAGGTCGATCCGGACAATAAGGATTTTTATCTCAAGAACAAAGAGGAATATGTGCAAAAATTGCAATCCTTGGACGCCGAGCTGAACCAGAGCTTCTCCACTGCGCACCGCAAAATCTTCGTAGTGCATCACCCTGCCTGGACCTACTTCGCCCGCGACTACAACCTTGAGCAGGTGCCTCTGATGGAGAACGAGAAGGAGCCAGGACCAAAATACCTTGGAGAGGTGATCGATCTGGCAAGAAAGAATAACATCACTGCAATCTTCGTTGAGCCGGAGTTCAATCCCAAGGCAGCAGAGGTGATCGCCAAAGAGATGAATGCCCGCATCATCGATCTGGATCCACTGGCCGAGAACTACCTGGAAAACATGCGCCATGCCGGGAAAATGATAGCTGAGAGCCTCGTATCATGAATATCGTATCAATTCGCGGCCTTTGGGTCTACCACAGGACGCACCCTGTCCTGGAGGAGATAAACCTGGATCTTGAGGAGGGCGATTTCCTGGGCCTGATAGGTCCAAACGGCGGCGGGAAGTCCACACTCCTCAAGGTCATGCTCGGTCTGATAAAACCCGACCGAGGCACAGTTTTGATCTTTGGCAAGTCTCCCAAGGATGCGCGCGGGCGCATAGGCTACATGCCCCAGAAAACTCTCTTTGATCAGAACTTTCCAGTCAAAGCCCTGGAAGTTGTTCTCATGGGAAGATATAGCCGGGCAGGCCTGTTGCGGCGCTATGGCCGCGAGGACCGCGATGCTTCAATGCGGGCCCTGGAGGCAGTTGGAATGGGCGGCCACGCGGAGCGCGAGATTGGCTCTCTCTCTGGAGGCGAGCAGCAGAGGGTCTTTGTGGCGCGATCTCTCGTTTCAGATCCCAGGTTGCTTTTGCTCGACGAGCCGACATCAGGAGTTGACTCAGCCCAGCAGACTGAGTTCTACGATCTTCTCTCTCGCCTTAATCGCGATATGGGCATTGCAATTGTGCTGGTATCCCATGACATCACAGCGGTCTCCACCCATGTTAAAAAAATCGCCTGCTTGAATCAGCGGCTCTATTACCATGGCTCTGGGGAGCTGGCCCGTGAGGACATCGAGAAGGCCTACGGCTGCCCTGTGGAGATGATTGCACATGGCACGCCCCATAGGGTTTTGAGGAGACATGATTGAGCTTCAAATTGATTTTCTCCAGTACGACTTCATGCGCAGCGCGCTTGCAGCAGGCCTTGTCGCATCTGTGCTATGCAGCATAATAGGGATATATGTAATATTAAATAAAATTGTATTCATAAGTGATGGCATCGCCCATGCCGCCTTCGGAGGGATCGGTTTTGGCTATTTCCTGGGCATGGACCCCTTGGGCCTTGGAATAGCCTCGGCCGTTTTAACGGCCCTGGGTATTGGCACCGTCAGCTCTCGCTCGCGTGTCTCTGAGGACACTGCCATCGGTGTTTTTCTTGCCACAGGAATGGCCTTGGGAATAATTTTCATGAGCCTGAGCAAGGGCTATGCCAAAGACCTTTATGGTTACCTCTTCGGCAACATCCTGGCGGTTACCTGGAATGACGTCTCCCTCATCCTGGGACTCACCCTGTCCGTCCTGATCCTGGTATTTCTGCTTTACAAGGAATTTCTCATCCTGAGCTTTGATCCAGCTTACGGAGAGGCCATCGGCCTTCCTGTACAAAGATTGAGACTCCTGCTGCTCTGTATGGTAGCCTTCAGTGTGGTGGTTTTGATAAAGATAGTAGGAATAATAATGGTCATCGCCCTACTGACAATTCCTGGAGCCATTAGCAGGCAGCATATGAAGAGCATAACC
>JAAZNU010000069.1 GCA_012798135.1 Veillonellaceae bacterium | reverse complement strand
GCCTGGAATTATGGGCGCAGGCTTATCTGGACGGGAATTCTTAAAATTTCATTAATCTTTGACGGAAGCGCCCCGCTTGCTTGACACACCCCCTTGCGCATGGTATCATGTTCATTCGCGTTGCGGGGTAGAGCAGTGGTAGCTCGTCAGGCTCATAACCTGAAGGTCGTTGGTTCGAATCCAACCCCCGCTACCTTTTTTATAGAAGACCACCCAGATGGGTGGTTTTTTTGTTTCCTTAATTGTGTGTGTTATCCAACAAAACGAGAATGTTTCAATTAAGTTGCGATCGCCACGCCCGGTACTGCCGGGCTTGCGAAGGCAGATTCTTTCGTGAATTGGCAGGAGGGTATGTTCACTGAAAAAAAGGCGCGTTTGGAAACGCGCCCTACGGGATTTCCAGACTCCGCTTGCCGGATAGTGTATTGCGTTATTCACCTCCCCCACTCATCCGATTCGTTTTCCGGATTATCGCGTTGAATATATTTTGGCAGGGATTATTTAACAAGTCTGTCTTTATGCTTAGTTGATCGTTCCCAAATGCGTATGTTTGAAGTCATCGGCATACTTCAAACCAAAACCAAAGATACGATCCATGCTGGAGTGACCCAGCAGGATCAATCCAGCCAATTGCAGAGGCGGGTTGACGAGAATGGCACCAAGAATATACAAGCCAATACTCACAGCTTTGGAGTGAATGCCGTTATACACCCAAGCGCCAACTTTTGTGTTGATTAAATAACCCAGCATGCCAAAATCAGGGGTGAGAAAGAGCAATGGATACCACCACCAGGCAAGGTCCAGCTTCGAAAAGAGAAAGATGGACAGCCCCAATGTAAACAATTCTTCGAGAATGAGCATATATTTCATGACTGATCTCCAATATACGGTTTATAAAATTGAATCATCATTTCCACTGCCTGTTCCAAAGCGGCCTCGTTGATGGTCTGACCGATGCTTTCAACGTAGGGTAACCATGTATGCACCAATACCCAACCCATCAGCAGAACATTGTGGAATTCATCGGGGTGGAGAATATTTTCGACCCTGCCTGGAACTGCCAACTGTTTTAGAATTGTTTCCTGTTCCGCTAGTCTGGTTTCCTGAATCTCGCGAAAGCGGCCAGCCAGAATTTTGTCGGCACGCAGCAACGCCGCATGCTCACGATAAAAAAATCGATATTTCCAAACAAGGTCAAAATTAAAGCGCATGGCTCGACGCAACGCGTCGAGATTGAACGATTCTTCACCGGGCATGTAAATCACCTCAAACTCATTGAACATCTCTTCCAAAATGGCGCGAATTACTTCTTTTTTATTACGGTAGTGATATTGCAGATTCCCCGCGCTGATGCCCAACGCACCCGCGAGGGCGTTCACTGAGACTGCCGCAGTACCCTCTTCGTTGAATAACTCAATGGCTTTTTGCAGAATGCTGGCTCTGGTCTGTTCCGAGGTTTTATATGTACGTGATGGCATTGGCGCCCTAATTAGTAAATATATACAATATTAGTATAAGTTTACCAATTAGTCAAGACAATGTGTTGGTTTTTGTGGATGAGGCAGGTTTATCAAAAAATGAGGCGCGTTTGGAAACGCGCCCTACGTGTATTTCAAGTGCAATTTGGCCCTCACCCCCGGCCCTCTCTTACCTCTTCCGGTAACAGCTTCACGCTGTTCCGGAAGAGGTATCTCCGCTCTCTGCTCTTGCAGAGAGCTACGACCTGAATTAGTAATGGTTTCAAATTCCAGCACTTGATCAGGGAGAGGGAGATTAGTATTATTTACCCGGCAGGTCGAAGGTGAAGACCCACGGGCCGGGGTATTGGTAACCCAATGCCTGGTAGAGTTTTTCCAGAGCCTGCTCATCGCTCATACCGGCGGGTTTTTGGACGAACTGCGGTCCGCCTCCTCCGCCGCCACTGCCGCTCGTAAAGACGTGCTGTTCCACCTGGATGCCCTGCGCCTGCAATTGGACGTTGGCGGCATCGATCTCTGCCTGCGGGATGACTTCGGGCAGGCTCACTTCGAGATGCGGGATGGCCAGCACGGCGGGTTGGGCGCTTTCAGACGCCAGGTTGCCGACGGGGAAACCTAGTTCGATGCAGCGCCCGTCCGGGATGGATGGCAGGTCGGTCGGCTGATTGCTCTTGCCGTTGTAACGGGGATCGCTATCGGTCAGGAAGTAGCCGGAATCAAAGCCGGTTTGGATCCCGCCGATGGTCAGCGTCATGTGTTTGTGACCCGGCCACCAGTCGCCGTTCGCACCCACGTTGGGTGGTTTGTTGTAGCACAGCACGAGGGTGCTGTAGGAGGGGGTGTAGCGGATGCTGACCAGCCGCATGTCAATCCCGTTGGCTGATACGCTCTGATTGATCTCCCTGTTCAGTTCAGGGTACACCGGCAGGTTAGCCAGATCGAAGTGGAAGGAAGCCAGCGGCAGGTCGGGTTGGGAGGAGTCATAGACCGGCACATCCAGCTGCATGCTCACGCTGCCATCGGCAGCAAGCATGCCGGGGACAAAGTCCAGTTGCAGCAGAAAAACAGAAGGGTCATCCTGTTTATAAGGCACGGCGAAACCTTCAATTTGCGTACCCTGCGCGTCTTTTCCGCCAAAACCCGTTACCTGGAAAGAATCCTTCCAGCCGTCGAACTTCAATTCGAGAGCCACGCGCCGCTGATCGGCATACGCCCAAATCAGGTTGGCGCTGAGACCGCCGGCGCTCTGGCTGTCGAGCGTCGGCCGGGGGGTGGGAGCGGGCGCGGAAATTTCACTGAATGGGCCGCGTTCGGTGGGTTCCACCAGCAGATTCCAGGCGCGCGTTTTGTCGGCGATGCGATCGATGGTGATCAGCAGCGGTTCGCCGCCCTCGACCAGATTGCGGTTGAATTGCGCGATGGTGCAGGCCAACCCATCCTCATCCGGCGCAGGCAGAAGCACATCCGCGGGAAATCCCTGGCCACGCGCTTGCGTGGGATAGCCGGACTGGACATGGATTTCCGTCTCGTCCAGGGGCCGGGCGCCCTGCGCCTGGGAGTAGCAGAATTTCACCTGCGCCAGCGCGGGGGTTATTTTTGCCCAATCCAGGCGGACCAGCAGGTTGTCGATTTTTTCGGAACGCGAGAACTGGCCCACGCGCGGACTGGTGCTGTTCGCCGGGATGTTTTTCAATGGGAAAACGAAGGTGTCAAGAACTTCACCCTGAACGTCGGTCAGCGGGATCTGCAACGCAAGATCCACCCCGTTTTTCGCGCGCGGGTCATTGACTACCTGCAGGCTGGTGAATTCAGCGGTGAGCGGCGCACCAGCGTAGAGCTGCAGGATGCGCCCGCGGAAGTCCTGCGCTTCCACATTGCCAAAGGCTGCCTCGGGCATGCCGATGGTTTGGCCGTTCGACAGCCCCGCAACGCGGAACCCGACCACCAGCCCGGTCTGATTGAGCGCGATCCATTCCAGATCGACCGTCACGCCCTGACGGGTCTGGCTTTGATCCAGCGTGGTCGGTGGAATTTCAACCAACGCGGATGTAGGCGTGGGGGGCAGCAGGGTCGGCAGGGCGGACTGGTTGGGGTTTCCACCCAGGCCGGCGTCGCGAACCCCGATCAAGCCGGGATCGAAGAATAGCGTATAGAAAGCGAAAGCCACGGTAGCCAGCGCGATCATTCCGAGCGCGATGACCAGGGCCGGGCGGCGCCGCCACTGCGGGATGCCGCGCGCAGAACCGACCTCCTTCCCGCGAAGCAGGGTGGAGTTTTCAGAAAATTCGCGGCCGGCGATGTTCTCCAGCGTGTTTTTGAGCAATTCATTGCGTTTGGTCATTTCAAATCCTTTCGCGGATCATCCCCAAAGAGCTGGCGCAGGCGCGCGCGGGCTTTGCTCAGGCGCCATTTGATCGTCCCGGCCGGCACCTGCGCGAGGCTGGCCATTTCCTCTTCGGACATTTGCAGGTAATAGCGCGCCACAAGCGCGGCGCGTTGTTCCGCGCTCAGCGCTTGCATGTGACGCCACAGGTCCTGTTCCAACTCGCGCTGCTGCAGGACCGATTCCGGAGAAGAAGCGGTTTCAGTCCATTGCTCAAGCCATTCCTCGCCGGCAAGGTCAGCGGGCGGATCGACCAGGCGTTTATCCCTGGAAAGCAGGCGCAGGGCGCGGTTGACCACCACCCGCATCAACCAGGGTTCGAGCGGACGGTGGTTATCGAAACTGCGCAGCAGATCCGGCAAATCGAGGAAGACATCCTGAACGGCGTCCTCCGCGCTGCGGCGTTCGCAGGTGATCAGATAGGCGGCGCGTAGCGCTTTGAGCTGATAGCGCGCCACCAGCCAACTCAGGGCGGATGGATCACCCCGTTTGGTTTGCTGTATTGCGTGTTGTTCATCCATGGTTACTCCGATTTTGCCTCCTGTGGATGGTTTCTACGTGGTTAATAGTCATTTCGAAGCAAAAAGGTTAGTTGCTAGTATAGCCGATTGGAAAAGCGGAAAGACTGATTTTCAGCCGGAATGATTTTGGTGATTAAAAATGTTCAAGTTTTATCCGCCGGTAAAACCGGCCGGCTTTGCTGTAAGCCGCGTATGGCGGAGTATTTGAGTTATACTCTTGACTCCAACCTGGAAAATGTAATTGCGAGAAAAATCTGCAAACTGTTTTGATATTTGAAAGTTGCGACTGAATGAAAGACCCTCGGAATCGACAATCCACTATCTCAAGTCTGCATCTGGCCGTGCGCTGGGTGCTCGGCCTGGCATTTATTTTGGGCCTTGTGGCGATTTTCTCCGACCTGGTGGAGGACGTCTGGTTCCGCGAAGGCTTCGCATGGGACGCGCCTATCATCCTGGCGGTGCATAACCTCAGCCGCCCCTGGCTGGACACGGCCATGCGCGTGCTGACCAATGCCGGGGAGGCTGGGGCGATCAGCATGGCGCTGCTCGCGGCGGTTTGGTTCTACCGGAAAGGCAGGAAGCTGGATGCAGTCTCCATGCTGGTTAGCCTGGGCGGCGCGACGGCTTTGAACACGCTCCTCAAACTTCTATTGCGCCGACCACGCCCCAACCTGTTCCCGCCGCTGACCCTGGAAAACAGCTTCAGCTTCCCCAGCGGGCACGTGACCGCTTCGGTGGCGGTGTTCGGTTTTCTGGCGGTGCTGCTGTGGCGCAGCCGGCGTTACGGCTGGGCGGTCTGCTCAGCCGCCTGGATACCCATGGTAGCCTTCAGCCGCATCTACCTGGGCGTGCATTATCCCAGCGATACGCTGGGCGCATTGATTTTCACCAGCCTGTGGCTGATGGTCGTGTTCGCGGTCCACGACCGGCATACTCGCTCGAGGAAGGCAATCTCATAAAAAATTAACATTCCTGATAAAAAGGGTGGATTGGAAATTTCCGGGAAAACGATAAATACCTAACGCAAAACCTGGAAGGCTGAAGGGATTCTACAAAAAAAACTTATTGGCCAAGCAGGGAATGTGAGCGTATTTGTGTGGTTTCCAAACATGCTTGGTCTTTCAATCAGTAAAAATCCAATTTCTCCTTCCCTGTTTTAAGTAGTTGAAACGGGGAGGGCCGGGGAGGGGTCGTAGCCCTTTGCAGGAGCAAAGGGCGGAGACACTCTTTCGTTGATTGCTTGACGCAATCAACGAAAGAGTGAAGCTGTCATCGGAAGAAGGCGGGAGAGGTGATTATCTATAGATAATTTTCAGTGAGTCTTCCACTTGGCCCGTGAATTTAACGGACCGTATCAGCAATTTCCGCCAGTAATTGTTGATTGATCCCATTACCTGTGCTAACAAGCAAGTAGTTCCAATCGCCAGACCGCCAATAAATTCGCTGCGTCTGTGACGGATCCGGTTCATGCCAGGATGGATCAGACTCATTCGCGTCCATCCCAAAATCCCCGTTTATATAGACCGCTTTCAAATCCCCCATTGTCATTTGGATTTTAATATTTTCCGGTATCTTTTCCGTCAGAGCGTGACAAGGCGAATCTGTTAAATTTATACTTGGGCATTGGTAAAGTTTGATATTGGGGCCGCCAAATTGTGAATTGGTGAATAAGGACATTGAAGAGTTCCCCAATAGATGGATTGAGTTGAACTTGCTTCCTAGTGGAAGTTTTGTAGGCGCCTGTATGCTGTAGCCTGCCGCGAGTTCGGCTTCATCCAAACTACTGTATGAATTCATATCGAGAAGCGCCTGAGAAGAAGATGAAGAACCCAGGATCGATTCTGCCAGAGCGATCATTTGCTCTTTTGATAAGCCTGCCCCACCCTCCGGCGGACGAAACTCGGCATACATCTCCAGGCTCATTCCGCTTTTTTTCCAAAACAGCGCCTGACCTGCACGGAAAATATTGTTTTGTAGATCACAAGCTTTCTCTGGAGATCTAAACCCGATCGCATATTTTGATTCACCCTCACTCCCCGCTACTTTCACTGTGGAAATCTCCAGTATATTTTTTGAATCCGCATGAAGCGTACTTAATGGCATCTCAGCACTTTGACGGATGAACAACGATGGATATGAAGCACCGTTATACGCGTACTGTAAACACACAAAACCGGTACTTTCTTCAATGGTGGCAAAATCGAATTGATAACCTTGTGGTAACACTTTAGGCACAAGCAGATTAAACCCAGCCAGTTTTTCAGCAACTACAAGATCATTTATGTGGCTGGGATCGAATGAAAATTTTATTGTTGTGTCTTCCGTTAAATTCTCTGCCAACGTTAACAAAATCTCTTTCGAAAGGTCAGCTTTTGATGCTGCTGAAGTTGAATTCAAAACCGAACTGATGGTATACAGCATATCATCATGCTGCCAGCGTAGAAATGAAGCGCCGGAATCTGCGTTCCATTTGCCCTGATCGCCGAAATAAGAGCCTTTAATATATTCCGCATAATCGTTTTCAACCTGAGTAGACTCTACCGCGGCAGTAGGCCCCACACTCATCGGCTCCGGTTCCGCCCCATGCAAGGGCAATTGTTCCAACCACAACGAAGCACCATCAACATCATTTTTATAGAAGAGAGTGACACGCTCTCCTTCAACCTGACCAAATTCAAAATGGTATCCCTGTGGCAGGAAAGAAAGCTGCATCAATGGATAATTGATTTTCCTTTGCACTTCTTCCAGTTTGGAATTATTCACTATTACATCGCTCGCATGCATAATGGGGGTAATCTCGATCAGCGGTATGGGCGTTGAGATTGCTGGAACAGGTTCTTCCGCCGAATGGGTTGGAATGAAATAACGAAGAATTGCCTGTGCAAGAGCATTCCCCTGTGGGTTGGCAAATAAAAATAACCCAAATGCCATGATCAATATGATGATTATCGCCGTAACAGGCTTGAAGCTTCGTGCATTTACAGACTTGGTTGTATGTTTTTGCTGTATTGTTTTATATAAACCCTCTCGGTTGATTCTTGCTTGAAGTACCGGCCAGGGATCATAATTATCGGGAATACTCTCTTCGGCAAGTTCGCGAAGCAAGGTTTTTTTAAACTGTTCGTCGGTCATTGGTTTACTCCTTTTCTTTTCCACAAGTCGAAGGGGATTGCGTACCATCCGGATCATCGTATCCAACCAGTAATTGACGCAACTTACGCCGTGCAATATGCAGCCACCATTTGATGGAGGATATCGGCGCATGCAAAGTCTGGCTCATTTCGACCTCGCTCATTTCCAGAAAATACTTTGATACGATGACTCCCCGCTGATTAGGGGTAAGTAAGCAGAGTGCTTTCCTTATTTGTTGCTGTAATTCTTTGGTTTCAATCATCGTTTCCGGCAATGGCTGCCGATCGAGCAACCATTCCTTAAAATTGTCTGTGAGTTCATACTCCTGGATATCCAGACGTATCAGTCTGCTCTGTTTTTTCGCAGCTTTTATAGAAGCATTGATAACACTTTTAAAAAACCAGGGACCGAACCGATCTGATATTAATTGGTTAATTTTTCCACTTGAAGAAATAAACGTGGATTGGACAATATCTTCAGCCAGATCCGAATCCTGTACGATTAAAAATGAACACCGTATAGCTCGAAAATAATATTCTTTTACGAGCGGTTCCAGCCCATTCAAATCCCCTTTTTTCAAGAGTTCGATTGCCTCAAGTTCATCCATAAATGTCCTTTTATTGTATAAGTAGTGGTAATTTTGAGGTACCTCTTGAATTATGATCCTTTATCCCTAAGAAAAGTTAGTCTAAAAATTGATCTATTTAAATTGAAGGAACCATCCCAAAGAATATATTCTCGTTTTTAAATGACTTTGACACATTCTGATTTGATGCTGCCTGTCAATTTTCGTTTTGAATATCGATTTATACCGATAAACCTATTGCATTTGTCTCCACCATGGTTTCCGGCCGAAAGCTCCAAATTCCGTTCTTTTTTCGCACTATTGGAACGGGGAGGGCCGGGGAGGGGTGATTAAACAAGGAGCAAAGGACGGAGATACACCGTCGTTCGAGGCATCTCGCAGGCTTTCACATGAGTGAAACTGTCATCAGAAGGAGTGTGTGAGGTTGGAGCTTACTGCAAGAGTAACGGTGGAGCATGAAATATATGTAAAGCGGGATTCCAGGGGAGATGATATATCAATCCCAAACAATAAAGCTGGAAAACTCAAGGTACCTTTGCCTGCAGGTTAATAAAAAACCTCCACTGCTTTTTAAGCAGCGGAGGTTTCCGTGTTTTGGATTTTCCCCCAAAACTAATTTACTATTCCAGGAACCACTTTTCCTTGATCTCTGCGGGGGTCATGGGAGGCAGCAGCAATCCGGAGCCATTTTTGTCCACGCGCATTTCGCCGACCTTGCCCAGCCATTCATCCAGATTCTCATTGGTGATTTGCGGATAATTGTAGATCAGCGTGTTGCCGGAATCCCCGCCCAAGGCAGCCGGGTTGAGTTCCAGACCGGTCAAGCGGTAATACGCCACGTAAACCGCTTCATAAGCATTCCCGCCGGGTTTGATGACCGCAAAACAGGCGAAATCCGGTCTTTGGGCAACCAGGTTTTTCCAGCCCTCCAGAATGTCCAGCCGGGGATTGCATAGTATGGCCGGGGAATGCTCGCCCTGCCAATCTTTCACTGCCCAGAAAATATCCTCCCCCATTTCGTTTGACCAGATCGCTCCCAGATTGGGATTTTCGGTCAGCAACTTGGTAATACTCTCTTTTGAAGCCGGCGACTTGTCATCGTAGCTGGCGGAGATGGCGCTGGCCTGGATGCCCGGGTTGCTTTCCAGCTCCTTGGCGATCAAATCCGCATCGACTCCATTGTCCCCAAAATTGAAGTAGACCATTTCGCCCTTGCCGCCCATTTGCTTGAACATCCATTCCATACCGGCGCGCAGCGCATCCGTTTCCACCGAGAGATTGTAGATACCCGGGTCGCTGGATTCTGCGTCCAACATATAGATCGGCATACCTTTGGAAGCCACTTCGTGATAAATAGGGTAATCACCTAGGATGCCCCATTTGTTGGCGAAAGAGATGATGGCGTCTACGCCTTGTTCAGCCGCTGCCGGGTAACTATCGACCTTTACACACTGGAGTTTCAGTTCGTCGCAGGCCTGTTTCAGATCAGCCAGTTTATCCTCGGCCGCATCTCCCAGGTAGCCGATGATGATGTCTTCGGCTTCCTTGGGCTGGGCGGTCTGTGCCTGCGGTGCGGGTTCGGCTGGCTGCTCTTGCGGTGCCGGCTGTTCTTGCGCGGGTTGCAGGTCTTCGGCAGTGGGCACATATTCCGGGCCGCACTTGGCCGGCCAATCCGGGTTGCGGTCCCAGGCGGGGTTATTGGTCATGTTGAAGAATATGTCCGGGAAGACTTCTCCCACCAGGTAGATCTCGCTGGGGCCACCGTCCAGTGAACCCTCGATCAGTTCCACGCGGTCGCCCTTGCCGTTCCAGAAGGGCAGGAAGCGCTGCATTTCGCCCTTACCGCCGCCGTCTTCAACGTCCTTGCCGTCCTGGGTGACAATACAGTTATGACAGAACTCTTGCTTGTCCTTCCAGCCCCAGCTATCCACGTAGATACGCCCATCCGTTGTCCAGGCCACGTGGTAGATGCTGTTGTTATCGGTAATCGGGTAAGCGTCACTGCCATCCGGGCTGGATACCAGCACGTCGTAATGGCCGTCCTTTCCGGAAAGCCAGGCGAGTTTGCTGCCATCCGGCGACCATTTGGGCTCCTTGTCCTCTTCAGGTGTGAAGGTCACCTGTTTCGGGTTGCTGCCGTCATTAGCATCCGTGAACCAGATATCCCCGTCATTGCTGTAAACGATCAGCGCGCCATCGTGCGACCAGCTAGGCCCGTCGCTGCCGCCCTGAAAAGTGAGCTGGCGCAGGTTGCCGCCGTCGGCATCCATCACGTAGATGTTCTGGCCGCCGCCCTGATCGCTCTCGCGGTTGGAGACGAAAGCAACGCGCTTGCCGTCCGGCGAGATAGCCGGGTTGAAGTCGTCGGCCGGGTTGTTGCTCAGGTTGAGCGGGTTCTCGCCGTCCGGCCCCATGATATAGACCTCCCAGTTGCCGTCGCGGTCGGAATCGAAAACCACGCTGCAAGGGATGGGTTCCCAGGCCTGCGTGGGCGCGGCGGTCGGTTCGGCTGCTGCTTCAGCAGGGGCCGCCGCCGGGGCTTCGGATGGCGCGGCAGGCGCTGGCGCGCAAGCTGCGGACGCCAGCGCGAAGAGAAGGGAAAAAATGACAATCAAATTAGTTTTTGTTTTCATGATGCTCCTTTTGTGAAATGGATTTAGCCTCGCTTCATTTGGCTGACCTGGCCGGGGCTCAAACACACTGCACCGGGCAGGCTGCCTTCTTTTTTGATCAGTATCTGGAATAATATAAATAATTGCTCCTGGCTGTATTTGCGCCAGGGATTCAGGCGGTTGGTCTCAATGAAAATAGCCAACCCGACAATGGCGGCGATGATGAAAACGCACATCAGCGCCATGGGCAGCCCCATGGCCGCGCCTACGTCTCCACCCGCTCTTTCGGTCAGGTTGGCTGCCACCACTCCCCAGATCATGGCGATAATGGAGATTGCGCCTCCTCCGGCCATGACCAGCAAGCCAGCGGTGCGCTTGCCTTTGGCGTTATCGCGCGCGCAAAACAAGCACATGTTACCTATGTGGGGATTGACGTCGGTATAAGTGATGCGGATGGTGCGGGAATCGTAGCTTCGCCCGACCTCCTCCTGGCTAATCGGCCGGGCGGTGTAGTATTCCACCGACGGCATGGGATGTCCACAGACAGGGCAGATGAAATTTTCGACTCCGTGGGGATAGCAGGTTTTTTTCTTGGCCGCCATACGTTCTTCCCTATATATTTGATTGAAAATACATGACTATTTTTGGTTACCAATTTAAAAAAAGCGTTCAACAGGTATTCGATAAGCACATAAAAATTTTACTTTTTAAGGTTGTTCAATAGGTGTGCAGATAGCACACATAAACAAATCGTCAGGTTCACTGGTATTCGACCTTGAATTTTTCCTTCCCGCCCAACGCCTCAACCGCCGCGCGCATGTCCTCGCTCACGATCACACGCTGCAGGTTGGGCAATTCCAGCAAGGGAGAGAGGTCGCGCACGGGGGTGTTCGCCAGGTTGATCATCTCAAGCAGCGGGAACGCCTGGATGCCTTGCAGAGATGACAGTTGCGACTTGTGAAGGATCAACGTGCGCAGGGCGCCCAGTCCCTGAAAGGCGGCCGGTGAGGTGATGGGCGTGCCGCCCACGTCCAGCAGCGTCAGGTTCGGGCAGGCGCCCAGCGCCGTCAGGTCGGCGACGTTGCTATCGAAGAGAATCAGCGCGTTGAGCGAAGCCATGCCCGCCAGCGGAGCTACGCTCTCCACCGGGTTGTTGCGCAGGTCGATTTCTTCCAGGTAGGGCAGACCGGCCAGCGGGGTCAGGTCGTGGATGTCCTCGAAGGCCACCTTGACCTTGCGCAGGTTCTTCATTTTTGCCAGGTCTTTCAGAGATGCGATGCCCCCGCGGGTTTGCGTTCCGCCGCTGTTAGCGAATTCGTTCACCAGGTTATTAAAGGAATCCAGGTCAGCTACCGCGGTTTCTCCGAAAACGAAAAGTTGTTGCACGGAGGCCAGGTCATCCTCGTTCAATGCCCCGTTTGGCTTGCCCAGTTCGGCGCGCACAGCTTGCCCGATCAGGGGTTCCCTGAAATGCACCCCGGCGGTCAGGCGCGCGGCGAGCAGCCCACCGGCCAGCAGCAGTACGGCTGCCAGCCCCGCCAACGTACGGCGGCGCTGAGCACGGCCGCTGAGCGCGTCCCGCACCTGCAGCGCGCTCTTGAAACGGTCGCGCGGATCGAAAGCGGTGCATCGATTGACCACGCTGAGCAGCCGCCGGTCGCCGATGGCTTTTTTGCCTTGATCCACTTCCACCTCACCGGTCAGCAGCCAGCACAACAGCACGCCCAGCGAATAGATATCGGAGCGGGGATC
>JAAZNU010000050.1 GCA_012798135.1 Veillonellaceae bacterium | reverse complement strand
TTGTGAGGGTTGCACCCTCATGGATCCGGTGGTGATGGCTGGGGGGTTCCACCCGTTCCCATCCCGAACACGGTAGTTAAGACCCCATGCGCCGATGGTACTTGGCTGGAAACGGCCTGGAAGAGTAGGTCGCCGCCGGTTAGTAAAGAACAACACCCTGTCGATTATTTCGACAGGGTGTTGTTCTTTATCAGGACAAATTTGTTCGCGGCGTAAACAGCGCAAGGGGCGGCACCATGATCCAGTGCTTCTATATATTGATTGCGACAGTTTATGGCATGCCAAAGGGAATTGACAACCGCAACGCAGCCTGGTTATTCCAGTTGTACCTTGACGGCGCAGACTTTGTATTCGTAAGTGCGGGTCACTTGATCGCCGGCATCATTCGTGAGCTCGTTGACGGGGGCGTCCGGGAAGTGAAACGACAACCAAACCAATCCCATAGGTACATCGGTCGTGATCCAGACTCTGGTGCTGATTTCTCCACGGCGGGACGAGACGCGAACCCGGCTGTCGGCTGCCAGCCCGAGACGATTGGCATCACTCGGATGAATCCATAAGCGTTCTTCGGCCAGATGGGAAGACAGAGCTTCAGAGCGCCCAAAGGTGCTGACGTTATAGTGATACAGCCTTCTGCCGGTTGTCAGGACGAAAGGATATTCTTCATCCGGGCCTTCAGCGGGCGGATGATGATCCACTGGGGTAAACCAGCCCAATCCACAGGTGAAATGCCCATTCTCATGCAGGTATTGCGTACCGGGATGCTCCAGGGAAGGAACCGGCCATTGCAAGCCTTGTCCTTCGAGGCGCTCGTAAGTGACTCCACGGTAAATCCCGGTCAGGGAAGATATTTCCGCCATGACTTCGGATGGTTCCGTATTGGACATTGTATAGCCCATCCGCGCGGCAAGCGCAACAATAATGTCCAGATCGGGGC
This sequence comes from Veillonellaceae bacterium, assembly GCA_012798135.1. The sequence continues at coordinate 71,330 of JAAZNU010000050.1, read as the reverse complement.
GGCTGTCGCCCGGTGGTTCTACAGCTTTGCGTACGCGTTGAATTCGCCGCTCCGTGTTCGTGAACGTGCCATCTTTTTCCGCAAAACTGGCGGCCGGCAGAACTACATCCGCCAATTGGGCGGTCTCGGTCAAAAAGAGATCCTGAACGGCCAAAAAGTCCAGAGCCTGTAAAGCATGACGGACGTGGTTGGCATTGGCATCCGACAAGACCGGATTTTCGCCGATGATATACATTGCGTTGATCTCTCCATTGGTCGCGGCTGTAAACATTTCCGGGATGGTGAATCCACGAACCGAGGGGAGTGTCACGTGCCAAGCCTCTTCAAACCGGTGTCTCTCATCCGCGTCCGATACTTTTCGGTAACCGGGCAGGACATCGGGAAGCGCGCCCATGTCGCAGGCGCCTTGGACATTGTTTTGTCCGCGCAGCGGATTCACGCCGGAGGAAGGCTTGCCAATGTTCCCGGTCAGCATGGCCAGATTGGCGATAGACAGGACGTTGTCCGTTCCCCAGCAATGTTCGGTAATGCCGAGCGTGTAGAAAATCTGGGCGCGTTCCGCCTGCGCATAGAAATGGGCCGCTTTTTCCAGCAGACGGGGCTCAATCCCGGTAATTTTGGCGACAAGCTCCGGCGGATATTTTTTCACTGTTTCGGCGACGGCTTCAAACCCGCTGGTGCAATGCCCGATGAACTCCTTGTCGTGCAGATTGTCCCGGATGATGATATGCATCAAACCATTTAACAGCGCTACATCGCTGCCGGGATTTAACCGGAGCCAGACATCGGCCATGGCGGCAAGTTCGGTCCGGCGCGGATCGGCGACAATGAGACCGGCGCCTTTCCGGCGGGCCTGGCGCATTTTGGCGGCAATCACGGGATGGGCTTCCGAAGGGTTGGCGCCGATGATAAAGAGCATGGAACTGTCGACGATTTCGCCGATGGAATTTGTCATGGCGCCGGAACCGAAGGCTGTGACCAGACCGGCCACGGTGGGGCTGTGTCAGGTCCGGGCGCAGTGATCGACACTGTTGGTGCCAATCACCGCGCGCATGAATTTTTGCAGCAGATAATTTTCTTCGTTCGTGCAGCGGGCGGAACTTAACGCCGCGATGGAATCCGGCCCGCGTTCACGTTTGATCGCCGACAGACGTGCGGCGGTGAAGTCCAGGGCTTCGTTCCAGGACACTGGTTCCAACCGGCCGTTTTTGCGCAGCAACGGTGTGGTCAGGCGATGCGGGCTGTGAACATAATCCGTGCCGAAACGGCCTTTGACGCAAAGCAGGCGGCCGTTGACCGGGCTGTCGGGACTGGATGTCACGCCGACGATTTTGCCGTCCTTCACATTCAGGTCAAAATTGCAGCCGACGCCGCAGAAGGGACAGGTGGTTCGGACTGTTTTATCGGGCCGGCCCGCCTGGCTCAGAACTTTTTCTGTTAAAGCGCCGACGGGGCAGGCAGCAACGCAGGCACCGCAAAATACGCATTCCGACTCGTGCGTCGGCGTATCGAACGCCGTTGCCAGCTTGGTTTCAAATCCGCGGTTCATGAAACCAAGGACGTTGCAGACCTGCAATTCCTGGCAGACCCTGACGCAACGGCCGCACAGGATGCATTTTTCGTTGTCGCGGACAATAAAAGCATTGTCTTTATCTATTGCGTAGTGGCGCTGTTGACCGGAAAAACGCGGAGTTTTTACGCCAAGGTCCGCTGCCAGTGTCTGCAGCTCGCAGTTCAGGTTACGGGCGCAGGCCAGGCAGTCCGTCGGGTGATTGGCCAGCAGCAGTTCCAGGACCATTCGTCGCGCCTCCAGAACTTCTGCGGTGTGTGTGTGTATTACCATGCCCGCGGCGACCGGCTGCACGCAGGAAGCCGTTAATGTTCGCATGCCCTCGATTTTGACGACGCAAACACGGCAGGCTCCCTCAGGTGAAAGATCAGCGAGATGGCAGAGCGTTGGGATGCGGATGCCGGCTTGGCGCGCCGCTTCCAGTACGGTCGTTCCCGGTTCCGTCTGTATGGAGATTCCGTCGATTGTAAGTTGAATCGAGTCCACAGGACACCACCTCCAGATTACTCTCTGCAGTTTTTCGGCGTAAGCTGGTCAAGTTCCTGTTAAAAAAAGATTTTTTCAGTCTTTTCCGGCAGGAATATTTGATGCCTGATGTCGAAATAAATAAAACCAAAACAGAGCCGACCCGAAAACAATGTGGGGGGAAAGGAGGCGCCATGAGCCGCATGATCAGCAAAACCCAAGAGTTGTCGGAAAAGATGGATGCAATCGTCAAAAAGATGAATCAGGGCGAATTGAGCGCCGAGGATGTGGTGCGGCAATTGTTCCCGATGGCGATGCAGAGCTTCGTTCAGGCCAGTCAGGAATGCGCGGAGATTAGCCAAAGCCTCGATGAAATTGAAGGACATCTTTTGGAAGCCCGAACCATGACCAAGTATTTGTTTGAATTTCTGGGACACAATAAGCTATTGGACGAGTTTCAGCAATTTATGGAACAAAAAAACCGGATACGGATTAACTGACAGGGCGCTGGCCGGAAACCGGTAAATATATTATGAAGATCGATAAAACAGCCGACGCTGCCGCGTCGGCTGTCAATTTTCATTGTAAAGCTCCGGCAGGCCCAGCGGCCTCAAGGAGTGGGTTCGGCGACGTAACTGACGATGCGCGGCCAGTAGCCGCCGCCGTCAATGATTTTCCATTCCTGCCGCGTCCGCAGGGAAGTAAGTTTTCCCTCCCGGTCCAAAGCCTGCCAGAGAACAAGCACATTGACCCGGTAATCACCTTTGACGGGAATCTGCACGTCGACCCGCTCAATACGGTGAATGTTGGACTGATATTTGGCGCCGATGCCGGCATACCATTTTTCGAAATCCTGGTGGGAATCGATTCGGCCTTCCGGCACCTTCATGTACAGGTCTTCATTGGCGAACAGCAACAAGAGGTTGTTAACTTCGGCATGGCGGTCGAATAGGGAAAAGACCTGATAAACGAAACTCTTGATTTCGTTCTCGCCGTATTTGTTGTCCTGGAGAAGTTTGATCGCCTGCAGATAATCCGGCGTTGGCGCCGCGGCCGGCACGGACACCGAGGAAGGAGCCGTAGCGGAGGGAATTGGATTCGCAGCGGCTGCCGCGACTGTTGCGACACTAAACATAAGCAGGGCGACGAGGAGTGCAACTATGGCTTTGTGTTTCATGGTTGACCTTCTTTCTTGCGGATGATGCGCGAATTTTGAATGGTTGTCACTTATGATACATTCGCCCGGAATCAGGCAATTCCTGCAAGCAGTTGTTTGCACCGCAGGCGATAAGTTTTGTCGAGGGCAGTGCTTGGCGAGAGGGAAACCATGCGGGTCTGAATCAATTTGGGGTAGAGAAAATATTCAAAAAACAGTACTCCGGCATTCGAAGAAGTTGTATAATACTACATGGGCAGATATGTATTGCCAAATATTTGGAGGTGTAAAAGAATGTCAGTATTCCGTTCCACGAAATTCGTTCTAGTTCTTTGCTTTATCTTGGTTGCTTCTGTCGTTGCAGGTTGTGGCGGCGGAGACAAAAAACCGGCTGAACAAAAAAGTCAGCAGACGCTTGTTTTGAAATTGGCTGAAAATCAGCCGGAAGATTACCCGACTACCATTGGCGACAAGGAATTCGCAAAAATCGTGAATGAAAAAACCAAAGGCCGCATTAAAGTCGAAGTGTATGCCGGCGGGCAATTAGGCGATGAAAAGAGCGTTATCGAAGCCGTGCAGATGGGCGGTATTCATTTGGCCCGTGTTAATGCCCAACCGCTTTCCGACTTTGCCAAGAAGCTGCGGGTATTATCGCTCCCCTATCTGTTCAATGGACCGGATCATCTTTGGAAAGTCCTGAACGGACCCGTTGGCAAAGAGATCCTGGACTCGCTGGAAGCTGCCAAAATGGTCGGCTTGACCTATTATGATTCCGGCGCGCGGAGTTTTTATAACAGCAAGCGGGAGGTGCTCACGCCTGCGGACATGAAAGGCCTGAAAATCCGCGTTCAGCAGTCGGAATTGATGGTCGGCCTCGTCCAGTCGCTGGGCGCATCCGCAACTCCCATGGCGTATGGCGAAGTGTACAGCGGACTTCAGACCGGCGTGATCGACGGTGCGGAAAACAACTGGCCCAGTTATTTCTCCACGTCGCATTATGAAGTCGCGAAATTCTACACACTCGATTATCATACCATGACCCCGGAAGTCGTCATCATGTCCAAAGCGGTATGGGATAAATTAAGTGCGGATGATAAGAAGATCATTAAGGAAGCCGCTCAAGAATCCCAGGCCGTTCAACGCAAATCGTGGGCTGCCTATGAGAAAAAATCCATCGATGCGGTCAAGGCCAAAGGAAACAAAATTACCGAAGTGAAGGACTTCAAACCTTGGCAGGACGCCGTCAAACCTCTGTATGACAAGTTCGGTGCAGACTTCAAGGATGTTATCGATAAAGTCCGGGCTGTAAAGTAATCGTTGCTGAACCTGTTTGCGGAAAAGACCGTTCTGCTGTGCCGCCGGTATTAACCGGCGGCACAGCTTGAAAATGGGAGGTGCTCAAGTGCGGGTAACGGTGCGCCGGGCAGTGGATTTCCTGGTGGAATATTTCAGTATGAGCCTGCTTGTTTTAATGACCATAATTGTCGCCTGGGTTGTATTCTCGCGTTATGTCCTGGAACATACGCCGGCATGGGGGGAAGAAAGCGCCCTGTTGTGCATGATTTGGTTTGGCTTTATCAGCATGGCCATTGGAGTGCGGGATAATTTACACATAAGTATTGATGTTTTTGACCGTATTCTTCCCGATTCTTTCAAGAATGCGACCGATTGGATTAAACGCGCGTTAGTGCTGGCATTTGCTATATTTATGGTATTTGAAGGCATTAATATGAGTGAAGTCGCTTTAGCGAACGACATGCCGGGTTTGGGCATTCCTTCCGCCTTTCTTTATGCTGCGGTGCCCTGTTCGGGGCTTGCCATTATTTATTATGTGTTTGGCGATATTATCGCCCAGTTTACAAAGCGGAAGGAGGCACAGAGTTGAATACCGGCGCAATCACTTTATTGCTGGGAGGCTTTGCCTTTCTGGTCCTGATTCGTGTGCCCATCGCTTTCGCGCTTGGCATATCGGCCGTGACGACGGCCTTCTATCTGGACATCCCCATGGCTCTAATGGCCCAGGGCATGGTTCGGGGGATTAATTCTTTTGCGTTGCTGGCGATTCCCTTTTTTATCCTGGCGGGTGAAATCATGGGCGAAGGCGGGATTTGCCAACGGCTGATTGCTTTTTCCAACGCCATTGTCGGGCGTATCCGCGGCGGCCTGGCATTGGTGAACGTGCTGGCCAGCATGTTCTTTGGCGGAATTTCCGGTTCTTCCGTGGCGGATACCTCGGCGGTTGGCTCCATGTTGATTCCGATGATGAAAGAAAAAGGCTATGATGCGGATTATGCGGTTGCCGTCACCATAACCGGATCAACGCAAGGTATTCTTATCCCGCCCAGTCACAATATGATTATTTATTCGATGGTTGCCGGCGGAGTTTCCGTAGGCGGCCTGTTTCTTGCGGGTATCGTGCCGGGAGTTTTTCTTGGACTTGCCCTGATGCTGATGTCTTACATTATTGCCGTCAAACGGAATTATCCGGCGGGTGAACGCGTTAGCTGGAAAGAAGCGCTTTCGGCGACAAAGGATGCTGCGCTTGGCTTGTTTACCGCCGTCATCGTAGTTGGCGGCGTTGTTACCGGCTTGTATACCGCTACGGAATCAGCGGCCATCGCCGCCGTTTATGCATTTTTGGTTTCGTTCTTCGTTTACCGGCATGTGCCGCTTTCCCATATGAGGATTATTTTGATGAAGAGCCTGCGGACACTTGCCATCGTTATGGCGTTGATCGCGACGTCCAGCGCGTTTGGCTGGATGCTGGCCTATCTCAAAGTGCCGGCGCTGGCCACCCAAACCTTATTGTCGATTTCCGACAATAAATATGTGATACTGCTGGTTCTCAACGCCCTGTTGCTCTTTTTGGGGTGCATAATGGACATGGCGCCGCTGATTTTGATTACAACCCCTATCTTATTGCCGGTTGCTACGAAAATTGGGGTTGACCCCATTCATTTCGGCATTATCATGATGCTAAACCTGTCCATTGGCTTGTTGACGCCGCCGGTCGGCAGTACGCTGTTTGTTGGTTGCGCGATCGGCAACATTTCGATTGAAAAGCTTTCGCGTACCATGGTTCCGTTTTATGCGACGATGATATCCGTGCTATTGCTAATCACGTATGTTCCTCAATTGGTAATGTTCATTCCCAAGCTCCTGATGAAGTAAAATCGTCGGCGGCCTATCGACGACAAAGCCATCCGGCAGGCCCGTTAGGAAAATTAGGTGCATCGAGTGGGGCTTGCATTCGCAAGCCCCACTCGATGCAAAAGGCATACGGATGGAATGACCATGAATGCGATCAGGTCAGGGTCACTTAAAAAAAGAAATGGGAGGGACGAGTTGTGAAAAACGGCTGGGAATCTTTTGCCTTGCAGCTGATTGATAGTGGGTTTGTCTGTCCGGCGGAAACGCCGGCAGGAATTTACCGGAACTCGCTTCTGGTAAATTCGGCGGTTGCGCTTTTCCTGGCGCGGACGCAAAACGGCAAGCGGCTGATAGTATTAGAAAAAAAAGAAAATCCCCTTTTCGCCGAGATTGTTGCGGCGGAAACGGGTACTCTTCACGGGATTAACTATAAAATTGTCGAGCTGTCCCATGCGAACGCAGTGATCATGCGGCGGCATATCGCCTTTATGAACCCGGTCGCCTTCGGTCGCGACAGCTTCAGCCTGGGGTTGGGAGACCGTTTGGGCCTGGCTTCGCCGGGACATTTGCGTTGCCTGCGGGGAACGGGATTGCGTCCGGTCTTGGCGCAACAGTCGATCCGGGAATTGAATTTGACGCAACGGACTTACGAGGATGTCCTGGATGCGGCGTCCTGGGCGGTATTGCAAGAAGGTTTTCAGGACGGATTCGGCGCCGATGGCGACCACCTGAAAAAAGCGGCAGAAGTCAAAATGTCGCTGGACCTTGGCTTTTCCATGATTACTCTGGACTGTTCCGAGAAAATCGATAACACGATCGATGGTTTGACCGCAGCGGAGGTTGCCCGGCGATATGCCGACTTGGCGCCGGATCTTCGGGCAAGAGCGGAGCGCGATTATCTGGGGAAAACCTTTGCGGTCGGCGACACGGCGATCACTTTTTCCCTGGAGGCTTTGCAAAGGACGTTGTTGACTTACGGCGAGACCCTGGCCTTCATTAAAGAAATTCATGCGGGTTATATTGCCCGCCATTCGATGCCCGTCGACTTCGAACTGTCGATCGACGAGACGACTACGCCGACGACGGTCGAGGCCCATTATTTCATGGCGTCGGAAATGGTCAGGGCCGGTATTGAACTGGCCAGCTTGGCGCCCCGGTTCTGCGGTGAATTTCAGAAGGCCATCGACTATATCGGCGATTTGGCCCAGTTTGAGGCTGAATACGCAGTTCACGCCGCCATCGCCGATCACTTCGGCTATCGGTTGAGCATTCATTCCGGCAGCGACAAATTTAAGGTGTTTCCGATTGTCGGCCAATATACCCGCGGCCGGGTACACGTGAAGACGGCCGGAACCAACTATCTGGAAGCCCTGCGGGTGATTTGCCGCGTCGAACCGGCGCTGTTCCGCCGGATTTGCGCCCATGCGAGACTGCGGTTCCCGGATGCGACCAAGTTTTATCATGTGACGACCGATCTGGCGAAGATCCCGGATGCGGACAGCTTGCCGGATGCGGAGCTGGAACGGATGCTGAACGAGCAGGATGCCCGCCAGCTTCTCCACATTACGTTCGGGTTTGTGCTGACCGACAAAGACGTGGCGGGAAACTATGTGTTCCGCGACCGTCTTTATGCGATCTGGGACGCCCACGAGGAGGAATACGCCAATATTTTGATACAGCACATCGGCAAGCACATTAAGTTGCTGAAGGAACGTTTACCTGCCGGGACCCGCAAATAAAACAGAATCGGCCGGGAAAATCCAAAAGACCGGAATCAGCGCGAACTGATTCCGGTCTTTTTTTTTGAGACTGACGGAATATGACTTTTTTTAGGCTTTATCGCTGCAATTCAGGACGTTTTTGATCTTATGCTGGACCATGCCTTTAATGGCTTCCCGCGCCGGTTTCAGATACTGACGGGGATCGAAGTCGGCGGGGTGCAGCATGAGATGCTCTCGGATCGCCGCCGTCAGCGCCAACCGCAGATCGGTATCGATATTGATCTTACAGACCCCCATTTTGCCGGCGCGCAGCAGCATGTCTTCCGGTACGCCTTGGGCGCCGTCAATTTTGCCGCCATATTGATTGCACTTGGCCACGAACTCCGGCAGAACCGTCGAGGCGCCATGCAGGACTAACGGGAAATTGGGCAGCAATCCGGAAATCTTTTCCAAACGGGCAAAGTCGAGCGACGGTTCGCCTTTGAACTTATAAGCGCCGTGACTGGTGCCGATTGCAATCGCCAGTGAGTCGACGCCGGTTTTTTCAACAAATTCAACCGCCTGATCCGGATCGGTGTAGGAAGCGTCTTTGGTGTTCACCTTCACCGCGTCCTCCACGCCGGCTAGTCTTCCCAGTTCGGCTTCCACGACCACGCCGCGGGCATGGGCATATTCCACGACCTTTTTGGTCAGGGCAATGTTTTCTTCAAAGGGGTGCTTGGAACCATCGATCATGACCGAGGTAAAGCCACCATCCACACAGGCTTTGCAGATCTCAAAATCCTCGCCGTGATCCAGATGCAGGCAAATGGGCAGACCGGAATCTTCCACGGCCGCTTCCACCAGTTTCATCAAATATACATGTTTGGCGTATTTGCGGGCGCCGGCGGAAACTTGCAGAATCAATGGCGCATTTTCCTCTTTTGCGGCATCCACGATTCCCTGGATGATTTCCATGTTGTTGACATTGAACGCACCTACCGCATAATTGCCTTCGTACGCTTTTTTGAACATTTCTGTCGAAGTTACCAATGGCATAGCCAATTCCTCCCCGTGAATTATTTCCCTATTCCGAGCTTCATTATATCACAACTAAATGGTGATTGCTGTCAACGTTGCCCTGATTGTGGAATTAATGATATAGTTAAATCAGCAAACTTTCGTCGCGCCGGGGAATGGCCCTGCGGGACCGCGAGGAGGCGTTGTTTTGAGCACAGGCTTAGCGTCCGGAGAGGGAAAGAAAGAGCAGTATTCGCTGCGCAGCGGACTGGTCAAGGAATACGCCAGCGAACGATACTATCGCCAAAATGCGCAGTTGCAACGCTGGCAGGCGGAGCATCAGCAGCATGAAGCGGTGGAAAAGGCATTGGCGGATGTGAGCAAATTCAGCTATGAACCGGAAAATTATGTCCGCTTTCTGGTGAAGGAACCGTTTCGGGAACCACCTCGTCAAGAGTTCCAGTCGCTGCTGCCGGAGCGACTCCTGGCGGCGGAACGGCGTTATCGTCAGCCGATCATGATTCGCTGGGGACTCATGGTAGCCTTGATTTTGTGCGTGGCTGTTTTCCCCAGCTGGATCACCATTGCGCTGGCCACGGTCATGCTGGCAGCCGTCGGTTATCTGCAATTTAAACTGATCCGGGAGCGGCAGCGTGTTTTGGTGAAGTTTGAAAAAGATACCCGCCTGGAGATCGACACCAAAACCCGGGAACAGGAAGAGACAATCGCACTTCAACGGAAACTGCATGACGATGCGGAGGAAGAGCGGATTGATTTTTATGTCCGGCTGCTCAATGGCGAGATGGCTGCCGTGGTGATGACCATCGACGAATATCTGCCCAAACTGTCCCTGCCGTTTCCCGTGGATGTGGACATCGATCTGTTCGGCAACATCATGCAGGTGCGGGTGTGGCTGCCTAGCAAGGCGCTCATTCCCACGGAGCGCACCTCGCTGAGCGAAACGGGGAAAATCCAGTATGAAAGCAAGGAAGCCCTGGAAATCAACAAGCAGTACGCGGAACTGTGCGCAGCTGTGGTGATGCAGATCGGCACGATCCTGTTCGCCCGGATTCCCACGCTTGGCAAGATTTATCTCAGCGGCATGAGCCGGGATAGTGACAAGAAGGAGTGCCTGATCACCCTGAAAATGGACCGGGCGCAGGTGGAAAGAGCGGCGCAGTCGAGTACGGCGTTGGTTGCCTTGCAGACACTTTCGGCAATCTATGTCTGCGACGAATATCTGAAACTGTTGCCGGTGGATCCGATCGCACCGGAAGAATGGATGGATGTTTCGGCCAGGCAGATCAGAAATCTGCAGGTGAAAATCTATCAGCGCCTGGTTCCGGGGGCGAGAAAATAATTTGAGAAATAATTAATTTCCGGCAGGATTTTTTACATGGGGCGTAAAATAAATAAATCAGGTGCCGTCACGGCATCAAACATAAAAAAATGATCATTTGAAGAGGAGGCATCACGAATGAAATTTGCCGAAGTAATCCAAACCGCCGACTGGAAAGCAGAAAAACATGTGCCGGTCATTGTGGCGCCGGAGTCTGTGAAAGCGGGCGAAAAATTTATTGTCGAATTGTCAGTCGGTAAAGAAATTGCTCATCCCAACACGACGGAACACCATATCCGTTCCATCCGGCTCTATTTCAAGCCGGACGCCGGCAAGTTTGCGTATGAAGTAGGCTGTTTTGAGTTTACGGCTCATGCGGAGTCCGCGGAAGGCCCCAATAAAGGACCGGTTCTATCCGAACCAGTAGCGCAGGCGGCATTGAAACTGACCGGATCGGGAACCCTGCTCGCCGTTGCTTATTGCAACATCCACGGCTTGTGGGAAAGCTCCCAGCCGATCAAAGTCGAAGCCTAATCTGAATCTGGTATTCAGGCAGGCCCCGGAAAACCGGGGCTTTTTTTAATGTCAACGCTGGCCGGGGCAGGGTTTTGTTGCTGAATGGCGAATAAATATTATGTTTATCTGGGGCAAGGGGATGATAACATGGGCATTGTGGTGAAAAAATTCGGCGGCAGTTCGGTGGCCACGCCGGAAAAGATCAAGGCGGTGGCGGCTCGGGTTGTCCGTGAAAAAGGTCCTGACGATCAGGTAGTGGTGACGGTTTCCGCCATGGGCGATACGACCGATGAGCTGATCACTTTGGCCAAACAAGTCACCGGTGCGACCCGGAGCCGGGAAATGGACATGCTGCTGTCCACGGGCGAGCAGATTTCCATTGCGCTGTTGGCGATGGCCTTTGCCGACCTTGGTTGCCCGGCGGTTTCCCTGACTGGGCCGCAGGCGGGGATCATGACCAACTCCGTGCACATGAAGGGAAGGATCTGTGAGATCAATCCAGACCGCGTGTTCGAGGAACTTTCTCGCGGCAATATCGTTGTCGTTGCCGGGTTTCAGGGCGAGTCGCCCAACGGCGACATCACGACACTGGGCCGGGGCGGTTCCGATACGACAGCGGTGGCGTTGGCCGGGGCGTTGAATGCCAAAGTCTGCGAGATCTTTACGGATGTGGATGGGGTGTATTCCGCCGATCCCCGGGTCGTGAAAAACGCCCGAAAAATGAAGGAAATCGCGTACAACGAAATGCTGGAAATGGCCCGACTGGGCGCCGGGGTCATGCAGCCCCGGTCGGTGGAGCTGGGTTCCCGCTACGGCGTGCCGATTCATGTCCGTTCCACATTCACTACGGAACCGGGGACAATTATCAGGGAGGGATATACGGTGGAAGAAAAAGAATTTGTCGTGCGGGGCGTTACGCATGACCTGAATGTCGCCAAGGTGGCCGTGTTGGGCGTACCGGATCGGCCGGGCATCGCGTTCAAAATTTTCTCCGCACTGGCGGAAGCCAATATCGACGTGGATATGATCGTGCAGAGCATTCGCAACGCCGACAAAAAAATTAACGATATCGTCTTTACTGTCGCCAAGGGCGATGCGGAGCAGACCCGGACGATCATGAATACTGTCGGCAAAGACCTGGATATCTTGGGGGTAGTGGTCGACGAAGCGGTGGCGAAAGTCTCGATCGTCGGTGCGGGCATGCTGGGCAGTCCCGGCATGGCTGCCCGGATGTTCGGCGCATTGTCGTCCGCCGGCATCAATATCGAGGTTATCAGCACTTCGGAGATCAGCGTTTCCTGCCTCGTTCGCGAAGAACGCGCCAAAGACGCGGTCAATGCCATTCACGCGGCTTTTTTCCGCGATGACAAAAGTCGACTGTGAACAATAGGAAGAAGGAGTGGAAACATTGACAGCCACACTGATCAAACATTTGGCCGACCATGTCGGCCAGGAAGTCGAAATCCGCGGCTGGTTGTACAATAAACGCTCATCCGGGAAAATTGCCTTTCTGATTGTTCGGGACGGCACCGGCACGGTTCAGGGTGTTTTGCTCAAGGCTAACGCCGAAGCGTTTGCGCTGGCGGAAACTCTGACCCAGGAGAGCTCGTTACGGTTACGGGGTACTGTGCGCGCCGAATCCCGGGCCGCCGGCGGTTATGAACTCGATGTCACCGGGCTGGAAATCGTCAGTTTGGCCCAGGAATACCCCATCAGCCTCAAGGAACATGGCGTGGATTTTTTGGCGGAGCGACGGCATCTTTGGATCCGTACACCCAAACAGGCGGCCATCCTGCGCATCCGGGCTGAAATCGAATTTGCGTTGCGCGAGTTCTTTTACCGGAATGATTTTGTTTTGGCGGACGCGCCCATCATCACCCCGGCAGCCTGCGAAGGGACCACCAATTTGTTCGAACTCGACTATCATGGTGAGAAGGGATACTTGTCGCAAAGCGGCCAGCTATACAACGAGGCGACGGCAACCGCGTTGGGTCGAATCTATTGTTTCGGCCCGACGTTTCGGGCGGAAAAATCCAAGACTCGCCGCCATCTGCTGGAGTTTTGGATGATCGAGGCGGAAGCGGCCTTTTTTGATGTGGACGATAACATGCGCCTGCAGGAAGACATGGTGGTATTCGTTGTCGAGCGGGTGCTCGAACGCTGTCGGAACGAACTGAAATTGTTGGAGAGGGACATCGCCAAACTGGAGGCGATCAAAAAGCCGTTCCCCCGCATCAGCTACACGGAGGCGGTCAAGCTGCTGAATGCCGCCGGCGAACCGTTCGAGTGGGGCGATGATTTCGGGGCGCCGCATGAGACCATTATCGGCAACCATTTTGATTCGCCGGTGTTTGTGCACCGTTATCCGACTGCCATCAAGGCGTTCTATATGAAGCCGGATCCTTTGGATGACAAGGTGGTGCTGGGAGCGGACCTGCTGGCGCCCGAAGGTTACGGCGAAATCATCGGCGGCGGCCAGCGGATCGACGATTTGGCGCTGCTGGAACAGCGGATTGCCGCGCACCAACTGCCCAGGGAAGCCTTCGAATGGTACCTGGACCTGCGCCGGTACGGTTCGGTCCCACATTCCGGGTTCGGCCTGGGGATTGAGCGGACTGTCGCCTGGATCTGCGGCCTCGATCATATCCGGGAAGCGATTCCGTTTCCCCGGATGCTTCATAAAATGTATCCATAAGAAAACTGTACAATGGGAGTATCCGAAAATTAGGCAAGCATATATAATATAAATGTTAGCATACTTCAAGAATTAACGAAAAAACAGGAGGGGTTTACAATGGCTCATTCGGTTGTCGCGTCCCATTCGGTAGGAAAAATGGCTACCGATAAAATCTTCGGCGCCAATGCGCTGGCGGTGAAAGCCGCGGCTCAGTTCGGCAAGGACAAGGTGACCAACGCCACTATCGGCGCTTTGCTAGACGATAACGAACAGTTGGTTTGTCTGCCGACCGTGGAGAAAGTGTTCCGCAGCGTGCCGATCACCGAAATCATCAACTACGCGCCGATCGCCGGCTTGCCGGATTTCCTGAACGCGGCCATGGATCATGTGTTCGGGGAAAGCAAGCCCGACGCATTCACCCGGGCCGTCGCCACTTCCGGCGGATCCGGCGTGTTGCACCATGCCATCTGGAACTATTCCGAAATCCATGATACGGTGCTGACGACCGACTGGTACTGGGGACCGTACAAGGTTTTGTGCGAGGAAGTCCTGCGAAAACTGGATACTTTCCCGCTGTTTGACGACAAAATGCAGTTCAATCTGTCGGCGTTTGAGAACAAAATCTCTGCGTTGCTGGCCAAACAGAACAATTTGTTGATCATCCTGAACACGCCCGCCCACAACCCGACCGGCTACACCGTTACCGACGCCGAGTGGGACGGCATCATCAACATCCTGAAAACCGCCGCCAAGAATCCTGCGAAGAAGATCACGCTTGTGGCGGACATCGCCTATCTGGATTTCTCCGGCGAGCGTAACACCTGCCGCAAGTTTTTTGCGAAATTCGGCCAGATGCCGGCGAATTTGCTGTTCATCGTTGGCTTCAGCATGTCCAAATCCTTCACCATGTACGGCCAGCGGGTCGGGGCCATGATCGGCGTGACTTCCGACGCCGATGTCGCCAAGGAATTCGAAGACGTCAACCAATACAGCAGCCGCGCCACCTGGTCCAACATTAACCGGGGCGCTATGCGGACGATGGCCATGATTTGCGCGGACAAGGCCCTTTATGCCCAGGTTGAACAGGAACGGGCCGGATTCTACCAACTGATTAAAGGCCGCGCGGACCTATTCGCCCAGGAAGCGGCGGCCGCCAATTTGACCATGCTGCCTTACAACGCCGGGTACTTCCTGTCTGTTCCTTCCACCGTCCCGGATGCGGTCGTGGCCAAACTGAACGAGGAGAATGTATTTGCGGTGGCGCTGGCCAAGGGTATCCGGATCGCCGTGTGCGCCGTTCCCACGGAGAAGATCAAAGGGATGGCCGGTAAACTGAAAAAAGCGATGGACGCCGTGAAATAAGTATCGTGTATTACCGGAGAAGGCGGATCGCTTGCGGTCCGTCTTCTTTTCTCAGAGCGAAGTCAACGAGGGATGGGCGATGAGCGGGGAAATCAAAATTCGCTTCAGCGATGGGACGGAAAAACTATATGGGCGCGGCACATTGTTGCTGACGATGGCGCGGGAGCGGCAACCGCTCTACCCGGCGCCGATTGTGGCGGCCAGGGCAAATAATGCCTTGACCGACCTGCAGGTCGGTCAGAAGACGGATGCCGAAGTGGAGTTTTTTGACTTGAAATCCGGCCAGGGCATGAAAGTATATGAGCGAAGCCTGACCTTTGTTTTGATCATTGCGGCGCAGCGCCTATATCCCGGCAAAGAAGTGCTGGTTGAACATTCGCTGGGCAATGGACTGTATTTTGAATGGCTGCTGGGCCGTCCGGTCACCGAATCGGACGTTGCCTTACTGGAGCAGGCGATGGGAGTAATTATCGCCGACAATTTGCCGATTGTGCTGCGCAACATGCCGCTGAGCGAGGCGATTCAGCAGTTCGAGGCCATCGGCAATATGGCGAAGGCCTGTCTGTTGCGCCAAATCGAGCGGGATACGGTCAGTCTGTACACTTGCGATGGCGTCATGGATTATTTTTATGGGCCGATGGTTCCCGAGACCGGTTATCTGAAACAATTCTCCTTGACCTTTTATCCGCCGGGACTGGTGTTGCGCTTTCCTGACAAGACGAATCCGGATGCGGTTCCTGCTTTCCGGAATCAACCCAAGCTCGCCCAGATTTTTTGGGAAGCCGAGCGTTGGGGCGACCTGTTGGGATGCCCGACGGTGGCGCAACTGAACGAGGCGATCGGTTCTGGTGATTTTTATGAAATCATGCGAGTGGCGGAAGCGTTGCATGAAAAGAAAGTGGCGGCAATTGCCGATATGGTGGACGAACGCCGGCCCAACGTCAGAATCGTGCTGATTGCCGGGCCTTCTTCGTCCGGCAAGACTACGTTTATTCAACGGCTGGCGATTCAGTTGCGGGTGCATGGCATCCGATCCGTGGCCATCTCGCTGGATGATTATTTTTTGGACCGTGACAAGACGCCGCGCGCTCAGAACGGCGATTATGACTTCGAATCGATCCATGCCCTGGACCTGCCGCTATTGAATGTTCATCTGGTGGAACTTTTATCGGGGCGGACGGTGGAGCCGCCGTTTTACAACTTCAAGACCGGCCAGCGTGAATATTCGGGTCGGAAAATCCAGGTCGGCCCTGAGCAGGTTTTGCTGGTTGAGGGAATTCATGGACTGAATCCGGATTTGACGGCGACCATCCCCCGCGACCAGAAAATGCTGATTTATATCAGCGCGCTGACCCAACTGTCCATCGACCACCATAACCGGATTCCGACCACCGATACCCGCTTGATTCGACGAATCGTCCGGGACAATCAGTTCCGCAGCCACGATGCGTTGCAGACACTGCGGCTTTGGCCGGCGGTCCGCAGTGGTGAGGAAGTCAACATTTTTCCTTTTCAGGAGGAAGCCGATGTCATGTTCAACTCGGCGCTCATTTATGAGCTGTCCGTGTTGCGGCAATATGCCGAACCGCTATTGGCGAAGATTACGCCGGAATATCCGGAATATCTGGAAGCGCGCCGCTTGACCGGATTTTTGCGACATTTCCGTCTGGCGCCGCCGGACCAGGTCCCATCCACTTCGATCTTGCGGGAATTTATTGGCTGAGATTTTATCAAATACTAGAACAAAATGAGCAACAGGAGGAAATAAGCATGGCAAATTACAATCCGTTGACTCCAGAGCTGGTCAAGGAGCTGGAAGCCATTGTCGGTGTGAAAAACGTGACGGTGGATCCGGACAAATTGGCGACCTATTCGCATGACGAAGAAACCGATCCGCGTTACCAGCATATGCCGGAAGCGGTTGCGTTTCCTGAGACTGCCGAGCAGATCGCGGCCATCCTGAAACTGGCCAACCGCGAACTGGTGCCGGTAGTGGCCCGGGGGGGCGGTACGGGACTGGCGGCGGCGGCGGTACCGCTGTTCGGCGGGATAGTGGTCAGCACCGAACGGATGAATCAAGTACTGGAAGTCAATGAAGAGGCCATGTATATGGTGGTACAGCCGGGTGTGCGGACGGATGACGTGCAGAAAGCAGCCAAGGAGAAAGGCCTGTTTTACGCCGGAGATCCCTGCAGTGGCGACAGCTGCGTCATTGGCGGCAACGTGGCCACGAATGCCGGCGGTAACCGGGCCATCAAATATGGCACGACACGTCATCAGGTCTACGGATTTCAGGTGGTGACGCCGCTGGGGAAAATTGTCCGTCTCGGCGGACGACTGGAAAAATCCACGACCGGTTACTCGCTGGATCATCTCGTGATGGGAGCGGAGGGAACTCTGGGCATCATCACCGAGATTACCCTGCGGCTGAAACCGTTGCCGCATAATGTCATTGATTTGCTGGCGATTTTTCCGACGGTCGACCAGGCCATCGCCATCGTGACCAAAATCATCAAAGCCGGCATCACGCCGACATGCGTCGAATTTATGGACAATGCCACGGTCAAGAGTGTGGAGCACTTTCTGAAGGCAAAACAGCCGCACAGTGATGTCGGCAATTATGTCATTATCCAGGTGGAAGGACAGAGCGAAGAAGACCTGGAGGACAAGAGCGTATTGCTGGATGAACTTTGCATGAACAACGGCGCATTGGAAGTACTGGTGGCCGATCCGGCGAAAATCTGGCACGCCCGCAAGTGCTTCCTGGAAGCGGCCCGTGAAGAAAGCCTGATCCAGTCGAAAGAGGACATGGTGGTGCCGGTCAATCAAATTGCCACGTTAATGCATGAAGCCGCCAAGATCAGCGAAAAATATGGATTGGTCACTCGCATCGCCAGCCACGCCGGCGACGGCAATGTCCATTTCCATGTCCTGAAAGGCAATTTGGCCGACGATGTTTGGGATAGCACCCTGAAAGCGTTTCAGAAGGAAATTTACACATTGGTCTATCAGCTGGGCGGAAAACTGTCGGGCGAACATGGCATCGGCTATAAACGCCGGCAGCTGATGGAGGAATATACCACTCCGGATGAGCTGGACATGATGCGGGCGGTGAAAAAAGCGCTGGACCCGAATCTGATCCTGAATCCCGGCAAAATCTTCAACATGGAATAAGAAGGCAGATAGACAGGGTGGGTGAAATGCATGACGACCACAGTGAAGCGTTCCGTCTGTCCGTTTGATTGCCCGGACGCCTGCGGATTGTTGCTGGAAGTGACCGGCGACCGGGTAACCGGCGTGCGCGGCGACCCTGCGCATTCTTACACCCGGGGGGTGTTGTGCCCGAAGATGGTGCATTATGAGCGCACGATCCATTCGCCGCTACGACTGTTGACGCCGCTGCTGCGAACCGGACCCAAGGGGTCGGGCGATTTTCGGCCGATTTCCTGGGCGGTAGCGGTGGAGATCATCGCCCAACGCTGGCGGGAGATTCTGGCCCGTTATGGCGGCGAAGCCATCCTGCCCGCCTCCTATGCTGGAACCATGGGCCTGTTGCAACGTAACGCCGGCGACGCTCTGTTTCACAAGCTGGGTGCTTCCCGTCTCGAGCGGACGCTGTGTTCCGCCGCCAAGGGGAATGGCTGGGAGGCGGTCATGGGGAAGACTTTGCAGGCGCATCCGGATGAAGCGGCGCAAAGCGACCTGATCCTGATCTGGGGCGCCCATACTTTGGCGACCAACATCCATTTTTTGCATCCGGTTCGGGAGGCTAAACAGCGGGGCGCCAAAGTCTGGGTGATTGAAACCCATGAAACCGCTACCGTTCAAACCGTAGCCGACAAAGTCCTGCTGGTTCGACCGGGAACGGACGGGGCGCTGGCGCTGGGCTTGATGCACATTTTGGTGCGTGACAATCTGGTGGACCGGCAGTTTCTACAAGCCCATACTCAGGGATTTGACCAACTGGAAACCAAGGTCCTGCCCCGTTATACGCCGGCTAAAGTGGCGGCGATCACGGGCGTTCCCATGGAATCGCTGACGGAACTGGCCCATGCCTATGGCAAGGCCCGGGCCCCGTTCATTCGCCAGGGCAGTGGCCTGTACCGTTATGGCAACGGGGCGATGACCGCCCGTTTGATAACCAGCCTGCCTGCCCTGGTGGGAGCAATGAGCCGGCCGGGCGGTGGCACCCTGGGGGATTTGAGTACCGGTTCCGCCTTTGACATGACGATCATCAGCCGACCGGACTTTTTGACGAAATCCACACGCTGGGTCAACATCAACCAGTTGGGCGACGCCTTGACCACACTTATAGAGCCGCCGATCATGAGCCTGTACGTCTACCAGTCGAACCCGGCATCGGTATATCCGGATCAAAACCGCATTTTGCAGGGACTGGCCCGGGAAGATTTGTTCACGGTTGTGCATGAACGGTTCATGACGGACACGGCAAAGTATGCCGACATTGTGCTGCCGGCCACTTCGTCGGCGGAGCATGCGGATGCCTACCGTTCCTACGGGCACTATGGCGTGCAACGGGTGAAATCCTGCATTCCTCCCCTCGGCGAGGCCAAGTCGAATTGGGATACGTTTCGGCTGTTGGCACGGACGATGGGCTTTACCGAGGCGTATTTCGGTCAGACCGAAGAGCAAGTTTTGGATGAACTATTTGCCAAACCAGGGCCGTGGCTGACCGGCGTCGATTCGACGCGGTTGAATGCCGGCGAACCGGTTTCGCTGCCGTTGCCGGAAAATTACAAGATGACTTTCCGGACTTCGTCCGGAAAGATTGAAATCGCGAATCCGGCTGAGCCGACGCCGGTGCCGGACTGGTTCCCGCCTTACGGGGGCGCCGGTTCCTTTTATCTGGTGACCGCCCCCAGCCTGTATACGCTGAATTCCTCGTTCAACGAGCAGCCGGAACTGGTGGCGAAAAAAGGCCCCATGTCTGTCCGGATCAACCCTGCGGACGCCAATCGGCGCAAGTTGCGAGATCAGCAGCGGGTCATCGTCTCGAACGAACGGGGAGAAGTAGCCTTTTTTCTCAAAATTACCGACACGGTTCCGCCGGGAGTTCTGGTAGCCGACGGTGTTTCCTGGTTGCAGGATGCGCCGGGACCCCGCACCATCAACGCTCTGACCTCCCAGCGACTTACCGACCGTGCCCATGGCAGCACCTTCTATGATGTAAAGGTGGATATCCGACCGGAATAGGAACCGGACCTAAAAAGCAGGGGCTGGCAAAAAACTGAAAAGTTTTTCACCAGCCCCTGTCCTATGAATCGGCGCTTTTGGTTTATTTTCGGTTGGCTTCGAAGAATTTCAGGGCGACATCCGGGAACAAGGCGTAACTCAGGACGTCTTCCACCGAAGCGTTGGGGTAGCCTTTCTCAGCCAGCTCTTTGGTCAGTTTTTCCATTTGCGGCGCGATATCGTCGGCCGGGCGGTGGGTGATGAGCGGTTCGCCCTGCAGAATCAGATCCGCCACTTCCGGATTCAGCGGCGCCGGTGTACGGCCATATTTGCCGCGGGCGAGATCCTTCACTTCGCGGGGAACTATCTTGTAGCGGCCGAACATTACGTTGAAAGCCGCCATGGAACCGGTGATCTGACTGGTCGGCGTGACCAGGGGAGGATAACCCAGATCGGCCCGAACCCGCGGCATCTCTTCCAACATTTCCGGATATTTATCCGCCATTCCCTGTTCTTTCAGCTGGTTCAGGAAATTGGAGAGCATGCCGCCGGGAATCTGGAAGGAAAGAACTTTGGTGTCAATGTCGATGGCGGTGTTCAGTTTAAAAGTTTCCGCCACATTCTTTTTCACGGTCCGGAAATGGTCGGCGATCGGGAACAGCGTTTCCTTGGCGATGCCGGTGTCGCGCGGCGTGTTTTCCAGCGCGGCGACCAGTGCTTCGGTGGCGGGTTGGGAAGAGCCCATGGCGAATGGCGACAAGGCGCAGTCAATAATATCCACCCCGGCTTCGATCGCCTTGAGATAGGCCATCCCGGCCATGCCACTGGTGTAATGGGAGTGAATATCGATGGGCACACTGACGGCCGCTTTCAGCGCTTTCACCAGATCATAGGCGACATACGGTGCGAGCAATCCGGCCATGTCCTTGATGCAGATCGAGTCGGCTCCCATGGAGACCAGATCCTTGGCCACTTTGACAAACGTGTCAATCGTGTGGAAAGGGCTGATGGTGTAGACAAAGGCGCCTTGCACATGCGCGCCGGTTTCTTTGGCGACTCGCATCGAAACTTCCAGATTGCGGACATCGTTCAGGGCGTCGAAGATGCGAACGACGCCGACACCATTGTCAACGGCCCGTTTGACAAATTCGGTTACGACATCGTCGGCGTAATGATTGTAGCCGAGAATATTTTGGCCCCGCAGCAACATTTGGATTGGCGTTTTGGTCACATGTTTCCGAATTGTGCGCAAGCGTTCCCACGGATCTTCGTTCAGGAACCGGAGCGTGCTGTCGAACGTGGCGCCGCCCCAGGCTTCCAGGGAAAAGTAACCGACATCGTCCAGCTTTTCCAGCATTTCTATCATATCGGAAGTACGCATTCGGGTGGCTGCCAGCGACTGATGTCCGTCCCGCAGCACTGTTTCCATGATTTTAACGGGATTGTTGCTCATGGGAAACCTCCTTATCTTCAAATATATATTATATTTTACATCATTCTTGTGGTTTTTGTATACATCTGGACAAAATCCGAGCCGCCGGACTTTCCCCCGACGTGACCGCAGCGTTCATTTCCAGGCCCAGTCGGGTGAGCAGCTGATATACCTGGGGATTTTCCACCGGGGTGGTGGCGGCGGAATTTTCACCGTAGGCGTTCACCGCCGGCGTTGAGACATCGGTGGACACAATCCGGCCCGGTCCACCTACACAACCGCCCAGACAGGCCATTCCCTCAATGAAGTTGGCGTCGATGACGCCGGTTGCCGCCTGTTCCAGGACTTTTTGACAATTGGGGATCCCATGCACGTTCAGTGACTGCAAATCGCCCACCCGCTTCGGCAGGATCCGGGACAGGGTGTCGGCAACGGCTTGGCTGACGCCGCCGGCGCGGGCGTAGATTCGGCCGGCCCGCGACGCGACGGGGTTTTCCTCGTCCGGCAGGGTGGTCGGGTCAATGCCGGTTGCCTGGAAAATGGCCGCCAGCTCCTGGAAGGTGAGGACGAAATCAATAGCGCCAGCCAAGTCGGGCAATGTCGCTTCCGTTTTTTTGGCGATGCAGGGACCGATGAAGACAACTTTCGCTTCGGGTTCGATGGCTTTGAGGCAGCGGCCGGAGGCGATCATCGGCGAGACCGACGGTGAAATATGGGACGCCAGGGCTGCGAAACGGCCTTCGATGAGCTTGATCCAGACCGGACAGCAACAGCTGGTGATCAGGAAATCACCGGCTGTTTGAACGTGCTCGTCGAATTCGAAAGCTTCTTTCATGGTGATGAGGTCCGCATACAGGGCCGTTTCAACCATTTCGACGAAGCCAAGTCGACGCAGTGCCGACCGCAATTTACCAGGCGTGACGTCCGGACCGAACTGTCCGGTGAAGGCGGGGGCAACCGAGGCATACACTGGCGCCGTCTGATCTCGAAGCAGGGAAATGAGCGGGACGAACTGTGATTTTTCCGCCAGGCCGCCGAAGGAACATTGTGCGAGACAATGGCCTTCACCCAGACATTTTGTATGGTCAATGGCGACACCGCCGCCAGGTTCCTTGGACAGCGCCTGCAGCGGACAATCCGGGCCGCAGCAGGTTCCGGCTTCCGGGCAATGTTGACAAGCAGTCGGATCATTGACGATGAATGGTCCATCCATGAGGCCCATGAGAGCGTCGGCATCGTTTTCGCCGCTGACGGTGTCCAATTCATGAGGGGAAAGCCCCATGGCAACGCGAATCTGATTGGCGACCCGATGGCGGGTCACCCGGTCGCCGAATTCCTCGCAGACCAGACGGCAGATGTCTTCGCGCCGTTCAGCTAACGCCCCGTTCCAGGCGGCCTTGGCCACCTCATACAGAATGCGTGGCTTCAGTTCCAGGGAGGATAATGGTTCGTTCATTCGGGTACCCCCCGTTTCAGCATTATTTCTCATGGCGTATGGATGCGATGACAAGCGGTCGCGTGGCCATGTCCATCATCGATGAGTACGGGCATGATTTCGGCGCAAACCGGCATCGCCAAAGGGCAACGGGTGCGGAACCGGCAGCCGGAAGGCGGATTGATCGGACTGGGCACTTCGCCAGGCATTACAATGCGTTCGCGAGCAGCTTCCAGCTGGGGATCGGGCAGCGGGATGGCGGAAAGCAGCGCCTGGGAATAAGGGTGTTGCGGATTTGTAAACAAGTCGGCGCTGGCAGCGGTCTCAACGAGGGAGCCGAGATACATCACGGCGATCCGGTGGCTGATGTGGCGGACCATGGACAAGTCGTGAGCGATGAACAAATAGGTCAGGCCCAGTTTTTCCTGCAAGTCCTGCAACAGGTTGACGACTTGGGCCTGAATCGAGACGTCCAGCGCCGAAATCGGCTCGTCGCACACAATAAAATCGGGTTGGGCGGCCAATGAGCGGGCGATGCCCACGCGTTGCCGTTGCCCGCCGGAAAATTCATGAGGATAGCGGCCGGCATGCTCGGGATCAAGGCCGACTTGCGCCAGCAATTCCTGAATTCGCTCCCGTCGGGCCTCGCCGGTGGCCAGTTGGTGAATGTCCAGCGGTTCGCCGACAATGTCGCCGACGGTCATTCGCGGATCCAGGGATGCGTATGGATCCTGAAAAATCATCTGCAAGCGGCGGCGGAACTTGATGTTGTCGCGGGAACGCAGCGCGGCGTGGATGTCGATTCCATCCAGAAATGCGGTGCCGCCGGAAGGTTCGTACAGTCCCGCCAATGTCCGGCCGACGGTGGATTTTCCGCAGCCGGTTTCGCCAACTAAGCCGAGTGTTTCACCGGGCGGGATGGAAAAACTGACCTGAGTGACCGCCTGCACGGTTTTCAGCGGTTGCCCGGACCAACTGCGCGCGATTACAAAATGTTTGGTCAGGTTTTGAACTTCGATTAGCGGGCG
The DNA here is from genome assembly GCA_012798135.1 of Veillonellaceae bacterium. The sequence continues at coordinate 47,287 of JAAZNU010000050.1, read as the reverse complement.
CGTCATGATCTGCCTCCGGTCGCGAAAGCATCCGGCAATGGTCGTGGCGCGTCAGGATGGCACAGCCAACAGCGAACCTGATGGTTTTCACCGGCAGCAAACAGAGGTGGCGCAGACAGACAGGCCTGCATGGCGAACGGACAGCGGGGCAGAAAGGCGCAGCCGGTCGGTTCAATGATCAGGTCAGGAGGTTGCCCGTTGATGGTCGACAGACGCTGGCCGGTCGATTCCGGGTGCGGTACCGAGTGCAACAGACCCAGCGTGTAAGGATGACCGGGATGGGCAAACAGGTCGTTGACCGTTGCCGCTTCGACAACCTGGCCGGCGTACATGACCAGCACCTTGCGGCAGAGTCCGGCCACGACACCCAAATCATGGGTGATCAGGACGATGGTGGTGTTCAGTGTTTGGTTCAGCTGCTTCAACAGTTCCAGAATTTGCGCCTGTATGGTGACATCCAGGGCGGTTGTCGGTTCATCGGCAAACAGCAGGCGCGGATTGCAGGCCAGGGCCATGGCGATCATGACGCGCTGTCGCATGCCGCCGCTTAATTGGTGCGGATATTGCTCAAGCCGGGAGGCGGGGTCGGAGATGCCGACCAGCGTCAGCAGTTCGACAGCCCGCTGTCGGGCTTCCGCCGCAGGGATGGACTGATGCTCGCGAAACGGCTCGGTCAGCTGCGTACCAATTGTCAACACGGGGTTTAAAGAAGTCATGGGATCCTGAAAAATCATGCTTATCAAATTGCCACGAATATGCCGCAGTTCCGGCTCGGCCAGTTTCAATAGGTCCTGACCGTCGAACCAGGCCTCGCCGGCAATGATTTCGCCGGGTGGAGAGGGGATAATCCTCATGACGGCACTGGCTGTGACTGTCTTCCCGCAGCCGGATTCACCAACGATGCCGACAATATCGCCGGCGGCCAGATCGAAGTCAACGCCGCGCAAGGCATGAACCACACCGGCATAGGTGCGGAAGCGGACCTGCAGATTTCGAACGGATAGTAACATGGTCAAATGAAATCGATCCTTCCCAATCGAACTACGATTATTGTTTTTGAATCAGCGGCGCATGCGCGGGTCCAGGGCGTCACGCAGGCCGTCGCCCAGGAAGTTGAAGCCCAGCATGGTCAGGCTGATGGCGATCGCCGGCGACAATAGCTGGAACGGATAGGAACGCAATGTCACAACCCCTTCCGAGGCCAATACGCCCCAACTGGCCATCGGCGCCGAAACGCCCAGACCGATGAAGCTGAGAAAGGCTTCCGTAAAAATCGCTTCCGGGATGGACAACGTCAGCGTGATGATAATCGGCCCCAGACTGTTGGGCAGGAGATGGCCGAAGATCAGCCGGCGGCGGCTGGCGCCGAGGACTCGCGCCGCCAGAACGTATTCCAGCTCTTTCAGGCCCAGAACCTGCGCCCGGACGATCCGGGCCATCCGCAGCCAGTAGACCAGGCCGAGGGCGAGGAAAACATTGGTCAGGCCGGGCTTCAACACCACCATCAGCAGAATGACATATAACAGCAGCGGGATTCCGTAGAGGATATCGACGATCCGCATCATGACACTGTCGATGCGGCCTCCGGAATATCCGGAGATTCCGCCGTAGAGGACGCCGATGCCCAAGTTGATCAGGCTGGCGACAATTCCGATCGACAGGGAAATCCGGGCGCCATAACAGATGCGGGTGGCCAAGTCGCGGCCCAGATTGTCGGTGCCCAGCCAGTGGGCGGCCGACGGCGGCTGGTTGGCGCTGGCCAGGGATTGGTCGGAATAGGAATAAGGCGAAACCAGCGGGCCAACAACAGCCAACAGGCTGATCAGAACGATGATACCCAGGCCGGCCATGGCGGCCCGGTTCTTTTTTAACCGCAACCAGGCATCCTGGCGAAATCCGATATGCGGACGGATTGCTTTGGCGACGACGGCGTCCCGGGCTTTCAGCGGTGAGAAGTCCATCAGTGGTTATCCCCTTCCCCGAGTTTGATTCGGGGATCCAGCCAGACATAGGTCAGATCCACAAGAAAATTCATGAAGACCAGCAGGGCGCTGTAAAACACGGTGATTCCCAAAATCACCGTGTAGTCCCGGTTGTAAATGCTGGTGACAAAATGGCGGCCGAGACCGGGAATGGCGAAAATGGATTCGATGACGAAGCTGCCGGTAAAAATGGCGGCAATCATCGGTCCCAGATAGGTTACAACCGGCAGCAGGGCGTTTTTTAACGCATGGCGCCAGAGAATGGTGAAGGCGGACAGCCCTTTGGCCCGGGCGGTCCGGATATAGTCCTGGGCCAGGATTTCGAGCATGCTGGAACGGGTCAGCCGGGCGACAAACGCGGTAGGCATGCCGGCCAGGGCCAGGGCCGGGAGAATCGCGTATTCCGGGCCTCCCCACATGGCGGCCGGCAAAAGATTGAGCCAGAGCGCAAAAATATAAATTAGAACCGTGGCTAAAATAAAACTAGGCACGGAGATACCAACGGTCGCGAACAGCATGACCAGATGATCCGGCCAGCGGTTTTGATACAAAGCGCCGGCCATTCCCGCCGGAATCCCAACCAAGATCGACAGGGAAACCGCCACAGCGCCCAGCTCCGCCGAAACAGGGAAGCTTTCGGCGATGATTTCGTTGACGGTGCGGGATTCATATTTGAAGGAAGGGCCCAGATCCCCCCGCAGCAGATTGCCCAGGTAATCCGCGTATTGTCTGGGCAAGGGATCATTTAGGTGATAGCGGGCCTCGATGTTTTTCAGCACCGCTTCGGGCAGGGCTTTTTCCGCGGTGAACGGACCGCCGGGGATGGCATGCATCAGGATGAACGTGGCCGTAACGATGACCCACAAAACCAGCAGCATCGAAACAATACGACCCATTATCAATTTAACCACGAGAACTCACTCCACATAGGCCTCCTTAAAATATACATGACCGAGAACGGATCGTTGATATCCCTTCACGTTGGGTTTAACCATCGAAACCCGGGTATAGAAATAAACCGGCGCGATGACCGCGTCATCCAATAGCAATTTTTCGGCGCTGTGCATGGCTTTCATCCGGATTTCCTGGTTGCCGGTCGATTTGGCCAGTCGGACGAAATTGTCATACTGGGGATTTTTATACTGGGAGTCATTGTTGCCGCTGGTGGAATCGAACATGTCGATGAACGTCATCGGGTCGGCATAGTCGCCGATCCAGCCATGACGGGCGATTTGGTAACCGCCTTTGCTGCGGGTATTGATGAATACTTTCCATTCCTGATTGGTCAGAGAGACGTTGACGCCGAGGTTTTTGCGCCACATTTCCTGCACCGCCTCGGCGATGGCCTTGTGCACATCATTGGTATTGTAAATCAATTCGATGGCGGGCAATCCCCGGCCATCGGGATAACCGGCCTCCGCCAACAGTTTTTTGGCAGTTTCAATGTCACGGTCTTGGAAAAAGTCGCCGCCAATGGCGCGAAAATCGTCGGCGGAGCTGGCGTCGGCCATTCCCGGCGGCACCCAGGCCATAGCCGGTTTTTGCTCGCCCTTGGTCACATTGTCAATGATCGCCCGTCGATCGATTGCCAGCGACAACGCCTTGCGGACTTTGAGATTATCCAGCGGGGCTTTCGTGACATTGAAGGCGAAAAAGTAGGTGCCCAGATAGGGGGAAATCTGCAGTCGGCCTTCTTTTTTCAGCCGCGGATATTCAGCCGGCGGCGCGTTTTCGCCCATGTCGATCTGATTATTGTCAAACATGGCGATCTCCGTGCTGCCGGACTCGGTCAGAATAAAATCGATTTTCGGCATTTTTACTTTGCCGGCGTCCCAATAGTACTCGTTTTTAGCCAGTTCAATGCGGGAGTTATGGACCCAGGCGGTGATCTTGAACGGACCGTTGCCAACCAGCGTTTTGGGATCGGCGGCCCATTTGGGATTGGCTTCGACGATCCGGCGCGGGACCGGATAGAGGGTATGGAAGGCTGTCAGCGACAAAAAATAGGCGGTAGGTTTTTCCAGCAACACTTCCAGCGTTCGGTCGTCCAGGGCCTTGACCCCGACCTTGTCGGCAGTGGTCAGTCCCTGATTGTAAGCTTCACCGTTTTTGACATAAAAGAGCTGGTAAGCGTATTTGCTGCCGAGGTCCGGCGATAGCGCCGTTTTCCAGGCGTATTCGAAATCGTAGGCGGTCACGGGGTCACCGTTGGACCATTTGATGCCCGGCCGCAGGAAAAACTTGTATTTCAGCCCATCCGGCGCAATTTCCCATTTTTCGGCCATGGCCGGAATCGGATTGTTTTTGGCGTCCAGGGTAGTCAGTCCCTCGAACAGCTGCGCTTCCACCGTGGCTTCCGGAATGCCGGTGGATTTGCGGGGATCCAGTGTTTCCGGCTCCGTTCCCACGGAATAACGCAGGTACTTGGGACCGGATTTTCCGCCGCAGCCAGGCAGTACGGCCACAATCACCATGAGAAATAGAATAGCCGCGAGAGCGGCAAATTTTTTTCGGGGCACAGTCATCACTCCTGTTGGTGTTCTTGGTCCGCGCCAAGCCGATGTTATCGGTATGATAAACATTATTCGACTTGTCGATGAATTTTCCTCTGCGGATTTTGTCCGGTTCCGGTAGGATTTTTTTCTTTGACGTCAAATATAGTATAATAATTTGCAGGATCGCTCTGGCGACCGACCCACGCACAAGGAGGATGTGAAACTATGGCAAACAAGGAGCAGTCATCAAAAAAGAGCGACAAAAAGAAACCCAGTGATACAAAGGTGAAAAAAGAAAAAAAGACCTATAACTGAAACGTGTTGATCGAACCCGCGAAGACTTAACGATTACAGACAGAAGGGGGTTGTGACGAGCCGCCTTCTGTTTGCTTTCATAGCGAGATTGGGAGTGTTGATGATCAAGAAGAAAACTTTGTGGCTGATTTGTCTGGTCGGCCTGATTGCCTGGGCTACCCTGTCGATACAAAATCCGGCCAATGTCTACTCGGCCGCGGCGCCCGGCAAAGCTGTCCCGCCTCAGGTTGCCGCCAGGATTGCATCGCCCGCTCCTGCCAAACAACCGCCGCTGCTGGCGAATGTTCCGAAGCCGGTTGTGAAAAGCGAAACGGCGTTTCTGATGGTGGCGGGAACCAAACAAGTTCTGTTCGACAAAGACGGCCATAAAATCATGTATCCGGCCAGTACCACCAAAATCATGACCCTGATTACCGCCCTGAAGCATGGCAACCTAAACGATACGGTCGTCGTAAGTCCCGCGGCCGCCGACGTGGAAGGCTCCAGCCTGGATTTGCAGCGGTTCGACCGTTTGACGCTGCGGGAGTTGCTGTTTGGCCTGATGCTGGTATCCGGCAATGACGCGGCCCACGCCGTGGCGGAGCATGTCGGCGGCGGCTCTTACTCCAAATTTATTGGCTGGATGAATGAAGAAGCGGAGCGCATCGGTGCCCTGCGGACCCATTTTTCCAATCCCCACGGTTTGCCGGATCCCGTCAATCATTTTACGACGGCGTATGATCTGGCCCTGATCGCGGCAGAGGGGTTCCGAACCCCCGGCTTCGAGGACTTCGTGAGTACGCCCTATCATACCGTGAAATTCTTGAACCGGACCAAAGAAACCTCAGTGGTAAACACCAATCGCCTGCTGCTGACCTATCCGGGTGCGAACGGCGTCAAAACCGGCACCACCAATGCGGCCGGCCGCTGTCTGGTGTCGTCGGCGCGACGGGGCGACGTGCTGCTGATTGCCGTGGTGCTGAACGGCGGGGACACGGTGTTTCGAGATTCCGCCCTGTTGTTGGATTATGGGTTTCGTGTGTTGGGAAAATAACAAAGCGGGGACGATATGAAGCAGGAAGATTTGATTTTGATCCATGCGCCCAGCGTATATGATTTTCGCAAAGAGTCCATCCTGTACGGCCCGGTCAGCGACCTGGTTCCCTCCACGCCGGTCTTCGAAATGTATCCGATCGGCTTCACCACGTTGGCGGAATACCTGGAGCGTGACGGTTTCCGGGTGCGGATCGTCAATCTGGCAGTGCTGATGATGCGGGACCGGGACTTCGACGTGGAAAAGTATCTGGCCAAACTTAAGCCCAAGGCGTTTGGCATTGATCTGCACTGGCTGCCGCATGCGCACGGGGCGCTGGCAGTCGGCGCCTTGCTGAAGAAGCTGCATCCGGAAATTCCGCTGATGTTTGGCGGCTTTTCCTCAACTTTTTTTCATGAAGAACTGGCGGCACGGCCGGAAACGGATTTCGTGCTGCGCGGCGATTCTACGGAAGAACCGATGCTGCTGCTGATGCGCCATATTGCCGGCAAAGGGGATCCGGTTCCGGCGCTGCCGGATATTCCGAACCTGACTTGGAAGGACGAAACGGGAACAGTGCGGATCAATCCATTGTCGTTTGTACCCACCACACTGGACCATGTGCGGCTGGATTATTCCCAGGTTGTTCGATCCGTCGTCCGTAGCCGGGATCTCATCGGGGCGCTACCGTTCGTCGATTGGCTCCGTTATCCGATCATGGCGGCGCTGAGTTGTCGTGGTTGTTCCTGTCGCTGCCGGACCTGCGGGGGATCGGCGATGGCCATGCAATCGATGTGCCTGCGCGGCGGGCCTGCTTATCGACGGCCGGAGGACTTGGCCGAAGATATCTGGAGCATGTCCCGCTGGAGCAAGGGGCCGGTTTTCGTTCTCGGCGACATCCGGTTCGGTGATCCCGACTATGCGGATCGTTTTCTCTCCCGGGTCAGGGGGGCGACCAAACAGCTGATTCTGGAAGTGCTGACCCCGGCGCCGCGGACGTTTTTCCGCAAACTGGGCGAGGCGGCGCCGGACTTTATTTTGCAGATGTCACCCGAATCCCATGATGAAAAAGTTCGTTCGGCGTTTGGCCGCTCCTATACCAACGCTGAGCTGGAAGAAACGATCGCCGGCGCGTTGGAGGCCGGCTGCAAACGGTTCGATCTGTTTTTTATGATTGGCTTGCCAGAGCAGACTTACGAGTCGGTCATGGAAACCGTGGAGTATTGCGGCCAGCTGATGGAACGATTCAATACCGGGGACCGGCCGCGACTGTTTCCGTTCATTTCGCCGTTTGCACCGTTTTTGGATCCGGGCAGCGAAGTGTTCAACAATCCCGAAAAATACGGGTACAAACTGCTGCGCCGCACCCTTGAGGAACATCGACAGGCTCTGGTGCAGCCCAGCTGGAAACATGTTCTGAATTACGAAACCCGTTGGATGAACCGGGATGAAATCGCTACTGCCACCTACGAAGCCGGGTTGCGGTTCAATCAGTTAAAAGTGAAATATGGTCTGATTGGTCAGCAACAGGCGGCGGCGACTGAGGAACGAATTCGCCGGGCGATGCGTCTGATGACCCGGATTGACGAGATTCTGGCCGAACCGGATGAGTCTTTGCGGAATGAATTGCTGCAGGCAGTCAAGTGTCAGGTCGACAGCGCCAATATTTCCACGGTCTGTGACAAACGGGAACTGGAAGCGCAGATCAGTGGGTTCTGGAAGATCAATTTCCTGCGGGGCGCCCAAGTGGCGATCCGGGAAATGTGGCGGGAGTTCAGGGGAACCAGGTAGTGGCGCCGGCCGTCCGGCAATATACAGACAGGAAGGAACCCGCTAAAATGACCAATTTTAGCGGGTTCCTTCCTGTCGTGGCGGATACTGGCCAAACTGTCGTTTTTGAAATCATCAGGGAAAGGCTGCGTTGCAACCCAATATTCATGGGTGCGGCGGCTAAGCGCAGCATCGAAGCGTTCGCATCGCCGGGCCGGTAACGCAGGGAAAGAACTTTGAGCCAGGCCTGCAGTTAGAACAGTTTTTGCGATACGTAGTAAATCAGTCCGCTGGCCAATGCGCTGAGCGGAATCGTCAACACCCAGGCCATCAGCATCTGCCGGGCGACTCCCCACCGTACCGAACGGATCCGGTTGGAGGCGCCGATGCCCATGATCGACCCGGACACGACATGGGTCGTGCTGACCGGCAGATGCAGCAAAGTTGCTGAAAAAATAACCAGAGAGGACGTAATCTCCACGGCGCAACCGCTGAAGGGTTCGAGTCGGGCGATACCGGTTCCCATCGTTTTGATGATTTTCCAGCCGCCGATCGCCGTGCCGAGACTCATGGACAAAGCGCAGGCGACTTTTACCCAGGTGGGAACATCCAGCGAAGGAATGCTTCCCGCGCTGAGCAACGCCAGCGTGATGATTCCCATGGCTTTCTGGGCATCATTGGAACCGTGGGAGAAGGCGATCAAGGCCGCCGTGCCGATCTGGGCCCGGGCAAACCCTACACTTAGGGCGTGGGGCGGGAAGCCGCGAAACAGCCACATCATCAGAATCAAAAAAAAGTAACCGACAATCAGGGCGACTATCGGCGACAACACCAATGAGAGAAAGATTTTTTCTATTCCGGCCAGATTCAGGGGATCCCAGCCCCGACCGGCAACCACGGCGCCAATGATTCCACCAACTAAGGCATGGGAAGAACTGCTGGGAATTCCATACCACCAGGTCAGCAGATTCCAGACAATAGCGCCGATCAAAGCGGCGGTAATTACCCGCTGGTCGATCAGGGAAGCGGATTTGACAATGTCGCCGCCGATGGTTTTGGCGACGCCGGTACTAAACAGGGCGCCGGCAAAGTTCAATGCTGCCGCCATCCAGATTGCCTGCTTCGGTGACAGGGCGCGGGTGGAAACCGACGTGGCAATGGCATTCGCCGTATCGTGGAATCCATTGATATAATCGAAGGCCAACGCCAGGAAAATAACCAGAAATACTTCCGTTGACAGCTCAGGCATATTTGATGACAACCCGTTTTAGCGAGGTGGCGACGTCTTCCGACAGATCGAGGACTTCTTCCAGGTTGACCAGAATTTCCTTCCATTTGATGATGTTGATGGCATCGGTGCACTCGCGGAACAGTTTGCCCATTTCTTGCCGGTACAATTCATCACCGCGCGCTTCCATGTCAATGATCCGTTCACAGCGGGCCTGCAGTCGGAGACGCTCTTTTTTCATGTCCTGCAGGCTAAAAATGGCTTTTTCAACCTGTTTACCGCATTTCAGAATCAATTCCGCCATTTCGCGAATGCGATCCGACGGTTCATCGATATTGTACAACTCCATCCGTTCAATAGCCGCTTTGATGCAATCGATGATGTCATCCAGCTTTTTGGCCAGCGTGAAGATGTCTTCGCGGTCCATGGGGGCAATAAAGGTTTTATGCAACTTGGCCAGAATGCGGTCGACAATCTCGTCGGCGATTCGCTCGGTTTCGTTGATTTTTTTCATGAGCTCGGGAACCTGACTACGGTCGGCGATGGCGCTGTGGAGAAGTTCCGTTGCCTCCCGAACCAGCATCGAATGCTCGGCGAGCGTCTGAAAAAATTTTTCTTCTTTCGGTTTCAGATTGAAGGCCATGGGTATCCCTCCGTCACAAACTGGTTTTGTGTGATGAAATCTATTATATCACAGAAGTACAGAAGTATTGTCCATATTCTGCAAGGCCCGTTGATAATCCGCCGCCGTGTTGATGTTTTGCAGCAGGCGGAGTGACGGGTCGAATCGGCGCAGTTCGTCGACTGGTATGGACTTGGCGCGGATATGATCGAACAAGGTCTGGGTTTTGCGGACTCCATGCGCCAGCAGGCGTTCGATGATCGGAATGCAGCTTTTGGCATAACAGGCAAACAAGGGTTCCCGAAATTTGCCGTCGTCCGGTACGACCGCGTCGTAGTCGCCAAGGCACGAACCCAACCAGGCCACCGCCGCCGGCTGGAGATAGGGCATATCACAGGCGGTGACAAAGACCGCGGGGAAGAACGCATGCGTCAGGCCGGCGTGAATTCCCGATAACGGACCGCACTGCGGGATGATGTCGGGAACGGAGCGAACGGTCGGCAGCTTTACCGACAATGGAGTATTCGTTACGACAATCAATTCCGAACAAACTTCAGCCAGCCCGTACAGAATGATGTGCAAAAAATCGTTTTGCTGCCAAGGCAAAGTGGCTTTGTTTCGTCCCATCCGGGTATTTTTTCCGCCGGCCAGAACCACGCCGGTCATTGTTTCGCCTCCAAAAAATTCTGTTCCAAAAAATCGGTGAACGATGCGACCGAGTTCAGGTCGAAGTGGGGCAGCTCTGGATACAGCGAAACATCCGCGATTACGGCGAACAAGCCTTCTGGCCGGCCTAGCGGCTCACGGCCGCAATCCCGCCGATAGATTTCCGCCCGGATCGCGCTGTGATTTTTATATCCTTCCACCAAAATAATATCGACATCCCGGATCCGGGCGACGATTTCCGTCAGCGGCAGGTCACGTTGCATTTTTTGAATCAGGGCAAATTTTTCGTGCGATGAAATACACACCACATCCGCGCCGGCTTGGGCATGACGCCAGGTATCCTTGCCGGGGTGGTCGATTTCGAATCCGTGGATGTCATGCTTGACGACGCCCACGCGATAACCGCGTTTTTTCAATTCGGCAATCAGCTTTTCCAAATAGGTCGTTTTGCCGACTCCCGAACGGCCGATAAACGAGATGATCGGAATCAATGCCGGTGCTCGCCATGGCAGCCGCAGGAGCAACCGGCAGCATGGCTCTTTGCAGGAATCTGCGCGGAGTCGAGTTGCTGCCGGACCTGACTCTTGATGCCATCTAGATAGCTTCGGCGCAGGACTGCCTGTTCCGCTGTTTCTTCGTCGGTCAATCCGAATTCACGCTGTTTGCGGGACAATTCGTTGATGCGGTCAATCAGTTCCTTGGTAATCATGAGCGAAACCTCCTCGTAATTTAGACCCCGGTTTCATACTAACAAGTTCATTATGTCCTGTCAATTTTGGCGGTTCGGCAGGAATGACCGGCCGGACGGCGAACTTTGACAAAAAGGATACTTGCGTTCATTTTCAGCAAACAAAGGAGTGACAGCATGAAAAAGTGGCGATGCAAGGTGTGCGGCTATATTCACGAAGGCGAACAACCGCCGGATGTTTGCCCTGTCTGCGGAGTGGGCCCCGAAGAATTTGAACTGGTTGATTCTGCGCCGGCACCGGCCAAACCGAAACGCTGGAAATGCACGGTTTGCGATTATATCCATGAGGGAGACGAACCGCCGGAAGTCTGCCCGGTATGTGGAGTCGGCCGCGAGATGTTCGTATTGCTGGAAGATGTGGTACAACAACTGACCGCCGCGAGCGTGCAAAATTCCACCGAGGGGACTTCACGGGCGGCGCTCGACAAAATCAGCTACGGACTGTATGTCGTGTCCTCCATCAAGGCCGGCAAGCTGAACGGGCAAATTTCCAATACGGTTTTCCAGTTGACCGACCCGCCATTGCGCATTGCCGTCTGTCTCAATAAAAAGAATCTGACGCATGAGTACATTTCGGAAACCGGTTGTTTTACTGTTTCCGTACTGGGGCAGGAGCAGTTCGACATGGTACGGAACTTTGGCTATCGCTCGGGCCGCACCGCCGACAAGTTCGCGGATGTCCCCTATGTGGCAGGAAAAAATGGCTGCCCGATTCTCTGCAACTGCATGGCCTATCTGGAAGGCCGCGTGATTCCCGACAAGGTTTTGGACGTAGGCACCCATCATCTGTTCGTGGCGGATGTGACCGGCGGCATGGTCGTGGATGAGCGCGCCGCCTTGACCTATGAATATTTTCGGTCGAACAAGCAAAAAAAATAAAGGAAATTTGCGGCGGCGACAGGATTTTGCCGATGGACTCCGAACAATAGTAAAGGGCAATAATCAAGAGAGGAGCACCTCATGCACAAAGACGCGACATGATTTGTAACAGATACGAATTGTGGGCGTCTTTTTTCCTGCCCGCGCACTAACCTCGGTTGGGTATTATTTTGTTTTTTACCGTATGTAAATGATGGGAGATGGATGTATGGAAAGAAGAATGATTCAGGTCCACGAAAAATTGCCGCTGGGGCAGACCCTTCCACTGAGCTTGCAACACCTGTTCGCCATGTTTGGCGCAACTGTCCTGGTCCCGTTTTTATTTAAGGTCAACCCGGCGACTTCGCTGTTGATGAACGGCATTGGCACTATTGTATATCTGATTGTGGCCAAAGGACGGATTCCAGCTTATCTTGGTTCCAGTTTCGCCTTTATCTCGCCAGTTTTCGCCATTATGGCCGATCCGGCGCTGGGCGGATACGCTGCGGCCCAGGGCGGCTTCATCATGTTTGGGGTATTTTTCATTTTGGTTTCCCAACTGGTTCGGGTAGCCGGAACGCGCTGGATCGATGTGATCTTCCCACCAGCCGCCATGGGAGCGATCGTGGCCATTATCGGCCTTGAACTGGCGCCGGTGGCGACCGATATGGCCGGGTTGACCGGCAAAACGATTGAGCAGCTGCAAATCCCGTATGCCACGGCGGTAACCGTATCCATGTTTACGTTGGCGGTGACGATTCTCGGCTCAATCCTACTACGTGGGTTTCTGGCGGCCATTCCCATCCTGATCGGGGTGGTGGCTGGCTACCTGTTTTCGATGGCGATGGGAATCGTTAATTTTTCCAGTATTGCGGCGGCGCCTTGGTTCGAGATTCCCAATTTGTACGCCCCGACATTCAATGTCAGCGCCATGATGATGATCCTGCCGGCGGCATTCGTCGTGTTGGCCGAACATATCGGCCACTTGGTGGTGACCGGCAATATCGTGGAAAAAGATTTGGTGAAGGACCCCGGCTTGGACAGGTCTTTGCTCGGCGACGGCATTTCCAACGTTTTGTCCGGCTTGGTCGGCGCCACGCCGAATACCACCTATGGCGAAAACATCGGCGTCATGGCCATTACGAAAGTCTTCAGCGTCTGGGTCATTGGCGGCGCGGCCTGTATTGCCATCGCCATTTCCTTTATCGGCAAATTCGCGGCGATCATCCGCAGCATTCCCGTGCCGGTCATGGGCGGAGTATGTATTCTGTTATTCGGTGTGATTGCGGCCGCCGGCATCCGGATGCTGATCGAAAAGAAAGTCGACTATACCAAGTCACGCAATTTGATTTTGACCTCCGTTGTTCTGATTTCGGGCATCAGCGGCGCGACCGTCAAGGTGGGCGCCGTGGAACTGAAAGGGATGGCGCTGGGGACGATTGTTTCCATTCTGATCAGCTTATTGTTCTTTGTTCTGGATAAATTCAATTTGGCCAATGACGGCGGACCCCAGGACTGATCCGACATAACCGGAATCCTGTTTCCCAATGAATCCAAAAAGGCTGCGGAGACAACTCCGCAGCCTTTTTGATTACGTTATTCTGCCAAATGATTGCGACTGCCAAAAAATCGTTCCGTATACGCTCTCCCGGTCGGAGTCCCGGCCAGGCCGCCTCGCCCGGTTTCACGCAGTGTTTCCGGCAGGGCGTGGCCGATTTCGGCCATCGCGTCGATGACTTCATCGACGGGAATTGCGCTCTCGATTCCGGCCAAGGCCATGTCCGCCGCCAACAGAGCGATCATGGCCGCGCCGGCGTTTCGCTTGACGCAGGGTACTTCGACCAGGCCGGCGACCGGATCACACACCAGCCCCAGAAGATTTTTCAGGGCCAGCGCCACGGCATGGCCGATCTGATCGGGTGAACCACCCAACAAATCTACCGCTGCGCCGGCGGCCATCGCGGCAGCGGAGCCGCATTCAGCCTGGCAGCCGCCCTCGGCGCCCGACAAGGAAGCGCGGGAGGCGAGCACCATGCCGATGCTGCCGGCAGTAACGAGGGCTAGGGCTAAACGATCTTCCGCTATCGCGCATTCTTCGGCAATGGCAAAAAAAATACCCGGCAGGACGCCGCTGGAACCGGCTGTCGGGGCCGCGCAGATTCGCCCCATGGCCGCGTTGGCCTCGTTGGCGGCCAGCGCATAAGTCGCCGCCTTCGCCACGAGCGTCCCCAAAAGCTGTTTGCGGGGGTCCGCGCCTTCGTGCCAAGTTTTCAGCCGCAGCCCGCTGCCACCGACCAGGCCGCCGGTGGAACGGACTCCGGTCAAGCCGAAATCAATGGCATTCCGCATGACCGACAGGGACTCCTGCATGCGCTGCAACAACGCGGCTTCCTCGATCTCCAACTCGGCCGCCTGGGTCTGCAGGCAATACTGCCCAAATGAAATATTTTCCGCTGTTGCATCCTCCAGCCAGGTGAGCAGGGAGAGTTTGTCCATGTTCCTTTCCTCCTCAGTCCATCACGGGATTCAGGCGGCGAACGGCGATGATGTGCGGCAGGTCCGCCACGGCGGCAACGATTTCCGGAGGAATCGTTCCGTCGGCGTCAATGACCATGATCGCCGAATTTCCCCGCTTTCGGCGGGAAACCCGCATTTCCGCCACATTTACTGCGCGGGCGGCCAATACCCCGGTCACGCTGTGAATGACGCCGGGACGGTCGTGATGCAGCGTAACCAGCGTGGAAAACTCTCCGCTCAATTCGAAGGGGAAGCCGTTCAGTTCCGTCATGCGGATCTGGCCGCCGCCAATCGAACAGCCGGTCAGACGCAGCACTCCTTCGCTTTTTCCTTTCAGGGCGAAAACGACCGTATTGGGATGCGCATCGTCACCCAGACAAACTGTTTCGAAATGGAAGGGGAAGCCGGCTCGGACGGCATATTCAAACGAATGGGGGATGCGGGGATCGTCGGTCTGCCAGCCCATCAGGCCGGCAATCAGCGCCCGGTCGGTGCCATGCCCCTTGCCGGTACTGGCGAAGGAACCGTGCAAGCCGATATTGGCTTCCTGGACCGGTTCTCCCAACAGCGCCAGCGCCAACCGTCCGAGGCGAACGGCGCCGGCGGTATGGGAACTGGAGGGGCCGATCATGATGGGGCCGATTACATCCAGCAGATTCATTTTCTCCGTGCCTCCCGCAAAAGATTGAGTGCCAGGTGACAGCATTTAGCCTTGCTTTATTTGACGGTGGAAAATAAAATAGTAGATACCTCAGGAATCAAATCACTGAATGGATAAAGGAGCGATAGCATGAGAATCGTGATCAGCGTTCTGGGCCGGGACCGGGTTGGCATTATTGCCATGGTGTCCACCGTATTGGCGGAAAATGGCGTGAATATCCTGAACTTGGATCAGACGATCCTGGACGGTTTTTTTAATATGATCATGACGGCCGACATGGCCGAGGCCAAAGTCAGCCTGAAAGAACTGCAGGAGATCCTGCGCAGTAAAGGCGAGGAGTTCGGTCTGGAGATTCGGGTTCAGCATGCGGATATTTTCCAGGTTATGCATCGGGTGTAAGGGGGTACTTTCATGATTGAGCTGCAGGATATTCTGGAAACAAACCGGATGATCAAGGAACAGAACCTGGATGTCCGGACGATTACCATGGGCATCAGCCTGCGAGATTGCGCCGAACCGGATATGACGAATTTTTGCCGGAACATCTATGAGAAGATCACCCGGCAAGCGGAAAAACTGGTGCAGGTTGGCGAGGACATCGAGGCCGAATACGGCGTTCCCATAATTAATAAGCGAATTTCTGTGACGCCGGTCGCCATCGCTGCGGAGGCCTGCCGCACCGATAATTATGTGGCGGTGGCAGAAGCTCTGGACCGGGCTGCCAGCGCCGTTGGTGTCAATTTTATCGGCGGGTTTTCCGCCCTCGTGCACAAAGGATTCACCAAAGGCGACCTGGTCTTGATCGATTCCATACCGGAGGCGCTGGCAAGGACCGAACGAGTCTGTTCTTCGGTCAACCTGGCTTCCACATCCACCGGCATCAACATGGATTGTGTGGCGCGAATGGGTGAAATCATCAAATGCACGGCCGAACTGACCAAAGACCGCGACGCGATCGGTTGCGCCAAGCTGGTGGTATTTGCCAACGCCGTGGAGGATAATCCGTTCATGGCCGGCGCGTTCCATGGCGTCGGTGAAGCAGAGGTTTGCATCAATGTCGGTGTCAGTGGCCCCGGCGTCGTGATGAGGGCCATCGAACAGGTGAGGGGCGCCGATTTGGGTGTGGTTGCCGAAACCGTCAAAAAGACGGCGTTTAAGATTACCCGCGTCGGGCAACTGGTGGCGCAGGAGGCCTCCCGCCGTTTGAATGTGCCGTTTGGCATCGTCGACCTGTCGCTGGCGCCGACGCCGGCGATTGGCGACAGTGTAGCCGCGATCCTGGAAGAAATGGGACTGGAAAGCGCCGGTGCGCCAGGCACGACCGCCGCGCTGGCGTTGCTGAACGATGCGGTGAAAAAAGGCGGCCTGATGGCGTCTTCCCATGTCGGCGGACTGTCCGGCGCGTTCATTCCGGTCAGCGAGGATGCCGGCATGATCGCTGCCGTGGAGCGAGGCGCCCTCTCACTGGAAAAACTTGAAGCGATGACCTGTGTCTGTTCTGTTGGCCTGGACATGATTGCGGTGCCCGGCGATACCTCGGCCGCAACGATTTCGGCCATCATTGCCGACGAGGCCGCTATCGGCATGATCAACAACAAAACGACGGCTGTGCGGCTGATTCCCGTTCCCGGCAAGACCGTGGGCGATTCCGTCGTATTTGGCGGATTGCTTGGACATGCGCCGATCATGGGCGTGAACCGGTTTCGGCCGGATGCCTTCATCGCCCGGGGCGGACGTATTCCGGCGCCGATCCGCAGTCTGACCAACTGAACGCCTTCAGGCCTTTTGATCTCAGCCTTTTGCGACCAGCTTGTCGAGCCCCAGCAATTTTAATTTTTCGGGCGTCGGCAGGCTGGTTTGTTGATTCCAGCCCCGGTCAGCGTAATATTTGTCGAGCAGCGAATCCTGTTTATCGGCCGGAAAAGTCGCGCCGGCTTTCGGACCGACGGTAAACCGCAGGGAAGTAATCCGGGATGGCAAGCGGTCGTCCTGACGGCGGAAGCCTTCCCGGGCATTGAACATTTTCTCCAGATTCCAGATGCGTTCCCCAATTGTCAACATCGAGGCGTCGTCGCCCGGCAGACCGGTGGCCAGCGTTAGGGCCCGCTGATACGGTGCAGTGCCGACGGCGCCATACACAAACCGGCAGATGCCCAGCGCATCCAAAAAGGTCCGGCGATGTTGCTCGGGGACGGATGCCCCCTCTTGGTGGCTCGCGCCCCGATTGGCGGTTCCGTATACGATGGCGAAGTCGTGGCTGGCGGGTATGTTCCAGCCGGCCATTTCCTGCCCTTTCACGTGCATGGCGAAAGGATCGGCGGCCTCGCCGATGGCGGCGGCCGCTTTTTTCACGCCCCGGGACAAGACTTCGCCGATTCCCTGCCGCCGCGCGATCCGGTCCAGCAGTTCCAGCAGGACTGGGACATTGCCCCAGGTCGGCGACAGACCATCCAAATCATTTGGGCGCAGAATACCGTTTTCGTACAAATCCAGGACAAAACCCAGCACATTGCCGGCGGCGATGGGATCGAGCCCCAATTCGTCAGCACGGGAAATGAGCTTCATGAGTCCGTTGAAACCTGTGACCCCGCAGTTGGCGCCCAACATGGCCCCGGCGCTGTAGCCGGGACCCTCGGCGATGACGCCGCGCCAAGAACCATTCGAAATCTGGCCGATTTTGACGCATTTTAAGCTACAATGAGCGCAGGCGGTATGGCGGACCCAAAATTCACGCTCGGCAACGGACATGGATAAATTGGCGACGGCCGGCCAGGAACCTTCCCGAAAGTTTTTGGTCGTAAGCATACCGGCCTGACTGGCTGACAGCAGCAACGGGGTAGCTCCCCAACGCCGCCAATGCTCGTAATTACTCCAACGGGCGAGCAGCGTGGCAAGCTCGCGACGCAAAGCAAACAGCCCGGCCTTATTTTGCAACGGAATCGGCAGGGAACCGCGGACGGCGATCGCTTTCAGATTCTTCGATCCCATGACGGCGCCGGCGCCGCCACGGGCGGTAGTGCGGCGAACATCGCTGACAATGCCGGCAAACCGAACTCCGGCCTCACCTGCCGGACCAATCGTCAGCAAACGAAAATCAGGCCCTAGCTCCTGATTGAGCCGGGTCAGAGTGGCGGTGGCGGATTGGCCCCAAAGATCGGTAGCGTCCCGAAATGAAACGCTACCTTCGTTAACGACCAATACGACCGGACGGTCTGATTTCCCGGTGAGGATCAGGCCGTCATAGCCGGCTTGTTTCAGCGCGGGGCCGAAATGGCCGCCAATCGAGGAATAGGAGACCGTAGAGGCGTTGGCAACAGGGCTTTTCGCCGGAGAAGTGCTGGCCGACTTGGTGACGACGGCGACCCGGGATGCTCCAGCTAAAGGAAAGCCGGACAGGGGGCCTGGCCAAAACATCAACGGATTTTCCGGCGACAGCGGATCCAGACCGGGTCCCGGAATCCGGTCCCACAGCGTCTTGATTCCCATTCCGCGGCCACCCAGAAATTGTGCGGCCGCCTGCCGGTCCGTATCGCTGAAAAAATGACGCCGCCCGGTGAGGTCCACTTCCAAAATCTTGCCGGTATAACCGCCAGACATCAGCCATCCCTCCCCGAACGATATAGGTTACGGGAAAGGCTGTGGGCGATCGCCGCCGGCGGAGTCGCCAGATCGCGGCCGTCCTGGTTGGCAGGAACCAACGACAGGCAATGCTCGGGACAGGCTTTGACGCAGGCCGGGTCTCCTCCGCACAGATCACAGATTCCCATTGCCTTTTTCCCGTCCCGGCTCAACCGGATCACCCCGGAACGTTGCCCGGCGCAAACTTTCTGGCAAGCGCCGCAGCCAATACATTTCGACTCATTCAACAGAATAGCGCCGGTCAGACGATCCCGACTCAAGGCACCGGCTTCCTTGGGGCAGGCGGCAATACAGGGTGCATCGCCGCAACCGGTGCAAACCGAAGCAATATCCAATGCGGGTTCGAAATGGTGGAGCCGAATGCGGCTGCGTCCGATATCGAACGTTCGGTCGTGAACGATCGCACATTCCGCTTCGCAGATGCCGCAACCGGTGCAACGGGCATGGTCTGCCACGATATAACTCAATGTGGTGATGCGGGCCGCTCGGTCCGTATGAAAAACCGACCCGCCCGAAGACCCGGACGGGACCGAAGAAGATTTTCGCAGCAGGGCAGCCGTAATCCCGGCGCCGGCGGTCGCGCCGGCCAAAGCGCCGATGACGAACTCGCGCCGGCTGAACGTCAGACGGGTCATTCTTTTTCTTTCTGTTCCGGGTTTGGTGCAGTGGCCGGCTGTTTTGGCGTTTCATGGTACTCGGCGACGACGACCTTGCGTTCGGTTTCGGAATCCGGTTCCTTGGTCGCATTGCGGAATTCCCGGATGGCTTTGCCAATGGAAGCCCCCATTTCCGGCAGTTTGGATGGACCGAAAATTACGAGCGCGATAATCAGGATCAAGATGAGTTCGGGCATACCCAAGCCAAACATTTGTGTTCCCTCCTAAGGTTGTGTTTGAAGTTTACATTTATCTTACCACGAATTCCATGCTCACACAAAAAATCCTTTTCCGTGCGGCAGGAAAGCGGCGGGGAGATGTGGAAGGACCATAGAAACAAATTTTTGTCAGGGGGAATTGCATGCGAATGACAATGGCCCGGCGGCAGGATATGCTGCAACGGCTGGCCAAGACTTATTTTGGCATGACAACCGGATTAAGGTTCAATTCTTCATTTGAATTGCTGGTGGCGGTCATACTATCCGCACAGTGCACCGATGTCCGGGTCAACATTATCACCGGCCGTCTATTCCCCCAATGGAATTCGCCGGCAAAGATGCTGGAACTTGAGTTGAGCCAACTAGAGGAATTGATTCACGATTGCGGACTGTACCGGGCCAAGGCGAAAAGTCTACTCGGCACCTGCCGGCGGCTGGTCGACGAGTATGGCGGCGAAGTTCCCGGAACGATGAACGATCTCTTGACGTTGCCTGGCGTGGGCCGCAAAACGGCGAATGTGATGTTGAGCCATCAATTCAATGTGCCGGCCATTGCCGTGGACACCCACGTATTTCGCGTAGCGAACCGGACGAAACTGGCGGTCGGCAAAACGCCCGGTGAAGTCGAACAAGGCCTGATGAAAGTCATTCCCCGCCGGGATTGGTCGGCGGCCCATCATTGGCTGATCTGGCACGGCCGGAAGGTCTGCCGGGCCCGGAATCCGTTGTGCCGGGACTGCTGCATCGGTGACCTGTGCCCTTCGTCAACGGTTTTGACGGAGAAAATGACGGAAAGTCCATTAACACCATCCTCAACCCCATAACGATTGGAGGTGCCTTGCATGAAATACCGTCGGGCGCAATTCCGCGATGTCGAAAGCATTCACCGGATTGTTAACCACTATGCGGAGCAGGGTTTGATGTTGGCCCGTTCGCGGAATGCCATTTACGAAACGCTTCGTGATTTTGTTCTGGCGGAACAGGACAGGCAGGTTGTCGGTGTCGGCGCCTTGCATCTGGTTTGGGATGAACTGGCGGAAATCCGGGCCATGGCGATTGCTCCGGAATATGTCGGCCAAGGTGTCGGCATGGCCATTGTCGAGCAACTGGCGGATGACGCCCGGGAGCTCGGCGTGAAAACACTGTTTACGCTGACCTATCAGCCGGGCTTTTTTGCCAAGGCGGGATTTCATGAAGTTCCCAAGGAGCGCTTGTCGCAAAAAGTTTGGAAAGACTGCATCAACTGCAGCAAATTCCCCAACTGCGATGAAATCGCCATGATTCGTTGCGTGGAATAAAGGCTGGAAGCGTTGCGGTGTAAAATGATAAGATTCTGAAGCGCTTGCGCAACCTTGTCGTTTACGCGCTGCTTGACTTGCGGTTCAGGGGATTCTATAATTGAAACGAAAAATATTTCATAATGAGGTAGGCAGAATGCGAGGTAGGCAGAATGCGACCCATTAAGGATCGACATGTGGAACAATTGCCACCGGTCGGCCAGTTCAAACCGGTAGGCATTCCTATATTCGCCGTGGATGAAATGGTGATCACCATCGAAGAAATGGAGGCCATTCGTTTGGCCGACGTGGAAGGGATGGAGCAGGGACCGGCCGCGGAACTGATGGGTGTGTCTCGCCCGACTTTCCATCGGATTCTGGAAAAGGCTCACCTGAAAATCGGCCGCTTTCTTTGGGAGGGTCGCTCCTTGCGGATAGAAGGCGGCAACTACCGGATGAAATGTTGCAACGGCAGTCGGCGGTTCCGTTGCGGCGCCTGCGGTCACGAATGGGAAGTGCTGGCCGGCCAGGGTGGACGGGGGTGCCAGCTATTATGTCCGCAATGCGGGGCGCAGGCAGCGGCCCGACTTCGTTGACAAGTTTTTTTCTGTCAGTAATGAAATATATTTCGATATGGAGGTGGGCCGATGCGGGTCAGTGTGGCGAGCGGCAAGGGAGGAACCGGGAAAACAACAGTGTCCCTGATGCTGTCGGCAGGGGCCGAGCAGGCGATGTTAATCGATTGTGATGTTGAGGAACCGAATTGCCATCTGTTTGTTAAGCCGGACTGCGTGACGACTGAAACAGTAACCGTTCAAATTCCTGATATCGTTGTCGAGCGATGTGATGGCTGTGACGATTGTGCCAAGGTTTGCCGCTTTTCGGCCTTGGTAGTGGCCGGGGGCAAGGCGATGCTTTTCCCCGAGCTTTGTCATAGCTGCGGGGGTTGCAGCCTGGCGTGCACCCGGCAGGCGATCCGGGAGGTCCCCCGGCGGATCGGCGTCATTGAACAGGGCGCAGGAACCGAAGAGTACCAGCGGGTGCATTGGATCGCCGGGAAACTGGATCCCGGTTTGCCGGCCGGTGGTCCGCTGATCAAGGCGCTCAAGGCCAAAGCCCCGTCGACGGGAAATGTGGTGCTGGATTGTCCGCCGGGAACCTCGTGCTTGATGGCGTTAGCCGTTTATGACAGCGATGTCTGCCTATTGGTGACAGAACCGAATGCCTTCGGTTATCACGACTTGGTTCTGGCCGTGGATGTTTTGGCGGAAATCGGTCACGATCGCCGCGGCGTCGTGATCAATAAAAGTGACGCCGGTCCCTGGCAGGACCGCATACGGGCTCTGTGCCAAGAAAGAAACATTCCCCTGCTGGCCGAAATTCCGTATAGCCGGGAGTGGGCGGCGGCGTATGCCGGTGGACGGTTGCCGGTGCAGGCCATTGTGCAGGGAAGAAATATTTGGCGGGAGGTGCAACGTACATGGCCGTCCCGATAAAGGAAATCGTAGTCGTCAGCGGAAAGGGCGGCACCGGGAAAACCAGCATCACGGGCGCGCTGGCCGCGATTATCCCCAATAAAGTGATGGCCGACTGCGATGTCGATGCCGCCAATCTGCAATTGATTCTTGACGGGGAGAAGGTCGATTCCGGCAGTTTCGAGTCGGGGTGGGAAGTCAAAATCAATCGGGAAGCCTGTATCGGCTGCAATAAATGCGGGTTGCTTTGTCGATTCGGTGCAATCGAAAACGGAGTTCTGGCCGCGCCGCTGTTATGCGAAGGCTGCGGTGTGTGCGCCGATTTTTGCCCGACCGGCGCCATTACGATGGGGCGCAAGGAAGCGGGAGCTTGGGAAGTCTGGCAGACCTCGCGGGGGCTGCTGGTCAACGCCAACCTAGGCGTTGCCATCGAAAACTCAGGGAAATTGGTGTCCAAGGTCAAGGAAGTCGCCCGTTCTTTGATATGCCAGCAGGCGGGCTCCCTGATGTTGACGGATGGCCCGCCCGGTATCGGTTGTCCTGCCATAGCCGCCCTGACCGGCGCCACCTTGGCGTTGGCCGTAGTGGAACCGACCATTTCCGCGCTGCATGATCTGCAACGGTTGTATGAACTGACCCGGCATTTTCGGCTGCCGTTGTTGGTTTGCCTCAATAAAAGCGATCTGCACGAGGGAATGCGCCAGCAGATTCGAAACTGGTGCGTCGCCAACAGCATCATGGTAGCGGGAGAGATTCCCTACCGTGAAGAGTTCCGCAAGGCGCTGCAGGAAGGTCGTACGGTTGTGCCGACGGAAGATCGCCTGATTGGGGAAGCCTTGAACCGTTTATGGGAAAATATTGCCTACCGGCTGGAGCACACGGCGAAATCTTGAAAAGAAAGAGGGGGTTCAGAATGCGAGTCGCAATTACGGCAACCGCCAACAATTACCAAGAAATGATGGACGGCCGATTTGGCCGGGCACCTTATTTTTTAGTGTTTGACACACAGGGGAAAACCTGGACGGCGCACGAAAATTTTGCCAACGCGGGGCTGGAACATGGCGCCGGCATCCAGACGGCGCAATTTGTCGAGAAGTTGGGCGTCAACGCACTGATCAGCGGCTTTGTCGGACCGAAGGCGCTTCAGGTTTTGCGGGCCAACCAGATCAAGATTTATTGTGTCGAACCGGGAAAAGTTCAGGATATAATGATGGCCTTCCTGGAAGGACACTATAACGAGTATTTCGCACCAAACGAAAAAAAAGGGGAATGAGAAAAATGGAACAGGGAGTACCGAAAGATCCGGCGATTCAGGAGTTTCTCAAGGGCGTGAAACAGGTATTTATGGTCATGAGCGGCAAAGGCGGCGTCGGCAAAAGTACGATGGCGGCAGGAATCGCCGCTTCCTTCGCGGCGAAAGGGTTGCAAACCGGCTTAATGGATATTGACGTACATGGGCCGAGTATCGCCCGGATCATGGGGCTGACCGGCATGCCGCTGGGCACGGTGGATGGAAAAATCCAACCCTATGCCTATTCGGAAAATTTGAAAATTATTTCGATGCAGGGGTTTCTTCAGCATCAAGATGACGCGGTGATTTGGCGCGGCCCTTTGAAAATCGGCGTGATCAAGCAATTTATGACCGATGTCGATTGGGGAGCGCTGGATGTCCTTGTGATTGACAGTCCTCCCGGTACCGGCGACGAGCCGTTGACCATCGCCCAGTTTATTCCCGATTGCGGGGCTATCGTAGTAACCACTCCGCAGGGCGTGGCGCTGGCGGATGTTCGCAAATCGCTCAATTTCTGCCGTCAGGTCGGCATGGATATTGTCGGGATCATTGAAAACATGAGCGGCTATGTTTGTCCGCAATGCGGGCATCACGTCGATATTTTCAAATCCGGCGGCGGCGAAGCGCTGGCCCGCGAATTCAATGTGCCGTTCCTTGGCCGGATGCCGATCGATCCATCAGTGGTCGTTGCCGGCGACGATGGCGTCTCCGCGTTGGAACGTTCCGCAGCCATGAAAGCTGCCATGACGGAAATTGTCGACAATATTTTATCCGGCGCGGCAGAAACGAAAGGGGAAATAAAGATGGAAAAAGTTGCAGTTCCGGTGGTCGGCGGTATGTTGAGCTCCCATTTTGGGCATTGTGAAGAGTTTTTGTTCGCAACGGTCGAAAATGGCAAGGTGACGAAAACGGAAAATTTAGTGCCGCCGCCCCATGAACCGGGTGTGATTCCGAACTGGCTGGCTCAGCAGGGGGCGACTGTCGTACTGGTCGGCGGTATGGGCGAACGGGCGCAGGAAATTTTGCAGTCCCGCGGCGTCGCCGTTATTTGCGGCGTCCAACCGGATAAACCACTGGAAATCATCAACCGCTATCTGGCACGTAATTTGACGGTTGGCGGTAATGCCTGCAACCATGACGGTGACGAGGATCATCACTGCGGACACTGAGACAGGAATAATTCAGGCGGATTTTCGGTTGGCGAATTTCCGCCTGAATTCCTTTTACGTCCTTGCACAATGCGTAACAACAACTTGCTGTGTATGTTGTGAATATCGTTCTGATTTGACTGTGCTTTTGGGGACAGAGAACGGGGGATAGTGTGGAGATTGTTCTGTTTTATAGCCTGGCGGCGGCAGGCGTTGCTTGGTCTTATACAAAGAATCGGCAAAAAACGCGACAGGCGTTGAAAAAGGCCTGGAAGAGTTTTGAGAATATCTTGCCGTCCTTCGCGTTTGTACTGTTGCTGATCGGCGCTAGCTTGGCCCTTCTATCGCCATCGGCGGTTTCAGAACTTTTGGGAGCACAGTCCGGTTGGGCAGGGCTCTGCATAGCGGCAATTCTCGGTTCGATTACTTTAATCCCGGGCTTCATTGCCTTTCCGCTGGCACGCGCGGTGCTGGAAATGGGCGCTGGAATGATGCAGGTGGCAATTTTTGTTTCGACATTGATGATGGTTGGGGTAGTGACCGCGCCGATGGAGGCGCAGTTTTTTAACCGGAGAACGATGTTGCTGCGTAATGGGATGAGTTTGTTGTATTCCTTCGCCGTTGCTTATGTTTTGGCAAAGGTGGCGGGGTAATTTGACGACGTTGCAGCGCTACAAATGGGTGATCATGGCGTTGGTGGCTGATAGTGCGGCGTTTGTGTGGGCTCCGGAATTTGGGCGGCAGATTGTGCTTCAGACGACAAATGGTTTTGTTGAAATGTTGAGCTTTTTGCCGCCGGTATTTATCATCCTGGGGCTGTTGGATGTCTGGGTACCTCGGGAAGTCGTCATCAGCCATCTCGGCGGCGGATCGGGTTTGCGGGGAATGACGCTGGCAATCTTTTTGGGGGCGGCAGCCGCCGGTCCCTTATATGGCGCGTTCCCGGTGGCTGCCGTGATGATGAAAAAAGGGGCCAGCCTTTATAATGTCATGCTGTTTTTGGGTGCCTGGTCGACATTGAAGATCCCCATGTTTCTGTTCGAAACGCAGTACCTGGGCTTGACTTTTTCAGTGACCCGCTGGGTCTGCAGTCTGGTGGGAATCGTAGTAATGGCGTTCCTGATTGATCGTTGGGTGCCGGAGAGGGAAAAACAGGAGATTTATAACAAACACCAAGCATAATTTATTGGAGGTGTCAACAAATGCAGGAAGGCGATACGATCAAAATCGGGATTGTGATTTGCGACCGTTATAAAACCTGTGCCGGCGGCAAATGCTTCCGGTCGGTGAGCGCCCGGGAAGGCGGCTTTTCCCGTTACCAGGGGAAACAAGTGGAAATCGTTGGCTTCACTACTTGCGGCGGATGCCCGGGAGGAAATATAGAATACGCTCCCGAAGAAATGAAAAAGAACGGGGCCCAAGTCATTCACCTGGCAACCGGCTTGGTTGTCGGCTACCCGCCTTGCCCGCATATTGAGTATTTCCGCGAACTTATCACGAAAAAATTTGGCATGGAGGTTGTAGTCGGTACGCATCCGATTCCGGAAAAGTACCGCAAGGTCCATGCTGAGCTGGAAACCTGGACCCCGCCCGATTGCCTCGACTATTTGGAAAACTTGCTCGCCGACGAAAAAACCCGTTTGGCGTATGACTGATTTAATAGGATGATTGAGAGGAGAATGCTGAATGCCGCAAAATGAAGGAAAATGCGCCCTGTGTATGGTTAAGACACGGTACTGCCGGAACAAGGAAGAAGGAACCGCTCCTGTATTCTGTTCCACCAAATTGTATCCGGAAGCGATTGAAAAAGCAGTGGCGGAGTATGCGAAACCGGATATCCACCAGTTTGCCCGCAATGCCTCCATACAGGAAGCGGAGTGCTACATCGACCGCGCGGCTACGCCCCATTACAAATTTCCGGTGAAGCCGCGTGTTCAGGAAATCATTGAATTCTCCCGAAAAATGGGCTATAAGAAATTGGGAGTTGCTTTTTGCGGCGGCTTGCACAAAGAAGCCAATGTCTTTTGCAAGATTTTGGAGGATCACGGGTTCGATGTGGTTTCCGTCATGTGCAAAGTGGGCGGAATAGACAAAGAACTGCTGGAAATTGGGCCGGATGAACGAGTGCAGGTTGGTGAAGCGGAGTCCATGTGCAACCCGATTGCGCAGGCGGAAGTCCTCAATACGGCCGAGACAGATTTCAATATTTTGCTGGGATTATGTGTCGGTCATGACTCGATGTTCATCAAATACTGCAAAGCCATGGTTACGGTGTTTGCGGTGAAAGACCGAGCGATGGGCCACAATCCGCTGGCCGCCATTTATACCTACGATTCGTACTGTGAACGTTTTAAACAGGATCGCCTGAAGAAAGTCGACATTGTGGAATAGAGATAGTTTTGCGACGCTAAGACGAAACTCGGAGGCGCATATGACCGGGGAAGACGTTTTTGGGACGCATGTGACTGAATATGAACAATGGTTTCAGGAACATGCCTGTTTGCTCAAGACGGAGATTGCCGCAATTAAAGAAGTCTTGCCGCAGTCCGGCATAGGCTTGGAAATCGGCGTCGGATCGGGACTGTTCGCCGCGGCGCTGGGAATCAAATACGGGGTCGAACCTTCCGAGGCCATGCGTAAAAAAGCCCAATCAAGGGGCGTGCATGTTTTTGACGGCGTGGCCGAACGTCTGCCGTTTAAGACGGCAATGTTTGATTTTGCGGTAATGATCACAGTGGATTGCTTTTTGACGGATGTCGCGCGGTCTTTTCGGGAAGCCTACCGCATCTTGGTTCCTCGGGGCTGGTTTATTATCGCGCTTATTGACGCAGCAACCCGGCTGGGAAAAGAATATGAACAGAAAAAGCAGTCCAGTTTATTTTATCGGCAGGCTCATTTTCATAGCGCCGCCGAAATCAAAGAACTTCTGACTCGGGCAGGTTTCTGCGTGGATGCGGAACGACAAACCATCTTTACGTTTGAAAATGTTGCTCAAGAAATAAAGCCTGGAATCGGCGAAGGCGTCTTTGCGGTGATCAGAGCCCGAAAGATGCTGGAGCAAGAATCCGCGAAATAGTGAATCGCTTGCTTAGTTGAAGGGCTATTGTGGGAGCACCCGCGATGGATTATAATTATTATCAAAGATGCAATTGCACATTGGCGCCGATAAAGGAATAACCCTTCCGCGCCTGATTTTTGCAAGTTGTTGCTGTTTTGGCAATAACCGAGAATGGATTATGGAAAGGAGGTGAAAACAGTGGCAGAGGAAAAGATTTCGTGCGTAAAACCTGCCAAAGGTCCGACGATCAGCGAATCCACGAATACACCAAACGAAGCAACGATTCTTCATGCGGCGAAGGAGGAAAACAAGATGTTGGCCAAAGTGGGAAAACCGGCTCCGGATTTCGAAGCCAATGCATTTGTCAACGGCGGCTTCACGACGGTGAAACTATCCGATTACAAAGGGAAATGGGTTTCTCTCTGCTTCTATCCCGGTGATTTTACCTTTGTCTGACCGACCGAATTGTCGGCGGTCGCCGTCAAAAATCAAGAATTGCAAAATCTGAACGTTCAGGTGTTGGCAGTAAGCGTTGATAGCCGCTTCAGCCATAAGATCTGGCAAGAAGAAGAGCTTTCCAAGATGGTTCCCGGCGGCGTTCCCTTCCCCATGCTGTCAGATCAGGGAGGCCGGATTGGTGAGATTTACGGTGTGTACGATGCGGAAGCCGGGGTTGACATTCGGGGTCGTTTCCTGATTGATCCGGATGGAGTCATTCAGGCGATGGAGGTTATGACTCCCCCGGTGGGACGAAACGTTGCGGAATTGATCCGGCAGGCGCAGGCATTCCAACATGTGCGGGCTACCGGCGAAGCGACGCCGGCTGGTTGGACCCCTGGCAAACCGACGCTGCAGCCAAGTCCGGATCTGGTCGGCAAAGTATGGAAAGTGTGGCAACCGGATAAAGCGTTCGAAAAATAGATGAACCGAACCCTCAATGGGAATGAGCGGCAGGATGTCGAAAGAAAGACAGCCTGTCGCTTTTTTGGGGGGCTGGCCCGGTTCGTATTTGGGTGCCTCGCAGGAATGTTGTACCGGGAAGCAGACGTAAAGATTGTGAATAGTTTATTTTTGTTCGGAGAATCGCTTGAAAAAATATCGCAGCGTGTTATAATCAAAACATACAAACATCGCAATATTTAAATGTTACGATTAATTGGCGGGAGAGGTAACGTAGTGCAACATTTCTACCGTACAGATCCGGAAGCATTCAATGAATTGGCAGATATTCTTAAAGCCTTGGCTCATCCGCAAAGGCTGTGCATCGCCAAGACTTTGTGTGAAAAACAACAATCGAATGTGACCGAAATGCAAAGCTGCCTTGGCGAAGCGCAATCCACGGTTTCGCAGCATTTAGCAAAACTGAAGGCGGCGAAAATCATAGTCGGCAAGCGCGAAGGGACCAATATTTATTATTCACTGTATGACGAGAAAAAACGCCAGATTGTGCAATCGCTCGTGAATGGCTATTTTTCGGAAGAGGAATCGTAGACTCTCAATCGACTTACGCGCGGGACTTTGGAGCGGAGGGTCGACTGTGACGCGTGAATCAGTAAAGATAGAAAATAGGAGGGCGGATGATCAGATGGAAAAAATAGTGGTGATCGGTGGAGTGGCGGCTGGTTTGAAGGCGGCGTCCAAGGCGCGCCGAAATGATCCTCAGGCTCAAATTACGGTGGTGGAGCGCGGTGATATCATTTCTTATGGCGCCTGCGGGATGCCCTACTATGTATCCGGCGACGTTGCCAATATTGATGATTTGCGAAAAACTCCGGTTGGCGTGCTGCGTAGTCCGGAATATTTCAAGAATATCAAAAAAATCGATGTGTTGACCCAAACAATGGCCATGAAAATTGACCGCGCCGCAAAAACAGTGCTGGTGAAGAACCTGGTTTTGCAGGAAGAATCGCTGCTTCCTTATGACAAATTGGTACTGGCCACCGGAGCCTCGCCGGTGCGGCCGCCACTGCCGGGAATTGGGCTGACCAATGTATTTACCATGTGGCATCCCCATGATGCGGAAACCGTGAAAAAGGGGATAAGCGACGGTAAGTACAAACAAGCGGTAATTATTGGGGCCGGACTTGTGGGCATGGAGATGGCGGAAGCGTTGAAGAAATCCGGCCTGGCGGTGACGGTCGTAGAAATGCAGGAGACTATATTCCCGGCATTTTTGGATTTTGAGATTGCCGAAGTGGTGCGCAAGTACGCTGAAGAACAGGGAATTCGATTGTTAACCGGCGAAAAGGTCACCGGGCTGAAGGGCGACTCGGCGGTGCAAAGCGTTGAAACCGAAAAACGGAGCATCCCGGCGGATCTGGTCATTTTGGCGCTTGGCGCCCGACCCAATGTCGAACTGGCGAAGGAGGCTGGCTTGGCGCTGGGAGGGACCGGCGGAATTCAGGTCGATGATCGGCTGCGAACCAGCGATCCCAACATTTTTGCCGGTGGTGACTGCGTGGAGAACACGAATATGATTTCCGGACGCAAAGTGTTGGCACCGATGGGTTCGACTGCCAACAAACAGGGTCGGGTAATCGGCGACAACCTCTGCGGCGGCGACGAGGTCTTCCGGGGCGTCCTGAATACGGTCGTCGTGAAGGTGATGGCTCTGAATGTCGGCAAGACCGGGCTGAGTGAAAAAGATGCGAAGGCTTTGGGATATGAATACGTTACAATTATGGTGTCCGGTCACGACAAGCCCCATTACATGCCGGGGGCCAAACTGATCACGGTCAAGCTGATTGTGGACGTTCCCACGCGCAAGGTCTTGGGAATGCAAGCGCTAGGCGAAGGGGAAGTCGCCAAACGGGTGGATGTCGCGGCTACGGTATTGACGTTGGGCGGAACGGTCCAAGACTTGTTCGATATCGATTTGTCCTACGCACCGCCGTATAATTCGCCGATTGACAACCTGGCGGCCGCCGCTATTTCGGCGATGAACAAATTGGCCGGTAAATTCAAGGGGATTTCACCCGTCGAAGCCAAGGCGAAGATGGCGGATGCCAAAACAGTATTGCTGGATGTTCGAACCCCCGATGAATGCAAGCAGATTCGGATCGGCAATTGCCCCAATATCAAGTATATTCCGCTGGGACAGTTGCGCAGCCGTTTGCAGGAATTGGGCAAAGACGGCGAAATCCTGGCATTCTGCAAGATTAGTGTGCGCGGCTACGAAGCGCAGTGCATCTTGGAGGGGGAAGGCTTCGATAATGTGAAGGTCATTGAAGGCGGAGTCGTTGCCTGGCCCTATTGCTGCGAAAAAGGCTGATTTGGCCTGCAGTTGATCCCTCTTGTAGGTAATCATGAAGAAAGTTCGGTTGTATAGATGCAGCCGAACTTTTTTTGCTTCTGTTATTGACATATGACCAAAACTTGATTATGATTATTATGAGCATATGACAATAACGACGTCGAGATGCGTATAGCTCTATTAAAATTGAGAGGTGAGAAAAATGCCAAGAGGAGATGGAACCGGGCCGATGGGAAATGGACCGATGACCGGTCGCGGTGCGGGATTTTGTGCGGGAGCCGGGATGCCGGGCGCAGCCAGTGCAGCGGGCCGTTTTGGCGGCTTTGGTTGTCGCCGGGGCCTCGGGGGCGGAATGCGTGGCGTGGGAATGCAGGCGCGAAATCGTTTTATGGCGCAACAGTATGGCGAAGTCGGCGCTGCCACCGCCACTGAAAAAGAATTGTTGAGTCGCCAGATGAACGCGTTGGAAACACAATTGCAACAAGTAAAACAGCGGCTGGAACAACTTTCTTCGACCCAGGAATAAAATAGTAGTGGACGAGGCAGGAAGAGTTTTCCTGCCTTGCCCGTTCTCCAGCAAGGCTCGGCGATGTGGAGTGAACAGAAAATGATTGTTTATGGACCGGTACCTTCTCGAAGGTTGGGACAAAGTTTGGGCATCAATCATATTCCTCCCAAGGTTTGCTCGTATTCCTGCTGTTATTGTCAACTGGGTCGAACGGATAAAATGCAGATTGAACGGCAAGCGTTTTATCCGCCCCAGGCCATCTTTTCCGAAGTGGAGCAAAAGTTGCAGCAGCTGATGAAGAACGGGCAGGGGGTCGACTATCTGACATTTGTGCCCGACGGGGAGCCTACGCTGGATTTGAATTTGGGAACGGAAATAGCCATGCTCAAGCTGCTTCGGCAAAAGATCGCGGTTATCACCAATGCATCTTTGCTATGGCGCGAAGATGTTCGTAAGGATTTGGCGGAGGCCGATTGGGTGTCGGTGAAAATCGACGCGGTTGATTCCAACATTTGGCGGGCGGTGGATCGACCCCATGGGGCACTTGATCTTTCAACAATTCTTGCCGGAGTCGTTGATTTCGCCCGGCAGTATAAAGGCCAACTGGTTACCGAGACCATGCTCGTGGACGGGTTGAATGATTCGACGGAAGCGCTGGGGAAATTGGCTGAGTTGTTGGCGTTGATCCGACCCGAAATCGCTTATTTATTGGTTCCGACCAGACCGCCCGCGGAACGCAATGTCCGGCGTCCCCCGAATGCTCGACTGTTAGAGGCGGCTCGCGCGATTCGGCGGGCGGCGGGAGTGACGGTGGAATGGATCACCGGGGACGAGCGAGAAGATGGGTTCTTTTGCACGGGCGATATTGTTGAGGATCTGTTGAGCATTACGGCAGTTCATCCTTTGCGGGCTGAAATTGTCAATGAAATGATAAAGAGTCAGGTGAACGGGGAAAACCGCGTCGATGAACTTGTGAAGCAAGGATTGTTGCTGGAATTTTGGTACGAGGGGAAAAAGTTTTATCGTAAACAGTTATAGATATTAAGGACTCGCCTATGCAGGACTTACCCAAGTCATTTCAAATATCGGGGAGGTGTCGGTATGCCTGGAAGAGATGGAACAGGGCCCGTGGGAACGGGCGGTGGAACGGGACGCGGCCAGGGAAGAGGCGGCGGGACGCGAGGTTCGCTGCAAGGCGTCGGCCGAAGGACCGGTCCGTTTCCCAACGGATTTTGCGTTTGCCCGCAATGCGGCGAGAAAGTTCCCCACCAACCCGGAAAACCGTGCACTACGGTGCAATGTCCTCAATGCGGATCGCTGATGGTGCGCGAGTAATATCCAAATAAAAAAGGAGTTGTGTTCATGAAAATCGCTATTCCTGTCACCAACAAATCGATGGAGGCCGAGATTGCTGGATCATTTGGCCGGACCCCTTATTTTTTGATTTATGATACGGACGCGAAAACCAGTGCTTTTTTCGATAACACCGCGGCGCTCAGCCAAGGCGGCGCTGGCATCAAAGCGGCTCAGAGCGTTGTGGATAGCGGCGCCGGAGCGGTCTTGGTTCCCCAGTGCGGCGAAAATGCGGCATCGGTATTAAAGGCAGCCAATTTGAAAATGTACAAGACGACGACCACGTCAATTATGGATAGTATTCTTGCTTTTGAAGAAGGAAAACTGTCACTGTTGGAAGATGTTCATGCCGGGTATCACAACCATGGCGGAAAATAATCTTAGAATTGCCGTGCTTAGCGGCAAAGGGGGCACGGGCAAGACTCTCGTGTCGGTGAACCTGGCGGCTTCGGCATTGCAGTCGACATATGTTGACTGCGATGTCGAAGAGCCGAATGGGCATTTGTATTTTAAGCCGGTAAACCCAACAAGCCGGGAGATTGCCGTGCAAATCCCGGTTGTTGACGCAAACCGCTGTAATGGTTGCCGAGTGTGCATCGATTTCTGCAAATTCAATGCCTTGGTTTATGTTTGTGGCCAATGGAAAGTGTTTGAAACGGTGTGCCATTCTTGTGGCGGCTGTGTCTTGTTTTGCCCGCAAAAAGCGTTGTCGGAGGTCAAAAAACCAATCGGTAAAATTCAGGCGGGTTTGTCCGAGAATGTTACCGTGTTGACAGGAAGCCTGAATACGGGAGAGACGTCTGGAATCCCGATTATTAAGGAACTCTTAAAGATTGTTGACAACGAAAAAAAGTTGACAGTTATTGATTGCCCGCCAGGCAGCGCCTGTATTGTCATGGAAAGCATCAAAGATGCCGACTATTGCATTCTGGTGGCGGAGCCGACTTCGTTTGGCGTGCATAATCTGGCGATGGTGCATGAACTGGTCAATCTATTTGGGAAACCTTGCGGCGTTGTCCTGAACAAGTGCCTCGAAGGAGAGAATCCGGCGGAACGGTATTGTCTGGACCGGAAACTGAAGATTTTAGACAGGATTCCGTTTGACGCCGAAATTGGCACGTTGAATTCCAACGGACAAATACTTGTCAGAGAACATAAGAAATACTGGGAGTCTTTTTTGGGTTTGCTCAACTCCGTCATCAAGGAGGCGCGGCATGCGGCAACTACTCATTCTTAGCGGCAAAGGCGGAACCGGAAAAACAACGGTCGCCGGCGCCTTCATCAAGTTGTCCGGAGCGCGAGCCTATGCGGATTGCGATGTTGATGCCCCCAATTTGCACTTGGTAATGACCCAGACCGTTCCGCCCCGACGGTCCGACTATTTTGGGCTGCCAAAAGCCGAAATCGACAGGAATCAGTGTGTACAATGCGGCTTGTGCCGCGAAAATTGCCGATTCGACGCTATTGATAACCATTATGCCGTGGACGGATATGCGTGCGAGGGGTGCGGCGTTTGTGAGAAACTTTGCCCGGCGGGGGCAATAAAGCTTGTGCCGGCAGTTGCCGGCGAGTTAATGCTGTATGTTGGGGATGCGGTATTTTCTACAGCCCAGCTTCGCATGGGCAGCGGAACGTCCGGGATGTTGGTGACGGAAGTGAAAAATCAGCTGCGATCGGTTGCTGAAGATGCAGAATTGGCCATTATTGACGGATCGCCGGGGATCGGCTGTCCGGTGATCGCTTCGCTCAGCGGCGCAGATATGGTGTTGATCGTGGCGGAACCTTCCATTTCCGGAATCAGCGATATGGAACGCATTATTAAGACCGCCCGGGGATTTCAAACCCAGATTGTGGTTTGCGTCAATAAATACAATACCAATTTGACGAAAACCGAAGATATTGTACGGTATTGCCAGGAAAATAAATTGCCGTTTGTCGGCAAGATCCCGTTTGATCCGAAGGTCGTGGCAACCGTCAACCAGGGGCGCAGCATTGTGGATGTGGAGTGCCCTGCCGGCGAGGCGGTAAAATATATTTACCGTCAAACAATGCAAATTTTATCGACGTAACACTGTGCGATTACTTTTGGTGTGCGGTTCTGATAAAATATATACAGTGCGTTTGATGTACGCGAAAGCTTGAATCGAAAAATGGAGCTGATAGGTTTTGGCAAGACCGACAAAATGGCGCAGAATTGAAAATGTACCTTCCGTGTTGAACTTCGTTCCTTCGGATCAGGAACCGGTCATTGACAAAAATTCTTTGAAGATCGAAGAATTGGAAGCGATCCGCTTGAAAGACCTAGAGGGACTGGAACAGGAAGAGTGCGCCGGCAATATGGGGGTTTCACGGCCAACCTTTCAGCGGATACTAAGTTCCGCCCGCGAAAAAATCGCCGATAGTTTGATCAACGGCAAGGCCATAACGGTCGAAGGCGGGACGTTCACGCGCAACATTTGTTCCGTACGGTGCTTGGACTGCAACAAAGTCTGGCTGGAGAGCTTCGAACGTATGGAAGCCATCAAAAAGGGCGAGTATGCCTGCCCGGACTGCGGCTCTACCCAGGTGGTTTGTTGTCAGGACCATCAGGGAAAGTTCTGCCGCCGGAATTGCTGGCGGCATGGCCGGACAGAGTAAAAAACTAAAAACAGGCTGGCTCATTCAGGTTATCAAACCTATTATGAACCAGCCTGTTTTTATGCGATGACATTGGGTTGATATATTCGCATGGCTTCGGCCAGGGCGAGCAGTTGATCCGCTGAATGCGGCGGCACTTGGACCCTCGCCGCATCCTCCGGCAAAAATTTTTCCGGTTTCCGGTAACGGTTGAGACGATAGCAGGGAACCGGCGGCAAGGTTTGGGCCATGGCAAGCAGGTCCGTCTCGCTGAATTGGGGCGCCACCGTTGTCCGGACTTCAAACGGTGCGTTGTATTGCAATAAGGACTGAATTGTTTTCAATACTGCGGCCGGACTCGCGGCCGGGCCGCAGATTTCCCGGTAGCGCAGCGGCGGGGCTTTGTAGTCGATGGCGTAATAGTCGCAGGCGCCGGCATCCAACAGTTGCCGAATCACCTGTGGCGCCGAGCCGTTGGAATCTAGTTTGATCTTATAGCCAAATGATTTCAGGTAAGCAATGAAGGCGGGAAGATCCGGCTGCAAAGTCGGTTCGCCGCCCGTAATTACCACCCCGTCCAGCTGTCCGGCCCGTTTGGCGAGAAAATCGTGAATGGTTTGTCGGTTCAGCGGACTCTGAGTGCCGTCGATCAAAGACCGATTGTGGCAGTAAAAACAGTTATAATTGCATCCCGGTGTGAACAGGACGCAGGATATTGTTCCCGGATAGTCGACGAAAGAGGTTTTGACTAATCCAGCAATCAACATGACGGCTATTCGTTGATGACGAATTTCTTGCGTTGGACATATTCTTCCTGTTTACCCTTGTTATAGTTTCGCACCGGGCGGAGATAGCCGACCACGCGGCTCCAGATCTCGGTGGCGGCGCCGCACTGCGGGCAAACCGGCTGCTCGCCGGCTAGGTAGCCATGATCGTTGCAGATTGAAAAAGTCGGCGTCAGGGAAATGTACGGCAACCGGTACCGGGTGAAGACTTTTTGGATCAGGCGTTTGGCGACGGCGCGATCCTTGATTTCCTCGCCCAGGTATAGATGCAATACCGTGCCGCCGGTATAGAGGGACTGGAGTTCGTCCTGAAGGTCCAGGGTTTCAAAGATGTCGTCGGTAAAACCGACTGGCAATTGGGATGAATTTGTGTAGTACGGAACCGACTCGCCGGCCGTGATGATATTCGGATATCGTTCGGTATCCTTTTTGGCGAGGCGATAGCTGGTTCCTTCCGCCGGCGTTGCCTCCAAGTTGTAATAATGACCGGTTTTGTCCTGAATCTCCCGGATTTCCTTGCGCATGTAATTTAATGCTTTTATCGCAAATTCCTGCCCCTTCGGGGTGGTCAGGTCGCAGTCCGGGCCAAACAGATTTTGACAGGCTTCATTCATGCCGATGAGGCCGATGGTATTGAAGTGGTTGAACCAGAAGCAGCCGGTTTTTTGTTGGATCGGCCGCAAATAATTGGCGGAGTAGGGATACAGACCCCGCGCCGTTTGTTCTTCGATGACTTTGCGCTTGATTTCCAAACTGTTGGCGGCGATGTTCATCTGTTGCCAGAGGCGGGCGAAGAATTCCGACTCGCTTTTCGAAATATAGGCAATCCGGGGGAGATTGATTGTAACAACCCCGATGGAGCCGGTCAGCGGATTTGACCCGAACAGCCCGCCGCCGCGTTTGCGCAGTTCCTTCGTATCCAGACGGAGACGGCAACACATCGACAGGGCATCTTCGGGCGACAAATCGGAATTGACATAGTTTGAAAAGTAAGGGATGCCGTATTTGCAAGTGATCTCCATGAATTTATCCGCAACCGGACTGTTCCAGTCGAAATCCCGGGTAATGTTGATGGTGGGAATGGGAAAGGTGAATACCCGCCCTTTGGAGTCGCCGCTGCTCATGACATCACAGAAAGCCAGGTTGAACAGATCCATTTCCGTCTGGAAATCGCCGTAGGTTTCCGCCATGTATTGTCCGCCGCAAATGACATGCTGATCTTTTAACGTCCGGGGCGGCACGATGTCGAAAGTCAGGTTGGAAAACGGACACTGGAAACCGACCCGGGTGGGAACGTTCAGATTGAAGATAAATTCCTGCAAAGCCTGGCGGACCGTTGCGTAATCGAGTTTGTCATAGCGGATGAACGGTGCGCAATAGGTATCAAACGAGGACCAGGCTTGCGCGCCGGCGCTTTCACCCTGCGTGGTGAACGTCGAGTTGACAATCTGACCGAGGAATGACCGGAGGTGCTTTGGCGGTTTGGACTCGACCTTGCCGGGTACGCCGCCGAATCCGTTCAGCAGGACCTGCTGCAGATCCCAGCCGGCGCAGTAGGGGCCGAAGAATCCGAGATCGTGGATATGAATGTCCCCCGACAAGTGGGCGTTGCGGATTTCCTCCGGATAGATTTCATGCAGCCAGTAGTTTTGGGTGAAAGCCTCCCGGACATAATTATTCAACCCGTTGATGGATTTCTGGGTGTTGGCGTTCTCGTTGATCTGCCAGTCACGGTCGTTCAAATACTCGGAAAACATATTGATGGTGGCGCCGATCAGCGCATTGGCTTCCCGGGCGGAACGGCGCTTTTCCCGGTAGAGGATGAATGCTTTGGCGGTTTTGGCGTGTCCGGCTTCAATCAGAACTTTTTCGACAAGATCCTGAATGCCTTCCACTTCGGCGACGCCATCAGGATATTTTTGGTCGGCTAAAACCAAAACCTGGTCCGTGAGTTTTTCGGCTAGGGCAAAATCCGTGCCGCCGACGGCATTGGCCGCCTTGAAAATGGCAAAAATAATTTTTTCTTTGCGAAATGGAACTTGGGTTCGGTCCCGTTTGACGATTTGTTGCAGCATTTGGCCTAGCCTCCCTGTTTCGCATTCTCCACAATATATTGTGATAGATTACTGAATGATACGAATATATAGTATTTCTTTTTTGGGCATTTGTCAATTACTCTAGAAAAGATTGACATATGGGATGATAAAAATTAAAATCATTATGAACATAAGATCATAAAATAAAAGGCATGAACAGCGCTTGAGCTTATGGACAGATTCCGGCATGAATATGAGGGAGTGATTGCGTGGCATGCGCGGATTTTTCGGACAAGACGATTGAACATTTCATGCAGCCGCAGAACGTCGGTTACATGGAAGATGCCGACGCGGTAGGAATCAGCGGCGAACCGGGCTGCGGAGACTCGCTGGCGATATTTATCAAAGTTCAGGATAACGTGATCACCGAGATAAGTTTTTTAGTGTTTGGATGTGTGGCGGCGGTGGCTTCCAGCAGTATGACAACGGAACTGGCGAAGGGTAAAACCCTGGAGGAAGCGGCAAAGATCACCGACGCCGATATTGTGGCGGCCTTGGACGGTCTGCCCGAGCATAAACTGCATTGCAGCGTTTTGGGCGCGTCCGCCTTGCAAAATGCCATTGCCAACTACCGGGGCTGTTTCGGCGTCTAAACGGTTTGGCTGCGATCACTTTCGAAGAACTATTGGGTGGCGTGCGGGGATTCGCAAATTGACGGAGATGAGCAAATGACAGATTTTCCGATTGTCAAAGAGGGTTGGCCTTTTATCGGCGTCATGGCGGTCGCGACTGTGTTGACGGTTGTTTGGGCCGATGTTTATTGGGCTTTTATTCCCGGCGTCGCGATGTGTTTCTTTTTTTATTTTTTTCGGAATCCACACCGCCGCATCCCCCAAAATTCCGCACACTTTTTGTCGCCGGCCGATGGCAAAGTTATGGGCGTGGTTGAAGTTCCCTATGACGAGTTTCTGGGCGAACCAGGAATCAAAGTCACCATTTTTTTATCGCCACTGGATGCCCATCTTAATCGAAGCCCGATCCACGGAATCATTAAGTATCAACAGTATGTCTGCGGCCGTTTTCGTCCTGCTTACCAGGCGATTGCCGCCTGGGAGAATGAACGGCATGTCATTGGCATTGAAACCGACGGGTGCAGGATCTTGGTGGCGCAAATCGCAGGGATCATGGCCCGGCGGATTGTATCCTGGGTAACCTTGGGCGCCGAACTGTCGCAGGGGCAATTATACGGAATGATCAAATTCGGCTCCTGCACGGAAATTACAGTGCCCGGCCGGACGGAAATCCTGGTTGCGAAAGGGTGCCGGGTGCGGGCCGGCGAAACAATAATCGGCCGATTGCCCGAGTGAGCTCGTGCATAAAAGCTGTTGCGAAGAGGTGCCGGATGATTCAGTATAGGCCGATTGGGATAGTGCACTCCCCGTTCGGGGAACCGGCGGGAACACCGATTCAGTTTGCAGCCGCGTCGGCTGTTGCTGCGGAAGCGCAGGTGGAAATTTTCCCTTGCTTCCGAGAGGGGTTAAGAGACTTGGCGGGATTTTCGCACTTAATCTTGCTATATCATATGCATCGTATTCAACCCGCCGGATTGTTGGTCAAACCTTTTTTGGGCGACGACAGCCATGGCGTATTTGCGACCCGCTCGCCCGGACGACCGAATCCAATCGGATTTTCCGTGGTGCGCCTGCTGGCGGTGGAGGCAGGGATTCTTAGAATCACCGACGTGGATATTCTGGATCAGACGCCGGTTTTGGATATCAAGCCTTATGTCGGCGAGTTTGATATCCGGCCGGTTGAGAAAAACGGCTGGTTCGCCGACAATCTTTTTAAACTGGATATAACCCGGGATGACGGAAGATTTGCGAAAAAATAAATAATTCACTTAATTGATGTGGTAAAAGCACTCCAATACCGGAGTGCTTTTTTTGTTTTTGTAGTAACTTAACCACGAAATCTTAAAAGTGAATTGAACGAAAACCCTGAATTTATAAGGCTTTTGACAATTGGCACGAGACTTGCAATATATTGCTGTAAGATGCAATGTGAACGGAAACAAGAGGCGGGGAACAATGCGCAGTTTCCCCAAGATATACGAGTGATTTTGTATTGCAAGAGTGGGCAACTGGCGGCGCTGGTCAGCGCGCCGTTAACGGTGGAAGGGTTTGAAAAAAATTCTTTGTGCGCTGGGTTTTCCCAGTTGAACGAAAAAAATCGATGGAGAAAAAACATGAGTGGAGAGATGAGTCGGCGAGAGTTCTTTTCGCGCCGGGCCTTGGGTGAAGTTTTCCGGAAAGTGTCGCCACTGTTGGGAATCAAGTCGGACTCCGAACAACTAAGCGCGCCGGCGGAAAGCCCGGAAGTAAAAGAGCCCGAAACGGTTGCAGCCGAAGAACGCACGGTCATGGACGGTTATTTGTCTTCCCCGCTTTACAGCTACGCGCTGTTGTCGGAAATGCCCTGGGACATGCTGGTCGAGGAAGCACGGCGACGGGGCATTCCTTATGAAGGACGGTCGAAGATTGACGTGGTCCGGGAATTGTTTGTTGGCGCTGAGGAAAGGGAGGGACAGGAATGAACGGAGAAGACCGGATGATAGCCGGCGAAGGCGCCATTACT
The DNA here is from genome assembly GCA_012798135.1 of Veillonellaceae bacterium. The sequence goes on along the minus strand of JAAZNU010000050.1, from coordinate 6,466 downwards.
CACTTTTGGATGGTCTGCTTTTCTAATGATCACACGCGGAAAAAATTAGGGTTGAAATATATCAGCCAGATGCGGGACCATGAACCCTATTGGTATTTGTGGTTTCAGGATTTACCGGGAGTGTTCAGGCTCTCTTTGCTGGAATGTGTTGCGGATTCTGATTGGGATTGGCGGGCTTTGCTAAGGATCAAGTATTATCCGCACCCTGACGAATCGATTTTTCATGGTTTATCCGTTTTGGAGCAGGTTTGCCGCTTGAGTGAACTTTTTCAGACCAAACCGGCGCACTGGCAGGGCGGGGAAACCAGTTGCGCCTGTTGCGGCGGGATTCACCATCACGAAGGGGAACGCTTTGCCGATCTGAGGGAAGGAACCGGCGCTCCGCTGGCCGGGCTGGCTGCGGAAATTCCGGAAGATTTTTTTCTGACCGGCCAGATGGAAATCAAACTTTTGCGGGACAGGGTCAGCGAAGTGAGTTGGGAGAGTCAGGATTATTGGCGGGTGGTGATGACGGAAAATTACTACATGGGCGACCAGGACGGCGCCGCATTGAAAGTCTTGCGGAAAGGCGACATCGATCGGGATTTTCCCGGTTGGATGTTGACTGACTTTGTGGCTCGCCGGTTTGCCATGGGCTGGCAGGAACATCATGGATTTTCCCGCGTAGCGGATTCGTTGAGCGAACAGGATGGGTTGGAATTTTACAGCGACGGCCGAGGCCTCCGCGCCAATCCCAGCGCAACGATCCGTTGCCGACAGATGCGCCGGCGCATGGAGGTATAAACAGTGAGAGGGGGTGAAGGAATGTCGGAGAAAACGGCTTCAGGTGGTTCCGGATACATAACGGGACTCATTGCCGGGTTGGTTGTTGGCGGAGGCTTGTTTTGGCTTACGATGCAGTTGCTGATTGCACAACGACCTTTGTAGTATTCCGAAACGAACGAAAGGAGTGATCCCAAAATGGCGGAAGACATTTCCCGGCGCTCGTTTATCAAAGGCGCCAGTCTGGGTGTAGCTGCCGGCTACTTTGCAACAGCCGGCCTATCCTCCACGGCTTTTTACAAGCAGGTCATGCCGACGGAAAAACTGAATCAGACGGATATCGGTCAAATAAAGGGTCTCAAAATGAAAGTGGTATCGGAAACCAGCTGGTTCGAAAACAGCGTGTTGCTGGACGATATGAAAAAGGCCGGCGGATTGCTGGTCAATCAGTATATTATCCCCTGGACGGTCGAGGGAGTTGCCACTGGCTACGAAGGAAACAATAGCGGGGGATTCGCCACCTACATCGAAGCCGAACTGATGGATGGATCGATAAAACGGCTGTTGCTGGACACGGGCTGGAATCCCCGTTGGATGGAAAAACGGATGATCGAAGAAGGCGTGAGTGAAAAGCTGGCCAAGAAACAGATCGACTATTGGGTGGTCAGCCATGAGCATTTTGATCATTACTGGGGATTAGAGGCGGTTTTAAAATATAACCCCAATCAGGATGTTTATGTACCGAAAGGGTTTTACACGGAAGGCTTTGATTTGCTGAAAGGGAAAGCGTTCCCCAAGGCGCATCTAAAGAATGACTATCCCCATAAAGGGAAAGTGATCGTCAATGATTCCACTAAAGTGAATCCCTTGTTCCCCGGGGCGGCCTTGATGACTTTTGATGTGCCGATTATTTGTCGGGTTTTCGGTGAACAGGCCTTTGTGTTCAACGTCAAAGACAAGGGGCTGGTATTGGTTACCGGTTGCTGCCATATGGGCATTATTACCTATATGGAAGAAGTGCGCAAGAAAATCAAGGGAGGAGAAAAGATTTATGCGGTCCAGGGCGGTCTGCACATCTCGCCGTTCGAAGATTGGGACCCGCAGTACGACGACCTGGTGTTGGCGCTGAACAAATATAAGATCGAAAAAATGGGTTGCAACCATTGCACGGGATTCATTGCCGTAGAAAAAATGATTACCGCCAAACTGCCGATTATTAAAGGAACCATGAAGAACAAGACAAAACGGGATATTTATCTTGGCAACGGCGATACGATGATTGTTTGAGGAAGGAGGAGAATACTTTGACAACCAAAACCTATGAGGGAACTGTATCCGTTTCGGATCCGGAAGCTCCGGAACATTATGAAGAACTGGATACAATCTGGCTGGAGCAGCGAAGCCGTATCAATGTGATCAGCCAGCCGCTGCGGGGAATTCTGGGCTTTTTTCTGACCTTTGGCGTGTTCATGGCGGTGTGGTATGTATTCATGGACCCGCGTGGCATCTTGAAATGGTACACTCCAATGTATGGTTACATGTATATTCGCTGGCTGCTGATTGTGGCGATTTGGCAGGCCTATATCTTCAATTTTTGGCCATTCAAACGGAGCTGGGTGGAAAAAACCCATCCCTTGATAAAAGGCCCGCTATTTATCGGGATCAACTGGGCGGTTACGGGATTGTTGGTTTGGGTGGGCTTTTTCTGGCTTATCGGCAAATATTCGATTCCTTATTTCAGTTGGCCCGAGCTTCACAAAGTAGGTATGACGGACTTCTTTGCCCGTGAATATGCCGGGCTGGCCGTGCTGATGGTGGCGGCGATTGCTTCCTGGCTGGCGCCGATTTGGCCGATGGCGTTTGAAAACTTCCCCTGGCATAAAATGGAACAACCGGCTAAAGGATTTACGGTTTTTATGCTGACAAGTCTGTTGACCATTTTTGTATATTTCTTTTTCATGCATCCTCACTACATGGTTCTTTTCTATCCCTGGCAAAAGTTCGCAGCGGCGATGCCTTGGTGGTATGAATCGGCAAAAACTCTGTCCGGCAACTATAGTGTCGGCTGGATTATGTGCGGAACCGTTGCGGTGTGGTTGGTCGAGACGATCTGGGAACGCTACCCGTTCCGCCTGATTAAGCGCCAACCTTGGCGTGGCTTGGCCGGGTTTGCCTGGATTTTGTTCGTGGCGCTGCTGATGTTCAATACGTTCAACCTGATGCAGGATTTGGCCTGGGGACCGGCCTACGAAGGTGGGAAGCGCCTGTATGCGCCGGACTGGCGGTATCTGCATTCCGGCGAACTGGCAATCATGATGTTGCTGCCATCGCTGGTTCTGTTTTTCTACTTTGATAATTGGCCCAAAAAATTCTCGACGGAAGTGAACTTGGGAATTCGGACTGTAATCGTGGTGGCGGGATCGTTCCTGTTCAATTTCATTTATTATCAAGTCAGTCCGCCATTACTTGGCACGCAGGCTGGTTACTCACATCCGCAACAGTTTCCGATGGCGCCGGTTATCTTGTGGATCGTTATCATGATGTACCACAACTGGTTCATGGATGGGTGGCCGGGCAAGAAAATCAAAAAGGACTAAATACGACTCTAATCCCAATAAAATTTACAGTCTCCGGTAAATGCAACGGGGGAGGGCATACAGGGAGGATGCCCTCCCCTTTATGGCGAACTGTTATCGTAGATGAAACAGGGGAGCGCGATAATGGTGCTGGGTTTTATTTTCGACAATGCCGAAAACCTCGTCTGGGCCAACGAAGAAGCCCGACGAATACTGGGTTTGCCTGCACAGGGGGACCGTAAAATTGTCGCGGCGACTTTTGGCAGTTCACACATTTATCACCAAATTGAGCAGGAAGCGTTTAATTATCGTTGGGCAGGAAGTTTGTCGGTGATTTTGCCCAATGGCGAAACAACGCTGCTACTGGGGCGGGCCAGTTGGGTTACCAATGAGCGCTGCGTCTTCAATCAAATTTTTTTGGAAGGAACGTTGAATGCAGGGGAACCGTTCGAAGACAGCGGCAATGAAGCCGAAGTGTTCGCCGTTCAACCGGCCCAACTCCGCAAGGTTTACGAAATTTCCACCAGCATCAATTCCAATCTGGATTTTCAGTCGATCTGCGTGGATGTGACGCGAAAAGCGGCGGAACTGGTCGGCGCTGACCGCAGCCTGCTGTATAATGTCACGGATAAGGAAATCGGCGTATTTGCAACCTGGAACATGACGGAATCGCAGCGGGCGCTGTTTAGCATGGTAGACTTTCAACACGGGATCATCAAGAATTGCCTGAAAAATCGTTCGCCGGTGTTGGTTCCCGCATATAGCATCCACCAGGATTGGATTCCGGAAATATATGAAGCCTTGTGCTTCGAGTCGTTTATTCTTTATCCCTTGTATGCCGGACAACGCTTGGTGGGTGTGCTGGCGTTGTTTCGAAGGGAGCCACTGCACTTCGGCGATCGACATCTGATGCTGCTGCAAATGATTTCGAATCAAATGGCGATTGCCGTGTTGAATGCCCAGACCTACAGCGATATGCGTAATATCACCAACAATCTGGAACGCGAACTGGGACTGAAAGCAAGCCAACTTCAGGTTTCAGAACTGGCGCTCGTTCGAAAATCGAATGAGTTGGCGGCGGTTTTTGATGCCATTACCGATGCCTTGTTTGTGGCCGACGGCAATTTTGTAATCCGTGATGTGAATCAGGCCGGACTCCGCTTTGCCGGGGTATCAAATACCATGGGGTTACTCAACCGTTCCTATTGTGAAATCGTGGGTAAACGTTACAATTGCGGCAATTGTTATTTGCGTCAGACCCTCGATTCAGGGTTGCCGCAAACGGTCGAAATTGAAATCGATGATCGGGTGTTCACAGTCACTACCTACCCAGTATTGGACGAAGAGGGAAAAACCAACCAGGTAGTCTGTGCCCTGCGTGATGTGACGATTGTGCGCAAAAAAGGCGCGGAGCTGATTCAGTCGCAAAAAATGCAGGCGGTGGGGACCTTGGCTGCGGGCGTAGCTCACGAGATCCGTAACCCGTTGGGGGCGATCTCAAACTACGTATACATTTTGGAAGAACAGATGCTGCCCCGACCGGAACGCTCGGCAATGGTCGAGCCGTCCGAGATTCGGGAGACGCTGAGCGGCATCCGGCGGCTGGTTGAGCGTAGTGAAACGGTAATCCGCAATTTGTTGGATTTTTCCCGCGATAAGGCGCCCAATATTTCCTCGTTCCCCTTGCGAACGGTCATTGACCAGATACTGTTGCTGGTAGGAAAAACCGCCCAGAAGAAAAAGGTGGAAATCTACGTCCGGGGAGACCCCAACGCGACGGTGACCTCGGATACGGGCGCGATGCAACATATTTTGTTCAATTTGGTATTGAATGCGATTGATGCCATCGAAAGCGGCGGCGCAATAGAAGTTCGTTATAGTTCCGACGAATCCGGGTTTTGGCTTGTGGTGGAAGATAATGGCGGTGGCATCGCTCGTGAACATATGGAGAAGATTTTCAATCCATTTTTTACGACCAAAGCGCCGGACCGGGGAACCGGCCTGGGTCTTTATCTTGTTTATAACGAGGTGCGGCGTCTGGGCGGCACGATTTCTGTGGAATCAGCGCCGGGGGGGCCGACCAAGTTCACCGTCCAGTTTTTGACCAATGGCAAGGAGGACAACGACAATGGCAAACGGTAAAATTTTGTTGGTGGAGGATGATGAGGATTTTGGGCGAAGTCTGGCCTTAATTCTGAAGCATAAAGGGTTTGCTACTACCTGGACGGGATCCGGGGAGCAGGCGTTGGCAGTTTTGACGGAAAAAAATTTTGATATGGTCATCACGGATATGCTGATGCCGGGAATGAACGGTTTGGAGTTTTTGCGACAATTTCGGGAAAATTACGGCACGGATACTCCAGTGGTGATGATCACCGGCTACGGTAGCGTGACGGAAGCGGTAGAAGCCATGAAAGCCGGCGCTTTCGGTTATTTTTTGAAACCGGTGAATCAAGATGAAATCTGCCTGACCATTGAAAAAGCTCTCGAGATGGGCCGCCTTAAAAATGAAAACCTGCTGTTACGCCAGGAAATCAAAGAAAGTAAAGGCGATTTGTTGATCGGTGAGTCGCCGTTGATCCGTTGCTTGTTTCAGGAGGCCGCAGCTCTGGCCAAGAGCGACGTGAACATTCTAATTACCGGCGAAAGTGGTTCCGGCAAAGAGGTACTGGCCCGATTCATTCATGACCAAAGCCCTCGATCCCCTCGGCCATTTTTTGCGATAAACTGCCAAGCATATGCGCTGTCGCTGATTGAAAGCGAACTGTTTGGCTATCGCGGCGGGTCTTTTACCGGGGCCAAGGCGAAGGGGAAAGTCGGGAAGATTGAAAGTGCTGCCGGCGGAACGTTGTTTTTGGATGAAATCGGCGACTTGGACCCGACAGTTCAAGTCAAGTTGTTACGTGTTCTCGAAACCAAGACGATCGAACCGGTCGGCGGAACGACTGCCATACCGGTCGATTTTCGTCTGATTTCGGCGACCAATCAGGATTTGACGTTGTGCATTGCGGAGAAGAAATTTCGGGAAGATTTGTATTACCGGATCAATACCGTTAAACTTTATGTTCCGCCACTTCGTGAACGCAAAGAAGATATTCCAGCCTTGGCGGGGCACTTTATCCGACGTT
>JAAZNU010000049.1 GCA_012798135.1 Veillonellaceae bacterium | reverse complement strand
TGCGTTTGCTGATAAACCAGCGGGTCGACGGCCGGACTCTCCTCCGGCGCCCCAGCCGGGATAATTTCATACAGAGCGGTAACAGAATGACCCGATCCCATATCACCGGCATCTTTTCGATCGTCGTTAAAATCCCGGTCCGCGAGCACCCGGTTCTCATAGCCAATCAAGCGGTATGCTTTGACTTTTGCCGGATTGAACTCCACCTGGATCTTCACATCCTTGGCAATCGTATGCAACGTGCCGGCCATTTGTGATACCAACACTTTTTTCGCCTCCAGGGCGTTGTCGATATAAGCGTAATGGCCATTGCCCCGGTCAGCCAGTGCTTCCATTTTGTTATCCTTGATATTTCCCATGCCGAATCCCAGGACGCTGAGGAAAATGCCGTCATTTCTGTATTCCTCGATCATTCGCGTCAACTCGCCTTCACTGGAAGCACCCACATTGAAATCACCGTCGGTCGCCAAAATGACCCGGTTGTTGCCGCCTTCCAGGAAGTGTTCCTTCGCCACTTTGTACGCCAATTTGATTCCGGCGCCACCGGCTGTCGATCCGCCGGCTTGCAGCCCATTGATTTTGGCGCCGATTGTTTTCTTGTCGCTGCCCGGCGTTGAATCCAAAACCAAGCCGGCCGCGCCGGCGTAGACTACGATGGCCACCCGGTCCTGCGGCCGGAGTTGCTGCACCAACATGTTAAAGGCTGTTTTCAATAACGGTAATTTATTCGGTGACGACATGGATCCGGACACGTCGATCAAAAACACCAAATTGCTGGGCGGCAAATTTTCTGTCGCGATGTTTTTTCCCTGCAGGCCGACCAGCAGCAGTTTTCGGTCCGGACTCCAGGGACAGTCGCCAAGCTCCGCTGTCACGGAAACCGGGTGATCTCCGGCCGGCTGCGGGTACTCGTACGTAAAGTAATTCAGCAATTCTTCCGTTCGGACGGCATCAATCGGCGGCAATGAGCCGCTATTAAGAAACCGTCGGATGTTGCTATAGGAAGCCGTGTCCACATCGATGGAAAAAGTCGACAGTGGTGAGGTTCGGACTTCCTGAAAATTGTTGTCGGTCAAGCGCTTATATTCCTCCGTATTCCACTGCGGCGACGGCAATAGCGGGCGCTGAGCGGCCATAGGGATGCGGGCGGCCTCGTTCACAGCCAGGGATGGCATCGCTTTTCCGGAAAACAGACGGTCAGCGGCATGATATCCCTGAAATAGCGCTATGGCGGTTCCCGCTGTGTTTACCTTGCTGTCCAGCCCATACTTTTCCTTTAGTTGATCCAAGGTCCCGGCGATCGTTTGTCCTGCCGCCAGCGTCATATCAATTTTCAGATCGGCGACATCCGGTGCTGCCAACAAAACGATCCCGCTCTGTTTTTGCAGCAGCTCAAGCAGTTCCTGCAGCGGCATTCCAGCAGCCACAATTTCCTGCTCCAGCGGAATCGAAGCAAGGCGGCTGTTCGGACCGGCAGCCCAGGCAATCGTAGATAGAAGAAGGATTCCAATCATTACGGTAGCAGCAATTTTTTTCATCTTTGCTCATTCCTTTCTGCTTATTCCGACAGTCGAACCGCTGGCGGATTACATCTATCCAAACGCCAAACTGTCAAAAAGGTAACGCAAACCTGTTTGTTTTTCGGTGTTACTTTTTGCAAGGCCAGACGTTTAATGAGATAAGTGCAGAAAAGTTGACGAAACAACCCTCACCCCCTACAATGTACCTGACACAATGGTGCAAAGGGTGGTGACCGGATGCCGACGGAACAGGAACTGATTGTGAAAGCAAAAAATGGGGATCTTGACGCTTTGAACCAGCTTGTGGCCGGCTGCTGGCATCCCTTGTATCGGTTTATTGCCTATAAAACCGGCAGGCCCGACGATGCGCAGGACATCGTTCAGGAAACATTTTTTCGTGCGTTTCGTTCCCTCTCCTCCTATCAGACGGGGGAAGCAAAGTTCGGGTCCTGGCTCGGCCGGATTGCTGCCAATTTGATTACCGACCGCTGGCGCAAACAGGGACGCACGCCGCCCTTGCAAAGCCTGGATGATGCCGGAACATCCCTTTCAGGCGATGATGATCCGGCCGAACAGGTCGTCCAACGTGAAACGAAGGAAAAGCTGGCTACTCTGCTGATGCAACTCCCCGCCGAACAGCGGCGGGTCATCGAGTTGAGAATTCTCGGCGGATTGCCATTGAAAGAATCCGCCGTTGCCATGAATAAAACCGAGGCCGCAGTCAAAATGTTGCAGCAACGCGCGTTGAAGGCGTTGCGCGATAAACTGCCGGAGAAAGGAGTGTGCGGGCGCCAATGACCGACAAACTTGATCTGTTGAATGACTCCATTGATCAGTTGAACGCTGGCCATAATCCCCGGGTCGATGATCCGGAGACTGCCGATCTGTTGGAAGTTGCGACGCTGCTGCGGGAATCCGGGCTGCCGGTTACGCCGCCGGATCATGTTCTGACCGCTACCCGACAGGCAGCGGCCGATGGATTGGCTGCCAGCCGATCACGCCGGCGCATGACCTGGATGTATTCCGGATTGGCAGGTGCTGCGGCCGCACTTCTGATCTTTGTCGGCCTGCACGGATTTACGCCCGTACAGGAGGTTGCTTCGACCGTAGCCTTGCCGTCAACACCCCTACCCACCCCCGCCGGCAAATCCGCTGACGCCGGTTCGCCGTCCTCACTACCGGCGTCAGCTGCCCCGCAACCAAAAACAACAGCTATACCGTCTCAGTCTCCGACGCCGGCCGAATCCCCAGCGTCGCCGACGCAGCCACCGCCGGCGACGAAATCCACGCCTGCAGCTGCGCCACGGCAGTCGGTGCCGGCCTCACAAGCCCGACTGTACAAAGCCGCGCCTGTTTCGTCCGACCGACAGGTTGCCCCTTCGCGTATTACAACGCTGATCTGGCCGGGCCGAGTGCCGGATTCCGTTACAAGTGATCCGGTGACCGGCGTGATTCGCCAGGTCTTCGCCGTCGGCACCACCCAGGAAGTCGTCATCACCCAGCGGAAAACTCCCGTTGACGAATCGGCGCCTGCCGCCAACTCCGAACAGTCCGCAGGCGGAACGAAATCAGCGGAAAAGAAGGCTGCCGTCAGGCCGCATAATAAACTGGTGGAGTTTTGGAACGGACAACAAATTACCGTGGAAGGCCCGCAACCCTTGGCAGACCTTGCCGCCATCCTCCAGCAGCTCAAAGCGGCGAATCCGTCAACACCAACCCCCTGAAGTTATTTCGAAGCCAGCCCGTTTCAGACCGGACAAAAAAGAAAGACTGCGCAAACCATACTTATGGCTTCCGCAGTCTTTTGACTTTGATGAATCAGCTTACAGGCCGGCGTCCTTACGTAGCGCCGCTGCCTTGTCGGTCTTTTCCCAGGGCAGATCCACGTCGGTGCGGCCAAAGTGCCCGTAGGCCGCGGTTTGTTTGTAAATCGGCCGCCGTAGGTCCAGCGTGCGGATAATACCTGCCGGTGTCAAATCAAAATGTTTGCCGATAAGAGTTTCAATTAAATCCTCGGAAACCTTGGCCGTGCCAAAAGTCTCCACAAACACCGATACCGGCTCCGCCACGCCGATTGCGTAGGCCAGCTGGATTTCACAACGGTCCGCCAGGCCAGCGGCTACGACGTTCTTGGCTACATAACGGGCGGCATAAGCTGCCGAGCGGTCCACTTTGGTTGGATCTTTACCCGAGAAACAGCCGCCGCCATGGCGAGCCATGCCGCCATAAGTATCGACGATAATCTTTCGTCCGGTCAGTCCCGCGTCGCCCTGCGGGCCGCCTACCACAAAACTGCCGGTCGGATTGACAAAATAGCGGGTTTTTTCATCCAGTAATTCGGCCGGAACAACCGGTTCGACAATTTTAGCGATGAAGTCGCGCACAACATCGGTCATGACTTCGCCAGGCCGTTCGCTGTTATAGGACAGTTTGACTTCCGGACTGTGTTGCGTCGATATAACGATCGTATCCACACGGAACGGTTTGTCGCCTTCGTATTCCACCGTCACCTGGGTCTTTCCGTCCGGCCTCAGATAGTCCAATTCGCAATTCTTGCGGACATCGGTGAGTCGCTTGGCCAGTTTATGGGCCAACGAGATGGACAACGGCATGAATTCCGGCGTTTCATTCGTCGCATAGCCGAACATCATGCCTTGGTCGCCGGCGCCGCCGACATCCACGCCCATGGCAATATCCGGCGACTGTTCATCGATGGATGTCATCACGCCGCAGGTATCGCCGTCGAAACCGTATTTGGCACGGGTATAGCCGATTTCTTTGACGGTTTCGCGGACGATTCGGTTGATATCCACATAACAGTTCGTCGTGATTTCGCCGACAACGTGAACCAGCCCAGTAGTCACCACCGTTTCGCAGGCAACGCGTCCCATCGGATCTTGGGTTAAAATCGCATCCAATACCGCATCGGAAATTTGATCCGCCAGCTTGTCCGGATGGCCTTCGGTAACGGATTCCGAAGTAAATAGCCGTTTTTTCATTCCTGTTTCAACCTCCCCTGAAAATATGCATTCGTTATCGAGGCAAAAAAAAGCCTCCGCATGGGAGGACTATGCTCTCCCATCTTTACGGGTTTCCCCGCCGGAATTGGCACCGTTTTGACGTTATGTCAATGGTTGCCGCGACTTCATCGGGCCAGTCCCTCAGTCAGCTCTGGATGGTCAGTATTCAATTTGATCTGACGACACGCGATTAATTGTAGCGGAAAGCTGACAAAAAATCAATCCTTGTTAACTAAAAACCTCGGATTATTTTACGGTCGATTCTGAGCGTCGGGCAAGAACGCGGTCAAGGATCACTTGCCCCAGTTCCTGCTTGCTCATCTGCGGTAACTCCTCCACCGTTCCATCCGGGAAGAGGATCTTTACTATATTCGTATCCGACTCGAAGCCGGCGCCACTCATTGTCACATCGTTGGCCACCAGCATGTCGACGTTTTTTCGGCGCAGTTTGTCGGTGGCATGGGCGATCAGATCCTGGGTTTCCGCCGCAAATCCCACCAGAAACTGTGATTGTTTCAATTGACCGAGTTCAGCAAGGATATCCGGATTTTTGGTGAGCACCAACGTCAACGACGCGGAATTCTTCTTGATTTTTTGCGGTTCCGCCGTTTCCGGCCGATAATCCGCAACGGCCGCTGCTTTGATGACAATATCGGTAGACGGAAAAGCGGCCAAAACAGCCTCCCGCATCTGGGCGGCGCTTTCCACGCTGATCCGTTGGACTCCGGCAGGAACGGACAATGCAACCGGACCGGATACCAACGTTACCTCGGCGCCCCTGGCGGCGGCCGCCGCCGCGATCGCGTAGCCCATTTTGCCGCTGGAACGATTGCCGATGTAACGCACCGGGTCGATGGCCTCCCGGGTCCCGCCGGCCGTGACCAAAACCCGCAGGCCATGCATGGAACCGGCATACTGAAAATGGTTGCAGATCCGCTCGACAATCTCAATCGGTTCCGGCAACCGACCCACCCCGGAAGTTCCGCAGGCGAGCAAGCCGGATGCCGGATCCATGATCTGAATCCCGCGCTCCCGCAACAGTGCAAGATTGGATTGCGTTGCCGCATTCAAATACATCTGGGTATTCATGGCCGGAACGAGCAGAACCGGAGCCGTTGTTGCCATCACGGCGGTGCTGAGAAAATCATCGGCGATACCATGCGCCATCTTGCCGATCATATTGGCGGTCGCCGGTGCGATCACGAACAAGTCGGCCCGGCGGGCCAGCTCGATATGCTCGATATTCCAGAGCTTCGGCTCCGTCCACATGGTGGTGTAAACGGGTTGCCCGGATATTTCCCGGAAGGTCAACGGCGTAACAAACTGTGTCGCCGCTTCCGTCATGATGACGTGGACCTCGGCGTTCTGTTTGACCAGACGGCTGACCAAATCCACCGACTTATAGACGGCAATCCCGCCGCATACGCCAAGAACGACCGTTTTCCCCTTCAGCATGTCTTTTCTCAGCCGCCGATCGGTTTGATTCGTTCGTAGGAGACTTTGCCGGCGCCGATCTCTTCCAGCGCAATGGTGACGGCTTTATTTGATTTGCTGTTGACCATGATCGGATCGCCGGCCACCACTTCGCGGGCCCGGCGGGCGGTCATCACAACCAGGGTGTATTTGCTGTCCACTTTCGTCAATAATTGGTCCAGGGATGGATAAATCAAAACAACACACTCCTTTCCTATTGTTGGTTCAGATCGACGCCCCAGACGAGGCCGACCAGATGGATATTCCGTTTTACCCGCCATTTTTCTGCCCGGATGATGGCGGCGACATCGGCGGTTGCCTCCACAAGATCGTCATTGATGACCAGGTAATCATATTCATGAACATATTGCAGCTCGCTGGCCACCGAATTCAGCCGGCAACGGATGGCCGCCTGCGATTCCGTGCCGCGGCCGCAAATCCGGCGGGACAATTCCCGTGGCGAAGGCGGAACAATGTAGACAAAGATCGCCGCCGGAAAATTTTGTTTGATTTTCATCGCCCCTTGCGGGTCGATTTCCAAAATAATATCGTGGCCCCGGCTCAGGGCCTCCATCACCCGTCGCCGCGGCGTACCGTAGAAATTGCCGTATACTTCCGCCCATTCCAGCAACTCGCCTTGTTCGCGCATCCGCAGGAATTCTTCCCGTTCGACGAACCAGTAATTGACGCCGTCGACTTCGCCCTCGCGCGGCGCGCGCGTAGTGGCGGAAACCGAATAATGCAACGACGGATACTTATCCAGTAGCGCCTTGACAATCGTTCCCTTGCCGGCCCCAGACGGTCCGGAAATCACGATCAGGCTACCCGCCACATTGCCGCTAATGCATTGTTGGGCGTCCGACTCAGCTTTCACCGTGTTCCTCCGTATCTTTGGAATTCAGGCGATGAGCCACCGTATCCGCCTGTACGGCGGAAAGAATGATATGATCGCTATCCATCACGACAACCGCCCGGGTTCGGCGGCCATAGGTGGCGTCGATGAGGCGACCGTTTTCGCGGGCATCTTGGATCATCCGTTTGATGGGCGCGGAATCAGGACCGATGATAGCGATGATTCGGTGGCTGGATACAACATTTCCAAAGCCGATATTCAACAATCGATTCTCCATTTGCATTCCCTCGCTACTCTATGTTCTGAATCTGTTCGCGAACTTTTTCAATTTCGCTCTTCAGTTCGACCATCAGGCCGCTGGTGAGCATATCGTTGGCTTTGGAGCCAATGGTATTGGTCTCGCGGTTCAATTCCTGCAGCAAAAAGTCCAGTTTGCGTCCGACAGCCGTGTCGCCGCGCATAGCTTGTCCGAACTGATCCAGATGGCTGTTGAGGCGGACGAGTTCCTCGGTAATATTGGTCCGGTCGGCCATCAAGGCCACTTCCTGCAGAAGTCTGGCTTCATCCGGCGTAGCATTCACTTCCGCCAAAATTTCTCGACAGCGTTCCCGCAGTTTTTCCCGGTATTCGTCCACAATCGCCGGCGCCCGCTGGGAAATGGCCTCGCCCAGTTCCCGGATCCGCTCAATGCGCGCCGTCAGATCACGGAAAATAGTCTCACCTTCGGCCGTGCGCATGGCCATCAGGTTTCCCAATGCCTGATCGATGGCTTCGGAAAGTTTGGGCCACAGCGTTTCCAGATCTTCGGCGATTTCCTCTACTTTCAATACATCCGGAAATTTGGCGATATCATAGGCATTGACAGCCTGTATATCAAGGCCGCAGGCGTCAGCGACATCTTTTACGGCCTGATAATAACCGCCGGCCAACCCCTTATCTACGCGGATGGTTCGACGACGCTCCAAAAAATCATCCGCCGTCACGACCACGTCGATGCGTCCCCGCGCCAATGTCCCGGCGATGCTCTTACGGACGCGGTCTTCCAGTCCACCCAGATGCTTGGGTATGCGTAACACGATATCATTAAATCGATGATTGACCGCGCGTATTTCAACGATGAACCGATGATCGCTATCCAGATATTCGCCACGGCCAAAGCCCGTCATGCTTTTGAACAAACGGATTCCTCCTCTGCCTCAGTTCCTCCCATTTACAGGGAGAGGTTCTGCTTCATACGGCTGATGGCTTCCCGGATTCGCGATTCATCCAGGGTCAGGGCGAAGCGAACATACCCCTCGCCGGACGGACCGTAGCCGACACCCGGTACCACGATAATACCGCACTTTTCCAACATAGCTTCCGTGAAGCTCATGGAATCGTAACCCGCCGGTACCGGCGCCCAGACATAGAAGGTCGCCTTGCTCTTTTCCATCTGCCAGCCCAGGGAATTCAAGCCATCAATCAAGACATCCCGCCGGGATTGATACAGCTTGTTCATGCCGGGAATGAATCCGGGATCGATATTGGTCAGCGCTTCAATTCCAGCGTCCTGCACGGCGGTGAACTGACCGGAGTCGACATTGGTCTTGACGATACCCAGCCCCGCGATCACTTCCGAGCAACCGGCGGCAAAGCCAATACGCCAGCCGGTCATATTGAACGGTTTCGACAACGATGCGAATTCGACGGCAATGTCCTTGGCGCCTGGAACCTGCAGAATGCTTGGCGGTTGATAGCCGTCATAAGCCATTTCCGAGTAGGCGTTGTCATGGCAGAGAATGATGTCATACTGTTTGCAGTAATCGACCGCTTCCGCGAAGAACTTGAGGTCGGCCACGGCTGCGGTAGGATTGTTGGGATAATTCAGGAACATGATTTTGGCCTGTTTCGCCACAGCAGTCGGGATGGCGGAAAAGTCCGGCAAAAATTGGTTTTCCGCTTTGAGTGGCATATAGTGGGCAACGCCATTGGCAAACAGGGTGCCGAGTTTATACACCGGATAGGCCGGATCCGGAATCAGCGTGACATCGCCGGGGTCAACAAACGCTAAAAATATGTGGGCAATGCCTTCCTTTGATCCAATCAGGGTCATGATTTCCGATGCTGGATCCAATGTGACATCAAATCGCTTCTTATACCAAGTCGCCGCCGCCGCACGGAACTCCGGCGATCCTTCGTAATCGGGATAGCGATGATTTTTCGGCTGGCGGACCGCTTCACACATTTTATCCACGATTTGGGGCGGTGTCGGCTGGTCGGGGTCACCGATGCCGAAACTAATGATATCCACGCCCTTGGCAATTGCTTCCCGCTTCTTCTTGTCAATCAACGCAAACAAATACGGGGGAACTTTTTTGATTCTTTCTGCTCGTTCCATGACACATCATCCTCCATCAATCCATTATTGATTATGAAAAACACTACGTACCGTAAGACAACGGCAGGCACGCCAAGCGTTTACAGCAGATATTCGCCACGAAAAACTTCCACGGCCGGACCCGTCATATAGACATGGTCGTCGTCGCGCCATTCAATGCGCAGCTCGCCCCCATCCAGACGAACCTTGACTGTACGGTCGGTCTTGTTGTTCAATACGGCGGCCACAACCGTGGCGCAGGTCCCTGTGCCACAGGCCAGCGTAACGCCGGCGCCTCTTTCCCAGACCCGCATTCGCAAAGTTTGACGATCAATGACCTGAACAAATTCAACATTTGTCTTGCGGGGAAACCATGGATGCCCCTCAATGGGACACCCCAAAGTCGGCAGGTCCAGCTCCTCCACGGCATCGGTAAAAATCACGCAATGCGGATTTCCCATGCTGACACAAGTGATGCGATAGTCGTTATCGCCGACGGTCAGCGGTACATCGACTACCTGCTCCGCTGCATTGCCCGTCATGGGGATCTCGCCCCGGGTCAAGCGTGGACACCCCATATCTACACACACGGATACAACTTTTCCATTATCCAGCAATAATTTCGGCCGGATAATTCCGGCCATTGTTTCAACACTAAGTTCCGTTTTATCCAATAACCCGGTTTCGTATACGTAACGGGCGAAGCAGCGGATTCCATTGCCGCACATTTCCGCTTCACCGCCATCGGAATTGAAGATACGCATCCGCAAATCCGCAATAGCTGACGGTAAAATCATAATCAAGCCATCGGCGCCAATCCCGTAATGCCGATCACAAATTTCAATCGCTTTCGCGGAATAATCTTCAATGGTTTCTTCAAAGCCGTTGACGATCACAAAATCGTTGCCGGTTCCCTGCCATTTGGTGAACTGCATGTTTCACCGCCTCCAACTGTCGCAACATCGATAATATAAGAATTATAACCAATTATGCGGTCAAAGTCCACTGTCCGCGGTTTACGCGCGGACTGATTTACCCTGGTCTATTTTTTCATCCCCCAAAACACTTTTTCCGGCGTGATCGGCAGTTCCGTGACCCGAACCCCGACGGCGTTGTATACAGCTGCGGCAATCGCCGGCGCCGGGGTATTGATGACGACCTCACCGATGGATTTGGCGCCGAACGGCCCCGTCGGTTCGTGGCTAGCCTCGAACTCCACCCGAATCCGGCCGATATCCTTGCGGCCCGGAATCTTATACGTCATAAAGGAATTGGTAAGCAAATTTCCCTTCGCGTCATACTGGACTTCTTCGAACAAGGCCATGCCGATTCCCTGAACGATGCCGCCCTCCGCCTGCACGCGGGCCAGGGCGGGATTGACGACCGTTCCGCAATCAACGACCGCCACATAATCAATCAGGGCAACCTTGCCGGTATCCGGATCAACGGCCACTTCGGCGAAGCCGGCCATATAGGGCGGCGGTGAGACAGGACTGCCGAAAGTGGCATAACCGGAAAGCTGACGAAGTTTCGGTCCGACCACCGATTGGGCCGCCAGGTCGGCTAACGCGACTTCACGGCCGGATTCGGGATGACGGCAACAGTTTCCCTGCAGTTCTACCGTCATAGCTGAAACTTGCAGCATTTCCGCCGCCCGGGCGATGATTTTTCCCCGCAGTTCCTCCGCCGCCATCTTAACGGCCATGCCGGTGACGTAAGTCGTACTGGAGGCGTAGGAGCCAGGGTCGAAGGGCGATACATCGGTATCCGCGGCATGGATAATGAAATGATCCGGGGATGTGGCGAGGACATCCGCCGCCATCTGCAGCAGGATCGTATCGCTGCCGGTACCCATGTCGGTCGAACCGACCAACACCAGATAATTGCCGTCATCGCTCAGACGCACTTCCGCCGAGGCGGTATCGATATTGGCGATTCCCGACCCCTGCATGGTGACGGCCATGCCGATCCCATGAATTTTGCCGTCTTTCTCAAACCGGGGATACTTTTCCTGCCAAGCGATCATTTCCCGGCCCCGCTCGATACAGCGGTGCAAGGCGGAGCTACCCAGTTTTTTGCCCTGATAATGCAGACAGGTTTCCCCTTCCCGAATCAGGTTGCGCAATCGCAGTTCGGTGGGGTCCATGCCCAGGGCCTCTGCCAGTTTGTTGACGGTACATTCCTGCACGAATGTACCCTGGGTCGCGCCATAACCTCTCAATGCGCCGCCCGGCAGCTTGTTTGTATAGACCGCGTGTCCGCTGAACCGGGCCGCTTGGGTCTTGTTGTACATTGGCAGCGTTTTGTCGCCAATAACGGCGAACACGGTCGGCGCATGCTCGCCATAGGCGCCGGTATCGGAGCAGCCCTGGATATCCACGACCCGGATCATCCCGTCCCGGTTGGCGCCCATCCGCACCGTGAACCGAGTGGCATGGCGGCTGTTGGAGGCGATGAAAGTCTCCTTCCGTTCATACACGATTTTCGCCGGTTTGCCGGTTTTCAGCGTCACGATTGCCGGGTAGACTTCCGACACGCCGGTTTGCTTGGCGCCAAATCCGCCGCCGATCCGTGGTTTGATAACCCGGATGCGGGTGGCCGGAATCTGGAGCGCCCGCGCCAATTGGCGCCGTACATGAAAAGGAATCTGCGTCGAACTGATGACCACCAGTCGTCCCGCCTGGTCCAAATGCGTAAAAGTCCGAAACGTCTCCATCATGGCCTGGGCCTGGGCCTGGGTCCGGTAGGATTCTTCCACCACTACCTCGCACCGGGCCAGCTCCGCTTCCACGTCACCGTATTCCGACGTGTGGCTGGAGGCAATATTGCGCTCCCGTTCCAAACCGATCGGGAAGTTACAGGACAGGTCGTGTTCGGGATGGACGACGGATGGATGATCAATGGCGGTATCCAGATCCAGAACCGGTTCCAGCACTTCGTAGTCCACCTTGATCAAATCCAGGGCCGCCAATGCCGTTTTCTCGTCAATTGCCGCCACAATAGCGACCTCGTCGCCGACATAACGCACCCATTTGTCCAGGATCAGGCGATCATAAGGAGAGGGTTCCGGATAGGACTGACCGGCTTTGGTGAACCGGACCTGCGGCACATCCTGATAGGTCAGGACGCATTCGACGCCGGGCATGGCCTTGGCCGCAGCAGTATCAATGGAACGGATCCGGGCAAAGGCGTGCGGACTGCGCAGGAGTTTGACCGTCAAGGTTCCCGGAACCACCAGATCCTCCGTATACAGGGGTTTGCCGGTGGCGATGGCGACTCCGTCGATTTTGGGGATGCTTTTTCCGACCCATTTCATCAGCCGGTCACCTCCAGATAGGTTTTGACGGCCCGCATCTGTCCCATATAGCCGGTGCAGCGGCAAAGATTGCCGGCCAGATAATGTTTGATCTGCTCTTCCGTCGGTTGTGGCAGTTCCTTTTTCATCGCCAATACCGTCATGATGAAGCCGGGGCTACAGAAACCGCACTGCTCCGCACCTTCCGCCGCCAAAATCCGGGCGAATTTTTCAGCTTCGGCGGCAACGCCTTCAATGGTGGTGATTGCTTTGCCTTCGGCCCGAAACGCCGGCATCGTACAGGACAGAAGCGGCTTTCCCTCCACCCAGACGGTGCACAGGCCGCAGCAGGATGTATCGCAGCCCTTGCGAATGCTCAGGAAGCCGATTCGCCGCAACGCATCCGCCAGCATCTCATCCGGTGTGACTTCCAGAACAGATGTTTTCCCATTGATTACGACTGTTATTTGCATGCCCGAACCTCCTCCAGCGCCTGTTTTGCCAGAACTGCAAACATCGCCCGCCGATAGTCGGCGGAAGCTTTGTTGTTGGAACCGAACACAAGTTCGGCGGCGGCTTGTTGCGCCACCGCAGCGGCGTTCATTTGTTCGACCGACGGTTTCGATATCTCTTGACAGGTTTTCGTCGCCAGCATCGCTTTGCCGGGCCGGGCACCGCCAACAATCGCCCATTGGCCGCGATACAGGGAAACGGCGGCGTTTACGATCGGAAAATCAGCGCTGGCGTTGCGTAGATCTCGATAGGATGCCCGTCGATCATCCTTATGGATGATAACCCGAACCAGGAGATCACGGGTCACTGGTTTATCAAGGAACTCCGCTAGCGGCATCCGACCGGCGCGCAGCAGTTCGACTTCGGTGTCCAGTACTAACAAAGCCGGTAAAATGTCGGAAAAACCATATTTCGAATAAACGGAAGCGCCGATCGTAGCGCAGCGTCGAAACTGCACACCGAGAATATGGCCCACTGCCCGGGGTAAAATCCCGTCAAAACAGTCCCGTAAAGACGTATTCGTTTCTATGTCATAAAGTGTCGTCATGGCATTCAGCTCAATCTGGGTTTCAGTTTCCCAAATTTCATCCAGACTGCACCGGGACAAATCCATCGCCTTGGCAATGCGACGGGATCCCATCTTTAAAAATCCGCAACCCCCCAGAACGACCAGATCCGGATTCTCCGACAGCATGACCGCGGCTTCGTCCAGCGATGACGGTTGCAGCAATTGTTCAATCGTGAACATTTCGTCCTCCTTATCGCCTGTAAATCTTTCTTTTCCAGTGTCATTATATCAAATCACCGATCAATCCTGAACAGTCGCCACAAAATCCCGCCGTGACGGAATAAATCGGCAGTGGTATACTAATAATGCTATGAATATTGAAGGATTAACCGTTCATGTTCTCACAACCGAATTAAATCAATCGCTGAGCGGCGGACGGATCATCAAGGTATTGCAGCCGACCCGTTATTTGTTTGTGCTTAAAGTACGTCAACCGGATCAGGAGCATTCCTTGCTGCTCTGCATCGATCCCGGCGCCCCCCGCGTGCATCTGACGCAGGATTCCCGGGAAAACCCGCCGGAACCCTCTTCGTTTTGTATGCTGTTGCGCAAGCATCTGATTGACGGACGAATTGCCGCAGTTACCCAGCAGGCGGAGCTGGACCGTGTATTGCATATCCTGGTGGATATCCGGGGTGGTCAGGGCAGAATCGACACCAAAGTCCTCACGGTTGAACTCGCCGGTAAGAACAGCAATCTGATACTCTGCCAGGATGGCATCATTCTGGACTGTGCACGCCGGGTCGGATTCAATTCCAGCCGGGTTCGCCAGATTGTCCCCGGGACTGCCTACGTGCCACCGCCCGTCAAGCCCCGGTTGAATCCTCTTGATACTTCCGTGTCCGAATTGGCTGCCGCATTGGCCGGGACTGCGGAACAGCCGCTTGGTAAATCGTTGATGTCGACCGTCACGGGTATCGGCCCGCAGGGGATCGCGGAAATACTACACCGGGCCGGCCTGAAGTCCGCTGACCGGTTCGCAGCATTGGCGCCGGACGGCCAATCAGCCCTGATCGCCGCTTACCGTTCCTTCGTCGAACCGCATCGGCAATCGCCGGCAACGGCATATGTGGCCAGCGATGCCGACGGCCGTCTGCTAATGGTGGGAACCTTCGACCCCACTTCCCTGGCCGCGTCCCGGCTGCAGAAATTCGCTTCCCTGAATGCCGCGCTTGCCCTCGCCGCCACGTTGACTGCGGCCCCCAAAACGGATCTGCATCTGGATACGGTGCACCGGGTCAAAAGTGAGCTGGACAAGTTGAACCGCAAGCTGGGTTTATTGACGCAGGAACTGTCGGAATCGCAAAATGCCAACGATTATCGACGCTTTGCCGATTTGTTGCTGGGCAACCTTTCTTTGCTTTCCGCCGGGTTGCGAACCATCCAGGTTCCTGATCTGTATGCGGAAGAACTCGCCCCGTCCGGCGCGATGCCAATAGTGGAAATTGAACTGGATCCGGCGCTGGCGCCGATGGCCAATGTTCAGAGATATTACCGAAAATACGCCCGGGCGAAACGGGGGCAGGAACAGATTCAACTTCAGATCGACCAATGCCGCGAAGATATCCGATACCTGGAGAGTGTGGCGTTGGCTCTGACGGAATCGATTTCCCGGCAAGAATTGCTGGAGGTGATCCAGGAATTGGCTGACGCCGGCTATATCCAGGCTTCCCAACGTCCCCGCTCCCACAGCAAGCCTTCCGAGCCGCGGAAAATAACTCTCTCCTCCGGATCCGTCATCTTTGTTGGCCGCAACAACCGCCAAAATGACCTAGTGACGTTCAAAATCGCCCAGCCGCGGGAACTTTGGTTTCACACCAAGGATATTCCCGGGTCCCATGTGATTTTGCGCACCGGCGGAACAGTTCCGGCAGGTGCGGACATAGAAAAGGCGGCGCATCTCGCCGCCTGGTTCTCCAAGGCCCGTGAATCGGCAAACGTTCCCGTCGATTATACGGAGCGCCGTTATGTCAAAAAACCGGCCGGCGCCAAACCGGGCTTTGTCATTTATGAAAAGCAAAAGACGCTGCGGGTAACCCCGGATAGTTCCATTGTTGACACCCTGTTAAACCAAGGAGTCAAGGCGCCATTTCCTGAATGACCACCCGATCTTCACCGTCGGTTTCGCCCAATTGGACGCTGACGGTTTCCCTATGGGAGGTTGGGACGTTTTTGCCGACATAATCGGCCCGGATTGGCAGTTCCCGATGACCGCGGTCGATCAGAACCGCCAGTTGAATGGTCTGCGGCCGGCCGATATCCATGATCGCGTCCAGCGCGGCCCGGATCGTGCGCCCGGTATATAGAACATCATCCACCAATATGACATTCTTGCCGTTGATGTTGCCGGGAATTTTCGTTTCCCGGACCACCGGCTGGTAGCCCAGGCGGGACAAATCATCCCGGTACAATGTAATATCCAGGACTCCAAACGTTATCGGCGTAGCTTCGATCCGGCGGATTTCCTCCGCCAGACGCTCGGCCAGGGGAACTCCGCGGGTGCGGATTCCTACGAGCACCAGATCGGCGCTACCCTTATTTTTTTCGACGATTTCATGCGCCACACGGATCAGGGAACGCCGGATGGCATCGCCATCCATCAGCAGGGTTTTATCCACCAAGTTTGTCATCAGACCTCGCCTCCCCTTCGGTTTATGCAGAACTGTCAGCGGAACCGTTCCAGCAGCAGCTTCATGTCAGCCGGCAACGGCGCGGTAAAACTCAGCAATTCACCGCTCTGCGGGTGACGGAAATGAATTTCCGCCGAATGCAGTGCTTGTCCCTTTATAAATTTTTTGATTAGTGAATCTTTCGGCAATGCTGGACCATATTTCGGATCACCGACCACCGGATGGCCGATATGTGCCAGATGAACCCGAATCTGGTGAGTCCGGCCGGTTTCTAGCCGGCATTTCACCAGCGAATAAGCACCAAGTTGTTCCAACACCTGAAAATGGGTCACCGCCGGCTTACCGCCCTGCCCCACTACCGCCATTTTTTTGCGATCTTTGGGGTGTCGGCCAATTGCGCCTGTCACCGTGCCCTCCTGTTGAGCGAACGCACCATGCACGATAGCGATATAGATGCGTCCGGCGGAATGGCGTTTGATCTGTTCCGCCAGCGAGACATGCGCCTGGTCCGTTTTGGCCACCAATATCACGCCAGATGTATCCTTGTCCAGACGATGGACAATCCCTGGACGAATCACGCCATTGATGCCGGACAAATCCCGACAATGCGCCAAGAGCGCATTGACCAGAGTTCCCCGGACGTTGCCGGCGGCCGGATGGACCACCATGCCGCGGGCTTTATTGACGACAGCCAGATAGGCATCTTCGTACAGAATGTCGAGGGGGATTTCTTCCGGCGCGACTTCGGAGGCTACCGGCGGCGGCAATTCCAGACAAACCCGGTCGCCGTCGGACAGGCTGAAGCCGGTTTTAGTGCGTGGCTTGCCGTTGACACTGGCTTTGCCGTCGTGGATCAGCCGCTGAATAAAGGAACGGGTCAGATCAGGTAGCAGGGCGGCTAAAAATATATCCAACCGACTGGGCGCATTTGCCGCTTCAACCCTAAATTCCCGATAGTCAGTCATTAGTTCCCTCTGCGCCAGAATCCGGCGATTCCGGCATGAATAACAGCACATACGCCAGACAGGCGACGCCGCAGACGATGCAGATATCCGCCACATTAAAAATCGGCCAGATTCGAAAATCAAAGAAATCAACGACCTGCCCCAGGCGGATCCGGTCGATCAGATTGCCGACCGCGCCGCCGGTCAACAGGCCGGCGCCCAGTTTCAGCAGCGGCCGGTTCGCCGGTAGCCGCGGGTAAATATAGGCAACGCCGCCGATCAACAAAACGGCGACCAGTACAAAAAACCAAGTCTTATTTTCTAAAATTCCGAAGGCAGCCCCAGGATTCAGGATGTAGGTAATATGAAATATATTCGGGATGACCGGTGCGGACTCGCCATAGGCCATACGCGACTGTATCCAGTATTTCGTCGCCTGGTCCAATACAATTACCGCAGTTGACAAGCCGATAAACGCCACGATGCTCTCCTTATTCTTCCGCTGCCCTAACCTTATCACGTTGTTGCTTCAAATGCCAGACTTCGCCATCACTTCGGCGCAGCGTTTGCATAGTCCGCCTTCTTCACCCTGTTCGGCGGTCAGGTCGGCGTGAACCCAGCAGCGTTCGCACTTCGCTTTGGGCGAAGGGGTAACCACTACCGCCAACGGAAGTTCTTCCGTGCGGTAAGCGCTAGCCGGCGCATGAGCAAGGCCGGCGACGAGTTCTACCGACGAAACGATGAAATATGTAGGCAGGTCGGATTGGATGGCCTGCAACAGTTCCAGGGCGCTCCCCTCCGCATAAACGGTGACCGCCGCATCGAGCGAATTGCCGATCTCCTTGTTTCGCCGGGCAATTTCCAGCGCTTTGGTTACCTCACCGCGCAAATCCAATAGTTCTGACCATTTGGCGGCCAAATCGGCCTGGTTATATTCGGGATGGGCGGCCGGCCAGGGAGCCAGTTGCACGCTTTCCGGCATGCCATCGCGTTTTTTCATATGCTGCCAGACTTCTTCCGACGAGAATGTCAGTACCGGTGCGACCAGCACTACCAGTGATTGCAACAGTTCGTACAGAACCGTCTGCGCCGCCCGCCGCTCCGTTGAATTTGGAACCGAAGCATACAGCCGGTCTTTCAGAATATCGAAATAAATCGCGCTCAGATCCACGGTGCAGAAATTATGCACGGTGTGATACAGCGAGTGGAACTGATATTCGTCATAGGCTTTCGCAACTTTTTCCCGCACCTGCTCCAACCGCAGCAGCGCCCACCGGTCAATCTCCTGCAAACTTTCGTAGCCAACGCCGTCGCAGTTCGGGTCGAAATCGTACAAATTCCCCAGCATATACCGGAAAGTATTGCGGATCTTGCGGTACACTTCCGACAATTGCTTCAGGATCTCATTGGAGATGCGGATGTCGGCCTGATAGTCGGCGGAGGCCACCCAGAGCCGCAGCACATCGGCGCCATACTGTTTGATCACTTCTTGCGGATAGATCGTATTGCCGACGGATTTGGACATTTTGCGGCCTTCACCGTCGACGACGAAACCATGGGTCAACACGGAACGATACGGCGCCGTGCCCCGGGTCGCAACCGATGTCAGCAGTGAGGAATGGAACCAGCCGCGATGCTGGTCGCTGCCCTCCAGATACATTTCAGCCGGCCAGTGGAGTTCCGGACGCTGAGTCAGAACTGCGGCATGGCTGGAGCCGCTGTCGAACCAGACGTC
This sequence comes from Veillonellaceae bacterium, assembly GCA_012798135.1. Next base: position 69,229 of record JAAZNU010000049.1, on the reverse strand, counting down.
CATCGTGTCGGTTTCCTTGCGGAACGTGTCATGACCGCAGTGCGGACAGACAAAGCCGTCCGGCAGAATCTCCCTGGCGCTGTGCGACCACCAGGCGTCGGAACCTTCCTTGGTAAACAACTCGCTGACTGCCTTCACGGTCGCGTCATTGATGATATGCTCACCGCATTGCTCGCAATAGAAAATTGGAATCGGCACGCCCCAGACGCGCTGGCGCGAAATGCACCAATCCTTGCGGTCGGCGATCATGTTGTGAATGCGTTCTTCACCCCAGGCCGGAATCCAGTCCACATCCTCGATCGCTTGCAGTGCCGCAGCCCGGAAACCGTCAATGGAAGCGAACCATTGCTCGGTGGCCCGATAAATGATTGGATTTTTGCACCGCCAGCAGTGGGCGTATTGATGCCGGATCGTGCCTTTGCCCAGCAAGGCGCCGGCAGCGGCCAGGTCCTTGATGATCGGCACATTGGCATCATAAACGAACATGCCCTCGTATTTGCCGCCTTCCGCCGTGAACTTGCCGGCGTGGTCGACCGGATTGATGATTGGCAGGCCGTATTTCATGCCGGTTTCGAAGTCTTCCTGGCCATGTCCGGGCGCGGTGTGCACGCAGCCGGTGCCGGCCTCCAGCGTCACATAGTCGGCCAGCACCACCGGCGATAGACGGTCCAGCAACGGATGACGGAACTTCATGCCGTCGGCGTCCGTTCCTTTGAATGTGTTCAGCACCTTGAATTCGGCGACTCCAGTGGCCTGCTTCACGCTGTCCAGCATGCCGGTGGCCATCAGATACACCTCATCCCCATTGGCGACCCAGGCGTATTCAAATTCCGGATGAACAGCAATCGCTACGTTGGCGGGAATCGTCCAGGGCGTCGTGGTCCAGATCACGCCGAACGTTTTGCTGCGATCGACGCCAGCGGGCAAAAAGCCTTTGTCATCCACCAACGGAAATTTGACATAGATAGTATTGGATTTTTTCTCCGCGTACTCGATTTCCGCTTCCGCCAGCGCCGTTTCGCAACTTGGGCACCAATAAACCGATTTTAGGCCCTTATAGATGAAGCCCTGTTTGGCCATCTCGCCGAACACTTCGATCTGTTTGCCTTCATACGGCGCGTTCAGAGTGATATAGGGGTGATCCCAGTCGCCGGCCACGCCAAGGCGCTTGAAATCCTCCCGCTGCATGTCCAGACATTTCAGCGCATACTGACGGCATTCCCGGCGCAAGTCCAGTGGATCCAGTTCGTGCCGGTTCAGCCCCAAAATTTTGATGGCGGCATGCTCAATGGGCAGACCGTGCGTATCCCAGCCGGGCACATAGGGTGAATCGTAACCGCGCAGGGATTTATACTTGATGATGATATCCTTCAGAATCTTGTTGAGCGCCGTGCCGATGTGGATGTTGCCGTTGGCATACGGCGGCCCGTCGTGCAGCACGAACTTGGGCCGGCCGGCGGCAGCCGCCTGTTTCTTTTCGTAAATCTGTTCATCCTGCCAGTATTTGAGCATTTGCGGCTCCCGTTCCGGCAAATTCGCCCGCATCGGGAACTCCGTCTGCGGTAGGTTGAGTGTTTTTGAATAATCCACAATTACACCTCCAAAAAGTAAAGTCCTCAGCATCCCGGCAAGGGACGAGAGGACTTATTCCCGTGGTACCACCCTAATGACCCGTTGCAGGCCACTTGAAACGCGCTAACGGGCGTCAGGCGGCGGAGCCTACTGCTAGTTCGGTCCGCGGCTTCGGAGTGATCTTCCCCACAGTCCGGTTCACCGGGCTTCCACTCTCCCCGGTTCGCTGCAACCGCAACATGTGGCTACTCCTCTCCGTCATGGCCTGTATCCAATAATAAAACTTTACCGATATATTATACCGAAAGCGCGCAAAACCGTCAAATAAATCGCCAAATATCTCATTTACCGGTTACATCTGACGTCCGGGAATTCGATCCTCGCAGGGGACCGCCGTCTGACATTTGCCGCAGCCATATCTCGGTGAAAATTGTTTCAGGACCCCGTCCAGATAATCGGAACAGATGGCGTGATTTTTCCCGGTCTCGTCAATGGCCCGCGGTGGACAACGATGGATGCAAGCCCCGCAGTGCGTGCAATTCTCCTCAATCTCCCGGTAGTATCGCGGTGTCGGCTTGAGCGACAAATCGGTCACCACGCTGCCGAGCCGGCCAGCCGATCCCCGTTCAGTGATTAGCGACCGATTAAGACTCAAAGTTCCCAGGCCGGCGATAAAGGCCACATGGCGTTCGGACCAGTTGCTGCGTCGATTTATGATGGTAAATCGGCGATCCAGGGCAGGAACCAAAGCCTGGTACCCTTGATTCCGCAGCCAGCCGGCAGTAGCCTGCGCCAAGGCATTATTGAAAGTCTGTCCCTCAATTCGGCCGTACAGCCATTCTGTCGACGGCAGTCCTGCCTGACGATTCGATTCCCGGACGGCTGGGGTGAACGGCAGAAAATAAGAGATGACCGCTGTACTGCCCGGTAGCCATTCTTGGGGCAGCAGATGATGCTCGCCCACTGCTGCCGGCTGTTTCAGCTGTTCAAACAGCGGATCATCCGGCGAGGCCACTCCCACAAGCGGAACATCGAAAATCTGTAAATCCGATAGCTCGGCAACTTTGTTTAAAGGACTGGTTCGGGTAAATTCCGCCATAAATTGCTCAAGTGAGTTCAGCACAGTCAGCACTTCCTTACTTTACATTGTCCTCGTCGCTTTCATTGTATGCGCCCCGACGGAATTGGTCAACAAAAATAGAGCCCCCGCAGGGGCTCTTAAACTCGCAATGAATTGCTCGTTACAGTTTTTCGGCCACCGACTTCGCCTGCAGGAACAACAACAGGTAATCGGCGCCGCCGGCTTTTGAATCGGTGCCGGACATGTTGAAGCCGCCGAAGGGTTGGATTCCGACCAGCGCACCGGTACATTTTCGGTTAAGATATAGATTGCCGACGTGAAAATCGCGCCGCGCCTGTTCGAGTTTGCTGCGGTTGCGGGAATACACCGCGCCGGTCAGACCGTATTCGGTGCTATTGGCGACTGCCAACGCCTCCGTAAAGTTGTCGGCCGGAATGATTGCCACCACCGGCCCAAAGATTTCTTCTTTGGCGATACGGGCGGTTGGCGGCACATCCACAAACACGGTCGGTTCGATATACCAGCCCTTGTCGCCGGCTTTACCGCCGCCCACAACCAGATTGGCTTCCTGTTTGCCGATGGCGATATAGTCGAATACTTTTTTATAAGCGCTGTCATCAATAACCGGTCCGAGATTCACACCGAATTCGGCGGCGGGTCCGACTTTCAGCGCTTTCGTCTTTTCCACGACTTTCGCGACCAATTGATCATAGACGCTCTTTACGACAATGGCGCGCGAACAGGCCGAACACTTTTGCCCCTGAAAGCCGAACGCCGAGGTTACGATGCCGGAAGCCGCTTCTTCGATGTCCGCCTCGTCATCAACGATGATGGCGTCCTTGCCGCCCATTTCGGCGATGACCCGCTTGATCCAGATTTGCCCGGGCGCGATCTCAGCCGCCAGTTTGTTGATCCGCAGACCGACGTCCTTGGAGCCGGTGAAATTGATAAATCTTACCTGTGGATGCGTCACCAATGCATCGCCGATGCTGCCGCCACTGCCAGGGAGATAATTGACCACGCCGGCGGGCAGCCCCGCTTCCTCGAACAGTTCCATCAATTTGGCGGCAATGACCGGTGTGCTGCTGGCCGGTTTCATGATCACCGTATTGCCGGCAACCACCGCCGCCGCCGTCATCCCCGTCAAAATCGCCAATGGGAAATTCCAGGGCGGAATAACCACCCCGACCCCTAGGGGGATGTAGACGCATTCGTTATGTTCGCCGGGGAAGCTGGCAACCGGCATCCCGGCTGCATAGCGCAACATTTCCCGTCCGTAGTATTCCATGAAATCAATCGCTTCCGCTGTATCGGCATCGGCTTCCGCCCAATTCTTCCCGGCTTCCTCGACTAGCCAGGCGGAGTACTCGAACTTGCGCCGCCGTAATAGGGCTGCGGCTTTGAATATTACCCTAGCCCGGGCTTCCGGTGCAAAATTTTTCCAGGTTTTGAAGGCTTCACTCGCTGCCTGCACCGCTTTATTGGCCAAATCAACATTTGCTCTGGCCACGGTGCCGACCACTTCGGCTGTGTTGGAGGGATTGGTCGAAGTAATGCGCGCTTCGGTGTCGACGGCGATTCCGCCGATCTTTAATGGATAGTGCCGTCCTTTTTGGGACGCTACGAGCGCCAGCGCCGCTTCCATCGCCGCCTTGTTTTCCGGCAGGGAAAAATTCGTGAACGGTTCATTGCGATAGTCTGTCAACATGTTTGTCATCCTCCCTAAAATTCGAATCACTAGTACATCAGTTATACGACGGATGGTTCAATAAACAACTCGCCGCGCTGGAATCTGCCGGCATCGAACATATCCACCGGCAAGACAGTTGGCAACCCCAACAACTTTTCGGCGACAATTCTGCCGACCACGGGAGAAATCATGAACCCGTGACCGCTGAATCCCGCCGCTACATGCAGGCCGTCCACTCCAGCGACAGGTCCCAGGATCGGCTGCCGGTCCGGCGACATATCATATAATCCTGCCCATTGCCGGATGACGTTCAGGCCGGCCAGTCCCGGCAACACTTTCACTACTCGGCGGGCCATTTCCTGTAAAAATTGCCAACTGGAACGGATATCGAACGACTCCGGCAAATCCGGATGGCCGATTCCCATAATGAAACTGCCATGCGGACTTTGTTGGCAATAAAGGTTATGATGAAAACTCATGACCATCGATTCCTGAACCGGATCCACCGGCTCCGTCACCAAAATTTCGTGGCGTTCCGGATAGATAGGAATTTCCACGCCCACAGTCTGACACAGCGGTTTGGAATAGCCGCCGGCGGCCATAACCACATTCGCCGTCGAAATGTCGCCGACCGTCGTCTTTACTTTACGGATATTGCAGCATTCCGCTTCCAGACCGGTGACTTCCGTATAGGTCCGGATTTCCACGCCAAGCCGACGTGCGGCCTGCGCATAGGCTTCCGTCGCCTTGAAGGGATTGCAGTGCCCATCCTTGGCGCAGAAAGTGGCGCCGATCATCCCATCCGTATTTAACAGTGGAACGATTTCCTTCGCTTCCTGCGGCGTGACCCAACACGCCGGAATATCGAGGGTATTTTGCAACTCCAGATTCTGTTTAAACTGGCTGGCCATTTTTTCAGTGTACGCCGGCATCAAATAGCCGCCTTGATGCAATTCGATATCGACATCGACTTCCAACAGCTCGGCCAGGTGTTCAAGCATATGGGTGCTTTCCCGCGACAATAGGCAGTTCGTTTCCGTTCCCCACTGCATCCGCGTGCCGGCGCCGCAGCGCCCGGTCGAGCCGCTGGCCAGATAGCCCCGTTCCAGCAGAATCACCCGGCCGGCGCCCAGGCGGGCCAGATTGTAGGCAATCGAACAGCCGACAATTCCACCGCCGATAACTACTACGTCCGCCGTATCAGTCATCGCCGTCACCTCCCGTTAGCGCTCCCAGCTTGATCGCTGCCGTCGGTTGCCGGAACGTCGGCAGCGAAATTTCGCCTACTGGTTTTCCAGTCGCCTTCGCTAGTTCCTGCGCCACGATCGGCATGCAGGTCCGTCCCTGGCAAGATCCCATGCCGCAACGGCAACGGCGCTTGATTTCTTCGGTGGTATGCGCTCCTTGCGCGATATGTTCTTGAATCTCCGACAACTTGATATCTTCACAACGACAAACGATGATATCGTCGCTCATGCTTGTACCTCCCCAACCAAACGGATATTGCGCACTGTCGACGCCATAGCCGCCGATACCGCCAACCAGATAATCGTGGTCCGATTCTTTTGTTCCTGAACTTTGAGTACACGCGCCAATCCGACGGCAGCTCCCTGCCGGTCCAGGGCTGTCACGGTGTCGCCGGCCTGTGGCAGCGGCCGGAATTCGTAAGGGATTTTCAATAACGCCGTATCCTTGCCATAGGAATAATCCACCACGAAAATGGCCAGCCCCGGACATCTACCGACGCAGACCCCGCAACCATTGCACTTGTCCGGATCAAAGACGGGGCGTTGGCTGATATTTTCCGGCATGGTGATGGCTCCGCGCGGACAGGCGTCGGCGCAGGGATTGCAGGGGATTTCCTGAAAGCATTCAATCACGGCCACCGCACCGCGCCGCCGTCGGTCCGGCGTTGGTAACACCGCCTGCAGGTCTTCGGCGGTCGCCGTTCCATCAATCGCCAACATGTTACATCGCCTCCTCCAGCATCACTTTGCATAAGCCATTGCAAACCTTCGCGCTCAGCGGGCCGGATCGCAGCGCATTCAGTTGCTGTTTCGCCGCCCGATAGTCCGCCGCAAAATCCGCTGTCTGGCGATTCAGGGCGAACGCGGCGGCCAGGCCGGCTAGTTTCCCTTCCACCATGGCGGCCGAAGCTTCTTCCACTCCCGCTACGTCGCCGGCAACATACACGTTTTTATGCGTCGTTTGCAAATCTTCATTGCGCCAGGGAACGTAGCCGCCCAACTCCGGCACATAATTCATTTTGCAGCCAGCCTGCCATAAAAGCTCCGTCAGCGGGCTAAGACCAACTGCCAGACAAAGGCCATCCACTTCGAACAAAGTATCGGTACCGGGAATCATGTTCCATTTTTCGTCCAGCCGACAGACGGTGACCCCTGTTAACTGCGTCGTTCCATGCGCCTGCCGGATGGTGTGGCCGGTTAAAATCGGCACCCCACAGCGCCGGATTTTTGACGCATGAACCCAATAGCCGCCGATCCGCGGCGCCGCCTCGATGACCGCCACTACTTCCACCCCGGCCTGGAGCAGTTGATAAGCAACTATGACGCCAATATTGCCGGCGCCGACCATAAGCACCCGTTTGGCCGGCATGACTCCGTACAGATTCATCAGAGTCTGCACAGCGCCCGCGCCGTAGATTCCCGGCAAATCATTGTTCGGAAAAGCCAGGGTCTTTTCCGAAGCGCCAGTGGTTACGATCAATTTACGGGGACGAAGCGTGCGAAAGGTTTCGTTCCGTTTAACGGTGAGGATTCCATCCGGATAGTAACCAAGCGCGGTGGCATTTGTCCAAACTTCAATGTTGTCTTGCTGGCCGATTTGTTCCATCAAGGTATGGGCGATGACAAAACCGCGTTCGCCGGCAAACTCTTGGCGGGACCCAAAAAATTTATGAGTCTGCTTGACTAACTGACCACCCAACGCCTGGGACCGTTCCAGCAACAAGACGCCGGCGCCCATTTTCGCCGCATGAACCGCCGCCGACAGACCGGCTGGTCCGCCGCCGATTACAACAATGTCCACTTCCTTCACGCCAGACTCCCCTTTCCATCTTGGGTTTCCACGGTCATTCCCGCTCGCAGCGGCTCGACGCAAACACGGACATTGGGAATGCCGTTGACCGTCATCAGACAGGAAGAGCAGTTCCCGATCGCGCAAAACAAGCCGCGAGGCCGATGATAGCGGGGACTGTGACGCAACACCCGGACCCCCGCATCATGCAGCGCCGCTGCAATCGGTTCGCCTTCGCGCCCGCTGAGCGTCTGACCGTTGAATGTGAACTCGACGGTCGCCGCATCGGCAAACGCCAAGATAGGATGATTCTCGATTCGCACTTTCAACACCTCAATTCATAAATGCACTTGGCTTGTAACATTGCAAATTCCATGCCAATCTCAGAATCATCTCGAAAGCTGCTTCATGCTTTTTGCCGGTTCATCCCCAAACCCTTGCGGAATCGCCTTTCATCCCTTTCTGGACATAAAAAAAGTACTACGAGAACTGCCGGCTTCGGCAATTTCGTAGTACTTTTTCTTTTGTTTTGTCCTCTGCAAATCGTCAACTATTTGACAAAACGTCAGCTTTTCGACATTTTATGCCCAACTTGGCCATTTTGTAATAAAGCGTGCTCCGGGGAACGCCCAGCTTTTGCGCCGCCACCGCCCGGTTGCCGGCGGCTTCCGTCAGTACTTTAACAATCAGATCGCGTTCCAGATCCGCTGTTGCGTTCTGCAAAGGTTGATTCACAGGAGAACTTGCTCCGTTCCCACCCGTTTCCCTAAACTGTGGCGGCAAGTCCCGCATGTCGAGTATTTCACTTTCCGACAAAATAACCAGGCGCTCCAGCACGTTGAGAAATTCCCGGATATTGCCCGGCCACGGATAGCGCAACAATACAGCCATCAGAGTCGACTCCGTCCGGACAATGTTCTTGTCATGCAAGGCGCAAAAATATTGCAGACTGCGATGAAACAACTCGGGGATGTCATCCGCTCTTTCCCGCAGGGGCGGCAACGCAATCGTGACCACATTTAAGCGATAGTACAGATCTTCGCGAAAGTCTCCGCAACGAATCAACTCTTCCAAATTGCGGTTGGTAGCGGCGATGACCCGGAAGTCGACCCCAACCGGGGTGTTCCCGCCGACCCTATACAGTGTTTTTTCCTGCAAGGTTCGCAACAATTTAACCTGCATCTCCCGCGGCATGTCCCCCACTTCATCCAACAGAACCGTTCCGCCATTGGCTTTCTCGAGCAACCCAACCCGCCCCTTACGTTCGGCTCCGGTGAAGGCACCCGGCTCATAACCGAACAGCTCGCTTTCAAACAAATTGCCGGGAATGGCGCCGCAATTGATCGCCACATAGGGCCCGGGTACCTGGCTTGCTTCATGAATGGCCCGGGCGAATAGTTCCTTGCCGGTACCGCTTTCCCCCCGCAACAAAACCGGCACACTGGTTCTCGCCACGCGACGCGCCATGTTGATTGCATTACGAATGGCATCGCCCCGGCCATGAATGGAAAAGAACGGGTCCGTTCGGGTATGAATCTCGGTCAGCGTCTGTTTTAACGTCTGCATTTCCTGATTTTTTTGCGTTAATTGCCGGTTCAAATGCACCAGTTCCGTGATATTCCGCTCCGCGGAAATCGCGCCGAAAATGCGGCCATTCCGGCTGATCGGCCGGGCATTGATCAGCACATGTGTATCCGGGCAGGGTACGTGATATTCTTCATTCACAATCTGCCGTTTCTCCATAACCTCGCGGATCCGCAGGTTGGAAAAATAACGATTGATCGGCTGCTGCAGGATTTCGTCCCGAGCGATTCCATATAGCGATTCCGCGCGATGATTCCAGGCCACTACCCGATTTTCTCCGTCAATCATGCAAACCGCTTCACTGACGGTATCCAGCAAGGCTTCAAGTTGCGCCTGTTGCAATTGATATCGCTCGGCAAGAATTTCAAACTTATCCTTGACAGTTTCCCATTGCCGGCTTTGCAACAAGGCCGATAGTTCTTGAAGATCGACGAGTTTTTCGACGCCTGACCGCATGTTAAGACCTCCGTTGCTTGTTATTCGGAGCGTGCGCAACAAAAAAATGCCTTAAAAACCACAACCGTCAGCGCCATTGCTGAGCGGCCGTGGTCGGCATCATTACTGTCAGTTTTCTGACACAAAGTAAGATTCTTTTTGCGACGGAAAAATCCTCTATTTGTCGAAAATTATTTTGAGAGGAACTTCATAAAAAAGCAACAATCCTTAAATGAAACGACGCTACTGTATCGTTCACCCAGCGTAATAGCGCCGTTTTGCCGTTAATCGGCATATCAGTGAATATTGTTGAGGATCCGCCGACAGTCCGACGCTGCCATGCCCGCGATTCGGAACACCTTATTGCGCGATTGCGCGCCGGACAGCAAGGAAATGAAAGGAAGCGCCACGTTGAAGATTTCTGCCAGAAATCTCAGACACTGCCTGGTTGCTTCGCCTTCCACCGGCGCCGCGGCAACGGCCAGTTTCAGGCACCCGTTGTGTATACCCAAAATTTTGTTCCGCCCGGCGCGCGGCTGAACCCGGACACCAAGTGAAACGCCTTCCGACGAATCTTTGAGCACCAGTTCCTCCACATTCACGGTCAGTTGTCGTCTTCCTCGTCTTTCTTCAACATTTCCAGTTGAGCCGCCAATAAGGTTTTCTGGCGGATGCGGAAAACTTGGGCCTGTTTCCGCAATTCTTCATATTCCACATTCATCCGTCGGACTTTCGCCGCCGCCTCATCGAGCATCTTCTGTCCACGGACTTCCATTTCCTTCATCATCAGTTCGCATTCGCGTTTCGCATTCAGCTTAACTTCCTCGGCGGTTTCCTGGGCGATCACCAGTGTGCTGTGCAAGGTGGTTTCCATGTGCTGATAATGCTCCAGTTTGGCTGTGAGTCGTTCCACGTTCTCTTTCAGGTCCATATTGTCCTGTAACAGGCGCTCGAAAGTTTTGGCGGCTTCCAGCATAAATTCGTCCACTTCGGCAGGATCATAGCCCCGAAATTCTTTTTTGAACTTCTTGTTATGAATATCCAGCGGTGTCAGCACAAGTCCACCCCTTCCCATTTTTCGGATCGGTTACATGTATCTTTTCAACAGCACCCCGGTCCGTCCCTTTTTTGTCTGTCCGGTAATTTCCACAATTTCGACCCGACCGCGTCCGCGGAAAGAGATCACATCACCCGCCTTCACCGATTGGGAAGGGTTCTTGGCGTCTTTCCAGTTCACTTTCACTTTATCTGCCTGGATGTCTTCCGTCATTTGTGTTCGGGAAACGCCAAACCCAGCGGCTGCCACCGAGTCCATGCGCAATGACGCCACGGTCGACCGGATTTCTTTGACGGTTTCCGGCCGCGGCTGCAATTCGGACAGCATGATCGGTTTTGTTCGCACCATCGCGGCGCCCAGGCGCTGCAGTTCCTGCTGCAAAAACGGCAGGATCGAAGGGTCGACCACAATTTGGCAACCACCCGGCACCATCAGGATATCGCCAACCACGCTGCGCTTGATCCCCAGCGCCAATAATCCGCCCAGCACGTCGCGGTGTGTCAGTGGATAAAATTGCGTATTCCATTCGACGCCCACCGCTTCCACCAGTGCAGGCACGGTTCCGCGAAAATCCCGGCAGACAAATACGGCCCGTACCCGTTCCGCAGCATCAAAACCACCCTGACTTTGTAGGAGCAGGCCATCTTCATAGGCAGCAACCGTTTCGGCAATGGAATAGGCATGCGGATCCAAAAACTCGGTGACGCAGAAACGGCGGTTGTGCAGGGCCGATTCCGCCACATCCAGAATGCGCGCCGCCTGTTCGTGATCGCCGGTCGCCCGGTAATATCTGATGATTTTCTCGCGGTCAATCATTATTGTTCCTTGCCCATATCCCGGGAACGCGCAGTAGCGGCCACGACGGCTTCAATCAGGGATGCCCGGATTGAATGGGTTTCCAGCATATGTACTCCCGTGATGGCCGTGCCCCCCGGCGAGGTTACCATGTCTTTGAGTTTGCCGGGGTGTTCGCCGGTCTCCAGGACCATCTTCGCCGCGCCCAGCATGGTCTGGGCCGACAACAACAACGCATTCTGCCGGGAAAAGCCGACCCGAACCCCAGCATCCGACAGCGCGTCGAGCATCAGGAAAAAGAATGCCGGTCCACTGCCGGAAAGCCCGGTCACGGCATCCATCATGGATTCATCGACCTGAATCGATCGGCCTACCGCCGAAAACATGGCGGAAACCAAATTGGCCGCAGCTTCATCGGCATAACTTCCCCGGGCTACCGCCGACATTCCTTCGCCGACAGCCACCGGGGTGTTCGGCATGACTCGCACGACCGGCACCCGCGGTAAATATTTCTCCAACGTGGAAATTTTTATACCAGCCGCAATGGATACGACCAACGTCGTTTGCTTGACCATTTTGCCGATATCCGTCAACACCGCCGACATTACCTGAGGTTTAATGGTCAGAAACAGAATATCGCTGGCTGTCGCAACCGACTGCCCGGAGTCGCCGATCTTCACGCCATAACGGTCATGCAAAAACTGCAGCCGCTCCCGTGAAACATCATATACCGTAACCTGCGCCGGTTCCAACATTTTCCGGGCCAGCAGCCCTCCCATCAACGCTTCGCCCATGGCGCCGCCGCCAATAAAACCAACCTGTTTATTTTCCAGCATCATATTTCTCCTCCCCGCATAGAAACTAAGGCCGCCGCCATGGCAGCGCCCCCGGCTCATCCGTTGCAAACCGTTCCGGTGCATAAATTTCGACCCGGGCCGGAGCAAACAGAAAAATGGTATTAGAAATTCGTTGAACGGTTCCGCTCACCGCATACGTGATTCCACTCATAAAATCCACTGTACGTTTGATGGTTTCGCCATCCGTCCGTTCAAAATTGACCAGAACTGTTTTGCCGCTCTTGACGTTTTCCGCGATCTGGCGGGCATCATCAAACCCCATCGGCTGTGTGATCACCACGGTTCCAACGGCCGCCGACGGCTCCCGACCGGCTGGCAAGGACGGAATTGGTTTCGCCGTGAGGTTGGGGGACGACGCAGCTGCCGGCGGCAAAGATTTTCGTTCCCGCGATTCCTCGACGACTACTTTAGGGGTACGTTCAAGTTTTCGATCAGAACGGCTGCCCGTCTTCTCCGTTGAATTTTTTTCTGTTTCCTCCAACTCGTCCGACTCGACCAGCCCCAGCAGATTCCAAACTCTATCCAGAAGCTTCAAAGCCATTCCTCCCTCTACCTGGCAGTTCTTGCGCCAAATAGTCCGGTGCCGATCCGGATCATATTGGCGCCCTCCTCGACTGCTACCCGGTAATCATGGGTCATCCCCATGGACAGCCAGCGAAATGCTTCCGGGTCGGCAACTTGTTCACCCAATCGGTCAAAGATACTCCGCATTTCACGAAAAACCGGCCGGGTCTGTTCAGCATCCTCAAATAACGGTGCAATCGTCATCATTCCGCATAGCCGCAAGTTCGGCAACGAATCGACCAAGCGAGCCAGCTCAGCCGCCCGGGCCGGTTCAATGCCGGATTTTGACTCTTCACCGACGACATTGACCTGGATCAGCACATCCTGAATTTTTCCAGCCGCCTTGGCGCAGCGGTCGATTTCCCGCGCCAGTCGTTCGCTGTCAACGGAATGGATCAAGGAAAACAGCGCCACCGCCTGTTTGACCTTATTGGTCTGCAAATGACCTATCAAATGCCAATCCAGAGGCAAATCCTGCAGTTGCGCCGCTTTCTCGAAGGCTTCCTGAACCCGGTTTTCGCCCACTACCGATAGTCCGGCGGCATAGGCCTCGCGAATGACGGCCACCGGCTGGGTTTTGGTAACTGCTATCAAAACTACGTCGTCACGACAAAGTGAATCACGAATCAAAGCAAGGTTTTCCGCTATCAAAGTTCAGGCCCCCATCCCGACATTCCGTTTTTTAATTATATCGCCGAGTGACCGACCCTGTCAAAGTGCCATCAAAACGCCAAACCGACCCGCTTTCCCCTGACTTGCCCGGTGGGAGAAAAACAGTTCGGCATGCTGCGCGGTGGAAATGTCACTGATCGAGATATTCTCAGACGAAATTCCCGCCGTGATTGCCTGCTGCCGATTCCATTCCCAGAGATCGAGCAGCCAATGTCCGGGGCGGCCGGGACGTGCAAACGCTTCCGTTGCCGGCCAGCGGGTTATAATTTGCGACAGGACCGGTTCATCCACCTCGTAATCCGTCGGACCGATGGATGGCCCGATGCCCAGCAGACAATCTTCCGGATCCGTGCCGAACGCGTGCTGCATCACCGTCAGCGTCTTCGGGCCAATGGACAGGAATGTTCCCTTCCAGCCGGCATGGCTCAGTCCGATTACTTTTCGGACAGGATCATAGAACAGCAAAGGGACGCAATCGGCAAAGAACAGCAATAACGGCAGGTTCGGCGTGCAAGTGACCAAGCCGTCGGTATCGGCCAGACGCTGCCCCGCCTGCCGGAGATCCACAACCGCGACACGATCGCTGTGGATCTGTCCGGAAGCGACTACCCGCGTTGCGTCCACACCCACCGCTTCACAAAATTTTTCGCGATTCCGACGGATATTTTCCGGCCGGTCATTTACATTTACGCCAAGATTCAAGGAAGCCAAGGCGTTTTCACTACAACCGCCAATCCGGGTGGAAATTCCGTGTCGAAGGCCGTGCGCCTGAAATGTCGGAAACATTGCAAATTTAACGCCATTGGGATGATCTACAAATTGCATTCTGGTCATGAGTATTCCTCAGTTCCTCCTCGTTGTCCACATACGCCGCAGCGCCGACACTCTGGCGAGCAAACCGCTGTCGGCGCTTCCGCCAACGCTTTTTGCAGTTCCGTCCACAGATATTCGCGGGTAACCCCGACATCCACCACTTCCCACGGGAAAACCGCCGAAGGGGAATAGTCCCGATACAGATAGTCTTCGGACCGTAGCCCAGTCAGCTTTAAAGCGGCATTCCATTGGCGGCGTCCACCCAGTTGGTGTGCTGCCAGCAACGCTAACCCCAACTGTCGGTCGCCGCGGGCCAAAGCACCCTGGATATAAGCTTCCCGCAAAGACTCCGCCTGAACGCGAATCCGTTTTTCCGGCTTCAGGCCTTGCTCAAGCAGTTTCAGTCTGGCGGCAACAATATTGCGCTCGGCCATCGGCAACCATTGGAAAGGCGTGAACGGCTTCGGCACAAACGGATTGACACTGAGAGTCAACGTACCGGCCGAACCATTTTCCTGCATGCAGTGCAGGGTTTTCCGAGCCAGGTCCGCAACCGCGTCGATATCTGCATCTGTTTCCGTCGGCAGTCCAATCATAATATATAGCTTGACGTGGGGAATGCCGGCGCGCAATGCCATGGCCACGGTCGTCAACAGCGATTCTTCCGTAATGCCTTTGTTGATGACACGGCGCAACCGTTCGCTGCCGGCTTCCGGCGCCAAAGTGATGGTCCGGTGCCCGCTCGTCGCCAATATATCCACCAGTTCAGGGGTGGTAGAGTCTGCCCGCAATGAAGCAACCGAAGTGCCGATATTTTCCGTGGCCAACATTTCGCAAAGCAGGCCCATGTCCGGGAAGTCGGACACGGCGGCTCCGACTAAGCCGACTTTCTTGTTGTGTCGCCGGGCATTGGCCACCCCCCGGCGAATATCGTCCACCGAGCGGGATCGAGGTGGACGGAAACAGTAACCGGCCATGCAAAACCGACAATGGCGGCCACAGCCTCGGGCAACTTCGACCAGATAAAGACTGTCAAATTCGGTCTGGTCGGCTACAATCGCAGTCTCGCCCGAATAACGGTTCAAGTTTTTGATCCAACGGCGCGTCACGCGGGCCGTTTTCGTCGCAAAGGAGGGAACATAAAGACCGGGAACCTCGGCCAACGCTTGAAGAATCTCCGTCCGGGAAGCCGACATGTTTTTTCGGTCATGATATACGTCAAGCAGCTCCTGAATGACCTCTTCCCCCTCGCCAATCACAAATACATCGACAAAGGGGGTAAGCGGTTCCGGATTGAAGGTGGCGCAGGGGCCGCCGGCGATAACAATCGGCTGCGCCTCTGACCGTTCCACACTTAACAGGGGAATGCGTCCCAGCTCCAGGATGTCCAGGACGTGAAAGTAATCCAGTTCAAAGGAAATTGCAAATCCAACCAGGGGAAAATCGGCCAATGGCCTCAGATTCTCCAGAGTCATCAACGGCGTCCCGGTTCGTCGATGCTCCCGAATATCCCCTGGTGACGGCAAAAAAGCCCGTTCGCACGCCGTATCGGCTCGACGGTTGATTTCGCGGTAGATAATCTGAAAGCCCAGATTCGCCATGCCCAAATGATATTCATTGGGAAACACCAACGCAAAGCCGGTTCTGGCTCCGGGGTCGGCGCGACTAACGCCAATTTCACGCTCTGTCCGCTGTTGTAAACGATTCACTAAATTCCAATTCATAGAACTATTATGTCACACCCTCTTGTCGAAGACAACGCATCCCGTTTCTGTAAAAAATCCCTGTTCTTGCAAACAGGGATCGGTACAGGCATTAAAGCAAATATGCATTGCCGCAATCTTATTCAGATTCCATAATCCGACGCCCACCGTCAGAACAACCAGGCCGGGTCCGTCCATTCTTGCGTCGTACCGGTCTTAACCGACGCCGGAACATCGATCAGGCGTTGATTGGCAGAGCCTCGGAAAGCCAGTGTCAAATCACGTTTTTCCTGTTGATAGGGACCGTCGATCATAATATCCGTGCATTGCAGCAAAGTCAAAACAGCCGGGTTCTCTTTCGCCCACTCCAACAATGTTTCAAAGCTGTAACCCGTATAGGTAACCACGGAAAGGCCCCGGTTTTTGGCAGCGGCAGCGATCATCGCCATGGCTTCGGGCTGGCAAAGCGGTTCCCCGCCTGACAATGTCACGCCACTGACCAATTTCCCGTCGGGCAAAGCGGCAATAATCTCTTCCGTCGTGGATGCATAACCGCCAGCCGGGTCATGCGTGTCGGGATTATGACAACCGTTGCAATGATGTGGGCACCCCTGAACAAAAACCACCATTCGGATTCCCGGTCCGTCAACGACGCTTTCTTTTACTATTCCCGCCAATTGAATTTGCATTGCCAATGCCCCGTTCTATTTGAAATGCGCCACGCGATTGCGCAGTTCCGCCTGTTTGGGATCGTTAAAACGCTCAATCGTGGACAGGTAACCCGTGATCCGGCGAACCCGGCGGACGCTGCCGGCGCCGCAGACCGGGCAGCATTCCGAGTCAATTACGCCAATATGGCCGCAGGAATCGCAAAAGTCCACTGGGAAATTGATACCGGCATAGCCGATATCGGAATCCGCCATGCAACGCAAAATATCTTCGACCGCTTTCGGATTATGAATGGGGGGCGAGGCAAACTCCACATAACTGATGTGGCCGGCATTGGTATATTTGTGATAAACACCCTCACGCCGCATTTTTTCACGAGCGCTGATCGGATAATCGACGGGAACATGGAAGGAATTTGTATAATATTCACGATCGGTCACGCCCGGAATAATGCCGTGCTCTTTACGGTCCATCCGGACAAATCGGCCGGATAGTCCCTCCGCCGGTGTTGCAATCAAGGTATAATTCAAATGGTATTTTTCGGCGGCTCGATCCGTTTTGTCACGCATAAAGGCCACGATTTCCTCGCCGAGCGCCTGGGCCTCGTCGCTTTCACCATGGTGTTGGCCGGTCAGACTGACCAAAGTTTCAGCCAGGCCAATAAATCCAATCGACAATGTGCCGTGTTTGATCACGGACTCCACCGTGTCTTCCTTGCGCAGTTTTTCGGAGTCAAGATATAACCCCTGTCCCATCAAAAACGGCATATCTTTGACCTTCAACGCGCCCTGGACCTGGAACCGGTGGTACAGTTGCTCGCAAATCAAATCCAACATCGCATCCAGTTGCTGATAGAATTTCATCAGATTGCGATCGGATTTAATGGCGATTCGTGGCAAATTGAGCGTGGTGAAGCTCAGGTTGCCACGACCGTCCGTCACGGCCGGTCCGTTCACATTGGCCATGACCCGGGTTCGGCAGCCCATATAGGATACATCCGTCCCATAGGGTTTGTTGAATGAAGAATCCATAAAACTGAAGGTTGGGTTCAGACGTTTGGAAGCCACCCGGATCGCCAACTGGAATAGATCATAGTTTGGATCTTCCGGATTAAAATTAATGCCTTTTTTCAAACGGAAAATGACATTGGGGAAGATCGGGTTCTCCCCTTTTCCCAAACCCTTTTCATAAGCCAACAGCAAATTCCGGGTCACAGCCCGGCCTTCCGGCGACGTTTCCGTGCCAACGTTCAGGCTGGAAAAGGGGACTTGGGCGCCGGCGCGGGAATTATGCACAAAAATTCCTTGCGCGGTCAGAAAATTTTCATTGTCTGCAACGGAAATATCATAGACATAACGCTCCATCGGCTGTTCAGCCAGAGAATCGACAGCGATGGGATACATCTGGCTGGCGCGTTGCAGAACCTGTAACAAGTCGCAAATTGCAGCATTTTTCCGTAAAATCCGTTGCGCCTGCCTCGTCATAAATTCGGCGTCATTGGCGGAGGCGTCCGTTAGATCCGGCTCTGTAAGATATAGCCGCGTGCATAGTTCGGCTAAATGCACGGGAGCATCAAACCCGGCTAAAACAAGGGTCTCTGGCCGCAGTCCAGCGATTTCTCCGATCCTGTTTTTTTCGGATTCCGTCAAAGCCCGGCTAGCCAGTGCTTTTTGCCAGGTTACGATTTGTTCGGGACCAATCGTCTCCGCGCACCCGTCGATAAACTCACTGCCGCAAACCGCTGTCACCAAGGGACGCAAGTATTCATAATCAAAAGGCGTTCCCGTAGACCGCAACTGATAGATATCCGGGCTGGCACTCGCCGTAGTGGCGATCCGATAGTAATTTCCGGCTGCTGCTACGCTGGCGGTTTCCAGGGTTGCCTGCGACAAGGACGCCAGTAAACCCAGACGGGTCAAAAGTAACCAAATTCCATCCCGCAATTCCCGGGAATAAGTGGCGCCAATTTGCTGCTCCCGGTATAATTCTTCGGATTGCACACTGAAAAACCCCTCCAGAAAAGCCCGGACAATCGATTCGCCGGCAAAAAAAATCTCTGTTGGCACACGCTTGGTGGAAATTCCCGTACCGCAGGCATCACGGACAAATGCGGCGAACCGACTGCCGACCCTACAGACCAGATCACCGGTTTTACGGTTCCGGTCCAAGCGCAGTTCGGCGGTAAATCGGGGATTGAGCTTTCTTAATACAGCGGTAACGGAGCTTTCCAACTGCTTGTCGCAATGTTTGCCTGTCAGTTCCGTTTCCGCCGATGAACCGCCCGCAACATAATAACCGAAGAAACGGGCCAGATGTTCATTCAGTTCCACCGTATCCACCGGGTAGCGCCGCGATGCCGGATACGCCCGTAAATCATACACATGCCGTTGTGTTTCCGGTTCCCATTTAGCCGGCGCAATGCCGGCCTGCAAAGTTTCGGGACAGGCGGTGGTTACCTGCCCTGACGGATTCACCGTCATTATGGAATGATTGTCAGTCACGGCCACGTTCTGGCCGCTCTTGAGGTGCACACGTAAAATACGGTTGAAATTGTAATGTTTCAGGGAATCGGTGATCTCCCTGAGTTCAGTGCGTCCGGTTTTATAATTCAGACTAAGGGCGGCAAAACGGCCCGGCTCGAATTTTAGATGAAATTCTTCCATAGACAGTGTTTCCAGACGGGTTTCCTGACGGTCATATACCCAGATCCGTTCATCGCCCGGCAATGAATGCATGGAATTCAAATTATAAATCAATGCCTCCATCGCCTGAAACACTTCATCATCACTGACGCCATTCATGAAGGATGACATGTCGCGGTCAAAATAGGCGAAGCTCTGCCCACCGAACATATCGTTCTGCGAAGATTGCAAAATGATGGCTGCTAAAGCCGTCGCGGATCCTGGCCGTTTGGGCGGCCGGATGTAACCATGGCCGTTATTGAAACCGTTTTTAAGCAATTTTCCCAACGGGATCTGTATGCAGTTTAATGTTTTGCCATAAAAGTCCAGGTCATGGATATGAATATCGCCTCGCACATGGGCCTGCGAAAGATGCTCTGGAATCAAGCGCGTGAGATAATAGGCCTTGCTGGCGGCGCTGGCAATCTGCAACATTTTCGCCGATGGCGAATTGGATACATTGGCGTTATCGCGGCTGGTTTCGACCAGAATATCCTGAACGGCGTCCATCAACTCCGATTTTCCGTCCCGAATCCGGCTCCGTTTGGAACGGTAAAGGATATAGGCCTTAGCGGTTTTAGCATGACCTCGCTCAATCAGGACCTTTTCCACCATGTCTTGGACATCCTCGACACCGCAACCCTGACCGTTGTATTTTTGCCGGAGCAGTCGCAATACATCCAAGGTCAGCTCCATTGCCATCTCCCGGTCGGACCCGCCGACAGACTGGGCCGCCTTGTAGATTGCCTCGGTGATTTTGTTCGGATCAAAGGCGACTTCCCGACCGTCACGTTTGCGGATTGTTGTCAACATATTATTCCCCACCCTCTTGTTGTAGCGACTTCGACTTCGGCGTCTTGGCATCCTCCGCCAATGATTTGGCATTTTTCAAAGCTTCGAGTTCCTGCATGAAATTATCGATATCCGTAAATTCACGGTATACCGAAGCAAAACGGACATACGCTACATGATCCAATTCCTTGAGATATTTCATCAGAACTTCGCCGATGACCCGGGACGATATTTCCCTTTCCATCGTGTTGCGGAGTTCCTTTTCGACTTTGTCGGTAGTTTCTTCGAGGGTTTTCAACGAAATTGGCCGTTTTTCGCATGCCTTCATTAGGCCGTTAAGAATTTTTGTTCGATCGAACGCCATGCGCCGTCCGTCTTTCTTTACCACCCGCAACGGCAAATCTTCCACCATCTCATAAGTAGTGAAGCGCTTGGCGCATTGAAGACATTCGCGCCGACGCCGAATCGAATTTCCCTCTTCCGCCGCTCGCGAATCAATCACCTTGCTGTCCGGATAGTCGCAAAAAGGGCATCGCAATCAGCATCGCTCCTTCACTGTATCTTCCGCATATGTATGAGTCCGTTATATATTATACGCAATATATAGTGGAATTCCTGCCTTAAAAAAAAATTTGTTGGAGAATTCGGCAACAACGCAAAAAAAAATCAGGGATCGGATTCTATCCCGACCCCTGGCTGAGAGCAACTATGCCGGACGGGTTTTATGTTCCAGCCGTCTACGTTCGTCACGCTGTTTCCACATTACCCAGATGGGGCTGGCAATAAAAATAGAGGAATAGGTTCCGGATACAAAGCCAATCAGCAATGCCAGCGAAAAGTTTTTGGTTGTTTCACCGCCCAGGAAATATAACGCCGCAGTAGCGAACAATACGGTTAAAACCGTATAAATGGAACGCGTCATCGTCTGCCAGATGCTACGGTCGACCATATCGGCCAGGCTTTCGCCCTTCTTCATCGCTTTCATATTTTCACGTATCCGGTCAAAAATAACAATCGTATCATTGATGGAATAACCAACAATAGTCAACAGTGCGGCTACAAAGGAAGCGTCAATTTCTTTGTGCAAAATTGAAAATACGCCCAGCACGATCAGGATATCATGAACCAAGGCAATGATGCCTGAAACCCCGAACCTGTACTCAAATCGATAGGAAATATAGGCAATCATCATCAACCAGGACAACACCAAGGCGATTGCCGCTTCCCGAGTTAACTCCGAGCCGATTGTCGCGCCAACCTTCTCGATCCGCATGATATCGAATTTGCCAAGTTTAGCGTTAAAACCATTCAATACGTCTTTCCGTTCCGTCTCGCTCAAGACGTGGCAACGAATCAACACATTGGGAGACGCGTCGGTTTTTTCGGTACCCGCCAATTGGACCACACTGTTTTCCAGTTTGTATCCCGCCAAAACGTCGCGCACCTGGGCCACTGTCACCGGTTTTTCAAATTTCAGGTCGATCATCGTGCCGCCAGTAAAGTCAATCCCCTGATTGAAGCCTTGCGTAATTATGGAAAATATTCCTGCGCATATGACCACCAGCGAGAAGATGAACAATAAATTGCGATTGGAAATTATCGAAAACTTCATTTCATCCACCTCCTACGCTCCATATGCTTTGCCGCTTTTGAACATGTGGGCGTTCATCAGCATTCTCAGCAAAAATTTGGTGACTGTTATTGCTGTAAACATGCTGAGCAGAATGCCCAAACTCAACGTTACGGCAAATCCTTTAATCGGTCCGCTGCCGAGGAAGAACAAAATCACCGCCGCAAACAACGTAGTGACGTTGGAATCAAAAATCGTCGTGAAAGCGCGGCTAAAGCCGGCATCCATGGATGCGCGAAGAGTTTTTCCGGCTCGCAGTTCTTCTTTAAAGCGTTCAAAGATCAACACGTTGGCATCGACCGCCATGCCCATTGACAAAATGATACCGGCAATTCCGGGCAAAGTCAGCGTGGCGTTGAGCACTTTTAGAGACACCAGAAGTAATACCACATACAGTAGCAGAGATACATTGGCAACAAAACCGGAGAGTCGGTAGAACAAGAACATAAATACGGAAATCAGGATAATCCCAACCGTAAAGGCTGTCATGCTCTTGGCCTTGCTATCATCGCCCAGAGTCGGACCGACTGTCCGCGTTTCCAGAATTTCGACCTTGACAGGCAAGGAGCCGGAGCGAAGCAGTATGGCCAGACGTTCGGCTTCTTCAATGGAACGGTTGCCGGTAATGACAGCCTTGCCGCCCATAATCGGCTCATTGACTACCGGATTGGTGAGAACTTGTTTATCCAACAGAATCGCAATGTGCTTGCCGACGTTTTTGCTGGTCAGCTCGCCGAATACCTTGCCGCCCTGGTCGGTAAACTCCAGTGCAACCAAGTTCTGTTTGGCCTGATCAATTTGCGCTTTCGCATCTTTCAGGTCTTTACCGGTGAGATAGGTAATGCCCTTCTCATCCTGGAATTCCAACAAAGCCGTCTTGCCGATCATCTCTATTGCCTTTTCCGGATCCTTGACCCCCGGCAACTCGATGATGATACGACGTTCGCCTTGGCGCTGAATCAACGGCTCGGTCAATCCCAGTTCATTAATGCGTTTTTCAATAATTTTGAGAACCCGTTTAACAGCATCTTCGTCCACCTTGGCTTCCGGCGTGTCGACAGCTTCCAGCACTACATGCGTTCCCCCTTGCAAGTCAAGACCTTGCTTGACCGACAAGGCGAGCGGGGTAATATAGTAGCCACAGACCAGAACAATGATGGCGACTACGGCCAAAAACTTGGTAAGTTCTGCCGATCTCAAGTAGTTTCCCCCCAACCGTTCTAATTTCAAACATGAATATTATAGTCTTTCGTCAACAACGGTGTCAATCAAAACCCACTGTTGCGGCTTCGGTTATATCAGGCCAGATAATGTATGGTTCGGGTCTCCAGCTTGTTGTCGAACTGCCGGTTATCAATTCCCATAACAATCACCGACATATGATCCGCCGCCTGATATCCGTCCAGCGCCATGGCCCGGTCCAAAATGGATTCCGCAAGATATTGCGCATCCAGGGGTCGGTTTTCCAATAACAGTCGTTCTAACGATTTCAGATCAAAAAAACGACCCTTGCGATGACCGGCGTTTAAAACTCCATCGGAAAACGTCACGGCGATCATACCTTCATTCAAATCCAATTGCGTCAGCAAAGACTTGATGTTTTTCTGTGCGCCGATCGCTGGCGACGGCTCGTCGTAAATATCTATGCCGAATTCATGACAAACCAGTACCGGAGAATTCGTATTCCGACAAAAAGTCAGTTTCCCTGCTTCCAAGTCCGCACTAATCAGCGTCAGAGCCACTGAAAAGTTGATTTCCCGGATTGCGCAGAAATAATCGTAAATGGACCGGGGAACAAAATTATCCCGGACCCCCTCCGCGATCAACTGCGCCGCTTTCAACGCAGCCGTAGAGCTGATCCCGCCAACTGACCTGCCGGCGCCGTGACCATCCGCCAGAATGGCGGTCAACCCGCCCGCTGGCCTTGCCATGACCTCCACGCCGTCGCCGATGCCCGTTGCGGCATATTTTTGCGTCTTGGCAATGCCTACCACGATTTCCATCCTGTCATCCTCCGATCTGCTGACCGGTATGCAGCTAGGTTAAAAATTCATAGAAAAGAGCAAAATGTACCCGTGACCGGCACATTTTGCCCAAATCCGCCATGTCGAACCAGAATGATTGTATGATCCTGCGTTATATCAGGATTCTGCCGGAGTGCTATTGCCGCGTGGCGGTTGTTGGTGGCTCACCGCTGTTCGGGCAATTTCCACCTCAATTTTTTCCGCGATTTGAATCGTAGCCGTTTTATCGTTCAGGCGAATAATGACTCCGTACAATCCGCCAATGGTTACGATCTTGTCGCCCTTTTTCAGGCTGGACAAAAATTCGCTGCGCTTTTTTTGCTCTTTCTTTTGCGGCCGCCATAAAATGAAATAGAAGACGATCGCCATGAGAATCAGCGGCCACGACCCTTGGATAAACTGATCGATTTCCGGTGAAATGGAAGGCAAATAGCTCACACTCCTTAAATTATATTCTATTGAATATTCCACAGGACAAAGCCAGACTCCTGCTCAATCCCGATAAGTGGCCCGAAAATTTTGCTGAAATTTTGCATACCGATCTTCGAGGATGGCCAGGCGAATCTCTCGCATCAGGCGAATCAAATAATGCAAATTATGCAGGCTCATCAGACGCAATCCGAAAATTTCATCGCAACGAATCAGATGGCGCAGATAGGCTCGCGAATAATTCCGGCAAGTATAACAATCACAATCAGGATCCAGCGGTGAAAAGTCTTCCGTATAGGCGGCATTGCGAATCACAACCCTGCCCTGCGAGGTGATGGCCGTGCCGTTGCGGGCAACTCGGGTCGGAAAAACGCAATCAAACATGTCAACCCCGAGAGCCACGCCTTCCACCAGGCAATCCGGCGTTCCCACACCCATCAAATATCTCGCCTTGCCGCCGGGCAGAAACGGGGTCGTGTGCGCCAGCAACTCGTACATCAATGGTTTAGGTTCTCCCACCGACAAACCGCCTATGGCGTAACCTGGAAAATCCATCTCAACCAGCGCCTCGGCGCTTTCCTGTCGCAAGTCTTTGTACATTCCTCCCTGCACGATGCCGAATAGGGACTGATCCTCCCGGGTATGCGCCGCCAGACAACGTTTGGCCCAACGCGTCGTCAGCCGCATCGACGAACAGGCGTATTCATAATCGGCGGGATAAGGCGTACATTCATCAAAAGCCATGGCAATATCCGAACCAAGGGCCATTTGGACTTCCATCGATTTTTCCGGTGACAGGAACTGGCGGGATCCGTCCAAATGAGAACGGAAGGCCACGCCTTCCTCGGATATTTTGCGAAGATCACCCAAACTGAACACCTGAAACCCGCCACTGTCGGTTAGGATTCCGCCGTCCCAGTTCATAAAACGATGCAGTCCACCGGCTTTCCGGACGGTTTCATGGCCGGGACGCAGGAATAAATGATACGTATTGCCGAGGATAAAACCGGCGCCCATGGCTTTGAGTTCTTCCGGCGACAGGGTTTTGACTGTGCCCTGGGTGCCGACCGGCATGAACATCGGAGTGTCGAACGTACCGTGCGGCGTGTGCAGCTTGCCGGCTCGCGCGCCGGTATCCGAACATTGTTTGATCAATTCATAGGTGACTGCTGGCATGCGTTGCTCCTTCCTTACCCGATAAACATGGCGTCGCCGAAACTGAAGAAACGATATTTTTGACGGACAGCTTCCGTGTAGGCGGCCAAAACATGCTCCCGGCCGGCAAAAGCGCTCACCAACATCAGCAAAGTTGACTGCGGCAAATGAAAATTCGTGATCAGCGCATCAATAACCCGAAACTGAAATCCCGGATAAATAAACAGTTCCGACCAGGCGCTTCCCGGCAACAACCGGCCGGTGGCCGCCGCCGACTCCAGGGTCCGCACAGCCGTTGTTCCTACGGCGACGATACGGCCACCTTGGCGCTTGGTTTCACAAATGAGATCAACAGTTTCCGGTGAAACGTTGTAAAATTCGCGGTGCATCACGTGATCGGCGATTTTTTCGATCCGGACCGGACGAAACGTTCCCAACCCGATATTCAAAGTAACAAAAGCGAAGGATGCGCCTTTGTCCCGGACCTTGTCCATAAGGTCCGGCGTGAAGTGCAGACCGGCCGTAGGCGCGGCCGCTGAACCGCGTTCACGGGCATAAACCGTTTGGTAGCGATCCGGGTCCGCTAACTTTTGGTGAATATATGGCGGCAACGGAGTTTCGCCCAATGCATCCAGAACGGTTTCAAACAACCCTTCATAAAGAAAGCGAACGATCCGTCCGCCATACTCCGTGACATCCTCCACCTCGCAGGATAATGAATCGTCGAACCAGACCCGTTGACCGGGGCGCATCCGTTTTCCGGGTTTGACCAGCACTTCCCAAATGTCCCGGGAACGGCGATGCAGTAAAAAAACTTCCACCCGCCCGCCGGTATCGGCCCGTTTGCCGAACAATCGGGCTGGAATCACCTTGGTGTCATTGGCGATTAACAGATCTCCAGCCTGGATGTAATCAACAATCTGCGAAAATACTTGGTGCCGGATTTCGCCGGATTGCCGGTCCAACACCAACAGGCGCGAAGAATCTCTCGGTTCGACCGGCGTCTGGGCAATCCGGTCTTCCGGCAACTCGTAATCAAAATCATGAATTGTCAGCATATTAATACCACTTATCTATCCGAACTCCTTGAAAATAATGTTGCAAAATCGACACATAATAGTCCGTTCCCGGATTGATGGCCTTCTCAGCCATCGTCTTGGCGCCCCACTGCGAAAAACCGACGCCATGCCCCCAGCCAAAACCATCCAAAAAGACCAATTCGTTCGGCTTGCCTGAAATACGGTGAACACCCGGCCGATCCGTCAATAGGCCGGTCGATGTTGAAGGCGGCAGATTGATCTGAATCTGCTTGGTATCACGATCCCCATAGCTGTCCGTGATATTGCTGTCGATGTTCGATAGCGGCACCGCGACGGTGACGTCAAATAGAGTACTGGGCAAGGATAATAATTTTTGTGTCTGCTCGCCAGTCAAGGCGGCAATGCCATCTTTGCCAATAAAGGTAATCATCCGAATCCGTCCGGACACACCGCGGTCCGGCACGTTCATGGGCGCCGGGGTCCGACGGGAAATTTCAATGGCAGTCAACGTGCCGAAGTTGTAACCCGCCCCTTTTAGCAATCCTTCCAGCTCCTGCGGGCTAATCCGTTTCTGCCAGCGAAAATAAGGACTGGTCTGGTCGAAATCCGGTACGCCGCGCAAATACGGATAGGCTTTGGCAAATACGGATTCACTGTTTTCAGTGTAACCGCCGCTGCTCAAATGCAAATAGGCGGCAGCCAGGTAATTCTGGTATAGCAGCACTATGCCACGGGTTGCTTCTACTGCCTGCCATATTTTTGAATTTTCCTGGGTTTGCCCCTCGTATAACAAACAGTCGCTGGTGTCGCACAAATCGAACCCTTCGTTTTTGTGTTTTCCGGTATGATACAGAGCGAAGGTCCGAACGACGACGGCTTGGGCTTTGACCGCCTGTTCCGGCCATTCCGGAGTCAATGAGAGCCCTAACACCCCGTAAACATATTCATCCAGGGGTAAAATATTGACGGCGGTCATCCCGGAAGCGCCCTGAGTTCGAAAAATCTCCACCACTCCACGGTATCGCCGATTGTTGATTTCCAGAAGTCGGTCTTCCCGTTCCAGGCTTTTGGGTTTTTGCGGTTCGATGCGCATCCGGTCGCTGTTCACAACGATATTATTTATGGCAAACTTGCCTTCTCTCAAACCGATGCGAATCTTAGCGCCAGCAGTGTATTCCCCGAGAATTTTTCCGTCATCCACATTCACAACCTGAAATCCGCCGTTACTGCTCGCCAAAATTCCAAATTGTTGCGTCATCAAACCAACTCTGATTGGCGGGCTGGCCAAGGGCGCCGCCGAAGCGACCGACACCCCGCAGAATAACATCAACCCCAGCAAGAGTCCGGTTAATTGCTTCGTCCAGACTCGTCCTTTCATGGCGATTCCTCCCTGTCCCTTCATCTCTCGCTCATCGACGCGAAAACAAGAGATTTAATATCACGGTCAGCACCAGACTGACGACAATCGACGTTACAATCGGAAAGTAAAAACTGAAATTTTCCCGTTCAATATGGATATCCCCCGGCAATCGTCCCAACGCCGTGAATTTGCCTCCGAAGTAAATCGCCGCGCCGGCCAGGAACAACAGCGCGCCGAACACCATCAAGGTCTTTCCGGTTGACTCGAACCCGTTGCCGAACATGCTTCTTCGCCCTCTCCTTTGGTTCGAAAGTAAACAGAATGGTACACTCTGATTCATGCCAGCCGATGATGCAGGCAATATGCGAAGGTTACGCACAAAGCGTCGAAGCGTTCGCACCACCGCCCGCAATGATAAATATGCCGTTGACTCCACTGCGGGCTATGTTTGCGATAAGCGGAGGTTAAGCGAAGCGTCGAAGCGTTCGCACCATCACCCGCAGTGATTTTACCGCTACGAACCACTATTTGCTCTTGCAGTATCGTTCCTTCTCGCTGAAAATGCATCCGCAATAAGGCTGGCGATACATCTGCCTTTCCCGGCTGATCTGGACTCCCAGATGCCAGCCGGGGCGAAAATCCACATAGTAAAAAGGCATGCCCGTTTCCCCGGCCACCCGCTCGCCAACCTCATGGATCAGATCGTGTTTCTGATAGGGGCTGACCAACAAGGTCGAGGTAAAGGCATCGCAGGACAATTGTTTCGCCATGGCAGCGGCAATGCGAAATCTCATTTCATAACAGCTTTCACAGCGAATCCGGTCGCTCCGCATGGCTTCCTTCAAAAAATCTTCCAGCAGATAACGCCCATCAACCGTCAACGGTAACGCCACGGCAGCGGCATATTCTTTTAACGTGTCCAGCCGGCGCTCGAATTCTTTGAAAGGATGAATATTGGGATTGAAAAAGAAGCCCTCGAGCTGATGCCCCATTTCACGCAGTTGCGCAATGGGGAAAATTGAGCATGGTCCACAACAGATATGCAGCAAAATCTTCATGGTCGGTCATTCCTTCCAAAGGAGTTCCTGCCGTTCCGTACCCGGTTCCGTCGGGCAAGGAAGCCCTAGATGACGGTATGCCGCCGCAGTCACGACGCGGCCGCGTAGCGTCCGATTTAAAAAACCCATTTGCAGCAGAAACGGTTCATAAACATCCTCAATCGTATCCGTTTCTTCGCTGACCGCAGCGGCAATGGTATCCAGTCCCACCGGCCCGCCATTGAACTTCTCGATAATGGTGGCCAAAATCCGCCGATCGGTCCGGTCCAAGCCGCAGGCATCCACTTCCAGCCTACTCAGCGCTTTGTCGGCGACTTCCCGCGTAATCACCTTTCGGTCATCGACCAAGGCAAAATCACGCACTCGTTTCAGTAAACGGTTGGCCACCCGGGGAGTCCCCCGGGCCCGGCGGGCGATCTCCTCAGCGCCGCCGGTTTCCACAGCGACATCCAGGACTTCCGCCGCCCTGGTCACAATCTGCAACAACGCTTTCGGTCCATAATATTCCAGTCTGCACATGACGCCAAAACGGTCCCGTAACGGCGACGCCAAAGCTCCGGCCCGCGTCGTCGCCCCCACCAGAGTAAATTTCGGCAAATCCAGTCGAATAGATCGGGCACTGGGCCCTTTACCGATAATGATATCCAGCGCATAATCTTCCATCGCCGGATACAGAACCTCTTCCACGCTGCGATTCAAACGGTGGATTTCATCGATAAACAGAACATCTTTTTCGCCAAGGTTCGTCAATAAAGCCGCCAGATCGCCAGCCCGCTCGATGGCGGGTCCGGAAGTGATCCGCAGACTGACGCCCAGCTCATTGGCAATGATTCCGGCCAGCGTCGTTTTGCCCAGACCGGGAGGTCCGTGCAAAAGCACGTGGTCCAACGCCTCGCGGCGAGCCAGCGCCGCCTGGATAAACACCGACAGATTCTGTTTAACCTGGTCCTGTCCGATATATTCGACGAGACGGCGGGGCCGAAGGCTCAACTGCCAGGTGTCGGCCTCCTGCTCCGGACCGGCTATGACCCGTTCCTCTTCCATGTCTACCTCCCGCCCATTTCACGCAATACCAGCCGGATCAGTTCCTGCGCCGTTGCCTGATCGGCGGATAGTTTGCGAAGCCGCGGCAAGATTTCCCCCGGCTGATAACCCAATGCCTGCAGAGCCGCCAGGGCTTCATCAAAGGCGACGCCCGTCGGAGCCGCTTCCGCGGCCTGCTGTAGCACGCCGGCGCTGCCAATCTGACCAATTTTATCACGCAGTTCCAAAACGATTCGCTCGGCGGTCTTCTTACCAACCCCGGAAATGCGGGTCAAAGCAGCCAAATCGTTGCGGCTGATAGCTGAACGAATTCCCGCCGGTTTCATGCCGGATAGGATCGCCAAAGCCATTTTGGGGCCAACTCCGGTTACATTGAGAAGCAGCAAAAACATTTCGTGCTCTTCCGGTGTTGCGAATCCGAACAGCAACAATGCATCTTCGCGAACATTCAAATAAGTGTAAAGTTTCGTCTCCACGCCGCAGCTCAACTTGTCACGGGTCGAAGCCGGGATGAAGACCCGATATCCCACGCCGCCGACGTCCAATAAACAGACTTCCGGCGGTAACTGATCCACGGTTCCACGCAGAAAACCAATCATAACCGATTTAACCCCTGCCGTATTTTTTCCGCCGAGCTGCAATGGGCGCTGCAAATGGCAATCGCCAAAGCATCCGCCGCATCATCCGGCGTCGGTTTCTTTTCCAGACACAACAGGCGCTGGGTCATATAGGTAACCTGTTCCTTGGTCGCCTGCCCATACCCCACTACGGCCTGTTTGACTTGCAGCGGCGTAAGTTCCAACAATGGCGCCGAATTCTTTTCTATCGCCAGCAATATGACTCCCCGGGCTTCACTAACCGTCATTGCCGTCGTCACATTCCGGTTGAAAAAAAGTTTTTCAACGCCAACAATATCCGGCCGGTGTTTCTGAATCAACGCATCAATCCTGTCATAAAGGATCTTCAGGCGTTCGCCCCTGCGCATCGACGGCGTGGTGCGAATGACGCCGAAATCGGCGCCATGCAGTGAATTGCCGTTCAGTTCAACAAAGCCATAGCCGCAGATAGCATTTCCCGGATCGATTCCCATGGCCAGCAAAACAGCATCCCCCTGCTTGTATATTCAAAGTTATTCGTCTTCGTCCTCATCCGGTACATCGAAGTTGCCGTACACGTTCTGCACATCGTCCTGCTCTTCCAGCGCATCGACCAGCCTCATCAACTTGGCGGCATCATCGCCATCCAGAGCAATGCTCGTTTCCGGGATCATGCTGATTTCCGCCGAATCCCATTTGACGCCTGCATTCTCCATCGCGTTGAGCAAGCCTTCGAAATCATCCGGCGCACAAGTCACTTCATATTGTTCGCCTTCACTGTCCATATCCTCGGCGCCGGCTTCAAGCACAATCGCCAATAGGTCTTCTTCCGACAGCCCAGTCGCCTTGTCAATCAAAACCAGGCCCTTTTTGTGAAACATCCAGGAAACGCAGCCGCTCTCGCCCATGTTTCCGCCGTGTTTTGAAAAAATATGCCGCATTTCGGCCGCCATCCGGTTACGGTTGTCGGTCATTGCCTCTACCAGCAAGGCGACACCGGCCGTTCCGTAGCCTTCATAGGTCACTTCCTCATAACTTGCGCCTTCCAGCGCTCCCTGCCCCTTTTGGATCGCTCGTTGGATATTGTCTTTGGGAATGTTGTTTTCCCGGGCTTTCTGCAAAGCGAGTTTCAGACGCATGTTCCCAGTAGGATCTGCTCCACCTAGGCGGACGGCTGTCGTGATTTCACGGCTGATCTTGGTGGTGGCCGCCCCTCTGGCGGCGTCAGCCTTACCCTTTTTGTGCTTGATATTCGCCCATTTTGAATGCCCTGACATGAATGATGCAACTCCTTTTTGAAAATATTTAGTTGTGACACGGAAAAACGCGTTTCGGCCGGCAAACGGCCCAAGCCTTGCCGTTCCCGTGAAATACTTCAACGAGAGTATAACACAAAAGACCATATCTGTGCAAAACGGCGTTACTTCTTATTGCTTGCCTTTCGCGCCGCTTTTCTCAAACAACCTACCCGAATTAAATTTGTGGTATAATATTTTGGTATTAAAGGGGGAATCTTATGCGTCAGAATCAACGAATTGTCGGCAAGACATTACGGAATAGCTCCCGCGGCTCGGTAACTGCCATGATCATTATCGCTATTATGGCTTTTATGGTCATCGGCGTCGGTGTGGGTTTGGGCTTTTTGTCTGCCACGATTCAATCCGCTCCCAATTTGCGCGGCGACATCCGTCCGGCGGCTTCCGCTCAGGTCTTCGACGTCAACGGCAAGCTGATTACCGTGCTTCACGCCGTGGAAAACCGGTTGCCGATTACGTTGGATAAAATACCGAAAGACCTGCAGAACGCTTTTGTGGCGCTTGAAGACAACCGCTTTTATCAACATGGCGGTGTCGATCCCCGGGCCATTTTGCGGGCAGCCTGGATCAACCTTGTGGCCGGCGGCGTTTCGGAAGGTGGCAGCACGATTACCCAACAACTCGCAAAAAACGCGTTTTTGACGCAAGAGCGCACTTGGAAACGGAAAGTTCAGGAAATCATCATCGCGTTTCAGATTGAAAAGCAATACACAAAAAAAGAAATCCTGGAACTATACCTGAATCAGATTTATTTCGGCGCCGGTGCATATGGCGTGGAAGCCGCCGCGCAAACCTATTTTGACAAAAGCGCCGATAAACTGAATCTGGCCGAATGCGCTATGTTGGCCGGATTGCCGAAAAGTCCGAATTATTACTCGCCATTCAACAGCATGAAAGCCGCCAAGGAACGGCAAGCCACCGTTCTGGACCAGATGGTGAAGTACGGTTACCTCGATCAGGCAACGGCCGACAAAACCAAAAAAGTTCCCCTTAAATTGGCCAGCAGCGCGGAACCCGCCAAGCCCGACCCGAAAAAGAAAAACCAGCCGGTAGAGGTATCCGCTTCCTATTTTATCGATTACATCACGTCACAGTTGATTGACAAATATGGAGCGGACACTGTTTATAAGGACGGACTGAAAGTATACACCAGTCTGGATCTGGAAATGCAAAAAGCCGCGGAAAAAGCCATGCAGGAATTGCCAGCCATGTCGGTGGACAAAAATGGTCTGCAACAGCCGCAGGGAGCCTTGGTGGCCATTGACACCCACACCGGCTATGTCAAAGCCATGGTTGGCGGTCGCGGCACCGATAAATTCAACCGGGCCGTTCTGGCGGAACGGCAACCGGGTTCGGCTTTCAAACCTTTCGTTTACCTTACCGCCCTGGACAGCGGCAAATCTCCCGCTTCTATTATTGATGACAAGCCCTTTAGCGCCGGTAGCTATGCTCCTATGAACTATGACCGGACTTTCCGGGGACCCATGACGCTCCGGACCGCCCTGGAATTATCCCGCAACATTCCGGCGGTTCGCTTGGCGCAGGAAGTGACACCGGAACGAGTAGTCCGCAATGCGCAAAATATGGGCATTTCCACTTTGGTCACCAGCGGCTCAAATAATGACATCACCTTGGCCATGGCTCTGGGGGGATTGACTCGCGGTGTAACCCCCCTTGATATCGCCAGCGCCTACGGGGTTTTGGCGAATCAAGGAGTACGGGTCGAACCGGTAACGATTCTGAAGGTTGTCGACCGCAACGGCAAAGTTCTCGAACAACATGTTCCCAAAGAGCGGGTAGTCGTTAACGAAAAAGTCGCCTTCTTGCTCACGGACATGATGAAAGGAGTAATCCAGCGCGGCACCGGTGCCGGCGCGAATATCGGTCGACCGGCCGCCGGCAAAACCGGTACCACTGATGAACACAAGGATGCTTGGTTTGTCGGCTTTACGCCGGATATCTCCACTGCCGTCTGGATCGGCATGGACAGTGACGGAACTCTTAACGGTGAAACCGGCGGTGAAACGCCCGCCACTATCTGGCGCCTGTTCATGAAAGATGTCACCGCCAAAATGCCCTGGAAGGATTTCCCGCGGCCGAGTGGCATTGTTTCGGCGACCGTATCCACCCGCGACGGCGGGTTGGTCACAGATCCCAAGAATAAAGACGCAATCACGGACTACTTCATCGACGGCAATCAACCCAAAAACCTCTCGACGGCCCCGCCGCACGCCGACCCGAACGCCAAACCCGACGCCAAAACTACAACGCCGATTCCGGGTCAATCCGGCAAAACCACCACTCCCAACAAAACTCCAACAACGCCGCCCGGCGGAACGGCCAAACCGCCTGCCAAATCTCCGCAAAAACCAGTCAACTGATCTTCCGCGGCGTCTATCTTTGACGCCGCTTTTTTTGAGGAGTGATTCATCTGGCTGCTTGGTATCGACACCCGCTTTTGTATTTAACGATCTCCCTCGCCCTGTTTCTGGCTCTCCTCCCGTTTTTGACGGCTGCCGCGGCACCCCTGTCCGTCCGCCCACGACCAACCTTGTCGGATTTGGTGGAGTTGCAGCTATCACATTTGACACTGGAAGAAAAAATCGGCCAGCTATTTATCGTCACTCCGGACAACGGTTGGGAATCTCAACTTCATACCTTCCATCCCGGCGGGTTCATCCTGTTTTCCCGTCATGCCAGGGAATTGGACAGTACCCTGCAACTATTGGAACAAATCCGGCGGCAGTCCGCAATCCTGCCGTTTCTGGCGGTAGATCAGGAAGGCGGTCGGGTATCCCGGCTGCTGTTTGCCACGCAAACGCCACCGGCAGGAAACCTGGCTGGCTTGTCTGACAAAGCGGTTAAAAATCTGGGACAGCTGGTCGGCCGGGAATTGCGTGAATTAGGATTCAATCTAAATTTCGCACCGGTCATGGATGTCAATACATGCTCAAAAAACCCGGTAATCGGTAACCGTTCCTTCAGTGCCGATCCGTATGAGGTAGCCCGGTTGGGGCGGGCTTATATCCAGGGCCTTCATTCGGCTGGAATCGCCTCTGCCGCCAAACATTTTCCCGGGCATGGCGACACCCATGCGGATTCGCACCTGACGCTCCCGACCGTCACCCAGACGCTGGAACGGATCGAAACTGTCGAACTGCTACCATTCCGCGCCGCCGTGCTGGCTGACACTGACTTTATCATGATGGCGCACGTGGCTTATCCGGCGCTGGAGCCCCGCCAAGCTTGGCCCGCCAGTCTTTCTTCCGCCATCATCACGGAACTTCTGCGACAGGAACTCGGTTATTCCGGACTGGTCATCACCGATGCCATGAACATGAAGGCGGTCACTGACCGGATGACTGCTGGGGAAGCAGCGAAAACCGCCTTTCTGGCTGGAGTCGACGTGATCCTTATGCCGGAGGATTTTCCTGCCGCGTTTCAGGCTTTGCATGAGGCCGTCCGCAGCGGCGAAATCCCGCTGGCGCGTCTGAATGCCTCGGTTCGCCGGATTTTGATCCTAAAAGCCCGTCTGACCGATTCCGTCGAAATTCCCTTTGCCGATCGCCGGCAAAAAGCCGCTGCCACTGTCGGTTCCCCGGAACATCAAGTCTGGCTCCGGCAGATCTTGCACGATGCGCCCGATCTCCCAGACTCGCCGAAATAGACCGGAATCCCAAATTATTATTCCAACAGAAATGCCGACCGGGCACACAGACGCCCAGTCGGCATTTTTGTTCACACTTTTTGAATACGCGGCAAATAGCCGCTCCACTCATCCCCGGTCAAAAAACGGACTTTTTCCGGAAACAGAAAGCGGAATTCCATAGGCAATCTTAACCTGGTTGTCATCGAACAGATTCAGATTTAACGCCGCCTTGCCGGCCGAAAACATAATCCGGTTGTCGACATGGTGCGCCGCCGCCACACTGACCGCCGAACCGATCGCGATGCCAAGGTCGCCGATGCTGATGGCGCAAAGACCGTTATTGCGGATATTTTCTTCACAGTCCTTGTAACCGCAAAAACCGCAAGGCTTCGGCCCCAGCGGTTTGACTCGCTGCCCCAGCAACAGAACAACCGGTGCTTTGTCAACATTGCCGGCATCTCTTTCAAAATGGGGTAGCCCCCCATCTTCCTTTAAAATACGTCGCATTTCCGTCGCCAGCTGATCCTTGGCCTTGGCCCGGACCGCCACAACAACCAGATTATCCACTCCCTTGCCCTTGGGCGCCGTTCGCGCCGCCAACGCCATCAGCTCGACGACTCCATCCAATGCCCGGGCTTCCATTTCCGCACTCTTGGTAATCATGATTCACACACTCCTTTTTTGTCAGGATAGTTTTGCGACGGACACACCCGTTCCGCCCTGATTGATTTCCCCGATGGACACGCTCTTTACCCGCGGATGGGCCATCAGATAGGCGCGCACTCCCTTGCGCAGAGCGCCGGTTCCCTTGCCGTGAATGACCGATACCGAGTCCAACCCTGCCATAACGGCATCATCAATGTACTTATCCAGTACGTAAGCCGCTTCCTCGTTATTCAGCCCTCGTATGTCAATTTCCCGGGCTACCTCTGCCGGCCGCTCAAATGAGGAGGATTTCACAGCCACTGTTCGCGCCGGCGATTTTTTTTGCGCCGATTTTTTCAATACCCGGCACTGCGCAACGGGAACCATGGTTTTTAAGACTCCCAACTGCACGGTGGCCGATTCATTGCCCACCTCTAAGATGGTTCCCTGCTGGCCCAAATTTTCCACCCAGACTACCGCTCCCCGGATTAACCTCGCCTGCTCGCCTGTAGCGAAAATTGGCTCTTCCGCCGGCGCCGTCAATGGATTTAACTCACTGATTTTGTCGCGAATTTTTCGCCGCGCACCTTCGATGCTACTTTGCAGGTCGACATGATTTGCCAATGAAAAATGTTGTTTCAGGTCCTTGATGACCTCTTCGGCCTCCAGGCGGGTCTGACGCATGAGTTCATCGGCGTCGGCGCGGGCTTTGCCGAGAATATCCCGCTTCTTGTTTTCCCAAAGTTGTTTTTCCTTCTCGATAGTCTGACGCAACCGTAAAGATTCCTGCCGCAACGCCGCGGCTTCTTCGCGCTCCCGTTCGCTCGCCCGCTTGTGTTCCTCCATCGCTGACAAAACCGTTTCGAACTTTTGGTGTTCGCCGCCGGTTAACGCACGCGCCCGTTCCACGATTTCCGCACTCAGCCCCAGCCGCTGCGAAACGGCGAAGGCGTTGCTGCTGCCGGCAACGCCGATCAACAGGCGATACGTTGGCCGTAATGTTTCCAGATCAAATTCCACCGAAGCGTTGGCCACACCGGGGTGGGTATAGGCAAAGGCTTTCAGTTCCCCATAATGGGTAGTGGCCACCGTACGGATGCCTTGGGCGTGCAAATGTTCCAAAATCGACATTGCCAGAGCGGTTCCCTCTTCAGGGTCGGTACCGGCACCGATCTCGTCGATCAGAACCAGGCAATTCGGCGCAACCTGCGATAATATTCGCACCAGGTTGGTCATGTGCCCGGAAAATGTACTCAAGGATTGTTCAATACTCTGTTCGTCGCCGATATCGGCGAAAACATTGGCAAATACAGCCATTTCGGATTCCGGCGCCGCCGGCACGAACAGGCCCGACTGCAACATCAGCGTGAGCAGACCCAACGTTTTCAGGGCAACCGTCTTACCACCGGTATTAGGACCGGTAATCAGTAGAGTATCGAACTCACCGCCGATTTCGATATCAATCGGCACCACCGCGGCTGTGGCAATTAAAGGGTGACGGGCCTGTCGCAGGCTGACCCTGCCCGGGGCCGCAAAAAACGGCCGTACTCCCCGCATATCGAGCGCCAGCCGGGCTTTCGCAAACACAAAATCCAACTGGGCCAGGATGTCGCAATTCGCCTCGATCGCGTCTGCCTGAGCTGCAACATGTACAGACAGAGCCAGCAGTATTTTTTCAACCTCCGTCTGTTCGGTGGACAATAACCCCTTCAGGTCATTATTCAGATTAACCAGGGCCATCGGCTCAATATAAACGGTCGCGCCGCTGGCGGACTGATCATGCAGAATGCCGGGAAACTGATGTCGATATTCCTGTTTGATCGGAATCACATAACGGTCGCCGCGCATCGTGTACAGGGCGTCCTGGAAGAATGTCCGGTATTGGCTGGACCGCAGGATGGAATCCAGCTTGTCCTTGACCCTTCCCTGCAATGATCGAATCTCCCGTCGAACCTGGGCCAGCTTGTCGCTGGCTTCATCCCGTACCGTGCCGTTGTCGTCAATCGCTTTTTCGATGGCAAATTCGGTCGCCCGCAAGATAGATAGTCCAACGGCCCACCCTTGCAGAGCCGGTGCCGGATCAGCCAGGTCGGCAAAAAAAGCCTTCATCAGCCTAGCCGCCCGCAGCGTGGAACCGACAGCCAGCAGTTCCTCGCCGGATAATCCCCCGCCAACGCGAGCCCGGCCGAGAATCTGGCGCAGATCCCGAATGCCGCCAAACGGAACGGCGCCGTTTTGTCGCAACACGGCTACGGCGTCCGTTGTCAAATCCAATTCCGCGACCACGCGTTCGGGTTCGGCGACGGGTTGCAGACGTTCCGCCAGTTCCCGTCCCCGTATCGTCGATGTATATTCGGCCAACCTGCCGATTATTTTCGAGTATTCCAGGGTTTTTAAAGCAGCTGGGTCCATAATGTCTCCTTTGTCGTCAATTACAGCACCCCGCGGAAATAGTGACCGCGGGTAATATCCTCATGTTCGGCGGCATCGATTTCCGCCATGTCCAGTCCGGATGCTCCCGCATCTATTGCCCGCCGGTACAGGGCCGTGATTTTGCCGAGATCTTCCGGGTTCATCCGGCAGCCTTCGATCCTCAGCCGGGCAATCCCCGCCTGGTGAAAACGATACACGTGCGGCAGCATTGACAGTTCCTTGCCATTTAAAATATGCATCCGGCAGGAATCGTCGCTAACGACCGGAAAGAACTCACCCTTGCGGTCCTGCAGGCGATATCCGCTTTGTTTGCAGGGCGCGGTGCAGGGTTGTCCCGCCTGTTCGCCCAGATAGGCGCCCAGAGCGCAAAACTCTGAAATCATCAGCGTCAAATGCCCGTGTACCAGGCATTCCAGCGGTAGGACAGCCGCCTGGGCGAGTTTCTGAACCTGCGGCAACGTCAGTTCCGGCGACAGAGTGGCGCAGGCGGCGCCCTGTTCCTTGACAAATGCCAACGCCTCGGAGTTGAACAGATTCATTGGATAATCCGCATGAATGGACAACTCCGGATATTTTTTCACCCGGGCCAGCGCTCCCACAGTGGCTACGCTGACGGAATCCGGCTGCAGTTCGGCAAACCAGGCCAGCCGCCGCTCGACCTCATCACTGCCAACATCGCGGATGATCCGCGGCAGGCAGCAACTGATCCGTTTGCCGGCGTTTCGAACCACCGACAAAATTTTTATATAGTCGTCCCGTTGATACAATCCACCCTGGAATCGCTCGCCGCTGAGCAAAATCCAATCGGCGCCGGCCGACAAGGCAACCTGGACCTGTGCCAACGTATCGACTTTGGACGCTAGCGCCGGCCGATCTCCCGTAGCGGCCGATACCGCCGCCGCGGTCACAGGCATTTTCACGGCAAGAGTCGCTGTCATTTCAGGCAATGGCGGCCGACGGAAGGCCGCCAGACGATTTTCTTCCAACTGTTCGACGGCTCGGCGGCGGGCATCGTTAATTTCCGATACCGGCACCATGACTTCGCCGACGATCCGCGTCGTGAAATCCTCCAGACGGAAGGGGGTGTTACCCAGCCTTGAACATTGTGTTTCAAGCACTGCCGGCGTCAACGGACGATTGCGGGCCGCCTGCCCACTCTGCTGAGTAAGCGCCGCGCCAAGGTTTCCCTGGCGGTCGCCGACTTCAATCTTCATGGGTTGGCCGACAGCTGCCTCCACTGTCATTGTCACCGGAATCCGGCGCCGGGCATGGGGCTTGCCGAACCATGCGCGGGCTTTTTCGGTCAATCGTCGGTCAAATGTTTTGAAGACCCGGTCACCGGGTCGGACTGGTTCCGGGCAAGGAATGACAACTTCCTGTGCAGAATCCGCCGTGTCAACGGAGACATCCTCCACCCGGATTTCATGCACTTCGATATTGACGCGTCCGCCGACTTTTACCCACACTTCGATGATATCGCCGACCGCCAGCGGACCTTCCAGCTTCAAGATCAAACCTCGTTCCCGGGGCAGATAACGGATAACCCGGCCAATCAGCACTCCCCGGTTGTTGGGACGCCGGTCGCTCATCATTTCACGGGAATTCTTGCCAAACAAATGGGCGGTCGTGAATCCCCGGTTGAAAATTTGTTCCAGTTCCCGTAAGTCTTCGGGCGGGGTCCTGTAATTATCCGGGTCGGCATAGGCCCGGTCAATCGCGCGCCGATAGGCGTCCACCACCACGGCTACATATTCCGGGCGTTTCATGCGTCCTTCGATTTTCAGGCTGGCCACGCCCGCCTTGATATATTCAGGCATCACTTCGATCGTCTGAAAATCCTTGGGACTGAGCAAATATTCGCCGATACCCAGACCCGCCAGCAAATCCCGACTATTGGTGTCGGTAAGACGGTAAGGAAGTCGGCAGGGTTGGGCGCAGCGGCCGCGGTTGCCGCTTCTGCCCCCGATCATGCTGGACATCAGACACTGACCGGAATAACAAATGCATAAAGCGCCGTGAATGAACGTTTCCACTTCACAGCGGGCATGTCGGCAAATGGCGCCGATTTCCGCTAAAGACAATTCCCGCGACAAAATGACCCGATCAAAACCATAATCCGCCAAATAGTTTACACCCGGCAAATCATGCACCGTCATTTGCGTACTGGCGTGAATCGGCAATCCCGGCGCCACCCGTTTCGCAACCCGGGCCACTCCCACATCCTGCAAAATCGCGGCATCGGCGCCGATATCATACAGATCGCGCAGATAGTCGCGCAACTGCGGCATCTCCGAATCATCCACCAAGGTATTTACCGTTATAAACACCCGCACGCCCAATAAATGAGCCTGACGGATGCATTGCGCCAGTTCGTCGCGGGAAAAGTTCGGAGCGTACTGTCGCGCTCCGAACTGTTGCCCCCCCAAATATATCGCATCCGCCCCGCATTCGAGAGCCGCCTGGAAGGCCTCCCGATTTCCGGCCGGCGCCAATAATTCCATCATCTGTCTTCCCTTGCCTTTTCAAAAAAATCTAGCGAACTTGTTTGACCATCGCCAACAGTTGTTGATAATCCTCCTGCAGACGCAAATATTCCTCGGTTAGATTCAGTCCGGCCAATATCGACGTCCGGGCGGGCGACAGACTGGGATAGGCGCGTTCAGTCTGACGCAGACGTTCATCATAAAGCGCCGCCAGCTTCTGCACCCGTTCCGGTTCGGTATCGCCAAGAATGGTGAAACTTTCGCCGCCCACAGTAATGGTTACCCGGTATTTTCTTTTCTCCATCATGTCCCTCCGCACATACAGGTATCATCTCATAATCGGGGCTATTGTATGCTTTTCGCTGTATTGGTGCATTATTCCTGCGTAGATGCCAGAAAAAAAAGATGACCGGGATATAAGTTCCCGGCCACCCCGAACAGCAAAATCAGAAGCAATCAGCTTCGCAGTTTGGCGCCGAAGGTTTCGGTCAAGTGCTCAATCAAGGAAC
Source organism: Veillonellaceae bacterium (assembly GCA_012798135.1). Next base: position 27,857 of record JAAZNU010000049.1, on the reverse strand, counting down.
GGAACGGGCCTTCCACTTCCTCGTCCGTCAATGTCCGGTCCGGCGATCGGAATACCAGGGCGATTGCCAAGCTCCGGGTCCCTTTTTCCACCCGGTCACCGGCATAAACGTCGAACAGGCGGGATTCCGCCAGCAGAGGCCCACCGGCCGCCCGAACCTGTGCCATGACCTCTGCCGCCGGTATCCGGTCGGACAGTACGATGGCCAGATCCCGGCTGATGGCAGGGAACTTCGGGATTGCAGCATGGGGCTGCGAAGTAGTCAGGTCGAGGGAAGCCAATTCCGTGAGATTCACCTTGAACACATAAACCGGCCGGGCAATACCGAATGCTTCCTGGACAGCCGGGTGCAAGGCGCCGACCGTCGCCACGCAAACACCGTTAACGGTCAGTTCCGCCTGCTTGCCGGGATGCAACCACGCCGCCGCTGTGGGCTGCACAGAGTAATTGGCGACGCCCAGGCCCCCCAGCAGGGATTCAACCGCACCCTTGGCATCGTAAAAATCGATCATTTCCCGGCTGTGACACCATTCCGTCCCTTCGCGCCGTCCCACCATGGCACCGCACAACCAGGACACTTCCGCCGGATGGCTGGTCAGAGGCAGGCTGTCGGCATGATGGGTAGTTCCCAGCTCATAAAGGCGAAGATCTTCATTTTTTCGGGAAAGGTTGAGGGCAACTGTTTCGACCATACCGGCCATCAAAGTTGTCCGTAAAATCGGAAACTCGTCCGTGATCGGGTTGAGAATGGGAATCGCCTGACGTAACGGGCTATCCGCCGGTAACCGCAAGCGATCGAAGAAATCCGGATGGGAAAAACTGAACGACAAGGTTTCATAGAAGCCCAAACCGGTCATTATATCCCGCGCTTTGTCCGACACAGATTTGCCGGCTGCCGTGGTTCCGGCGTGAATCGGTCCCACCGGCAGGGTCGACGGAATATTGTCGTAGCCGAAAATGCGGGATACTTCCTCGGCGATGTCCACGGGCCCGGTTACATCCTGACGCCAAGTCGGCGCCGTTACCGTAATAGTGTCACCGGCGACCTTCACCGAAAATTCAAGTTTCTCCAAAATGTCCACCATGGTCGCTGCCGGAATGTCGGCGCCCAGATAGCGGTTAATCCAGTCGGCGGTAAAATCGAACTGCGCCGGCAGAACCGCCCGGGGATAAACGTCGATCATGCCCGGAACAACATCACAGGCGCCCATATCGGCCAACAGTTGAGCCGCCCGGTCCAGCGCCAACGGGATGGCCGCCACATCCACTCCGCGTTCGAAACGGCCGGAGGCCTCCGACCGCAGCCCCAGGCCGCGGGAAGTCCGGCGGATGTTCGGGCCGTAAAACGCCGCTGCTTCCAGTAACACCGTTCGGGTGGATGCGGAAATTTCCGTGGCCAGCCCGCCCATGACTCCCGCCAGCCCCACCGGTTGCACCGCATCGGCAATAACCAGCATGTCCGGAGTTAATTCCCGTTTGGTTCCGTCCAGGGTCGTCAATTTTTCGTTTTCCATGGCCCGGCGCACGATAATGCTGTGTTTGGCCAACAAACTATAGTCATAGGCATGCATCGGTTGTCCGAGCTCCAACATGACAAAATTTGTAACATCGACCACATTGCTGATCGGGCGCATGCCGGCGGCCTGCAGGCGATGCTGCATCCAGAGCGGCGATTCGCCGATTCGGACATTGGTCAGTATTCTGGCGCAAAACCGTTTACACAGTTCCGGATCCTTGATTTCCACCGACGCCATATCGACGGCCTTTCCCTGACCTTTTTCCTGCAAGCTCAGCAACGGCCGTTTGGCGCGGTTGTCCGCCAAAACACCAATCTCTCTCGCCAGCCCCATCATACAGAAACAATCCGCACGGTTAGCCGTCAATTCAAACTCCATGATCGCATCGTCCATTCCCATCACGGGGCGGATATCGGCTCCCAACGGCGTATCCGCCGGTAAAATATAAATTCCATCCCGCTTTTCAGGCGCGATAATTTTGGTGTCGCCCAGGATCTCTTCCGAGGAACAAAGCATCCCTTCCGACGCCACGCCCCGGAAATCGGTGGGATGGATGACCTTTCCGTCAGCCAGCACCGCACCGGCCAGAGCAACCGGTACTACTTGCCCGGGGCGGACGTTGGTCGCCGCAGTGACGATCTTCACGAGCCGGCCCCCCAAATCCAGGACGCAAACCGACAGACGGTCGGCATTGGGATGCGGGTCCACGCTGCGAATTTTTCCGGTCACAATGTTTTTCAGACCCTGGCACGGCCGTTCGATCCCCTCGACCGGAATTCCGGCCATAGTAAGTCTGTCGCCCAAAACTTCGGGCGTATCGTCAAATTGAACATAATCTTTCAGCCATTTGACAGGTGCGCGCATATTCCGATTCCCCCTTAGAAACGGCGCAGGAAGCGCACGTCATTTTCATAGAACAAACGAAGGTCATCAATTCCGAACAACAACATGGCAATCCGCTCCACGCCCATGCCAAACGCAAAACCACTGACCAGCGCCGGATCATACTGACTCATTTCCAGCACCCGGGGATGTACCATCCCCGAACCCAGAATTTCCAGCCAGCCGGTCCCCTTGCAAACCCGGCAACCGCTGCCTTTGCAGATGACACAGGAAATGTCCACTTCTGCGCTGGGTTCCGTAAACGGAAAGTAGCTCGGCCGGAATCGAACTTTAACGCTGTCGCCAAAAACTCCCTGGCAAAACATCTCCAACGTTCCTTTAAGGTCGGAAAACCGAATGTTCGGGCCAACGACCAATCCTTCCACCTGCTGAAACATCGGCGAATGAGTCGCATCGTAGTCGCGTCGGTATACTTTGCCGGGCGCGATCATCCGAATCGGCGTGTTCGGCTGCTTGGACTGCATGGTCCGCACCTGCACCGGCGAAGTGTGGGTACGGAGCAGAAATTGGTCCGTAATATAGAAGGAATCCTGCATGTCGCGCGCCGGATGGTCCGGCGGCAAATTCAGCGCCTCGAAATTATAGTAATCGCTTTCCACTTCGGGGCCTTCTTCGATGTCAAAGCCCATTCGCAGGAATACATCTTTGATCCGGTCCAGCGTCAGGGTCAACGGATGCCGACGGCCCAACTCCCGTCGACGCCCCGGCAGTGTGATGTCAATTTTTTCGGCTTCCAGCCGTCGATTCAATTCCGCTTCCTTGATTGCTTCCTGTTTGACCTGTAATTCTTTTTCGAACTCAAGTCTCAGATCATTCACCAATTGACCGATTCGCGGCCGCATCGAAGCGCTCACCGATCCCAGGCTACGCAATACCGCCGTAAGCTCGCCTTTCTTACCCAACACTTTGACCCGCAGATCATTGATGGTTGTGGCATCCAACGCTTGTTCCAACTCACGGAACGCCGTTTCCCGGATCCGTTGCAGTTCTTTTTCCATGTCGTCCCCTCTCTTTCAGTTCGCAGATATTGAAAAATAAAAAGACCTTCAACCCCATCAGGGGCGAAAGTCCAATTCGCGGTACCACCCAAATTTATAACTCATTGCCTTTAACGCAGGCATTACGTTCGATCTAACCGTTACCCGGCTCAATCAGACCCTCCGGAGTGAACTTCCGCCGCCGCCGCTGCAATCGTTGCTCTCAATCCATGGCAACGACTCCCTGTTCCGTGCACACTCGACGTACTCTCTCCATCGTAGGTTTTTCGTTCTTTATGCTGACAGTCCCTTTAAATGCCGATACACCAAATAAGCGGCGATTGACCCCGTAGCTTCAAAAAGTTTCCAGTAAAATTCAGCTGTTTCCAAACCGCAACACTTCCTTTCGGGTATGCGACCGGACCAGTTTTTTGTTACGGAAAAATTATATCATATTCAAACAGCTTATGACAAGGTCCACCCTCTTTGTCTCGCCGCCTCGAACAGGATAACCGCCGCGGCGGATGCAACGTTTAATGATTCAGCCCGGCCCAAAATCGGAATGCGAAGGTTGAGTGTCGCCTTACGGCGGAACACTTCCCCCACCCCCAGGCCCTCATTACCCAACACGACAGCGCAGGGGACTGTCAAATCTGTTTCCGAATAAATCTGTGCCGCCTCGGCGCCGGCAACATAAACCAACAGGCCGTTCCGCTCGCAGAAGGCCAAGCAATCCTCTGTCGCCGTGCGAACCACCGGCAAATGAAACAGAGAGCCCATGGTCGCTCGCGTTGTCTTTCCCGCGTATAAATCTGCGCATCCTGGAGTCAAAATCACGCCAGCGGCGCCGGCCGCGTCGGCCGATCGAATAATCGTGCCAACGTTGCCGGGATCCTGGAGCGCATCCAAAATTACCCATAGCGAGGACGCCTTCGCTGGCAACCAGTCCGCCAGCTTATTCTGCTGCTGCCGCATGATTGCCAGGATTCCCTGTGGAGTCTCGGTATCACTGGCTTTCCTGTAGAGAGCGAGCGGTACGGACAAGACCGGGCAGCCCCGTTCCGTTAACTTTTCAGCACAAAGCTGAATTCGCGAGTCAGCAAATTCTTCACTGGCGACAATGGCGCATTCAATCTTCCATTGTGAAGCAATGGCTTCCTCCACAAACCGGATGCCCTCGACCACAAACAGTCCCGTTTCGTCCCGGCGCTTCTTTTGTCGTAGGGCAGTCGCCAATTTGACCGTTTCGTTGTCTGGGCTGACTACGGAGCGGATCACACGAGGTTCTCCAGTCGCTTGATTCCCTCAGTCGACCCGATCACAATCAAAATATCGCTTTCATGGATCTGTTCCTGGGGCTGCGGAGGCACAATCAGGTTATCAAACCGCTTGATTGCAACCACATTGACGCCGTACAAAACCCGCATATTCGCTTGTTGCAATGTTTTTCCCGCCAAAACGGCCGGGACGGTCACTTCCACCAAGCTCAGTTCCGGAGATAATTCTATATAATCAAGTACATTGGAAGAAATCAGGCTATGAGCCACCCGTTGTCCCATATCCCGTTCCGGATACACGACCCGGTCAGCGCCAATCTTCTCCAGCATTTTCCCATGCAGGGCATTTCGGGCCTTGGCGACAATATACGGCAGCCCCATTTCTTTCAAAAGCAATGTTGTGGCTACATTCGCCTGCACATCTTCGCCAATTGCCACCACCACTGCGTCAAAGTTTCGCAGTCCCAAAGCGTGCAGGGCGTTTTCGTCCGTCGTGTCGGCCTGTACCACATGCGTCACCTGATCGCTCAACCGCTGCACTTGTTCCTCGCTGGAGTCAATGGCCAGAACATCATGGCCCAGGGAATGCAATGTCAACGCCACACTCGAACCAAAACGGCCCAACCCGATCACCGCAAACTGACGTTTTTCACCTCTCATTAATAAGCCTCCCTATCCAATGATAATTTTACCATCAGGGTACTGGATCTGGGCCTTGCGGCTACGCATTGCAATCGCCAAAGCCAAGGTCACCGGGCCGACCCGGCCGGCGAACATGGTCAAAATTAGCCACACCTTGCCGGAATTCGACAACGTGGGGGTGATCCCTGTAGACAGACCCACTGTTCCAAACGCCGAAGTCACTTCGAACAGAATACTGATAAAACTGAAATGCTCCGTAATCGTCAAGGCCATTGTCACAACAGCGACCAGGAGAAACGCAATAAGCATCACGGAAAAAGCTTTATAAATAATTTCTTTGGGAATTCGCCGGCCAAAACACTCCGCATCGCTGCGTCCACGGATCAACGCCCAAATGGCCAGCATCAACACAGCCGTTGTAGACGTTTTGATCCCTCCGCCCGTGGACGCGGGAGATGCGCCGATAAACATGAATATTATCAATAAAAACAACGTTCCGTCATATAACTTGGATATGTCCAGTGTATTAAAACCTGCGGTACGAGGCGTAACCGAGTGAAAAAGGCTACCCAGAATACGTCCCTGAAGCCCCAAGGGTTTTAATGTATCCGGATTGCCTTGCTCAAACAGATAAAACAAAACACTACCGGCCAATATCAATACGCCCGTCGTAATCAAAACAATTTTGCTGTGCATGGCTAACCGTCCAAATGAACGGCAAGTCCAGACATCATATAAAACCGCGAACCCGATGCCGCCCAGCACGATCAAACATACGACTGTGATATTTACTACAGGATCTTCAATATACATGGAAATCCCGCTGAATGGCCCGTGAACAGCGCCGAACAGATCAAAACCGGCATTGCAAAAAGCGGATACCGCATGCCAATAACCGTAGTAAACTCCTTGCAAGCCCAACTCCGGATACCAGTGGATTGCCAAAATAGTTCCGCCAATGAACTCAATCAACAAGGTCACCTGAATGATGTAAATGGTCAATCGCACTACGCCGGATACTGACAACTGGTTCAAAGCCTCTTGCATCAACAAGCGTTCTTTGAGTCTGATCTTTTTGCCGATCAACAAAGCGAACAGCGTGGACATGGCCATGATCCCCAACCCGCCAGCCTGAATCAGCAGAATTATCACAGTATGCCCAAAAGAACTATAATGAGTGCCCGTATCCACAACCACCAGGCCGGTAACACACACGGCCGACGTCGCCGTAAACAGGGCGTCAATAAAAGGCGTGCCCTGCCCCGATTGAGAAGCTGCCGGCAATGTCAGACATAAAGCTCCTAGCAAAATCAGGCCGGCAAATCCCAACGCCAATACTTGATACGGCGTCAGCCGCCATTGGGAGAGGTCCATTAAATTGGCGACCCGCTGATTTCGATTGAACAAAGCCACGGCCAAATTCAACTCCCGAATTGTCTTCCAATATCTTCCGAAAACTACCAAACTATATTATACCTGGAACCTAGTCATCCGTCCACAGAAGAAAACCGTCATCTGCTAATCACAGTTGACGGTTTCAGCGTAATAACCCACTTATTGATCGTGTTAAATCGCTCTGCTGATACAATCAAAGTTTAGCATGTATTTGCGGACAAGATCTTTCACACCTTTTTTGACGGAGGTCATGAGATGGATATAGTTGGCCGTCGGCGCTTTCGCCAGTTCCGTTTTCAGGCGTTCGGCCGCCGACAGCGACATATCCGTCGCAATATTGATTTTGGAAATTCCGTTGTCAATGACCAGCCGGCAATCTTCCCGGCTTAATTTCGAACCGCCGTGAAGAACCAACGGAACATCGACGAGATTGTTCAGTTCGGCAAGGCGCATAATGTTAAGACCGCCGGTCAGTTTGACTTTGCCGTGGTTCGTGCCTACGGAGACGGCCAGTGCGTCGATTTTTGTCTTTGTAACAAACTCAGCCGCAATTTCCGCCGTAATCGGTTCCTCCGGTACTATGCCGGCTAAAGAGTCGTTCTGACCAATATAGCCCAATTCGCCTTCGACGGAAATGCCGAGGGAATGGGCTATCCGAGTAATTTCCTTTGTTTTTTTCAGATTATCGGCCAACGACAGGGCCGAACCGTCGAACATCACCGATGTAAAACCCCAACGAACTGCTTTCATCACCCCTTCATAGGTATGACCGTGATCCAGGTGAAGGGCGACCGGCACGGAAGTTCGCTGGGCGGTACGAGCCATGGCCGCAGCTAAAGTATCTACGTCCACAAACTTGAACAGTCGCTCCGCAATACCCAGCACCACCGGTGCCTTCAACTCTTCCGCCACCTCCACGACGGCGCCCAGGGTCTCGAAGTTGAAGACATTGAAACCACCGACGGCATATTTTCGCTTCCGGGCATCCTGCAAGACTTGTCGCAAGGTTACCAAAGCCAATGGAAACTCCCCCTTGTGTAATTTTACGATACTATAAATATTCGATTGTTCAGACAAAAAACCTCTGTAATTTTCTTGAAATTCAAAAAAACTCCTGCCATTTTCAAGGCAGGAGTTTTTACCTGAACAATCCAAGTTACAAAAAAAATCCGATCAAGAAATTTTTGCTTTAGCCGCATCCACCAATTTAGTAAAAGCTGCCATGTCATTGACCGCCAAATCGGCGAGAATCTTGCGGTTCACGGCAATGCCGGCCTGATGCAGGCCATACATGAACTGACTATAGGACATTCCGTTAATGCGAGCGGCCGCATTGATACGGGCAATCCAGAGACGACGAAAATCGCCTTTGCGGGCGCGCCGGTCGTTGCGGGCGTACCAAAGAGCCTTCATCACGGTTTCATTGGCTTTGCGATACTGACGGCGACGTGCTCCCCGATAACCGGAAGCCAGTTTCAGTATTTTCTTATGGCGTGCGTGTGCAGTTACGCCTTTTTTTACTCTTGGCATTATAGGGGCCTCCTTTCAACACTATACCTGTTATGCGTAGGGCAGCATCTTGCTGACGCGTTCATGGTCGGACTTGCTTACCAATCCGGCTTTACGAAGATTGCGTTTGCGTTTCGGCGTTTTGGATTCGAGAATGTGGCTGTGGAACGCCTTGGAGCGTTTGAATTCTCCGGAACCGGTTATGCGAAACCGTTTTGCAGCGCTGCGGCGAGTCTTCATCTTCGGCATATCTATTCCTCCTTCTTTTGTGGCGCGGCGGCAGATTGCGTCGCGGCGTTTTGGGAATGAGCCCCTTGCTTGGCCGGCGATTGCTGCGCCTTGGCCGGTCGGGGCGTCAAAATCATGAACATATTTCTCCCCTCGATTTTAGGTTCGCGTTCCACGATGGCCGGCTCCTTCATTTCGTTGGCCATTCGCACCAAAATCTGGCGTCCCAGTTCGGGATGGGCAAGCTCGCGGCCTCTGAACATTATGGTGACCTTCACCTTGTCCCCGTCCGCAATAAATCGCTGGGCATTCTTTTTCTTCACTTCATAATCGTGGTCCTCAATATTGGGACGCAACTTGACTTCTTTCAGCGTGATGACCTTTTGTTTCTTTTTGGCTTCCTTATCCCGTTTCTGCTGCTCAAACCGAAACTTGCCAAAATCCATGACCCTACAGGCGGGCGGTTTGGCGTTCGGAGCGACTTCCACCAGGTCCAGCTGCTGTTCCGCAGCCAGCTGAAGAGCGTCACGCAGACTCATGATGCCCAGTTGCTCGTTATTGGCGCTGACTACACGCACTTCTTTGGCCCGAATTTCCTCATTGATCCTCAGCGTTTCTTTACTAATTGTCTCTCACCTCTCTCATTTTTTTCAACAAAAAAGCGGATGGATCGCTCCATCCGCCATTGGCAACAAAACATCACATCGGGATGTCTGGTCCTGACAACCTTACCAACAGCCTTGGCGTCGTAAGGTGAGAAGCGGATGGCCTCTACTTGCGTGTAAAATATTATCATCCCTTGGCCGGCAAGTCAACACCTGATCGCAAAATTCGCGCCGCCTTTCGCGGTTATGCGGCCGCTTCCGGCTCTTGAGCCCTGGCGTGGAGATCTGAAAATTACCTTTAAAATTTTGTCGCAATTTGTTTTGTCGCTCATATAAGGTGCTGACTCCCGAACTTTTCCCGGGTCAACGGATAATACAGCTGATCTTCTTGCAACATATGGCCGACAACCACATCATCAACCAAGAAAGAGACAAAACTTGACAACTTGACCTCCCCGCTCTGATAACTTTCGTTTAGGGTTGCCGCCTTTCTTAGCAGTTCGCGGTGGATTCGACGGTGTTCCTCAACTTTCGGATAGCCGATTTGTTCCAGTATCCGTTCTTCAAAATCAAAGTGAGTCGCCAGTTCTCGCCGCAAATTTGTCAACAGAGACAAGGCGCCGTCCGATTTTGCCTGGGGATTTAGTGCAACATTAAAATACTCATTCGCCATCTCAATCAGCAGTCGATGTTGAGCGTCGATCTCCGGATGCCCGCTATTCCATTCCGGTACCCATTGCAGTCGTAACGGCGTAATGGACGATCGCAGCGAACCATGGCAGACGGTACAGTTGCGTCCGGTTTTCTTTGCCTGGTACAATGCGTCATCAGCCGCTTTGTACCAATCCGCAAATTCTTCACCAGTGGCTCGTTCAGCAATACCGAAACTAGCAGTAACGATACCGGCCGATGGATGAGATGTTTCCGCGAGTCGACCCCGAATTTTCTCTGCGGCGGCAACCGCCCCGGCTTCCATTGTGTTGGGCATCAAGATCAAAAACTCCTCGCCGCCAAACCGAATCAGCAGATCAGCTCCCCGGATGACGCTCTTGACAGTCTGCGCAGTCTGTACCAACACTTCGTCGCCGACGGGGTGTCCCCAGGTATCGTTGACCGTTTTGAAATGGTCCAAGTCGAACAAAATCATCGACAAAGGTTCCCGGTAGCGGTCCGCATGAGCAAGCATGTTCTCTAACCGCTGATTGAGCATTTCCCGGTTGAACAAACCGGTCAGGCGATCTGTCGTCGCCAACCGCTCGTGCAGTTGAAGCAAACGTCGTTCTTCACTGACTTTTTCCTGCAGCGCTAGGGTTCCCCGGGCCAACAGGCCAATTTCGTCCCCTCGCTGTACATCCGTTTCCAGCCCGGAAATCTGCTGGCCATTGAGAATATTCTGTAGTCCCTCGACAATTCTCCCCAGCGGCGCAAACAGTCTGGTTCGAAAATATATCAGGAAAAAGGCCACAAAGAAGAAAGTCAACAGAAATTGGGACAAGGCGATGCGGAAATCAAAATCAGCTTTATGCGTCATCTGTTCGACATAGGTACGCGTTTCCCGATTGATCGCGGCGATCAGATCAAAAATGGAATCAAACGCCGGCACGGAATGAGCAGCCAACCGCTCCCCCGATTCCTTCGGCACCGCTTTGAGCAAGAGTTGCGACAGGATTTCAGTTTGCATTGGTCGATAAACTTGGTAATATTTATGGTAAACGCGCAGAAGAGTTTCCTCAAGAATCGGGTCGTTGAAATCTGCGGAATCATTATGAATCTGCTGCCACAGATAATCGGCCTTGGCGCGCGATTCCAAATACTCCCGATGATCCTCCGGACTTAAGGGTTGTCCGTTAGCGATGGCAGCCGTCAAAACACTGGCGCTGTAGCCGCTGAACAGGCGAAATTCGACACAATTCAGTTGAAATTGATGGTAAATGTCAAACACACCCAGCGTGCGTTCGCGCCGTCCCATCGAATCAATGATATCTCTGATGAAAAAGATGAAATCCGTAGATTGACGGATCCATTCTTCACGAATCACGGGATTTCTTTGGGCTAATGGCAGCTGGATCTGTTTGTCGAGCTGGTTTTGCAACAACTGGAATTGTTTGTATTCGGCTAACAAACGCTCCGCCAACGCGGCATCGATGCGCCGTAGCCGTTCTTCCCCCATCAGCAGGTATGAATCTGCCTGGATCCGCCGCCCCCGGATAAACTCCCTGTTCTGCTCGGAAATCGGCGCTTCTGCGGCCAAAACTACGTTCGAACGCCCCCTCTCGAAACTGAGGGCTTCGATGGCGTTGAAAAACGGTTCGGCGCAAGCGTTAATTTCGGCGATCCGTTCAGCGTGCCGCAAATTTTTGACCGCATCGTAAAACCACAGGGAAGCGGTTGCCATGATAAACAGACTGACCGCAATGATACATGAAGAAAGCTTCGTTTGCAGGGACCACCCGCCCCAGTGATTTTTCATTGCCACACCATCCTGCAATTATCCCGAAGATTATCACTTGGAAACACTTTACTACTGTCTATTATTTCTTGTCATGACTGTGAAACCCTGCTTTTTCCGACAATAGAACATTCTTCCGGCAGAAAAATGACCATTTCAGACAGCCGACGACGATGGTGAACCAACAAAAAGGGCGCTGGAAATCATTCTTTCCAGCGCCTTTTGTCTATTTAGCCAGTTACTGTTGTTGCGTTTTGCTCCGGATAGCGTCCAGCACCATGTCGCGGAAGGCATCGAAGCCCATCGTGCCGACATCGCCCTTCCCGCGGACCCGAACGGCCACCGCGCCGGCTTCCTGCTCCTTGTCGCCCAGCACCAGCATGAACGGAACTTTCTCCATCTGGGCTTCACGGATCTTGTAGCCGATCTTTTCGCTGCGCTCGTCCACTTCCACCCGAATGTCGAGCTCTTTCAGACTGGCGGCTAGTTTTTGCGCATATTCGGTGTTCCGGTCGGTGATCGGCAGAATCTTGACCTGCACCGGCGCGATCCAAGCCGGGAAGGCCCCGGCGTAATGCTCAATCAGGATGCCGATGAACCGTTCCATACTGCCGAACGCGACCCGGTGGATCATCACCGGACGATGACGCTGGCCGTCCTCGCCGACATAAGTCAGGTCGAAGCGTTCCGGCATCAACATGTCCAGTTGGATGGTGCCGCACTGCCAGGTCCGGCCGATCGAGTCCTTCAGATGGAAGTCGATTTTAGGTCCGTAGAAGGCGCCATCGCCAGGATTGATCTTATAAGGCATATTCCGCTCGTCCAGGGCCTCTTTCAGAGCCGCAGTCGCCACTTCCCAAACTTCGTCGGAACCCATTGCATTCTCCGGTTTGGTGGACAGTTCCGCGTGATAAGACAACCCGAACGTTGAATACACGATGTTGAACAGGTCCATGACTCCCATGATTTCCTGCTTGATCTGCGATGGCAGCATAAAAATGTGGGCGTCGTCCTGAGTAAAGCTCCGCACCCGCATCAAACCGTGCAGGGCTCCCGACAGTTCGTGGCGGTGCACCAACCCCAACTCGGCCGCGCGGATCGGAAATTCGCGGTAACTGTGATGCCGGGTCTTGTACACCAGCATGCCGCCCGGGCAGTTCATCGGCTTGACCGCGTAGTCGGCATCGTCGATCTTGGTGAAATACATGTTTTCCTTGTAATGGTCCCAGTGGCCGGATTGATGCCACAGGGCCTCGTTCAGAATGATTGGCGTCTTGATTTCCTCATAGCCGAACTTCACATGCAGCTTCCGCCAGAAGTTCTCCAGCTCATTGCGGATGACCATGCCTTTGGCGTGGAAGAACGGGAAACCCGGGCCCTCCTCCTGAATACTGAACAAATCGAGTTCCTTGCCCAGCTTACGGTGATCGCGCCGGGCGGCTTCCTCCAGCATGTGCAGATAAGCGTCGAGATCCGCTTTCTTCTCAAAGGCAGTCCCATAAATCCGCTGCAACATCTTGTTCTTTTCATTGCCCCGCCAATAGGCGCCAGCCAAATTTTGAAGCTTCAGCGCCTTGATGCGGCCGGTCGACGGCAAATGCGGCCCGGCGCAAAGATCAGTGAAGTCGCCCTGGGTATAGAGCGAGATCACAGCATCCTCCGGCAGATCACGAATGAGCTCAACCTTATAATGCTGCCCCTTCTGTTCAAAGAAGCGAATTGCCTCCTCACGGGGCAACTCCTGACGAACGATCGGCAAATCCTGCTTGATGATTTTTTCCATTTCGGCTTCAATTTTCGGCAAGTCTTCCGGGACAAACGTATGTTCCGTATCAATGTCGTAATAGAAACCGTTGGCAATCCACGGCCCGATGCCGAACTGCACCTGGTCACCGAACAGGTGTTGAATGGCCTGCGCCATCACGTGCGACGCGCTGTGCCGCAGGGCATCCAAGCCTTCCTGGGTATCCGACCCGAAAAACTCCACGGTCGCATCCTGTTCGAGAGTACGCGGCAGATCCATAACCTTGCCGTTAACCTTCGCGGCCAGTGCGGATTTGGCCAGCGACCGGCTCAGGAAAGCCGCCAGTTCCTGCAGGGTGATCCCTTTGTCGACTTCTTTAACGGATCCGTCTTTCAGGGTAATTTTAATCTTTTCCATGCAAATCCCCTCCCTATTCCATCCAATAAGTATATCGGCTTTCGGCGGAGCGCCAATAATGCCAAATAAAAAAACTCCCATCCCAGTCACGGGACGAGAGTTGATCTCGCGGTTCCACCCCAATTGGCGCTATACGCGCCCGGCTCACAGCCCCGGTAACGGAGGGCATCCGGTCCGAACCTATCCTTGTCTTTCGGTTCGACAGTTTAAAGGGGGTAATCCGTCATCTTCCGTGTGAAGCGCTTTCAGCCGCGGCGCATTCTCTCTGGAACCGGTTGGGATGAAGGGTCGTGTCCTTCGCATTACTGTTTGCCAAATTTAATTAAGATTTATTATATTCCCTGCAACCAACAAAGTCAACGCATGCCATTGATCGAACGTTTGTTTTGTGTAAATAAGTTATGTCGAACATATGTTTGTCAGACGCTCGTCTGGCAAGATCGTTGTTGTAAATACAATCTGGCTACAATTAACAGCAAAACCAATCCGTTCGCCGACATCGACCAGACGACTGGCACTCCGGTCATGCTTGCCGCTAAAAACGCCAGAACTCCGGCCAGCATCAACGTGTTTTCGGCAAAATTCTGGATCGCCACGATCTTTCCAGTACCGACCGTCTGTTCCCCTACCCGCTGCAGTATGGCATTGAGTGGAATCACGTACATCCCGCCAAAACTACCGCATATAGTCTGGATCAATAGCGCCAGGGTCAAACCAGGCGACCAGGGCAACAGCAGCAGACAACTACCCATCAGCGCGCCGCAACCGATTACCCGGATAGTATGGCCGACCGGAATCAGTCGCGGCGTCAAGGCGGCGCCGACGACCAGTCCAACTCCGCTCAGTGTGATCATCAGGCCGATGGTCGTGTTGTCGCGAATGCCAAAGGCTACAGGCAGCCAACTGAACACCGCTAGCCGCAACACGGCCGACGCCATCCAAAATCCACCGGTTCCCAATAAGGAAAATCGGCCACGGGGAACCTGCAACACGCGGGATAAATCTCTCAAAAAATCCGGGATCGCATTGCGAAACATTATGTCGCTATTGTATGGATCACTGGGAATCCCCAAACATAGCGTCGCTGATCCGACATAGAACAGGATACAGACGGTCAAGGCCAGAATGATCGAATGGTCGGCTAACCAGCCGCCGGCAACCGCACCGGCAAGGATGGCCAAAATCGTAGTCCCTTCCACTTGTGCATTGGCCTGCAGCAACTGTTGGTCCGAATTCGCCAAAAATGGCAGGATCCCGTATTTGGCCGGGCTGTACAATACCGCGCCGACCCCGACCACGGCATAACCGATGGCCGGATCGGCCCCCGCGAGCAGCAGTCCGACTCCGCCACATTTTACGACATTGCCGCCGATCAGGACCAGGCGTTTGGCAAACCGGTCGGCAATCCGGCCCGCCCAGGGCGAAAGAAGAATATAGGCGAACAAAAAGGTGGCCTGGACCAGCTGCAGATACCAGCCCGGAAATGCGTCCCGAACGAGGATTGCCTGGGCGACGAACAGTATCATGTTATCGACAAACGCCGAAAGGAACTGTGCGACCAACAAGGCGTGGAAACCGTTCATGATGGATTCTCCGCCACCAGTTGGGCCGCCTGCCGCTGCAAAGTCATGTAATCCGGCTTGCCGCTCCCCAACAGCGGCATTTTTTCCAGCCGGACCAGTTCAGACGGCGCATATAGCCCACTGTGTCCCTCGGCCAACAAATACTCACGAATCGTCTTACGATCCGCAACTTTCGCGGTGGTAAACAGAATGATCCGTTCGCCTTTTCGACCGTCGGCGACGGCGAGCACCGCGTGAATACCTCCCGCAAAGCAGGCCGCCGCCGCTTCCTCCACCACCTGCAGGTTGATCATTTCGCCGGCGATCTTGGCAAATCGCTTCAGACGAGCCTGAATCTGAACAAAACCCGCCGGGTCCACCGCAACGACATCGCCGGTCGAGAACCAGCCGGTCTGAGGTTGGAACCCCCGCTCATACAGCAGATATCCGTCCATCAGATTCGGCCCCCGGACAAACAGGTTGCCGCCACGCTCAATTCCCTCCACCGGTTCGATCCGCCACTCGATCCCTGGCATGAACCGTCCCACTGTGCCGGAACGATGCGCCAGCGGCGTATTCAACGCCAGAACCGGACCCGTTTCGGTAATTCCATAGCCCTCCAGAATGCGAATGCCGAATTTGTCATGCCAAAGTTCGCGCACCGCAGCCGATAGCTTTTCGCCGCCCGCCAGAATATGGCGTATGCTTCGAAAATCATAAGCATGGGCTCTTTTTCCGTACCCTGCCAAAAAAGTGGGAGTCCCCAGCATCAATGTGGCATTGAAATCATAAACCACTTCCGGAACAAGCCGATAATGGAGCGGCGATGGATACAGAAACAATTCCACACCGCCGAATATAGGGAGCAAAGTTCCGGCCATCAGGCCAAAGCTGTGAAACATCGGCAGAGCGTTGAGCATGCGGTCAGCCGGCGTATAGTCGATCAAGCTGCTGGCTTGGTCGATATTGCTGAGAATGGCATCATGACTAAGCACGACGCCTTTGGGTCGGCCTTCCGTGCCGGAAGTGAACAGAATGATCCGCGACGACGGTGATCCCTGACCTTTATGTTCCAAGCAGGTCTGCCATACGGCCGCCAATTTGTCGGCAAACCCGATCCGCGCGGCGAGGTCTTCCAAATAAACGATCCGGTACGATTCGGCCAACCGTTGCGTCAATTCCGCCAACCCGGCTCGTTCGACAAAGGCCCGCGATGTGAATACCGTCCGGACACCGGCATTCGCGGCGCAGTCGACGAGATTCTTCGTTCCGGTCGAAAAGTTAAACACTGCCGGGGTTTTTCCCAACCGAAACAGGGCAAACAGCAAAGTGACATGCGCGACGGCATTGGGCATCAATACACCGGCCACACTCTCCGATCCCAATACTTCCGCCAATTTGACGGACAGTGCCTGAATGGCCGTCAGTAACTGTCGATACGTCATCGTCCGGGTCAGGTCTCGGGCAATCACTTTTCCCATGCCATACAAGCGGGCTGATTTCAGCAACCGATCATAAAAATCCATTCCTTGATAGGCTTCGCGCCGAGCACTGAACAAGGCCTGTTGCATCAATGACAACAGCTGGTCGCCCAGTGCTTCTTTCTGGACCCGGAAGCTCAATGTCACATCCGCTGTTAACCTCCGGGGCGAATCCACATACAATTGAATCGTCGGGAACCAGCGCGCCCGGACTTTGTCCTGGACGCGGGAAAACCGTGAAAACTCCGGTCCCCGCAAAATGACGGGGAAAATTTGCGCCGCTGTTTTCCAGGCGACCATGGCCGCTCCCGTGTACATCTTCATCAGACTGCCGGTCACGGTAATCCGGCCCTCGGGAAACAGCACCACCGGCACCGATTCCTTCACCATTGCGATCACCGTTCGCAGCGCATACGGATTACGTGGCTCGATCTCCACGTGCCGGCAAAAACGCAACGCTAAGGCAACCCAGCGGTTGGCGGCGATTTCCGTATTCACTACGAAACAGACGGTTGCCGGTAGGTACGCGTATAGCAGAACCGCGTCCAAAAACGACACATGGTTAGGCATGATAACAGTAGGCCCGTCAAACCGCAGCCGCTCCAAATGAGTGGCCCGCAGGGAAAACAGTCGCTGGAACAGCCACCGCAGCAATCGTCTCATATGGCCGTCAACCCGCCGTCCACACTCCAGGCGGCACCGGTAACAAACGAGGCGGCATCGGCAGCCAGGAACAGGATGACACCGGCCACCTCGTCCGGTTTGCCAAGCCGTCCCAGCGGATAGACGGACTCCATATCGCGCCGGGCCGTCGTTGGGTTCTCAGCGGCCGACAATTGCCGTGCCAACATCGGCGTATCGATGTCACCCGGGCATACGCAGTTGACCCGTACGCCCTGCGGCGCCGTTTCCAGGGCCAAAGCTTTCGTGAACAGGGTGACAGCCCCTTTGGCCGCACAATAGGCGCTGCAATTGATATTGCCGGTGAGTCCGGCGTCGGAGGAAACGTTGACAATGCAACCCCGGCTCTGTTTCAAAGCCGGCAGTGCCGCCTTTGACATAAAATATGTCCCTTTCAGGTTGACCGCCAGGATTCGGTCAAACTCCACTTCGCTTGTTTCTTCGATCGGCCGTTCCAGATATTCGCCGGCGGAATTCACCAATACATCGAGCTTCCCGCCAAAATGGCGAAGCGCCTCCCCGACCAACTGACCGCACTCGTCGACCGCGGTCACGTCCCCGGCCAGAAAAATGGGCGGCTGGTCGGCGATCGGCAAGGCGGCTGCAGCCGCCCGTCCCCTTTCCCGATCCCTTCCCGCGAGAGCTACGGCCGCGCCGGCCTCCGCAAACAATCGGGCGGCGGCCAGCCCGATGCCGGAGGTTCCGCCGGTGATCAAGACCGATTTCCCCCGAAAGTCCAAGTTCATCGTCTCATTTCCCCTTTCCCGGAAACGGCGCCAAGCCGTGCCGTCGCAAAAAATCCAACGTCTTGCGATATATGGCCATGGAGGCTTCGCCGTCTTCCAGCAGATAATGACTGGCGCCATCAAACAGATGCAACTCGGCTTCAACCCCCTGCCGCGCCAGACTGTCGGCCAGCAACCCGCTTTGCTGGTACGGCACAATTTCATCCTGGTAGCTGTGGAACAGGATGGTCGCCGGCAGTCCCGGCCGCACCTGGTACACCATCGAATGCTTCAGGTAACGCAGTGGTTCCCGACTCGGCAAGCCCAGAGCCACCAACGCCCGGTCCAGGCCAAACGGCGGGACGAATCCCTCCCGTTCATACCGGCGCCGAAAATCGAACATATCGGTCGGCGGTCCCAACAGCACCACCGCATCCAGACCGGGGTCCCGCAACATCAGCAGTTCCAGCAGCCAGGCGCTGTAGCTGCCGCCAAGAGCGGCCACCCGTGCCGGATCGGTCCCTGCTACGTCCCCGCGCCGGATCAGGGCAACCAGTCGCTCCAACAGGTCAACATCCCGGGTCAGGTCGAGTCCGTACGCCGGACCCAAAGCGACCACGGCGTAGCCGGCCTGCGCCAGGCTGATACTGACACATTCCCAGGTATCGACGGGTCCAGGGTATACGGTCACCAATACCGGCAAGGCCTGCTCCGTCCGCTCGATCGGACGGTACAAAAAAATCAGTTCATTGAATCCCGGCTCAACAAACTGCAACGTTTCGCGCCGCGCTTCGCCGGGAACCGGACTCTGGCAGACCAGCGTCTGCGGATCCAACAGGTCGGGTTTGGGCAAAGCCGGCAATATCGCTTTTTCATTCGGTTTCAGGCAAAAAGACGCCCCAGTCGACTGTCCCGGACGCACGGTCACGCCCCGCAGGATTCCACCGGTCTGAACCGGCGCATAGCCCGGGGCCACGGCCGCCAGACGGTAAAAACCGACCGGCGCCCCGTCGATTCGATAATGCCCCCGCTCATCCGTCCGGGCAATATGGACCCGGCCGTCCCATTCCGACAAAACCACCGTGGCTTCGGCAATCCCGTCACCGGATGGCGTCGAAACCTGCCCGGCAACCGCGCCGACCGGTGAAACCGCCGGCTCGCCGGTCCAATTCCACCAAGTGCGGCTCAGCCGGTATTCCAGTGTATTCCGGATCGGCCAGATGTGGAGATTCTCCGTCACGGCTCCCCAGAGGACAACGGCGCCGATCAAAATCAGCAGCCAGCGCCCGACCGCCTTTTCGCTCTGTTTTCTCTGGCCGTTTCCGGACATGCGCGCGCTCCTCTCTGTCGCAAGGGTTCTTTACTGATTATGTACGACAGACAAAAGCAAAACTCCTGTAGGCGTAAAGAGAATTCGGCCGTCAGGCGATCGACTGTTTTCCCTTTTCCAGCATAATTTCAATGATGACCTTGTCGGTCTCCAGCATGCCGGGATTACTGACGCGGCCCAGATTGCGGATAGTATCGTCCACCGACCGGAAAATGATGCCATTGGTTTCCGGCACCAATACGTTCTTCAAGCTGAGCAGGGCAGTTTCCACCGCCACTCCGGCGGCCGCCGACAGTTTCAGCGCGCAGCCGACCTTGCCGCCATCGCAAATCATCCCGGTCAAATTGGCAATCATGTTCTTGACCGCGGCCCCAATTTGGTTACGGCTTCCGTCCATCATCCAGACGATGGCCGCGCAAGCGCCGGTCGCGGCCGCGACCGCACAACCGCACAAGGCCGACAGATTGCCGGTATGTCGCTTGATATGCAGGGTAGTCAATGCGCTGACGGTCAACGCCCGGTATAGCTTTTCCCGTGGAATCCGTAGCCGTTCGGCTACCGCCACCACCGGCAGAATGGCTGTCAAACCGTGATTGCCACTGCCGGCCACGCTCATGACCGGAATGTTTTCCCCCGACATCCGCGCATCCGCAGCGGCCGCCGTCTGAACCTTGGCGAAATGCAGCAGATCATCGGCCAGAATTCCTTCCCGGATCAGTTCCTGAAACGTCGCGCCGGCGGCCATGCCGAGCCGGTTTTCCAGTCCGGCCCTGGCCGCTTCGCAATTCATCCGGATGCAATCTTCGAAGAACTCCAGTTTTTCCAGGGGCAATTCCATAGCCGCGTCGATCAGCCGATCCAGGGTCAGGTCCTCAAAATTCGGCGCGATAGCTGGCCGTAGGGCCGTGCTGTCTCTTTGTTCCAGCAATGGAACCCCGTTGCAGGACAAAGCCGCCAGATGGGTATGCGATCCTTCCATCACTGCACGGGCCTGGCCGTTCGGGGAGAACACCGTGACTCCCACATACAGTCCTTGACGATCGATGATGTCGACGATGACACGGTCGGCCAGCAACAATTTTTCGGCCTGCATGAGCCGCTCCGGCGTCAGTTTCTGCAATACCGAAAGTTCCAGTTCCGGAGCCCGGATCAACGCGCCCAGGGCCGCCGCGATTTCCAGCCCGACCCGGCCGGTTCCCGGCACTCCCACGGCAACGCCGTTCTTATACACGTTCGGATCGACGGTGACTTCGATCCGGGTCACTGGAGCTTCCCCCAGTTCCCTGCTGGCATACGCGGCAGCCAACGCCACGGCACCCGGTTCGGTGCATCCCAGCGCCGGTTTGATTCCCGATCGCAGCAGCGATTCGATTTCGTCCAAATATTTCACAACCATTCCTCCTCTTGGCACTTAACAGTCAAACAGATGCAACTTCCGTGCCAAAAGAAACGCCAGCAACGGCGGCAAGAAAGACAGCCACTACGTCGACGAATTTCGCAAAATAAGAAACCGGGCTACGTATTAAAAGCATACAAGCCCGGTTTCACAGGGTTTTCTCAAATCGAATCAAGTTTCTCAAAATGATTCGACAACCAGATCATATTCTTTCAACTTCCGGTACAACGTAGCCTTGCTGATTCCCAGAGCCCGCGCAGCCTGTTCCTTGCCGACGACCGAGCGTCCATAGGTTCGCAGGGCCTTCGCAATGGCCTGCCGTTCCAGTTCGGCGATCGTCGTCAATTCCCCAGTGGAGCTTGTTTCCGGCGTACGGTCGCGATTTCGGCGGATTCTCTCCGGCAGGCGGCTTGCCGAGATCAGGCGGCCGGTTTCGATATTCACCAGATATTCCACCGTGTTTTCCAGCTCCCGAATATTGCCGGGCCAGGAATACCGGCGCAGGCAATCCAACGCCGCTTCCTCAAAGCCGACCAGCTCTTTGTTTAGAAGCTTGCAGTTTTTCCGAAAGAACACATCAATCAACAGCGGCAGGTCGTCCGGGCGCTCGCGCAGTGGCGGCACGCGCAACGGAAATACATTGATCCGGTAAAACAGATCCTGGCGAAATTCACCGACCCGCACCATCTCTTCGACGTCTTTGTGGGTCGCCGCGATAATCCGGACATCGACGGGAACGCTGCCGGCGCCGCCGACTCTTTCGATCCGCCTCTCCTGCAGGACGCGCAGAAGCTTGGCCTGCATGTTCAGCGACAAATCGCCGATCTCGTCCAAAAAGACCGTACCTCCGTCGGCCAATTCAAATTTTCCCGGTTTGCCGCCGCGTTTGGCGCCGGTGAAGGCGCCTTCCTCGTAGCCGAACAACTCGCTTTCCAGCAGGGATTCCGGAATCGCCGCGCAATTAATGGCAACCAGCGACTTATTCTTCCGGTCACTCGCCCCATGGATCGCCCGGGCGAATAATTCCTTGCCGGTACCGCTCTCGCCCAGGATCAAAACAGTCGAAGATCCGGCCGCTGCCAGCGCCGCTTCTCGTTTGGCCGTCATCAGGACCGGGCTTTGTCCGAGTATCATGTCAAAGGTATAGGCGTTGTCCGGGGTCGATACGTTGGAAATCAGGCGGCGTACATCATCCATTTCCCGCAGCGTGACGACCATTCCGCGCACGGCACCATCTTCCCGCCATAGCCGGGTTGTCGCGATGTAATAGGTCTTGCGGCCGTCGTGCACGCGATAGGTTTCCCGATGGTCCCATTCCTTTTCCTCGGCCAACAGACGGGCTGCAGGAATGGCCGGCAAATAATCGGCCAAGGGTTTGCCGATGGCTTGTTCGGGATCTTCCCGCAGCATGCCGGCGGCAGCGGCGTTGACCGTAATGATGCGGCCTGCGCGGTCCACCGCGACGATCCCTTCGCGGACCGTGTTGATAATGGCCGTCATCTGTTGCTGCATCGTTCGCAGCAACAGAGCCTGTTCCTGCTCCCGAACCTTATTGGCGATCAGGTCGGCCATGCGTTCCAAAAAGTCCAGCAGGCGGGAAGGTTGGGCCAACAGCGAGCGACGCTGGGAATCATCGAAGGCGACCAGGGCAATGATGCCGATGGACTTGCCGTCCAACAGGATCGGGCAGCAGACTTCCGCCCGTTCCGGGCAGTTTTCTTTCCATTCACATGTCGTGCAGGCGCTATCTTCGCCCGGATTCGCGATGACCACGCCCTGCCGATCCCGCAGCACCCGACCAAAGGCCGAATACGGATCGAGCTGGCTGCCGAGGCTGCCGGCAAACCGGCCCGTGCCCGCGATGCGTCGTAAACATTCGTCCGCAATCGTCACTTCAACGGCCAGTACGCTGGCGATCACTTCGGCGATCTGTTGTACAGCCGCCTGATTTTGCAGCAGATTGGACACGCTCACTCGTTCCTTTCCCGGGCGGCCGAAGCGGCGTCGATCACCCGCCGGCCGCGCATCCAAACTTCTTTCAGCTCCAGCTCCGGACTCAACCGGAGAAAATTAGCCAACGCGCCGGCGCGCAAAGAACCGTGATCAGAATCGGCCCCCAAAACACGGGCTGGATTGAGGGATGCCATACGCACCGCTTCCGGCAGTCCCCGGCCCACGGCCCGAACCATGAATCGGACTCCCGCCAACAGCGGCGCTGCGCTGCCGGCAATGGTTCCGTCCGGCAAGGTCAGTCTGCCCTGCGAAAGGCTTACCTGTTGTCCGCCCAGGTCATAATCCCCGTCCGGCATTCCGACCGCCCGGGTCCCGTCGGAAACCAGAACAACCTGTGCCTGCCCTTTCAGCCGCAGGGCCAGTTCCAGAACCGCCGGATGAATATGGACGCCATCGGCGATCAGTTCAATGCTGACCCGCGGGTCGAGCAGCGCGGCCGTCAGCAGTCCCGGCTTTCGATGATGAATGCCCGGCATGGCGTTAAAGGCATGCGTCAGATGCCGGACTCCCGCATCGATCGCCTGCCGCATCTCGTCGAAGCTGGCGCCGGAATGTCCAGCCGCCACTATGATTCCCTTCTTGATTGCCGCCGCCAGGCAGGCATCGGCGTCGGCCAGCTCGGGGGCCAGCGTCACGATTTTCACCCTTCGGTCATACAGGGCGATTATGTTGGTTATTGCCGATTCCGCAACCGGCTTCTGCGCCCCGCGATATTCCGAACTGATGCAGGGACCTTCCAGATGAAATCCCAAAAATTCGGCCTGCATCCCGGTTTCCGGCCAATCTGCGCCAACACCCAGGACCTCGCGCAAACGGTCCGCGCCGGCGGTCATGGTCGTCGCCAGGAAAGCTGTCGTCCCCTGTCGCAGCAACGCCTTCGCCATGTGCGCCAAAGCCGCCGGAGTTCCGTCCATCGTATCCGCCCCGCCGCAGCCATGGACATGAAGGTCAATCAAGCCAGGAACCATATAATCGCCGGCAAAGTCAACTGCAACAGCGCCACCGGCAATCTTGGCGCCTGGGATCGCCTCCATTTCCCTGATCCCGGCAATCCTGTCCCCAGCAATGCGCACGCAAGCTCCGGACTGGACCCGGTCCGGCAATACCGCCTGCACGTTCGTCAGAAAACACTCCGGGCTTTGCTGCTTATCCCGCATGATTCGTTTCCTTCGCCCCGTTCACTTTTCGTTCCGCAGCCACCAGCAACGCATGCCGGACCGAACCATGCGCAGCTTCCAGGCACTTGACCGCGGCTGCGGCGGAAATTCCCGCCAGCAGCATCACTATGGCGGTCTTGGCGGATCCGCCGGCAATCGTCAGTGCTTGTACGGCTTCCTGTTCGCCGCTGCCGGTTGCGTCACGCACGATGCGTAGGACCCTGGCCGCCAGTTTCGCATTGCTCGCCCGGACATCGACCATCAGGTTGCCATAGGTCTTGCCCAGTTTGACCATGGTCGCCGTCGACAGCATATTCAGCACCATTTTTTGAGCCGTACCGGCTTTCATCCGGGTCGACCCGGCAATCACCTCCGCCCCGACGGGAATCCCGATGGTGATGCCGGCATAGTGGGAAATTTCAGCGGCTGACACGCATACGATCGCAATGGTTGGACACCCCAAACCCGCTGCATATCGCAACCCGCCCAACACATAGGGGGTTCGCCCGCTGGCCGCCAAACCGACCACCACATCGCCAACCGATAAATTTCGTCGATTCAGGTCCTGCGCTGCCAGCTCTTCGTTATCTTCGGCGCCTTCCACCGCCCGGAACATCGCCCCCTCGCCGCCCGCAATCAACGCCTGTACCATATCGGGGGAAGTGTTGAAGGTCGGCGGGCATTCCGCGGCGTCAAGAACTCCCAGCCGGCCGCTGGTGCCGGCGCCGATGTAAAATAGTCTCCCACCGCTGCGCAACGATTCCACGATAACATCCACCGCCGCAGCAATCGCCGGCAGAGCCTGCCGCACTGCGGCAGCCACCTTCGCGTCCTCCCGCTGGATCACGCTGACCAGATCATAGGCGGAAAGCATATCCAGATTCTGCGTGTCAGGATTGCGCCGTTCCGTTTCCAAGCGTTCCAGGTTCATTCCGCCACCTCCTCGAATCTAAATGCCCGCCCCGGAAATATGCAGTCCAACAGACACCGATCCGTTTCAACCACCTGGCCGACCACGTTCACCCGCGCATCCGCCGGCAGATCGTGGAGAACGATTTGCAGTTCGCCGGCATACCGGCCATACCCGGAATTATCGATGGTAATATCGCCGCGCCGCCGGGGTTGTATGTACGCCTGGGGTGAAATAGCTTCAACCGCACTGAGCCGACTTTCCTGCGAGCGGATTACCAAACCGGCGGCATCGGTTCGATTCGTATGACAAGGCAAAACGATCAGGGACCGTTCTGCCCGCGTAACGTCCGCCACCCGAATCCGGATCGGCAATGGTTCCGGGAAACAACGCGGCAAAATAGCGACCGCCGTTAAATCTTCCGCGGGCACCAACGGATCGCCGAACAAAATCGTGTCAACCAGTCCCGAAGCCCAAAGTTGACGAACGCTCTCTTCGACCGGTTGGCGACGATGCGATTCCAGCGTCGGCAGTCCGGCCTGCAATGGGCCGCGCCGGCACTTTTGACCGGGGATAAACGCGGCGATGGGAATCCCGGCGCGATGGAAGCAGCGGGAACGACAGGCAAACAATCCGAAATCAAGGCCGGTTTCCGGCCGGGGATAATAATTATGCCCGGCGCATAATCGGGTTGGCTCGATTCCCGTCGACAATAATTTTTTCAGATTGTCTTCCGTCATGGTGCTGGCATTGACCTCCAGCCGCATTTCGGTTTCCTCCAGCAATTGCCGAATCTGTGCCGGTGAATAGCCAAAATCGATTCGCAGAATATCGACTCCCCAGTCCGACAAGTCGCGCGGTTTACAATTCAACAATCGCCAGGTTTGCGGCGAAATATCCGCCGTCACCAGAAATCCCTGTTGTTTTGCCTCGCGCAGAACCAGCCGGCATTCCGTGGCCAGATTGCGATAGTCCGCCTCCGGAATATGCAGGGAAGTAAAGAGCTTTTTGTAACCCAGCCGCGCCGCCGTCTTCAGATAGGCAACGTTTTCGCCGGTTGTCTGCTCCATGCCGGTATATACCGAAACTCCCAGCGTCTTCATTCCGAATCCTTTTCCTCCCCCGCTTCCTCCCCTGGGTCCTCAAATCCAATGACCCAGGTAAGGGCAAAACCGACAACATAGGCAATCGTCAGTCCCGCCAGATACGTTCCGGTTTGATCGCTTCGAATCAAAAATGTCAGCGGCAGACCGGAAACTCCCATGGCGATCGATTGAACTCCCATCCAGGCCTGGAAGGCTCCGCCCGCCGCCGCTCCCAGGCAGGCAGTCAGGAAAGGACGGCCCAACGGCAGGGTCACGCCGAAAATCAACGGCTCGCCGATGCCCAAAAATCCTACCGGCAATGCGTTTTTTACAACGGTACGCAGCCGCTCGTTCCGGGTCCGCAGCAATACGGCCAGAGACGCTCCAACCTGCCCCGCCCCGGCCATGGCCAATACCGGCAACAACGGATTGGCGCGAAAAGTGTTCAACAACTCCATATGCACCGGGGTCAAGCCCTGATGTAGGCCGGTTAGCACCAGCGGCAGGAATGTTCCCGCCAGCAGCGCTCCGGACAACATTCCGCCCTCCGACAATGCCGTCCGAAACAACCAGACCACACCGTCGGACAACATTCCGCTCACCGGCTGCAGAACGTAGTAGGTCATCAGGCCGGCCACCAGCAAAGTAATCGTCGGCGTCACGATGATATCCACGGACTCCGCCACCCGCCGGCGAATCCGCCGTTCCAGCCAGGACACGAATCCGGCCACCAGCAGCGCGCCAATAATGCCGCCCCTTCCCGGTAGCAAGGCGATCCCGTCGATCTGGATTCCGGCGATCGCCGGGTTGATCAGCAAAACCCCAGCCAACCCGCCCAACGCGGGAGTGCCGCCGAATTCCTTTGCGGTCTGATAACCGACAAAGATCGGCAAAAAGCCAAACAGACCCCAACCGACCACATCCAAAATTTTCAGGAAGCCCAACTGTGGATCCGCACCGAGACGGATGGCGACATTGGTCAGTCCGGCCACCATACCGGACGCCACAATGGCCGGGATCAAGGGAGCAAAAACGGCCGACAGTCGCCCCAAAAAATGTTTCAACGGCGTCCGGTTTTTCCGCCGGATCGTCGCCTTCAGTTGATCGGCCTGACCAAACGGCAACGCAGCGGCAGCGTCTGCCTGCGCTATTAACGTCGCGAGCTCCTCCGCCACCGGGACGACCTTGCCGGGGCCGAGAACCACCTGCAGTTGGTCGCCGTTCGCCATGACCCCCAGCACGCCCGGCAATCCCCGCAGCAATGGCAGGTCGACCCAAACGGCATCCCGCAGGGTGATTCGCAGCCGGGTCATACAGTGCGTGCTCTGCAAAATATTGGGGCGGCCGCCGACCGCCCCGAGAATCTTCATAGCCAGTTCCCGACTCAAAGTTTTTCCTTCACCGCCTGTACTTTTCCGGACATGGTCGATTTCTTGTCCCGCCGGTCATCGATCCGAATCAACGTGGATACCCGGCTGGCGCCGGCGCCGAACGGGACTTCGTGCATCTGGCGAACGACTTCCATGATCCGGGACAAATCCCCTTCAATCACTGTCCCCATCGGATTCAGCTCGTATTTCAAGTCTTCCGCAGCCATCAGCACTTTGTGGCAGTCGGCCACATAGCGGCTCAAACTCGTCCCCCCCGTCCCTAGCGGTGCGATTGTCACTTCCACGATTGCCATCTCAGACAACCTCCCCCAAATCCAACTTTACAATGTAAAATTTGCCGCCACCCCGAAAAAATCCTGCCGAGCTTAGCCCGTCCGGAAAACTTATTGAATTCAGGTCAATATTGTCTAAGCCAATGATCTTTATATTTTTTTTACATCATACGATATAACCCTTACGGAATC
>JAAZNU010000246.1 GCA_012798135.1 Veillonellaceae bacterium | reverse complement strand
TAAAAATATGGTTAGGGTCAGCGGCTTGAACACCTGACAGGCCCTGCCTACGGTTATTAGGAGCACTAGCCTTTTCCAGCTGCAAAAACAAAGAATCCAAAAAGCCAAGAATCATAAAACCCTTTACTCCTTATGCTTTCGCTCGTAACTACTACCAAAATAGAAGTTGATTACCGCCACCAAACCGCCACCTATAAGGGTGCCAAGGCTGATATTGAGTATATCCCTATTGCTATCGGGAATTTTAAAAAAGATTAAACCGATAAGAATCAAGCCAGACAAGATAGTGATGGTAGCAGCCAGTATCATGGGGAATCGACGTATAAAAATATCGTCGCTTTTGATGCTATCGCGGTATAGCTGACGGGCATCAACCCTGTCGTCAACCTCAGCTTTAATGGCAGTTTCCATAAGTTCAAGTTGCTTGAGTTTTACCTCGGTTGCCTGACGTTCAAGTTCAGCGTTGATTTGCTGTTGCAAACCCTTGTCAGGTATAAAGGTGGTAATTACGTTTTTAACGCTGGAAAGCGTTTTGTCAATTCCAGCGGAAAGAATATCCTTAACTCCCATAACTTAACCTCCGAAAGACAATAATCAAAATAGCCAGTAAAACCAGCCCAAACCCGATTCCTACCTTTTGCCCAACAGTAATGCTCTTTAGGTCAATTAACCTGTTATCCCACCCGCTTTCAAACTTTTTCTGCGATGGGTTATTCTGTACTATGTTTTTCAGGTAGCCATTTCGTTCACTTATTAGCTCCGATATGAGAGCGCTCTTGTTTAAACTCTCAAGCCATGATGCCAACTTGGAGTCGAAAGTTGTGGCGTTGAACGTACGGCCAAAGGCTCTTTTTACAACGCCTAGCACCCTTTGCAGGCTATAACCGCCATGTACCGCCCAGTCGAATAGTACAAGCGCTAGGTCGGTAGAGTTAAGCAGGTGGAAGCCGTTCTTCACAAAGTAGCTGGTATAGTAAAACTTGGCCACCTCTGGTTCCAGCTCAGGGAAAATGGTATTTTGCTTTATGGGTTGTTCCTTGGCAAATAGCGATGGTTTTTTAACCTTATCAATGAACTTCCAGCCGCTCCAGCCAGGGTTAGCCCTGCGCGATATTCCCCGGTATGTTTCTCCCCCTTTGTCGCCAGGCGTGTTGGAGTAACCCCCTTCATACTTTAGCGTTACCGGGAGAATGCTTGCAGTAAACTGGTTAAATGTTATCATTGCTGATAATCCTCCTAAGCGCAGATAGGCGATTATTCCAACCCTCGGCGAAAACTTCCATGGCTGGATTTGCCTGTATGATGTTGGCAAGGTGTTCACGACGCCAGTCAAGAATTGCCAGAGATAGGCGTTTGGGGTCTTGGGCATTTACGGCGTCGATGGTTTTGGCTCCCATTACACCATCGGGTTTAAGGGGTATAGCAAACCTTACCGATAGCAAACGTTGCAGCCTTTCAACTGAGAAACCACCATGAACAGCAAAGTCGAAGCAGCACAGTGCTGGCAGCAGGTGATTAAAGTGGTGGAATCGCTTTGGCGTGAAGTAACGCTCCCAGTAAACGTCAGCAACAAGCTGCCGTAAGGTACTGTCGTTAACCAAATCGCCTCGGCGGAGCGGCTTATACCGGTTCAATATCTCCCAGCCTGGCCAGTTTGGGTTTGCGTTGTACGAAATTCCGCAGTAGGTTTCACCGCCCTTATCGCCTGGGACATTAGCATAACCACCTTCATACCTGAGCGTTACCGGTAAAATCTTTGAACTAAAATCGTCGTGTGCTATCATAGTTTAGTACATGAAATACAGTAAAGGGTTCATTGTTGCAACTGCAACCGTTTTTGCAGCAGCCTTTTTGGCATCAGCTTGAGCGTATTGTTTTTGTTGCTGTTGTGTTAGCGTTGCCGGGTTTACCCTTCGCCAGAACTCAACTATTTCCTTGGAGTCAAGTTCAGATTGAACATCCTTAACCAGGTCGCGCTTATACATGGCATAGTACTCCTTGGCTACGTCGTTCCATGGTATTTTTTCAGTACGGATTTGGTCCGCTACCTCGTACATCAGCTTCTCGTTTGTTCCCCACCCTGCCATAGCCACCCTCAGCTTGGTGGCAAGAACCTTTGCCTTACCCGATTTTGTGTTGGGGTCGATATTATTATTAGCAGCCGCCTCCTGCTTCTCTTGCCAGGGCTTGTACAAGAACCAGTAACCAAGTACCCCCGCAGCAAGTATGAGAACCCCGTATACTATATACTTGGTAGAACCGCCACTTTGAACAACTATCGGATTACCTTGCATAGCCCCTCCTAAGCAAACGATTTTAGTAATTTTTGAGCAAGTGGATTTTCGGCAAGCTGTCGTACCTTTATGGCGTACTCCCTGGCAACACCCGGGTTGCTAAACTGCATGAGCAACGATTGGTGCTCCCCCAGCTCATTAAGGATGTTCTGCAATGCTTGCCGCATGAGCTCAGCCTGCATGATATCAGGGCTATTAACTTCTACTTCAACTTTAAACCTTGCCATACCTACTCCATTTGCTCCAATATGGAATCAATGCTGTTTATATTCTGAAACACCTTTGCCAAAAGGTTGTAAACCTTACTTTTTTGGTTTTCGTCCAGTTTGGTGTAGTACATGACTATAGCCTGAAGGCGATTATCCTTTACGGGCTGCAACGATTGCCCTGCCCCTTGTGGCTTTCCTGCTGTTGTACCCAGTGCTCCACCATCCAACCCCATTAGTGAGGGAACCACACCGGCAAGACCCGCAACTATATCGCCAACAGCGCTATTCTTGGATGCAGCGTGCTCAACCTCAAGTTTCCGGAGCTCCTCTAATGTTTTTTCGTACTTCTCGCGGTACTCCCGGGCATTTTCTCGTTCATTCTCCCACATTATCCGGTACACATCAGTACCTCCCGACGATGGGCTTCCAATGAATCCAGAATCGACTGAACCCAAAGGATATGGTACTACTTGGGCATTACCCACATCCATTATGCTACCCGTATCCCTTACAAAGGCACTGCCTTGCTTGCGCTTTGGTACTATTTTAATTTGCCCGTACATCCGAACATAGGACTGCAAAAGCTCAGGTGTATCCTGCCCCCACTTTACCTGCCGGCGTAAGGGGGTGCCATCGGATTTTTCGATGTCAAAAGCCGGGTATGTCCGGAGCACAACTAATACCTCACTTACAGTCATACTGTATCAATTTTAACCTTTCAGAAAAATACCCCCCGGCACAAGCGCTTGCTTTGCTACAGGTGCATACTTGTTCGCAAAACGGCCAACAGCTTTAAAAAAGCGAGACCTCTTTACCCTGTTACTGTTTTTTGATGCCAATACAGGCGATGCTTTTACCGGCTTTGCCGTGTTTTTAACCGTTCTAACTACCTGCGAAGCGTTTTGCTCTTTTGCTGGTACAACCACCGATTGTTTCGGCTCATCGGATATGGTAATGTTTATCATAACTTCCTCCTAAATGGTATTTATTTGAAGCAAAAACTCCTCGTCGAAAAGCGCGTCGGTTCCTATCCACTCAAAGTTCACCATTGCCGATTCCTCGTCAACATCAATAAGCCAATTACCCCCCGAAAGCTTACTGTTAGAAAGGAATCCATTAATGTATATGGCAACTGTAACGTTCCGCTCAGTGGTTAACACCCGCCCCTTGAGCTTACGGTACGCATAGTTTTGGAACCACATGGGGTTTTTGGTGGCCTTACGGTACCCCTGCCCGTCGCCGTAATCGAACTCCAGCCTATCGGCTGTAACCCGCTCGCCCGATGTTATTATGCCCCATAGCTCAGCCATACTACTACCTTAATGCATCGGCAAATATGTTTGAAGGCTTTACAACCCTGCAAATCATCACGGTACACTCCTTACTATCGGTGGGTACCCCGGGCTTAAAACGCACCTTCAGAAGTACATCCTCGGCAAACCATGCGTTGGCACCGCTCTCAAATGCCGTTGCCTGCCCTGTGTGTAGGGTGGCAAAAGTGTCCTTAAACCCAAACTCTACGTCGGCAGTGCCGTTATTGGCAATGCTAAACTTGTTAACCCTATCAAGTTTGATATCTTGATTCTCCGATAGGTTCAGTATTTCAGCATCTACCTTATGCATGTTTTACCTGCTTTTTGAGTACAGTACGGTAACCGTTACGCTAAGGTCAACGCTACTAACAGCGGCAGCGTCGATACTTACGCCTAAATCCTGCCCGTACCCCTTCACGTCCGACAATTCAATGAACCTTTCCACGAACGACACCTGGTCGCTGTGTTTGATGAGCCTGTAGGGAACCGGTGCTAACAGGGTGCGGTTACTACCGCCAACCTCGCGCACTCCAACCAACACGTTGCCACTAAAGGGCTCGCCCGTTGTGGCATTTTCAATGTACACGTTTACACCCAGAACCTTGCCGTAGGCAATGTTGCCACGGAACTTCACCTCGCCATACTTTTGGCTTTGGGGTATTACTACCCGCTCGGTTCTTACCTCGTATATTTCGCGTCCGTCAATCATGGTTTGATGTTTTTTTTATAAAAAAGGGTGGATTCTGTGGCATCCCCCTTTTACGCTATTCACATGCTTAAACGGTGGCAGGGAGTCCACAGCCAACGCTGCCACCTCGCCTTAGGTTTTGCTACATGGTTTTGCGCTCAGCAAACTTGAGGCCGTAAATCACCAGCTGGATGAACTCCCAATCGGTTTCGGATAGTGCAGCACCCTTGGCGGTGTTCAGGTAGAGCTCAAGGTCCTGACCCCCCACCACCTTGATGGTTTTTTCAAACTCTTTTGCCCACTCCGATGGAACCTCGTCGCGGTTCACACCCAACAGGAACTCATCAACTCGCATCCTAAGGGCCTCAACACCCGATGCCTTGAACACAATCTCGCTGTTTCGGAGCCATGCGGGGAAATCGCTGCGTACTGCCGAAAAGTTGATGGTGGCGGGACTGATGGCATTGGGGTCGGGGTTGCCAGTTTTGGTTACCTTACCGTAGCGTATGGCAAGCCCACGGATTAACCCGCGGAAATCCGAGGGTATTTGGGTGCCGTTAAAATCGCTCACGCCAACTTCTACGCTGGTGTTGGCATCGTTAAGGCGTTGTTCGCCACCCACCGATGCGATGCGGGTGGAGTGCAAAAGTGCAACTTCCTGTATGTAGTGCTTGGCTGCATCGTAAAGACCCTTGAAGTACACGTTGCTAAGCACTGCGATGAAATCCTTGATACTTTTTCGTGCCATGTTAAGTTCTCCTTTCTGTTTAAGCAATTACCAATGCGTCGCTGTTTCCGCCGTTTATTCCGGAAAAGGCTTGGAAATCGTCGGCGTTACCAATTCCATCTACCACCGGAATTTCGTAAGGCATTACCTCGCCGGTTCCGTTAACCAGGTAAACCATGCCGTTCTCGTCCTGAACAACGGTACCCATGCCATTATCGTTACCGTTCAGCCCGTCAACGCCAAGCAAGCCGGTGGCAAAGCCCAGGGCTCCGTTCATGGCCACGCCTGTGCCAAGCCCCTTCATTACTTCCGATTTGCTCTGCGATACAATCCAAATACCGGCAAGAATGAGCAGCAGCTTGCCAAGGGTATTGTCGAAAAAGGTAACCTTCTTACGAAGATAACCGGCAGCAATAGCTCCACCGGCCGTTGTGGCCACGTGCAACGCTGCAGGTGTAATCTTTTTCATGTCGAAATCCATTGTAAATCCTCCTACTTTTTTCTAAGAATGTTTAGTAAAATCAATGCAATTGTGGCTATTGAAATCAACTGGCCAGTGCGCAAGCCCGAACGCACATCGTTTCGGAATACTTCGTTCTGCTTTTGCTCCTGTACCAGCTTTTCGTTTAGGTCCTGTGTTAACTTTTGGCTCCCTGCCGACACGGCAATGGCCTTTTGCAGCTCCTGATTCAACCGTTCGGTGAGTTCCGCCGTGGAAACCATGCTCTTGCTTAGCCGGTCAATTTCTGGCTGAATGGAGTTGAAGGTGTTGTCAATCTTACTGACAAGCCCCCTGTTCAGGTTATCGAGGCTAACCACTGCAGCCTTGTTGCTATCGGTTACCAGCTGCTTAACCTCGCCCCTCAGCTTATCGACCGATAGCACTGCGTTATTGTTGGTTTGGGTTATAAGCTCGGTGATGTTAGGGGCCTGCTGGTTCGCCTGTGCCTGAGGTGCGGCTGACTGGTTGTTTGGCGCTTTGGGCTTAAACAGGTTTTTCAGGTTTACACCCTTTGCCGCCTTTACCAGCGACTTACCAATGTTGAATGCGGTAAGAGCGGTGGCAATGAAACCCAGCCCCTGATGTTCGTAGGGTTCAACGTACCGGAGCTGTGGATTTGCCTTTAGGTAGTAAGCCCCATCAATTCCCCTGAAAGCCCAAGTTCTTAGGGTTGGGCTGTAGTAAACCCTGTCGTAAACCAGCCTGCTCCTGTTGGCAAAGGGCAACTTGCCGTTAAGGGCACGTACGGGTAAGCCGTTTAGCCCATTACCCTTTGGCCAGTCCAGCATAACCCTATCC
>JAAZNU010000222.1 GCA_012798135.1 Veillonellaceae bacterium | reverse complement strand
CCTTCAATTCCGTGATGATGGATTTACCGGCGAGGTTAAGGTAGATTCAATAGGTTCAGGTGCCGGATTTGAACGATTCTGCAAGACTGGCGAGACGGATATTGCCAATGCCAGCCGAGCAATCAAGGATTCGGAAATTGAATCCTGCAAGGCTATCAATCGTAATCCAATTGAATTCCGCGTAGGCACAGATGCGCTGGCAGTGGTTGTATCGATGGAAAATGATTTCATTACAGATGTTTCAATTGAAGATCTCGCAAAAATCTTTTCCAGCGAAGCTGTCTTATGGTCAGATGTCAATCCTTCTTATCCGGCTGAACCCATCCAGCGGTTTGTACCTGGTACTGACTCGGGCACTTTCGATTATTTTGTCGAAGCTGTAATGCTTCCAGTTTATGGAAAAGAAGATAAAGAGAATGCGAAGAAAGTGTTCCTTGAGGCCCAAAATCTCTCACAGAGTGAAGATGATAACGTGCTGGTGCAGGGTGTGGCTGGGTCCAAGTATGCAATTGGTTTCTTCGGATATGCCTACTATACTGAAAATGATGACACCCTTAAAACCCTATCAATTAATGGGATCTCTCCCTCATTTGAAACGGCAGAATCTGGCGAATACCCGATTTCAAGACCACTCTTCATCTACTCTGACGCAGAAATTATGAAAACAAAACCGCAGGTAGCTGCATTCATCAATTACTACCTGACCTATGTTAATGATGTGATCGTTGAGGTAGGATACTTCCCAGCCAGTGAAGATGCACTCAATGCAGCCAAACAAGCCTGGATTGACGCAAACACAAAATAACTAAATCATCCCCCTTAAGGAGCTGGGTCAGTGAAAAATCACTGACCCAGCAAAATCATTTCAATATGCAAATCAGTCATACAACAACTCAGTCCTCAGCAAAATCTGGTTCATCCATTCAGATAATTACATCGAATACGGAATTATCTCATCGATTGGCGCGAAAACCTCAGCCTGGAGAGCAATTGGTTAAATATCTCCTCTTGGTTTGTGGTTTGATATCAATTCTGACAACATTAGGCATCGTTTTTGAACTCGGTAAAGAGAGTCTTCTGTTTTTCCGAACACCCGGAGTAGATCTAATTGATTTCCTTACAAAGACGGAGTGGCAGCCTTCTATAGGAAGATATGGGGTATTGCCATTACTCACTGCTACACTTGTAACTTCATTGATAGCAATGCTGGTAGCAATCCCGCTAGGATTGACAGTTTCTATTTACTTAAGTGAATATGCAAGTGATCGGGCACGAGCGATCCTCAAACCTGTTCTTGAAGTGCTTGCAGGAATCCCAACCATTGTTTATGGATATTTTGCCCTTACTTTTGTGACACCTATTCTTCGTGATGTTATCGGGAAAGAAAATGTTGGTGTCTATAATATGCTTTCTGCTGGTCTGGTGATGGGCGTTATGATTTTGCCATTAATCAGTTCAATCTCTGAGGATGCACTACATGCAGTTCCTCATTCACTCAGGGAGGCAGCTTTTGGATTGGGAGCTACCCGATTGGAAACTGCGATGCAAGTAGTCGTTCCTGCAGCTTTTTCCGGAATTATCGCAGCCATCATTCTTGGAATTTCTAGAGCCATTGGAGAAACGATGATTGTTGCAGTGGCTGCTGGATCGGGTCCTGCCTTTACATTCAACCCGCTTAAAGCGGCTGAAACTATGACCGGTTACATTGCCAGGATCAGCGGCGGAGATTTGGGTTATGACATACCCGACTATAACAGTATTTTTGCCATTGGTTTATTGCTTTTCCTGGTTACGATGACGCTCAACCTTATCAGCCGTCAATTGGTTGCACGGTTTCGTGAGGTGTACGAATGAGTGAACATCTGGAAAATCCTCTGTCGTTAGAAATAAGTGTAATAAAACGGAATCGGCAAAGTACTTTTGGGCAACGGGTCTATCTTTCTGCAACCATAGTTGGAATCATTGCGCTTGTAGCACTGTTATATACGATTCTGAATGACACATTTGGGTATGTCATTTTCGTTAATAAAGTAGAGCCAGCTCAATTAACAAATTCATCTCTTGAAGATATTCCACAAAATGAACTTATTTCAATCCTTAAAAGCGAGTTATCAAAAGGTGAAATTAGCAGATTGGATAAAGAAAAATCGCTCGAAAACAGATCCATTGAAGACTTAAAAGCTTTACTTGTTGAAAAGGTGGTTCAACCAAAAGTAATTGAAAACTACACTCTGATGGAATCAATCTTCAAACGTGGTGAGATCAATAAAACATTATTTGATACTCCTAATGG
>JAAZNU010000062.1 GCA_012798135.1 Veillonellaceae bacterium | reverse complement strand
TTGGGCTAGAATTATGCTGCATAGCGAGATAAAACAAGATGAAAGGACTGCGGATAATTGTTTCATGGCTGTATTGGCACCTGTTGCGGATCGAGTAGTTTGATGAGAATGTAGTCGTTGATCATGATTGTTGACGAATTTGAGGAGTCAGGTCGGTAAACCGTGCAGATACGAGCGTTTGGATCTCCAAAAAGCCTTGCGTCAGCCAGCTTCATGTAGTTTATGGTGTCAACGCCTGGAGAGCTACTGTGTGAATAGGTTCTCGGCGGAAAAAGTTCGTTTGCTATCGCGATGGCTTGAGATATTGTAGTACCTGATGATAGTGACCCCATCAGGGTACTGGTATGGCTACTTAGTTTGTCCAGAAGGAGTACCGTGCCATTTGAGTTATTATAAGGAATCGTTTGAGTTCGATCTCCTGCTCTCAGGTTGGTATATATCGGCACGTTGAACGCTACTGCGGCCTGATTCTCAGCTGTTGAGCCGAAAAGTGCTGACGACAGTCCAGAATACTTCGCGCAATCGCAACAGTATAAGAACGCCATGTTGAGTTGCAACTTGCGATCGAAACTAGCGTTTGAGGAGCCAAAGCAAGATGCGATGTTGCTCCAGCCTATCAGCAAACCGTCCTTATCTTGGACTCCTGCCTCAAGACCATGTGACGTGTTAAACCAAACGGTGGCTTTGGATAACACTTTTTGAGGATCAGATATAAGGGTGTCTCTGCTGTGGAAGTCAGCGGATTGCGGATTTGCAGTTTCTGAAGTAGTCAAAGAGAAGTGCCCAGCAATATTTGACCTGGCTGCCGAAACCATCTCAGCCGCCGATTCCGGCCATGAGTATCCAGCTGGTTGGTTAACCGGCCACCAGCCCGATGGAGGACCTCCGCCATCGAGAGTCGTGCTGTTCACCAGTAACGTATTGACCACTTTGGGGCTAACGTCCAATGATATCTGCTGTTCTTCAGGCGGATACTCGTCCTCTTCTCCAATCGGTAAAGGTATTGTCCCAAATGGCGGTATGGGAACGGCTACGGGCTTAATCTTCCTCAGCTCATAGGTTGCGATCAGTGTATGTTTCTGAGTCGTGCCTTCCGCGCTTGACGTAAATGTCGAGCTGTCGTACCGAACGCCTCTGGTTAAAAAGGACTTGATTCCGCTGTCTGAGTAAGTTGTTGTGGACAATGGATACAAGTTAACCACGTTATCGGCGACATCATTGAACATGAGCTCCAGTTTCTTAAGCTCGATTCGGTTCCACGTTTGCGAGACGGCATCCGCAATGAATGCCCCAGACGTAGTGGCACTGAAGTTAACGCCAGTGTCCGTGATGTACCAGTTGTCGTTGAAACCGCTGGTGCTTAGATTGAGTATTACGTTGCCATTCGTAATGGGGGAGGCCTGCTTTGTGCTCGAAGGCGGGGTCGCCAATGATGAAAGAGCTGGATTTAATGATAGAAGCAAGCCTATAGCAAATGTCCGTCTATTCACAACACTATCGTATCACATGAATGGTTCTGAGTCAATTAAATTTCCAAATTTTCGTCTGTAATCGGTAATGGCAAGCATTTACAAACAGCAACGAGCATCAAAATCCCTCAAAAACTCAAAACTCGATCGCAAGCAGTCGAACGGATCGCGCCGGCAGGTGTCCTGCTCCACCGCATACGACTCGGTTCCGCCGGCCTCGCAGACGGCAATGATCGATGGCCAATCGAGGTTGCCCTCGCCGATCGGCGCCATCACCGGCCCAACGCCGTCGACAACCTCCGTGTCCTTAAGGTGAATGACAGGGATGCGGCCCGAGCAGCGCTTTAAAAGGGAAGCGGGGCAAACCCCGGCGTGCGCGACCCAGTGCGTGTCCACCTCGAGCATCAGGCTCTTCGGCGCCTCGTCGATCAGCAGGTCGTAGAGCGTGCGCGAACCCTCGCCGATGCGCTGGAACTCGTGCGCGTGGTTGTGGTATCCGAAGCGTATGCCGTTCTTGGCGAGCGCTTCGATCGCAGGAACCGCCTCATCCAGAAACTTCCGGTACGATTGCTTGTCGTTGCGGTAGGGGCTCCACAGGCCGCCGATCGCCGCGTAGTCGCAGCCAAGGGCCTTGTGAAAGGCGATTTCATCCTCTATGGCGTTCAGGAAGTTCGCCCAAGGCCGGTGCGTTGCGATGCATCTCAGGCCGTTATCGTCAAGAATATTTTTACATTCTTGT
>JAAZNU010000341.1 GCA_012798135.1 Veillonellaceae bacterium | reverse complement strand
GCAGTCTCCGGGTCAATTGATGGGCGCTGATTACACCTGGCTGGATGAGAGCGCTGATGCTCAGGAAAGTTATCTTTATCGCCTGGATGCGCTGGATCTAAACGGCAGTGTTCAGGAGTTCGAGGCGACTTACCAGCCAGAGGGGATTCCTGAAAGGGGGATCCTGCTGAATCAAGTTATGCTACCATTGGTTCAATGTTCTCCCTGACGGTTGTCGATGATCGAAAGGTGTGGTTCTGGAACTGTCTTGTGAAGGAGTATTGGATGATTATCGACGAGGAATATGCTGTGCGGCGTTACCGGCAGTCCGAAGATGTCGTGGCCCGCGAGATTGCAGGTGAAATGCTGCTGGTGCCGATCCGCAACAACCTGGGGGATTTGGAGAGCATCTACACCTTGAACGAGACCGGCGCCTTTATCTGGTCTCAGATGGATGGCACGCATACCCTGGCGGAGGTCTGCGCCGCAATGCAGGCCGAATTCGAGGTCAGCCAGGAAGAAGCCTGGGCTGATTTGCTGGAGTTTGTCTCCGGGCTCGAAACCATCCCGGCACTGGTGGCGGTGCCATGATGGACTGTTTTGAGATCCAGGAAATTGGCTATCAGGATTTGATCCGGAGGCTGCAGGACAAGGTTCCCGACCGGCGCCTGCCGACGAATGGTTCGATGGAGATCACCTTTCGCTGCAACCTGCGCTGCAAGCACTGTTACCTGGGCGAGCGGCGGTTTACGCCGCCAGGCGGCCCAGGCACGGACGCGCGCGGCGAATTGACCACCGGGGAGATCAAGCGTATCATCGATGAGGTCGCGGCAGCGGGCTGCCTGCGCTTTCTGATCACTGGCGGAGAACCCTTTTTGCGCCCCGATGTGCTGGAAATTGTGCAGTATGCCAAGAAAAAGGGGCTACTGACTGTCCTGTACACCAACGGCACCCTGCTGACCCAGGAAATTGTGGAAAAGCTGGCCGAGTTCCCGCCCCTGTACCTGGAAATCACGCTGTATGGCATGTCTCAGGAAACATACGAGACGGTTACCGGAATTCCCGGTTCCTATGCCCGCTGTATGCGCGGCATTGAGCTGCTAAAACAACATCGGGTTCCGTTCAAACTCAAGACCGTGGTCATGACCTTGAATGTTCACGAATTTGGGGCCATGCAGACCTTTGCGGAAAACTTGGGCGTGCGTTTTCGCTATGATGTCAACCTGAACGCCACCCTGGATCATGAGAAATACCCTTACCAATATCGCCTTTCACCTGCTGATGCAGTTGGCATCGAGCAAAGCGTTGTTGAAGGGAAAAATGCGCACCTGGACCGCAAGCAGTACACGGGGTACAACCCTGTCGATCCGGCGGTGTTATATCAATGTGGCGCTGGCTCTAGAACGTTCCACATTGACCCTTATGGACAATTAAGTCCATGTATGCTGGCGCGCTGGCAATCTTACGATTTGCGCAATGGTTCGTTTCAACAGGGCTGGTCGATTTTTCTTAAAGGTGTTCGTATTCAGAAGGCATCCAATCTAAGTCAATGCCACACGTGCCAGTTACGCCCGTTATGCACCCAGTGTCCGGCGCAGGGTATGCTCGATCACGGCGGCGCGATGCAGCCAGATAGCCATCTCTGCCAAACGGCGCAGCAGCGTGCCGCGGTACTTTTTTTCCAAACCCATTCCTCTTTGCCG
>JAAZNU010000224.1 GCA_012798135.1 Veillonellaceae bacterium | reverse complement strand
GCTGGGAAAGAAATATACCTGGTGCTGGCGGGCGAAGGCCTGCATGCGGGCGATCAGCCGGGGCGCGTCTTCAGCAAATACCACTGCACTGCCGCTCGGCCAGGCCAGGATCTTAATCCCGCTCGGGATCAGCCGCTCTGACGCGGCAAAGAGCTGATCCTGCACGGCGAAGGTCATCTGGCGGTATTTTTCTTTTTGCGCCAGCTGGGCATCCTTGGGCTGCTCGAGGTAGGTGTAGAAAATGTTCTCCTCCGGCAGGCCAACGATGACCGAGCCAACCTTGACCGTCCCGGGAGCAGGCGCGTCGAACACCATGCGGGTGCTGCCCCACACAAGAACAAGAACGAGGGTGGTGGTGAAAACGATCACCGGTGCGCGCACTTTTTTGAACTCGAAACCGGCTTCCCACAGCGCGTTGAAGATCGCGGCGAACCAGCCCACCAGGAAGGACGGCCCCCAAACGCCGGTGAGTGATACGAGCTGGATGAGCGGCTTCATCGAGAACAGGCTGACCGTCCAGTTCAAGACGGTTCCCAGCGCTTCGCTGTAGGAGAGCAAAAACTGGAAGGCAATCAGCGCGGTGGGGTAGACAAGGGTGGACAGCAGCGGGCTGCCCACGCGCCGGTACAGCAGCCGGTCGGCGACGCACGGAATTAAGATATAGAGCGTGTAACTGACGGCGATGATCACCTGGAAGAACACGGTCACCTGCACGGCGAGCCCCAGGAAAAAGATATGCGAGGCGAGCAGGAGAAACGGCAGCGCCAGGAGGACACCCCAAAAATTGCGTGCGTTCCGGAAATAGCGGATGAAGAAGATCCCCCCGATCCACACCAGGATGGGGATATTCCATTTTCCGCCCATGAACAAGAGAGTTGCGCAGCCCAGGATGAGCCAGAGGAAGTTGAGCAGCGCTGAGGTTTTCGCGGATGGAGGGTTCATGCGGTTGGTTTCCTTTTTTGATCGGGGGTGAGCCAAAATTTCCTTGAGTGTATCGCCGGGCTGGTTGGAGTGTCATCCATCAAATGGTGGAGAAAAAAACAGGCCGGGCCGCTCCACCCTCCTGTCGGGGTGGAGCGGCCCGGCGAAGATCGGCATTTGCCGGCGCTCTCGCGCTTGTCGGGCCACACAGACGGGTCGTTCCGCCACACCGGCAAGGTAATCACCCAGGCGTAAATGGCATGCCCCGCCGCCTGCGTTTCGTCTGGGTCATGGTGAAAGCCCCCCCTCTCTTTGGCCTGAACATCGCCGGTTACGGGTCCGGCCGCGAAGGCCTGGCCGCGGAGATTAACGCCGCCGAAGCCATCCTCTGCCACCCCTTCGGCGACCGGGTGCGCATGAACCTCAACATGGCCCTGACCGATAGGCTGCCGAGATCATCGCCTTCTTCAATCACCGTCCGGGGGATAAAACCGACCCGATCTTCAAGATGGCGATCATCGGCGCCCCCGGCTGGAAGAAGACCTGGTATGGGCTGACCAAAAAGATCCAGTGGCCGAAGAATGCGCGCTTCTTCGACGAACACGAGAAGGCCAAGGCCGGCTGATCACGGAGAAATTTTAAAGCTGCTTCTCCACCCGGTTCGCGAGGGTCGTTCGGAGCAGTAGATCGGGAGGCAGGCTGCCTGATTGTGGAGCAAAGCAAAGAACCTGCAGGCGATTGCATTACCAAGATATTTGGTATTTCATTTAAAATCCTCACCCCGCGTGAACACGCACAATGGATGTCGAAATCGATGGGTTTGAAAGGCCGCGGGGTGAGAATTTCTTCAGCCAGGAGATTGCAATCGCCCTGAGCGGGCAGCGAGACGCTGTTGTCACATAATCAGTAAATCGCTACAATCAATATAGTTTTCTCTTCCTGTGCATCCTGTTTGTAAATAGGATTCCTTTCAGGGGGGCTTATGCCCACGTTCGAGATTGTGATTTATCGCAAGGCCGAGGATGGATGGCCGGTGGCTGGCCTGCTCACCCGGAAAGACAACCTCCTGCCTGTGCGCAGCGAAGGCCTGCTCACCCTCCATCTCGATGGACTCAGTCATTGTCAACTTCCCCTGGAATACGGAACCTTTCTTGGTAAGGCGCTCTTTCACGATGACCTTCGGGATGCCTTCACGCGGGCATTGGCCTTGTCGGGTGAAGGGGGCCAGCCTGAAGAGCTACGCGTTTTGCTGAATATTGAGGACCCCGACCTGCGGGTGCTGCACTGGGAGCGGCTGTGCGCACCTTTCGACAACCGCTGGAGCTTTCTCTCCCTCCGGCAGGAAACGCCTTTCTCACTGTACCTTCCTTCGCTCACCGGGCGGCGCTTTCCACCCATCGGACGGCGCGATCTACGCGCTCTGCTGCTGGTGGCGGGGCCGAGCGACCTGGCCGGGGAATACCCACTGGATGACTTCGATATCCCTGCCACCGTCCAAGGCGTACGCGCGGCTTTGGGCGAGATGCCCTGCGATGTGCTGGCCAGTGTGGCGGATGCGCAGGGGGCGCCG
The DNA here is from genome assembly GCA_012798135.1 of Veillonellaceae bacterium. The sequence continues at coordinate 5,260 of JAAZNU010000224.1, read as the reverse complement.
AACCTCAACACGCTGTGCGAGCGCCTGACCGCCGGTTCCTATACGCTGCTGCATATCGTGTGTCACGGGCAGTACCGCGACGACGAGACGCGGCTCTACCTGCCTGGCGATGATGGGCGTCCGATCACGGCGACACAGTTGATCGAGCGGCTGAACAACCTCCACCAGGATCGCGGCCTGCCCTATTTCGCGTTCCTGATGACCTGCGAGAGCGCGAAGCCGGATGCCGAGAACGGCTTTGGCGGGCTGGGTCAGCGCCTGGTGCGCGAGTTGGGACTGCCTGCCGTGCTGGCGATGACAGGACGAGTCAGCATCCCGACGGCCAATGCACTGGTGCTGGCTTTTTATACGCGCCTGCACGAGCATGGCGCACCGGACCAGGCGCTGGGCGAAGCGCTGGCCGGGCTGATGGGGCGGACGGATGTGACTGTGCCGGCTGTGTTTTCCCGGCTGGGCGGCCAAGCGCTGTTCAGCGATACCTTGGACCGCCCACTCACGCCAACGGAAATCGATGGTGGATTGAACGACCTGATCAAACTCGCCGGAGAGCGCGCGCCGTTTCTTCTGGCGCACATTACCAGGCTGGCGGAGAAGCTGCGCGGGGTGCGTTTTGAGGAAGGACTGAGCGCGCCTGCGTTGGCGGAGCGGGCTACAGCGCTGGCGGAGGCGAACCAGACCTGTGATGAGATCCTCGACTTGAGCTTCAATGCACTGGCAGTCGGGAAACCGCCTCCGCTGTATGATACGCGCTGTCCCTTTCCGGGGTTAGCCGCCTTCCGAACGGAGGACCGGGCGTTTTTCTTTGGCCGGGATGTACTGGTAAAAACACTCGCCAGGCGGCTGGAAGAACACCCCTTCCTGGCCGTCTTAGGTTCCTCGGGCACCGGAAAATCCTCGATCGTGCTGGCCGGGCTACTGCCGGCGCTCGGCGATCCGCCGGTGGCATCCTTTACCCCGGGCAGCGAGCCACTCGCTCGCCTGGAGAATGCACTGGTGAATGCCCCGGCGAATATGCTGGTGATGGTCGATCAGTTCGAGGAGTTGTTCACGCTGTGCCCAGCAAAAGACGAACAGCAGGCGTTTATCAAGCGGCTTCTTGGCCTGGTACCGACACACCGGGTGATCCTCACGCTGCGGGCTGACTTTTTGGGCGAATGCGCGCCGTACCCCGCGCTCAAGCAGGCGATCCAGGCGCATGCCGAGATCATCCCACCGATGACCCAGAGCGAGCTGCGCAGCGCGATCGAACAGCAGGCGGGCGCGGTGGGGCTGCGCTTTGAGGCCGGGCTGGCCGAAACCATCCTCTCGGATGTGCAGGCCGAGCCGGGGGCGATGCCCCTGCTCCAGCATGCGCTGCTGCAGCTATGGCAGCGCCGCCACGGGCGCTGGCTGCGTTCCAGTGCATACCGTGCAGGCGGCGGGGTGCGGGAAGCCATCGCCAAGACCGCAGATGGGATCTACACCGCACTGCCTGAGCACAGCCGCGAGCGCATGCGCGCGATCTTCCTGCGGCTCACCCGCCTGGATGGTGGCGCACAAAACAGCCTGGCGGGCGTCGAACACCGCGACACCCGCCGCCGGGTCGCGCTGGACGACCTGGTCCCGGCCGGCAGCGACCGGCTGGCGACGCTCGACCTGGTGCGGCGCCTGGCGGACGCCCGCCTGGTGATGACCAACGCCGACGCGCTGACCGGGCAGGAAGAGGTTGAGGTAGCGCACGAGGCGCTGATCCGCTACTGGCCGCGCCTGCGCGGTTGGCTGGACGAGGACCGGGCTGCCCTGCGCCTGGCCGAGGGGGTGAATGATGCTGCCCTGGAGTGGGAGAAAGCCAGCCGCGATGGCAGCCTGCTCATTCACCGCGCGGGGCGGTTGGAAGACGCCCGGGGATTGGCGGTATCCAAGCAGTATTCTTTTAATCAGTTGGAGTTCGATTACCTCGCCGCCTGCTTCGATCTGCAGGAAAAAGCGCGGGTGGAAAAGGAACGCCAGTATAGAAACCGCGGGCGCTGGCTTGCCTTCGCGGTTGCCGCGGTCTTTGTTATGGCCGGCCTGGCCATTTTTAGCTGGTTTCAGGTCCGGCGCGCTGAGCAGCAGGCCAATATCAGCCTGGCCCGCCAGCTCGCTGTCCAGGCAAGTGATGTAATGGCAAAAAGCATTGATCAGTTGCCAAGCGCCATGCTCCTCTCAGTGGAATCACTGAAACGATATCCCGAATCCGCCTCAAACCAGGTTCTAGGGAAAGGGTTAGCGATCCATGCCGCTCCCATCTCCCGCATGTCCCATGATGATTATATTACTTCAGTAGCGTTCAGCCCGGATGGCAAGTGGGTGATCTCCGGCAGTTGGGATCACACCGTCCGGGTGTGGGAAGCCGCCACCGGCACTGAGATAGCCCGCATGACCCATGATGGTTCTGTCGATTCGGTTGCCTTCAGTCCAGACGGGAAGTGGGTGGTTTCGGGCAGTGGGGATGGCACCGCCCGGGTATGGGAAGCTGCCACCGGCACTGAGATAGCCCGCATGATCCATGATGGTTTTGTCGATTCGGTTGCGTTCAGCCCGGATGGGAAGTGGGTGATCTCGGGCAGTGGGGATAACACCGCCCGGGTGTGGGAAGCTGCCACCGGTACCGAGATCGCCCGCATGACCCATGAACACATAGTCCATTCGGTCGCCTTCAGCTCGGATGGTAAGTGGGTGATCTCGGGCAGTGATGATGACACCGCCCGAGTATGGGAAGCTGCCACCGGCACTGAGATAGCCCGCATGACCCATGATGGTTCTGTCAATTCGGTTGCGTTCAGCCCGGATGGGAAGTGGGTGGTTTCGGGCAGTGATGATGGCACCGCCCGGGTATGGGAAACTGCCACCGGCACTGAGATAGCTCGCATGACCCATGAGGATTCTGCCTATTCAGTTGCCTTTAGCCCGGATGGCAAGTGGGTGGTGTCGGGTGGTGACAGAACCGCCCGGGTGTGGCTCTGGCAGCCCGAGGATTTGATTGAGTTAGCCTGCGCCCGCCTGGAGCGCAACCTGACCCAGGCCGAGTGGAGGCAGTACCTTGGCGACCAGGTTCCCTACCGACAGACCTGTCCGAACCTGCCGGTGGGCGAGTAAAAAAGATAAACGCAAGACGACCAGCCGGACGGGCCGGCCGATTTGCTTTTGGTGTGGCGGCAGCAGGTGGCCGAGGCCACCCACCGCCGGCAGAGTACCATGCCGGGTGTACAGAATATTTAGACCCTGGCGGATGGAAAACGGCTACGCAAGATCAATCTGATTCAAGAGACAAAAATTGTTTTGTTCACCCTGGACCCGGCCGGACAATTTGCCGCAACCAAGATGGAGGATAGGCGCATCCTGCTGGCGGAACTCTCCTCCGGCCAGATTCTCACCAACCTCTGCGGTAAGAGACGCGGCTGTCACCATCTGGGGGAGGGAGTATACAGGACTGCTGCATAACAAGAAGATCTTCGCCACACCATCGGGAGGAACAGGCGCCGAGGCAGACATTCCAGTGCCGGAAAGAATCTTATCTTGCTAATCTGATTCAAAACCTTGCTGTGAATCAGCCTGTAATACGCAAACAACGAACAGCCGAAGCGATTGATTAAGATCGCAGATTGAATCAAGCATCTGCTGCCGATACGCCATTTTCCTGGTTCGTATGGCAAGGTGACATCTGGCTATGTATAGCTGGACAAATGTACGTAAGCCGGGCAGCTTACGTATGAGCCTGTTGACAGATCGTTTCCACCTCACTATCATATCCTTTGTTCGCAATAATTCCATAGCCGCACACCTGTATTACCGTTTGCCACACCAGGCATTGTAACTTTCGTCTCTGATAAACGCGGCCCACGTAGTGTCTCGTCCGAAACACGAGCACCCGTGGGCCGTTTTTGATTCCATTTTTGAGGTTTAGAGCATGCGTCGACTCAACAACTTTCTTCCTAAAGTATTGGTTCTCCTCCTGTTATTGGCCGGAGCGTGGGCCGCCTATACCACCCGCGGTTCCTGGCTGCCGCTCATCGATCCAAACCAGGCCGGCAGCGAGTTTGACCGGCTCCCGCCTGATGACCGCCTGGCTGCGGAAGCTGCCTTGAATGGCACCCAGGTATTTTTCAGCCTTGCCAGCCAGACTGGGGAAGACGCCTGGCTGGCAAGGCTGTGCGAGATCGCAACCCCGGCCGGCTGCAGTTTGTACAAGCTGGGAGCGGAAAAATTGTGGCAATCCTTTGGCGACCAGTCCTTTGAGATCACAGCGCAAGCCAAAGCTATTCAGAAAGTCAGCCAGGGGACCGCCTCCGCGCGTAAAAACGCGGCCACGCAAGTCTGGGAAGTCCAGGTTGAACTGAACCAACCCATGCCCGGCAGCGAAAAAACCAGTGATACCGCCTATGTCCTGGTGGTAGTCGATCAAGGAGTTTGGAAGTTCGAGCGCTTCCTGACACCTGGGGAAGCTGAACGCTTCACCAAGGAGTGAGCCATGATCCATACATCGATTCGTCGTTCGATCTTTTTTGCTCTGATTGCCCTTGTACTGGTCTTCAACCTGGCCCAGCCACTGCTCAACGCCCAGGCCCAAGATGAAGGCTCTGGCTGGGGCGAGGTGGTGGATGAGAACGGCAACATCCGTTTCGATAACCTCACTGACCTGGGCGAGTCCAATGAGCCGGCGGAGTGGATGGATATTCCGCTACCCTTTGGACAGGAGATCGATCTGGACGCCAACTACCACCGCTACCAGACCCCGGAGGGCAATATTGTGGTCCTGCCCTCTCCGATCACCCTGGTGATGATGGCCGCTAATCCCGTGGAGAGCGGTTTTGCTAACGCCACCTCCCAGGTAGGCATCGGCGGCATGGCCGCCGCGGAAGCACTGGGAGCGCTCCTGGGCAACAACATCGACTGGGACAGGGTCTCCAGCGAGCACCCGGAATATGTCAATCCCAGCGACTTCTGGCAGTCGGTAATCAGCGGCAACGAGAACGTCTGGACCTGGTTCTCGGGTTTCGATTTCCTTGGCGACCTGGCGACGCTTTCCTTCGCCGATCTAGATCCACGCCTGGGACTGCTGCTCTATCAAAACGGGGTGATCAACTGCGCCCAGGTGCCGGGCGGCTGCAACGGCGTCATTCCAGGCAAGCCCAATGAACCCACCAAAACCCCGCCAACGCCAGTCACCTGCCCGCCAGCGAGCATCTCTCAGGGCAGCCCATCGCTCTCAATTGTGAAAACCGAACCGGCCAAGCCGCTG
>JAAZNU010000267.1 GCA_012798135.1 Veillonellaceae bacterium | reverse complement strand
GAGTAGGAATAAAAAATCTACATCCGTGTGTAAATGGAACCTTGAGTCTCTTGTTGGCAAAGCTGTCATACTTCACACTACCATTGGCAGCTTTGGCGGAATCGTCAAAGGCATCGACGATGACAATGGCGCTTTAGTTTTAACCCAAATTGGCCGCACGTTTTACCTGCGGTGTTACGCCATTGTTGGCTACTCAATTGACTGCTCGGAGGCCTGAAATGCCCATTAAGTGCCACCTTCGGGATTTCTTCTGGTCTCGCCAGGACCTTGGTTTACTCTCCGTAGCCCTTGACACTTCCATCGATGACCTTCTTGACTGCAACTTCACCGAGGTACCTTTGGACAGGCCAGCTTTCATGCTTCTTCCTGGCATTAACTGTCCATTCATGAGTCCCATTGACTGCACTTGTAAAGCTTATAGCTATGCGCCTTTGTACTGCTTATCTGAGCAGCACTTCCGCCCTGAGTGATTGCTATGATCCATATTCTTAAATCTGCTAAGGGAAATGACTACAAATGGGCTAACTGTAGGTATATTTCCGAGTGTGGTTCTTGTATTCCTGCTCCATCCTTGACTTCTTTCCTTTCTTCCAAGTTCAAGTGTGCAAAATGCGGTAGTTGTTGCGAGATGGGCGGTGACATGAACATTACTGCTGATGATATCAAGCGTATCTCTGATTACCTTGAGTGTGATCCTAACGACCGTACACGTATCCCTGTAGTCCGCAGTCCCAGTGATCCTGATCAGTTCATGTTAACCATTACCAGGCCATGCTTCTTCCTTGATCTACATACTCTTGAGTGCAACATCTATGATGTTCGCCCTGAAGCTTGCAGGCAGTATCCCTGGGATTTGCTTGCTGTCCGTGGCTGTAACCTCATTGACGTTTTCATGTGTCCTTCTGCGCTCAAACAGCTTGAAGACCATATACGTTCTTCTCGTTGCCCTTCTGATACTTTTCCTGAGGAGTGATTCAATGCCATCCCAGAGCTTTGAGCGCCAAATAGTCGCTGCACTTAACGACTGCTTCCGTCGCCAAGGCCTCCGTGCTGTAGCTTACAGGAACTACCAGATGAAGTACACTGACCAGCTCTTCGACGCCTTCGTTGACTCCCGTGGTAATGAGCTTTACATGGCCATTGAATGCAAAAGCGTTGATACCTCAACTACCAATGTCCTTTACTGGAAGCGTTACTTCTCCTGGGCTGAAGGTGTTTGCCAGTTTCAGCGTGAAACTGCTTGGCTTGACCTATCAGGTCGTAACGGTTGGCTTGTAGTAGAAGCTAGGCGCGGTAAAGGCAGTCGTAATAGTGCTTTCTGGGTTCCCTGGCGTATTCCTTACGCTAATTGGCAAAGCAACCTTCCAGGAATAACAAGCGACCAAATAATTAGCTGTCCATCTATTGAGAGGCAAGATGGTAAGTACCGTATAGATGATGACTTCCTGGAACGGCTTATATCCTTCCAGGATAGTTATCCTAAGGACAAAAGCATAGTAAAACGGAGGAAAAGGTAAATGACAGATAAACCATGCTGCGGAGATTCTCCTGAAGCTCCGATAGGTAAGGACGATCAGACCATAGAAGACTGGCTTGCTTGCCTTGATGATCTACCAGCTTACGTAGCTCATCTTCCTGCAGGCCACATAAAGCCTATCTATGGTGATGAGATATGGGTAGATGCTTACGGCAAACACTTGACTCAAGAAGAGTTCAAGCTACGCCACGGCGTAGATCCTGCATTAGCCTGGGAGGCAATCAAGCAGTACAGAAAGACTCACGGCAAAGGCGTACGTATCCTAAAAGGGTAGTTGGCTGCTCACGCAGCCATATGCAGGGTGCAGGGATCTAAGTCCCTGCTTCCTCTTCTGTTTTTCCGTTTTTATATCCGTAACCTTGCGTTATCACCAGGTCATACCATTTATCGAAGTTACTTGGTTTGTAAATCTCAACTTCGATTCCGTTAGCTTCTATGAACGCCTTTATGTCGTCATCCACCATCGCCGCTACTACCCTCAGCTTTAGCGGCATGTCCTTAAATCGCCTGAACAATGGCGTCTCTGGAAACAGCCTGGCGTAGTTTTGTATCTGCCCTACAACATCAGGCTTAGGCCTCATTTTAGTCTCCAGCATCAGTACATGATCGTCTTCTATGATCACAGCGTCACACCAGCGCCTTACTCTAGCGTACAGCGGTCCTTCCTCGCCTTTAGGTATTGCTCCTACCTCAATCCTCAGCCAATGAGGCTTGTCCTGATAGAACTTCTGCACATATTCCCAGGCTAGCTGCGCTTCCCAATTGGTCCTCATCCTCCTCTTCTTCGGTGGCTGTATAACTCCAGCTGCGATCAGTGTCGCTGCAGTAGCCTCCGCCAGCGTTTTTACATCACTTGTGCTTACAAATTCTTCAACCATTACTATACCGTCCTTTGTAAAGACTTGTTAACTAGGTAATTAGTATAACTATTTTGTCTTGGTTGCACCAATCTCCAGCCTTAAGTAGAATGGGTATATCATATACCTCTCATGTGGCTTTAAAGGCCATTAATAGCCTCTAAATTGGCCGTAAAACATGTGAAGGGTAGTTACATACCGTCCAGGTGGTAAAGTGTCGTAAAGGGCCTATAAAGTGCCTTTAACGCCATGTCCACAAAACCTTTAGCATGTATTGCGTCTACCGAGGTGGATATATGGTATTCGTTCCAGATAAGGCAACTAGAAGGGCGCGCTATGAGCGTGCCATAGCAGGTGTTCCTGCTGCGTATAAAGACGGTGTAGAGAAGGTCCAGGGCTGGAAAGAGGCAGCCATTGAGGGCCAGCAGCTGTATGAGGAGAAGATGCGAGATCCTAATGTCCTCTCCAGGCGTGAGCGTGGTCTCAGTAAGGTCAGTGATCAGGACTGGAAGAACGCTGCTGTAGCCAAAGGCACCCAGCGCATTGCTGCTGGCATGCAAGCTGGTTCTGCTAAACAGGCTGACAACTATGAGCCTATCGCTGAGGCTCTCAGGAGCGTAAACCTCCCGTCCAGGACTGCTGACCCGATGGCGAACATCGATAACAGGGTTAAGCCCATCGTTGCTGCTGCTGTTAACGCTAGCCCGAAGAATAGGTAGGTGATCTGAATGCCTCGACTTGAACAGGTCGTTTTAGTAAACCGTGAGGCTCAGGCATCAGATACCGCCATCTATCGTAAGGATCTGCCCAAGGACGTCAGCATATCTGCCCTTGACGTTGGCATCAGGATTACCAATGGCTCTACGTCATGCGTCAATAAGGACCTGCTTGATATCATCAAGCACCTTAGTGTGGTATTCAACGGTAATGACTACCGTTTCCACATGAGTGGTGCTGCTGCTTACAGGTTCCAGTGGGCGCGTGATGGTAGGCCGATGTACTACAACTTCACTGAGGCTGGCTCTGGCGTCCAGGAAGTGTGGTTCAGGATTCTCTTCGGTAGATACCTCGGTGACCAGATGTTTGGGCTGGATACCTCCAGGTTCAACAATGTTCAGCTACAGGTTGACTATGATGCCACCGTCTGGGGTGCTGCTGCCAATACAACGTTCGCTACAGGTACTTTCACTGTGACGCTGATAGCTCACCAGTTCCCGTACCTCTCCAGGCCAAGCTTCCGTGGTATGGTCGGTACAAGGAAGTTCTACACTGCTGTAACCACTGCTTCCGGTGAGATAGTCCAGGCGTT
>JAAZNU010000280.1 GCA_012798135.1 Veillonellaceae bacterium | reverse complement strand
GGGAATTCAATGATTTATTCTACAGTTCTCACAGAAATCTACAATACCCAGCTTAACCCAACGATATCCTACCTTCATGAACCATCCGAGCGAAGATATTCCCTAGCCCTGGATTTAAGCGAGATATTCAAACCCATACTGATGGATCGGCTCATATTCTATCTGGTGAATAAAAAAATGTTGCAGGAGAAGGATTTCGAGCAGGATCTCAATTACTGTCTTTTAAATGACCAGGGAAGGAAAACTTTCATCAAAGAATATGATGAACGCCTTAAGAAAACTATAAAACATCGTGAACTTAATAGAAAAGTTTCATACCGGCGTTTGATTAGATTAGAGTCTTATAAGCTTATTAAACACTTGTTGGTCACCAAGGAATATAAACCCTTTGTGATGTGGTGGTAAAAGTGTATGCCATAATTGTGTATGATATCAAAGTGGAAAGGGTAAACAAAGTCAAAGGATACCTGAGGAAACATCTTAACTGGATACAGAACTCGGTATTTGAGGGAGAAGTTACCTTAAGTGAACTGGAAGTAATTAAAAAGGGTTTAAAAAATATAATAAACAAAAATGAAGATTCTGTAATTATATTCACAGCAAGAAGCGAAAAAGCCTTAGGTAGACAGGTTTTAGGGGTTGAAAAGGCCCCTGTTAGTGGAATATTATAATTTAATCTATTTATACTTAATTTTCTTCAATTTAATGCTACATTTTACTCCCTATCTGTTTTTTCTAGCTATCGTTTATGAAGATCCTTAAACGATCAAAATAAAAATAACTTGAAGTTCTTTTAGTCGGAATAATGGATTAAATCTTTATTTACAAATTTTTTAGAGAATCTCTCTTTTATAATGTTCCAAATTTAGAGGGAATAAAAAATTTGCCTTCTTTTATCAAAATTAACTAATTGTATGCAGTCGTTTTCCCATATAAACAAAACACATAACCTCACATGAACAATTTTAAGTATCTGAAAGAAGAAATTGTAGGAATAATTAGGGGAAATAGGTGGATTTTCCCGCCTGCTAAAATCAGACTATTTTAGGATTGAAATTTTCTTTTTTAAATTAAAAAATCATATACAAGACCATGCTAAAATCAGACTATTTTAGGATTGAAATGGCAAACGTTAGCATAGCAAACGCTTGTAAGGATGAGCTAAAATCAGACTATTTTAGGATTGAAATTCCAGCAATCATTATAAAGATTCAATGATTGATTCAGAGCTAAAATCAGACTATTTTAGGATTGAAATGTGCTACTAGTAGAGCTAAGGATTTCATTACTTCATTGCTAAAATCAGACTATTTTAGGATTGAAATATCATCATTAAAGGCCGTGGCCCTGTAGTAGCCGTGGCTAAAATCAGACTATTTTAGGATTGAAATTAGTTAAAAAAAGGTAAAAGAAGTATTTAATTTTTTGCTAAAATCAGACTATTTTAGGATTGAAATACCAGCGACGGTACAGGTTTTGCAATACAAATGCAGGCTAAAATCAGACTATTTTAGGATTGAAATCTGAAAGTTCTAGTTGATGCGGATAGTACAAGGCTTGGCTAAAATCAGACTATTTTAGGATTGAAATTCTCTTATCTGTTGTATGTCCTATAAATACTTTGTAGCTAAAATCAGACTATTTTAGGATTGAAATTGCCCTGGGAAGCGACATATACTACAGTACAGAGGGGCTAAAATCAGACTATTTTAGGATTGAAATCGGATTACATACAGGCCGGGGACGTGACTGTCTACGTGCTAAAATCAGACTATTTTAGGATTGAAATCTAAAAATTTATTAAAAAAAAAGTTTTGTGTCCCATGCTAAAATCAGACTATTTTAGGATTGAAATCAAGGTATGTTAAAATTTATATGAAGCCACCCTCAAAGCTAAAATCAGACTATTTTAGGATTGAAATATTCTATGGTGACGAAATCAACTACTTACCTGTTTAGCTAAAATCAGACTATTTTAGGATTGAAATAGCACTACGAATCGCCGACCTAATGATGCAATCATTGCTAAAATCAGACTATTTTAGGATTGAAATGTAATTCTTCGTGTGCAGAGCTGGATACACCCAAAGCTAAAATCAGACTATTTTAGGATTGAAATAAACCTAGAATCGATTTATTTGTATCGTAATTGGCTTGCTAAAATCAGACTATTTTAGGATTGAAATCATAGAAACTGATACCTATATCTGCCCAGGCATCGTCGCTAAAATCAGACTATTTTAGGATTGAAATAGATAACAGACCCTGAAATGATGGTTAAAGTTGAAAAGCTAAAATCAGACTATTTTAGGATTGAAATCACCACTTAAGAACGGTATATTGGATCGGAAGTTCTGCTAAAATCAGACTATTTTAGGATTGAAATGAAGAAGACTAATAGCACGATAATAGATAATAAAACGGCTAAAATCAGACTATTTTAGGATTGAAATTATTCTGGACTGATGTACCGCTTTTTGGGTCGGCCCGCTAAAATCAGACTATTTTAGGATTGAAAT
>JAAZNU010000291.1 GCA_012798135.1 Veillonellaceae bacterium | reverse complement strand
CGCGCGAGGGCGTGGCGTCGGACTACGAGTTCGCGCTGGACACCACGTGCGACGAGTGCGGCTGCGGCGTGGGCGACGTGGTCTTGTCCTACCTCGCGCTGGCCGATCCGGCGGATCCGCAGTCGGGTACCGTGCGGAAGGACCTTGAGGCCAACCGCCCGACCCTCGCCACCTCGAAGCTCAATACGATGCCGACGATGGATATCGACATCGATAGCGACAACGTTGGCGGTTTGACTCAAAGCAGGGCGGAGGATCTCGTGGAAGACGGCACGAACAACGTCGGCCACCGGATCTTCGCCAACTACGACGACGACAACAAGAACGGAATCGCCGATCGCTCGGACTCACAGGCAGCCTATACCAATTCCCTCGTGGACAACGATCTGGCGGAGATCCGTCTCAATGTTACAGGACTGCCGGCGGCCGACCCGCAGGCAACCTACGAGCTCTGGCTCGGCGCTGAAGACGGCCTGAATCTCTGGTTGAGCCAGACCAAGCAGGCGATCGATCCCACGCCGGACAACGGGGGGAGCGACGGATTGCGAACCGTGCAGGTGGAAAGCGTCAGTGGAGGCCCAAGTCTCACCTGGTATGTCTGGTCGTTGGACACGTACACATGGGGAGGGAGCACCGGAAACGTGGTTCCGACGACCGTGTACGTCGAGGGCAACGTGGGGTTGACCGAGTCGTCGTTGAGCCGGAAAGTATACTGGCGTCTGCGCCGGATCGTTGACCCCAATGTGCTCTCCTTCGTTGCGCGCGACACGATCAAGGTGAACGTGGAACCGATCGTGTGGCCCAACCAGGAAACGAGCGTATCGTGGGACCCGAACGCGGACACTTACGATTGGAACGGTTTTGAGCTTGCCGAGGGATGGTATATCAGCAACACGCTGTGCGAGATCAAGAACGGATCCATCGGTTACATCCGCACGGAGTACCCGGAGTTGACGGGTGGGTCGTGGCAAGGCACGCTGGATCAGTGCAGCAACGCGACGTTCGATCTGGCGGCACTTTGCGGCACGGAGACATGGGATGCAAACACGACGGTTCGGATCGAACTGAGCTATGAGTTCGAGCAGAGTCCGAACATCACGACGGGCCAGTATGTTGACACGACGAATGCGAAGTACAAGGAGGGTTTCTTTGCCAACAGCGGGATCAAGATCGAGAATCGCGCCGAGATTCAGATCTTCGACACTGCCTCACTACTCCAAGCCATGTCTGCCGGGCATCAGGCGATCATCGAAGGCACCAGCGTCACCATCTCAGCCGATTCAGCCAACGACGTCGAGACGACACAACAAGTGCTTCTCGCGCATACAGGAAGCACAAGCGGCGATTGGCTGCCGGAGTATGTGAACGCACTCATCACTGGCATCCCGTATCGCGGCGTCATTGAAGTAAAGGATGCTGATAACCCAGACCGCCCCTTTGACACGTTTCTTGGTTGGCTAAATGGTGCTCCACAGGGAAGCCAGGTAGTGACTATTGACGTCTTCAGGGAGGCTGATGAAGAATTTACTTTCACTGTTACGATTGACGGACACACAAGGATCTATCGCAATATTCCAGGAACTGGCACAACCGACCCTGGTATGCTGTATATTCAAAGCCACTGGGGCAGTGGTGTCAAGTTCACTAGTGCGAAGGCAAAGAAGCTCTAGGTCTAGAACAAGCGATCTCCAGCAATTCGCCGAACAACGTTGCGGAGGCTCCGGTTTTCCAGGGCAATAGGGCATCTCGTGTGGACACACTATTGACGCGTTTATGTGAAGGGAAGAGCGTTTGTGCTAGCACGATTTCATGCTTCACTTTCGGGCATTTCGTCCGTCTCACACACCAATTCAGGTGGGCGCACGTCGCTTGTTCACGGTCTAGGTTTATGAGTTGGTCTAACGTATGGAGTTGAATCATGTACCCATCTGCAATGATGCGTTCGGCTACGCTCCTGAGTGTATTATGCCCGATTTTCTCATCGGCAATCACCATGGCGGACACGGAGCCGCCGCGCGTCGTTCTGGGACCGGGCGCCGTGGGCTTGAAGGTCGGCCCCGGGATGAACGCGGCCGGCAAGGACCTGCGCGGGTGCGAGTTCGTGGGACAGGACCTGACCGGAACGGTTTTCGATGGGTG
>JAAZNU010000153.1 GCA_012798135.1 Veillonellaceae bacterium | reverse complement strand
CTCCATGGACAGGAACGCCTTCTGGACGAAGCCCTCCAGGTCTCCCGCCGCCAACTTCTCGCCCGCCTCCCGCCACGCCGCGTCCATGATGGCGAGGGCGCGGGGTGCATCCGCGGGCGCGGGGGCAACCGGCGGGGCACCGAGCTGCCGGGTCCACGCCTGGAGCGCGGTGATGGCCTCGTGGAGCCACGGCACCAGCTCGCCGCCGCGCATCTTGTCGAGTGCCGAGGGCAGCGGGACGGGGACGAACGCATCGACCCCGGCACCGAGCAGCCCGCGTTGCCGGGCGATCCGGCGCGACGACGCGGCGAACCCGCGCAGCTTCTCCAGCCCTTGCCCCAGCCACGTGACGAGCGCGTTGATCTCGCCGGGCGGCGCGTCCATGCCCGGCCACGACCGGCCGCCGACCAGCGGCGCCTTGCCGGGCCGCGCGTCCGGGAGGGCGGCGTGCGCCAGCACGTCCGGGATGATCGTGGCCAGCGTGGCGGCGCTGGCGAGCTTGAAGGCGGTCGCGGTGGATTGGAACGCCTTGGCTCCCGCCAGCGCCTCGGCCTTGTCCTTGCAGCCCGCCACGATGGCGCCGAGGACGGCACGCAAGGCCGCCGGGGGCAGCTCGCCCGTCCACGCGCCCTCCCGCCGCAAGAACGCGTACTTGGCCGCCGGGCTCGTGAACCCCGGCGCGCCCGGCACGGCCGTGTCGCCCACGACCTTCACCAGCGCCTTCTTGAACGTCGCGTTCTTGGACAGGAAGTAGTACTCGGACGTGAAGGGATCCCGGGGCGCCGCCCCGCCATCGGACCCGGGTAGACTTGCTTTGGATGGGGCGGTTGATACCACTTTGGATGGAGGTGATACCACTTTGGGAGGGGGCGATACCAGCGTCGCGTGCAGGTCGGCGGGCAAGGTGACGGGGTGCTCGATCCCGCCCGGCGGCGACGGGGATGATGGGGAGGTCGATGCCGGGATTGCGGCGTCCTGGAGCAGCTCGCGGGCGTTGATGCCGAAATAGGCGGTCGCGGCCTCGACGAGCGCGTCCTTCGTGCTCGCGTCGTCGTACTTGTGGAGGATGGATGATGCTTTCCCGGCAACATCGCCCGCCAGCAGCGCCGCGGCGAGCTGGCACGCGTCGAGGTAGATGCCCTTGAGCGCCATGCGCAAGGCCGTCGCGTCGGTGCCATGTGCGTCCAGGATCGACCGCGCCCACAGCGTGCCGTGGCCGTCGGGATGGATGTTGGCCCACGCCGCCGCCCGCGCGTCGTACACGGGCACGTGGTACTTCTTCACCACGTCGGCCGCGGGGAGCACGGTCGACGCGAACCACGCCTGCTTGAAGCCCGCCGCGAGCAAGTCGAGGTCGTCGGGGCCGGCGTTGTGGATGGCGATCACGTTCTTCTGCCCTTCCACGAGGTCCTCTTGCTCCGAGTCGAGCAGCTGCGCCAGCATGGCCGACCCGTCACGCTTGCCCATGCCCATCTTGTCCAGCGTGTCGTGCACCGCCAGGTGCGGCACGAAGTCCACGAGCATGGCAAACTCGGTCGAGTCGAGAAACCCGGCGATGATGAAGGGCTGCCGCTTGGCGAACGCGAGGTGGAGGGCCAGGGGGTCGCGGGTCACGGGGGGTTCCAGCATGCCCGCGCGCGTGCGGCGCGGCCATTAAAGGAAAAAGAGGGGTGAATTATCGGATGGGGGGTGGCGGGATCGACCACCCGGCACCTACGCCACGGCGACGGACGCGACGCGCCGCGCGATGCGGGCAAGCGTGCCGCCGAGGAACCGCGACGGGTCGATGCCCCGCCGGCGCAGGTGGCCGAGGTCTTTCTCGAGGTCGCGGGCGACCCTGGCAGCCTCGCCGGGCCACCATCGAGGAATGGACTGCATGCCCTCCGATCAGACGGGGGTATTTGAACGACGAGTTTCCTCTCCAATTCATCCGCATCACCGGGCGAGCATTCCACGAGGGTTCTCGATCCCCCGTTCGAGAAGATGAGCGTGCCAGGATACGGGATTTTCCGAAACGGGGGATGGATCCGGCCGCGATACCACGTGAACCCGGTTAGACCCGGTTAGACCTGGTTAGACCCGGTTTCGCTTGGCCTGGCTTGGTTCCCCATCACGTGATGGCAGTGGGAAAAAAAGCAACGGTCGGTTGGATGGGATGCTGCGACCCAGATCATGCCGTGATGATCCCCAGCAACCGCACGACATTGCTTGGCCGTGCCAGGCAATGCTAGCTCGATGCGGGGACATCCCTGGCATTCAGTCGGTTGATCGCAACCCCTCGTGCGACG
>JAAZNU010000212.1 GCA_012798135.1 Veillonellaceae bacterium | reverse complement strand
TATATGATCATTTTTTCTTAATGATCACCTTTTCTGCGTATACCTTAGCCTTTTTAAAGATGATTTTAATCCCTCCAGATGATGGGACTGTTAATTCAGGAGCATATGCTACAGGAGACATTGGCACTCCTTCCAGTTCAGTTTCGTCCCAGGCCTCAGGAGTTTCCTCTTCAACTGTAACTTCTTCTTCAGGAACTTCTGATGAAGCAGTCTTGATTCTTTCTAATATAGGATGTCCCTTTTCTTCTAGGAAACTTCTGATATCTTTGATTGTAGACCCATCCTCTTCAGTAGCGATTTTTTCCCGGATACCTTCAGGGATGTAATCATCCAGAGAATCTTTAATCTCTTTTGGCAGCCATACTATCCTTTCAAAACCACCATCTGCTTGTAAGAACTTGGGTGAACGCATGTACTCCAGGCTGAGTCCAGTGAATCCTTCCACTTGTTTACCTCCAGAACATTGCCCGGCCATTGCAGAGAATGGTATTCCTAGAGGCGTTTCTCCACGGAAGTCACGGTCAACTATGCCTATGCCATCGAGTTCAGGGATGTAAAAAGCCACTGCCTCGAAACAACCGCAAGAAGTGTGAGGATATTCAAACACACTGTGTAAAAAGACCCTTTCAACTGTTCCTTGGGATTTTTCCATTACTATGGAGTTCACATTTGTGTATTCTCCTTTAACATCATCAAGAAGGTCTCCTTTTTCAACTTCAAATATAGGGCCTTCAGGATCCATTTTTGCAGCTGCTCTGCAGTCAAACCAGTTTATAGCACCGCATAATGCTGTTCTGTCTGGTGTTACTACACATACGTGGGTGGGTGCAAAGGATTGGCACATGACACATCCATAAAATACATCCACATCTTCATCAGATAGTTCACGGGCTCTTGAATCCCTATTTTGATATTCTTCCTGAGCTTGTGATACAAATTCTTCAACTTTTGCTGGTTCGGTTAGGATGCTTATTGCGATGGATTCAATCAGGGGAAATTCTTCTTTGAAGAGTATTGCAAGGGTTTTACCCAAGTGTTCCAGTTTAAAACCTGCTTCAAGGGCTTCTTTACTAACTCGGCACCAAATTGCGTCTCTCTGGTTGAGGTGCATGAATCCTTTTACATAGTTACAGAGTTCGTGAGTCCTCCGTTCAATTACCCCTTCCAATTCCTTTTCCAGGTGTTCACCTTGGATTTCAATCAGGACACCCAAAGGATGGATGTCTCCTTCGTTCATGGCGTCCAGTTCCGGACCTATGACCTCAATTTTGCCATCTTCAACATCTTCCTCGACTTGTACCAGCTCTGCACCCATAGATTTCGGTCCTGCAAGTTCCACAAACATATTGGCTGATCTGATACGCTCCCCCTCGTACATGGGGCTTACATCAACAGGTATATCTTCAAACATCCGATTCCTCCTTTATAACCGCCTTTATCTGCTTTTTAAGTTCTAAATCTTTATATTTTTCTTTGCAATCAACAATACGCACCATAACCTTAACATATTATGATTATTCAGAAACTTTATTTTAAACTCATCCCCCTTTACCCATCTTTCCAAGGAATTTAAACCATTCTTCATCTTTCATATTCGGGAATGAAGCATCTGCATTAGAATGGAAAAATTTGCAGATAGTTAAAGTTTTCAAATGAGGTGCATAATGTTTCAGGGTTGATAGTCCCTGTGAACCTATGTAATATATACATCCTAAGAAAATAACCAAGTCATACGATCCTTTACCGTCTAAACCCTTCCATTCCGGGTCTTTGAGCAAGTTTACTATTTCCACAACCCCATATGATTTTGGATTAAGTCCTTTATCATTGAATGGTTTGTATGCGTCTGCTGTTGTGACTACTGGTAGGTTCCATTTTTCTGCTATATTGGTAGCAAAGCTGAGAAGAGGTTCCTCTTTTACCAGGGGCCCTAAAATAAAAAGAGGTCTTTTAGAATTTTTTATCATGAGCTCGGCTGTTTCTGGAGTTACCAGCAAAGCCTGTTTAGGCCCTGCAATCACTGTGGGCTGATATGGTATAATTCTCTCATTTGACATTTAATCATCCCCCATTCCCATAAGAGAGGGTTCTTG
>JAAZNU010000214.1 GCA_012798135.1 Veillonellaceae bacterium | reverse complement strand
TTCCAATTCTATTAAAAATATCACACATAATCTACAGTATCAGTGTATATATGGCTGCAGATGTCGTGTTCATTCCCTTTGCATTTCGTAGAATTTTAAGTCAAGGTAACCAAACTCTCCAAATAACTGGCAGTAAAATTATATCTGAAAATAAAAAGCAATACACTTTGATTGAAATTTCTAACATCAAGTCAATTAGATATAAAGGTGTATTTTGTGTGCCAATGAGCGAAATGATGGTTATTGAATCTGATAATATGGACGTTATCTATATTGATTTTAATTTTGTAAAATACAAAGCTATTTGGAGGCATGTTTTAGAGATCTGTAGACAAAATCCGGATATAAAAATAGATAAACAATTTTCTAAATATCTCTGCGAGAAGGATCATAAATTAGGGTAATTTAGATAGAATCAGCCAATCAAAAGAATCATTGATCGTAATTAAACCATCCCAAAACAAGAAAGATAAGCCTTTATGCAGCGCTCTATGGCTTACTTCATAGGGCGCTGCTTTTAGTTATGTGATCCATGGGTAACAGCAGTTGCAACAATGTCGTGCAATAAACTTACGACGCTTGGGGTAAGCTGCTGAATACGACCGATTCAACCGGTGATGCTCATATCGGTAGTATCTAAAATATTGTGTAAACCTCCATTGTCAGGTAAAATAAGAAAGACGATGGAGGTTACATTATGCCACGAAAAGAGAAAAGCAAACTACGGGAACTGATTGAAGAATATGGGATCAAGGACATGAACGACGTCCATGAATTCGTGAAGATGCTGACGGCCGAAACCATCCAAACCGCGCTGGACGCAGAGCTTGAGAACGATCTGGGATACTCCAAATACGATTACAAGAATAAAAATACGGAAAACAGCCGCAATGGTTACTCGACAAAAACCGTTCAAAGCAACACCGGTGAGATGGAAATCCAGGTACCACGAGACCGAAACGGTGAGTTTGAGCCTCAGCTTGTCAAAAAGCATCAAACCGATGTGTCTGCAATTGAGGATAAAGTGATCTTTTTGTATTCGCAGGGCGTATCCACCCGGGACATACAAAAGACTATGCAGGAAATGTACGGCATCGACGTTGACGACAGCCGCGTTTCCAAGATCACTGATAAAATCCTGCCTCTCATTAAGGAATGGCAGGAGCGTCCTCTCCAAAGCATCTATGCAATGGTCATTCTCGATGCCATACACTACAATGTCCGCGACAATGGGATCGTGACCAAAAAGGCTGCTTATGTGGCCATAGGAACCGATCTGGAAGGGAAAAAGGATGTGCTCGGTATTTGGCTTGGGGCCAGCGAATCCTCAAAATACTGGCTTTCGGTACTGAATGGATTGAAAAGCCGGGGCGTGCAGGATATACTGATTGCATCGGTTGACGGCCTGTCCGGATTTGTGGAAGCCATAAACGTGGCGTTTCCCAAGACCGAGGTGCAGCGCTGCATCATCCATCAGATACGGTCATCCACCCGATATGTGTCTTACAAGGATGTCAAACAGTTCACGGCTGGTTTAAAGCCGGTTTACAAGGCCCCGACTGAGGAAACCTCCCTTATGGCGCTGGATGAATTCGAAGCCCAGTGGGGCAAAAAATACCCTTTGGCCGTGAAATCCTGGCGGGTCAATTGGAACGAACTTTCTACCATGTTCAAATATCCTCCGGAAATCCGGAAACTGATCTACACGACCAACGCTATCGAAAATTTCAACCGGCAACTCCGGAAAGTCACGAAAACGAAAAGCGCTTTTGTATCAGGTGACGCCCTGATGAAAATCCTTTATCTTGCCACCATGAGCATTGTGGACAAGTGGACGATGCCTGTTAAGGAATGGCCCATGATTCTTGATAACCTGATGATTTACTTTGGCGATAGGGTGAAAATTACGCTATAAACTTTACTTGGTTTTATCCTGGCATTTGGACTTTACACAAAATTTTATGCGCTACCTCAGGGAAGGACATGCACCCACATCCAGCGCCGGGCGCTTCAGAGCTTTCCGAACATAACCCCGCCGTTGGCGCCTCCCCTTTTTATACCAGAAGGAGGAATCTTTTTTGATTCGCTTCAGAGTCCCGATTCCATCGTCTTGTTTATCAACATAGATAAAGCCATATCTTTTCGACATCTGATGGGTCCCGCACGAAACCAGATCGATAGGCCCCCACGCTGTGTAACCGAACACGTCGACACCATCAG
>JAAZNU010000063.1 GCA_012798135.1 Veillonellaceae bacterium | reverse complement strand
TGGCGCGATCTTCGCCACTTGCTTCTCCCAGCTCCAGTATCCTTGCGTAAGTTCTCTTCTCTCTGCTGTGCTGGCCTGCGGTGTGCAGCAAGCGTCCGGCGTTGCACAGGTGCATTGCCTTGCGATGATCGTTCGGGGCGCTCTCTGCCAGCTCCAAAAGGGTTTCTGCGGCCTCTGCTGGCCTGCCGAGTTTGCGATAAACCATCACACGGAGTGCGCTGAACTCTGAACGCGTGGAAACGGAGTGACCGGGATATTCGTTGAGGAGACGTTCCAAGCAAGCTTCTGCCTCGCTGTAGTCGCAAACCGTCTGGGCCATGACTTCCGCCTTGATGAACAGCGCCTCCGGCCTGAAGTCGGGGTATTCGTCCCAGAGCTTCTGGAAGGCGGCCTCGGCCTCCGCCTTGCGGCCAGGGACCATGATCAGGCATCCGTACACCTCCATCAGCGCGTTCTTGCCCATCAGGTGGTCCGGGTACTTGTCCGCCACCTGTTGGAAGCGCTCGGCAGCGGTGGCGTACTCCCGCCTGTTCTTGCTGCACATGGCATGCCAGAACAGATGCACGGGCGCGTCAGCCGGGTGCTCGCGCGCAAGCTGCAGAAGGAGCTCTTCGGCCTCCGCAGTCTTGCCCGACAGCCGGTACATCTGCGGAAGGCGCACGCCGAGCTCGCTCACCAGCGCGGCATCCTTGCTATCGGCTGCGGCCTTCAGGCCCGCTTCCAATGCCTCAATGGCCTTGTCGTACTGGCCTGTACGCTCGTAGCCCATGCTCGCGCGCAGTTGCCACACTGCCGCGTCCCGCGGGTACGTTGCCACCATCCCGGCCGCGTGTGCCGCCAACTCCGGCCACTCCTCAGCCATCTGGTAGCACCCGGCCAGCATGGTGTGGATCTCCTTGAGGATTGCAGCATCCTTGGGCAGGCGCGCAGATTCGGCGCCCTTCTTGAGATCAGCGATTGCGCGGGCGTAGTCCTGCCGTTGCACCTCGCACGCCGCAGCCTTGAAGTGCCAGAGGGCGGCTTCGGCGGGGTGAACCTTCACGCACTCCCCGGCCATGGCTATGGCCTCCGGCCACCGCTTTGCCAGAATCTGGCACTCGAGAAACGTCAGGCGAAGGTCTCTTGAGATGAGGTCTGAGTTCGGGAAGCCCTTCAGCAGCAGGGCGTAGGCATCTGCCGCCTTTGCGAAGTCACCCATAGCCTGATGGCAGCGCGCCGTGGTAACCAGGGCTTCGGGTCCTGTGTCCGGTCTGGAAAGAAGCGGGGCAAGCACGGAAACTGCCTCCGCGGTATTGCCGGCGGCCAAGAGCGCGCGGGCATGCTCAAGCGTGCTCATGCGGCCTGCTGCGTCTTCAGCCCGCGCAGTTTGCGCAAACAGGGCGAACGAAGCTGCCGTCCACCACAGAAGAATCAGAAGCCCAGACCGACGTGACATGCCCCGGCTCCAATCCCGAAGCGAACGCATCCCCAGCCCCCGAAAGGGATGCCGACAGTCACCGGCCAGAGAGCGCAGAAGCGCCCTTATACCAGCAGTACGTTATTGTATTGGCTCTTTTCCGGAATGTCAAGAGGTCTCCTGCCTGGCTCACGGTCCCGCCCGCCGGAACAGAAGCCGCGTACGGCCTGTCGTTGGTACAGAAGCTGC
>JAAZNU010000048.1 GCA_012798135.1 Veillonellaceae bacterium | reverse complement strand
TCAAACCGTCTGTTCTAGACAATCTCTTCTATGCAGTTGTGAGGGTTGCACCCTCATGGATCCGGTGGTGATGGCTGGGGGGTTCCACCCGTTCCCATCCCGAACACGGTAGTTAAGACCCCATGCGCCGATGGTACTTGGTTGGAAACGGCCTGGGAGAGTAGGTCGCCGCCGGTTCTACGACAAAGAAGTCCTTTCCGTTTACGGGAAGGACTTCTTTGTTTTACCTCGTTCGGTTATTTCCCGGGAAATCTTTGCCGGATTCGAGGGGGAACAACAGGAGTTCTTGTTGGTTTTGTCGAAGCAAGGGAAAGCAGTTTTCAAATCCGATTACAAGTGCCGCAATTCGGAAAGGAGCGCGGATAAATGGATAACCTGAGATACCTAAGCCAGGGCGAGACGGGGTTGGTCGTTGAATTCGGCGAGACGATCGATCCGTTCATCAACACTCGCGTACATGCTTTGGCCCGCACAATCGCTTCGGAGTATAAGCAGCTGGTGAAGGCGGTCGTGCCCACCTATCGGTCATTCCTGGTATTTTTTGATCCGCTGCAAATTAGCCGCGGCGACTTGATCGCCAAGATTGATGCTTTGGCTGCGACGGCGGAAGCGGTACAAACGGCAGTGGCTGCGGTGAAGATCATCATCATTCCGACGCTATACGGCGGTGAGGCCGGTCCCGATCTGGAGTTTGTCGCCCGGCACAATCAATTGTCGCTGGCGGAGGTCGTCCAGATTCATTGCTCCGTACCGTATCGAATCTATATGATCGGCTTTACGCCCGGCTTCCCCTATTTGGGTGGCATGTCGGAGCGAATTGCCGCTCCGCGCCTGAAGGTTCCCCGCACGGTCATTCCGGCCGGCTCGGTGGGAATCGCCGGCCCCCAGACGGGGCTGTATCCGGTGGAGAGTCCGGGCGGCTGGCAGTTGATCGGCCGCACCCCGGTTAAAGTGTTCAATCCGGATCGTGACCAACCCTTTCTATATTCTGCGGGCGATTTTTTGCGATTTGAGTCGATTTCCGCCGACGAATACCTGCGAATTGAACGCGATGTGAACAGGGGCGTCTATCAACCGACAATTTTAACCGGTAAGGGGGCGGCAGAATGATTACCGTTTTGCAGCCGGGATTGGCCAGCACAATTCAGGACGAGGGGCGCCTGGAATATCTGGCGTTTGGGTTGCCGCGGGCCGGCGTGATGGATCGCTATGCGGCGAGTATGGGAAACCTGCTCTGCGGCAATCCGGTCAGCGCCGCCGTTCTTGAAATGACGCTGTTGGGCGGGACGTTCCGGTTTGATCAACCCTGTCGGATTGCGCTATGCGGCGCGGACATGCAGCCGCGACTCAATGGAAAGCCGACTGGCAATTGGCGGGCTATGGCTGTTGACGCCGGCGATGTCTTGGAAACCGGCTACGCCAGCAGTGGCTGCCGGGCGTACTTGGCCGTGGCCGGCGGTTTTGCCGTGCCGTTGGTAATGGGCAGCCGCTCGACTTACACTAGGGCCAGGCTGGGGGGAGTCGACGGTCGAATCCTTAAGGCGGATGATCGCCTGCCGCTGGGAGAAGCGCCGCCGTTCTCCGCAACGCCGGCGGTCCTGCCGTCACGCTTCATTCCCGCTTACCCGGATCAGATTACCCTGCGGGTGCTGTTGGGACCGCAGGACGATCTGTTTCTGCCGGCAGGAATAGATACTTTGTTTAGCGGCAAGTACCGGGTTTCGGATGAAGCGGACCGGATGGGGTATCGATTGGCGGGGCCGGAAATTCGTCACCAGGATAAGGCGGATATCGTGTCGGACGCATTGGGAATCGGGGCAATCCAAGTCCCGGGCAGCGGGCAGCCGATTGTCATGATGGCGGATTGTGGCACCACCGGCGGCTATGCCAAGATCGGCGCCGTTATTGGCGCCGATCTCTGGAAGCTGGCGCAGGCCAAACCGCAGGTGACGGTGCGGTTTTTACGGTGCACCGACGCCGAAGCGGTCGAGGCGTTACGGGCCGAACAGGACCAGTACCGGCAAGCGGCCCAATACATTTTTTCGGCGTGCAACGCAACGCCGCGAATTGTCGGTGCCGTGCGGCGACTGAACTTGTCGATTAGCGGGCGTACCTACGAAGTAGAAATTGCAGAGGTGAAGCAAGATGAAGACAATTGACCTGAATTGCGACATGGGAGAAAGCTTCGGCGCCTATGTACTGGGCTACGACGAGCAGGCTATGCCGCACGTGACTTCCATTAACGTGGCCTGCGGGTTTCACGCCTCCGACCCGGACAACATGGCGAAAACGTTGAAACTGGCCAAGAAAAACGGCATTGCGGTCGGCGCGCACCCCGGCTTTCCCGATCTGGTCGGCTTCGGCCGTCGGGCCTTGGCCATGACCCCCGACGAAGTCAAGCACGCGGTCATGTACCAGATTGGCGCCCTGGATGCGTTTTGCCGGGCGGAAGGCATCCAGATGCAGCACGTGAAAGCGCACGGCGCTCTGTATAATATGGCCGAAAAAGACCTCGCCTTCGGGTTGGCGATTGCGGCCGGCATCAAGGCCGTCAATCCTGATTTGTACATGCTCTGTCTGGCCAACTCGCTGATGGTGACGGCGGCGCAACAAGCCGGCCTGCCGTTTGTGGCGGAAGCGTTCGCCGATCGGGCCTATACCGACGAAGGAACCCTGGTCTCCCGAAAGGTCGCCGGATCGGTGATTCATGACGTTCAGGAAGTGGTGACGCGAGTGGTCCGCATGGTTAAAACGGGAACGGTGATTTCACTGTCCGGCAAGGAAGTGCCGATCGACGCCCAGACGATCTGCGTGCATGGTGACACCCCGGGCGCCGTGGAGATGGTCAAGGCCGTCCGAGTCGCCTTGGAGCAGGAAGGGATTCAGCTGAAGGCATTCGGCAGCTAGGAAAATATTTGCCATCGGGTGCTTTTTCCAATGTTTTAGTGTATGCTTATCGAAAATACATGTTTTTGCATGCTGGTGTGTACCGTCCAAGCCTTTGTTATTAAGGCTTGGCGGTCTTTTTTTTTTGCGTGTTTTGCGGTTATGGGGTGTTTTTTGACGGTTTTGGTGTTTGGGGCAGGGAAGGGTGGTGATCAGCGCCGGCAGGACAAGCGAGGCCGAGTGTTTGTGATCGAGGCGAGATATTTTTAAGCAATGGAACAGGAAAGCCTCCGTAGTGCACTTCGTTGCAGGACGAGGTTTCTTTGTTTGTATTTGAAGGATATTGCTTTAATAAAGCGAATTTTTTAAATAGTATATTTAGTTGCGTTGGTATTTTAAAAATTACGGAGTGTTCACGCAACAACAAGAACGGTGCAGGACGACAGATTAAATAAATATCCAAGGGGTGAAGAAGATGGTCATGAGGAGCATTCGCACAAGGTTGCTTCTGATATTGCTGCCGATCTTCTTTCTTTTTTTTGGGTTGTTGAGCGGCATCGGTTACTATCTTGCATATCGGATAGTGAAAGAAAACATTAGTGAAACAGCCAGTGCGATCAACGCTGACTATGCCAACCAGATCAAAGCCAATATTCAGGCGAAAATGATTCATCTTAGGCATTTAGCCGAAACCAAAAGGATCAAATCCGGCGAACCTGATCAAATCATGGAAGTTCTGGGCGATATGCAAAAACTTGAGCCGACGCTGGAAACCATTGTCTATATTGATGTAAATGGTAAAGGAATTCGTTACGATGGTAGCACTGGAGAATTTAGGGATCGAATATATTTCGCTAAAGTATTTGAGACAAAAGAATCTTACATTTCTGAACCATTGATTTCACGTGGTCAGAAAAAGCCATCAGTAATCCTTGTGATGCCCGTTATCAATGATGGACGCTTGCAAGCAATGCTGGCTGTTGCCTATACGTTAAACAAACTTACGGAAACCGTCGAACCTTTGCACTTCCAGGAAACCGGTCATGGGTTCGTAATTAATGAAGACGGACTTATTATCGCTCATCCTGAGTATCCGAATTTAGTGGGAAAAATTAAGCTGGGGGAGCGGCTTGACCCGGCACTAAGCTTAACCATTACTGAGTTGGATACAAATCTTGTCGATCTATTTCATGCAGCCTTGGATCGCGACACGCAGGTTATTGGAAAATATAAATTTCTTGACGGGATACCTCGCTACGCTGTTTTTACGCCGATTCGGTTGCCCGGTGGTGTCCGCTGGATTATGGGCGTGTCGGCGCCGGAGGCCGAAGTCAACAGAGAGCTGAACCTTCTTACTCGCCTTATGATTGTTGCATCAATAACGGGCATTGCCATCGGCACTTTCATTATCGTCAAACTCAGTGACTATTTTGTCATTCCCATTCGCAAACTTAGGGATGAATGTCTGTTTCTAACACAAGGCAATTTGGAGGAAAGGGATCTCCAAATCCACTGCAACGACGAAATCGGCCAATTGTCGGATGGGTTCTGCGTCATGCGGTCCAAATTGCGTACTATGCTGCGAGAATTGGAGAATAATAACCAACTGTTAGAAGAAGAAATACAAATGCGGGAGCAAGCCCAGCAAGAACTGGAACACGCGCATGAAAGCTTGGAAGAGAAGGTGCAGGAGAAAACAAGTGAACTATCGGCCGCCAATCAGAGCCTTACCGCTATGAACGAAGAAATGACAGCCATGAACGAGACCCTCAACGAGGCAAACAGCCAACTGCAGGACGAAATTCAGACCAGACATGAAGCGGAAAAAAACCTTCTAACGCGCGAACGCCAATATCGAGCGATTACTAGTTTGCTTACAAGGCCAGCCAACGAAATTGACGACTTGCTCGATACAATCCTGAAGTCTGCTTTGCAACTCATAAAAACACCCGATGGGGTTATTGCCATGCGCGATGACGCCGATAGATGCATTGTCAAAGAAGGGAGCGGGATCAGTAAATGCTGGGAGAATAATCCTTTTCCGGGTATGATATATCAGGAAGTGCTCCGGACGGGCGAAATGGTTTATATTGAAGATTATCGACATCATCCCAAGCGCGACCAAGAAAGCCAGTTTATCCAAATGACGAGTATCATCATGCTTCCTCTCAAAAGCGACGAACATGTGATAGGGATCATCAGCGCAAGTTGGCAAGACGAAGTTCACGTTCTCACCGACGATGAACAGGCAATAATGCAACAGTTCGCAGATTTAGCTTCTGTAGCGCTGGAACGAGTCAACAGCTTCACTAAAGTTCGATACACTGCTTACCATGACAATCTCACAGGACTGCCTAACCGAGCTTATCTTGCAGAACGCCTCGATGCCGAGATGGAACAAGCTCGTCAGCACGAAGCAGCAGGGGCTGTTTTCTTCGTTGACCTTGATGATCTGAAAACGGTCAACGATAGCCTTGGTCACCGCTACGGCGACGCCATTATAATCCAATCGGGAGCTATCATTGTGAAAGAAGCTGGCCACGGCAGCTTTGTTGCCCGGATCGGCGGCGACGAATTCATTGTCATATTGCCAGGAAAAACAACAAAAGAGGAAGCCGCTATCGTCGCTGACAGGATCATTAAAGCGCTCACGTATGAGCAAGTCGTCCTCAATGTGAACATTCAAATGACGGCCAGCATTGGTGTTGTAATTTATCCTATAGACGGAAACACTAGTGAAGAAATTCTTAAAAATGCCGACAATGCCATGTATGCCGCTAAAAAAGCGGGAAAAAACTGCTGGCGATATTTTGAGCCATCCATGCAGGCGGAAACATACAAAAAAATGGTCTTGACCGGCAATTTGCGGGGAGCTTTGAATCGAAAGGAGATGAGACTTGTCTACCAACCGCAGGTCAAAATGAGTGACATGAGTGTCAACTGTTTCGAAGCTTTACTTCGTTGGGACAGTCCCCAACATGGCGCCGTATCGCCAACTAGCTTTATTCCATTGGCCGAAGAAAGTGGTCTTATACATGACATCGGCAAGTGGGTACTTCAACAAGCCTGCCTGTTTGGCCGTAGGTTAGCCGACAATGGCCGCAAGGATATCCGAATCAGTGTAAATGTATCACCATCTCAACTATCTGATGAATTATTCGTCAAAATCGTTTACGCTGCGTTGACCGATGCCGGAATATCGCCTGGACAACTTGAGATTGAGATTACCGAAACAGCACTTATGTCATCTTTGGAAAACACCGCCTATAATCTCAATGCACTCCATGCCTTGGGCGTACGACTGGCCCTGGACGACTTCGGTACTGGCTATTCTTCGCTTACCTATCTCCATCGTCTTCCTGTCGATACCCTCAAAATAGACAAATCTTTCATAGACATGACTTTAACAAACAGTACGAAGACATCGATCATAGGAAATATTATCGACATGGCTCACGGCATGGGAATGACCGTTGTCGCTGAAGGCGCCGAGACTAAAATGCAAGTTGATTTCCTCGTAAAAAATCGATGCGACTACATCCAGGGCTATTATTTTAGTAAACCGATACCGGAAAACGATGCCCTCTTTTTCAAACCACTGGCCTGACCGGGATTAACGGCAAGCGTTACGAGATCGAGTGAGTATGGCGCCATCGCGCAAAAGCGGCGCTTTGGGAATACGTTGAAATTTACGTTGCCCCTTCGCCGGAACAGGCGCCTGCAGCCGTCAACCAAGCGGATAATGCTCTTTATCCGACAAAATAGAATCTTTTGGTACTCTTTTTGGCTTTTTGAAAACACAGGCACGCGCCAAGCTTATAAAATAAGAATGTACAAATTTTGGTGTTTTAGTGTATGATTAAGATATTAACAATGGAGGTGTTAGCATGGCGATTTTGGAAGTGTTCGAAAAGGCCAAAAAGCAACGGAAAGCTGCGGCGCAGAAGAAGGCGCTGAAAAATGTCGCAGTCGGCGCAGCGATCGGCGCGACGGTCGGAGCTGTGGCCGGAGTCCTGTTAGCGCCGAAATCCGGCAAGGAAACACGGGAAGAGCTGGCGACCGCCGCTCAAGAGGCGGTGGAGAAAGCCAAGGTGAAAGTGGAAGAGGTCAAGGGAAAAGCGGGTGAAGTCGTAGAAGAAGTTCGGCAGCAGGTGAAACATAAATTCGAAAAAGCGCCCTGCGCCAGCGCGGCGGAAGAAGAAGCACCCGTCGTCAAGGCGGAAACAGCCGATCCGCAACAATAAAAACGGCCGGCCTGAGCCTGTAACCGGAAAGAAGGGGTGCCAGTGTACATTTCATTATACGATCTGGCGTTGCTGATTCTGTTTGCCCTGGCCTTGGCGGTCGGGTACTACCTGATTGCCGCGCTGCGAAAAGTGGTGGCGGTGGTAACGCAAATCAACGACGTGCTGATGGTAAACCGAAAGGCGATTGACTCCACCATCGAAGTCCTGCCAGAGCTCATCGCCAACAGCAACGAAGTGGTGGCCGGCGTCCGCAAGACCGTCGAAACCGCCAACACGGCGGTGGCCTGTATTGAGGACAACCTCGTCGACACGGCCGATAAGGTTCAGGAAACGATCGACACCGCCATGCTGTATGCGCGGTGCGCGGGGGAAATCGTCCGGGCGGTCGTGGGCGCTTTTGCCAAAAGCGATTCGAAATAGCCTTTGTAAATATGGGTTCTGCTTATTGGCGGTCTCACTGCGGGTAAAAGCGTAGCGAGACCGTTGCTTTTTCTGCTGAGTGAATTGTCTGACTCTTGCGATAACAATGGGTTTCCAGTACAATAAAGCTGAAGTTACCTGGCACAGGAAAAGAGAAGCGGCGGCGGTAACTGCTGGATGGCCGGGAATAAACAACGGAGGGAGGATTGGCGATGAGCAAACAGGGAACAAGGTTAT
>JAAZNU010000064.1 GCA_012798135.1 Veillonellaceae bacterium | reverse complement strand
CAGCAATTCCCGCTGGAGCACGGCCAGGGGATGGCGTAGGCGTGTATTGAGCTCCTGGCGCATGAGGTTGGGGGGTAAGATGGCAAATTGAGACGGAGTTCCAAGACCATTTGGATGATTTGGGCAATTTGGAACCGCCAGGCGTCCGGTTGGGGGAACAGCGAACCATCAAGGCCACAGATAGGGTCCGAGCAGGGAGATGGGAGACGGGATGGAGCGGGTAGCACAGGCAGGTCAAGAGGTGTCCAGGAGGAACCGGCCGGAGATCTTCTGGGCTCCGAGGAGAATCATTCGATAGAGCATCTCCATGGAATCGACGGCGATGAGGTGAAAGACTCCCCGCATCTTTTCCCAGAGGTCTCGCTTACAGCCGGCCTTCTTCCAGGCCGCTCGAAACAGAGGACAGGACATCTGCTGGACCTGGTCCGTCAAGAAGGCGAGGAACATGAGCATCACAAAGACCATGCTCAGGTTCTTTTGGCCCAGTCCATAGTTGTGCTCGAAATGGTATCCCTGGTTCTTGAGGTCTCGTTCTCCGCCTGGCGCGGCCTGCGCGCATGATGGCGTAGACGTTTTCCCTGGTGAGCGTGAAATCCGTGACCCAGCAGAAGTGCCGTGTGCCGGTGGAACTCTCTTCCCAGTACTCCAGGACATTGACCAAAAGGTCCCGGTTGGACCCATTGAGGGGCACGCAATTCACAAACCGAAAGAAATGGTGCATCTTGGGGTCTTGGGGGTCCGGGATATGGTAGTCGACGGCGGCGTCGAGACACGGGGAAAGGAAGGCGTGATCTCCCTCCTTGAGCCCGAGGATGTAGTGGAAGCGGTGCTCGATGAGGTCCCTGATGTGGGGAGCATTGGGACTGAGGCCATCCTCGGTCATGATGGCCTTGAGGTGAAGATGCTCTTTTCTGAATTTAGCGAGCCATCGCCTGCAGGCGTTGCGTTCACAGTCGTTCTTGTTGTCCCCGTCGTGGTTGAAGATGGGCTCGGGAGGCAGAGCGATGACCTCTTTGCGCTCCGGGTGGACGATGACGGCCGCATAGGTCTGAAGGCTGCAGGTGGTCTTGCCCGTCTTGGAGGATGTTTTCTTGAGACAAGCGGGGCAAGAGAGGTTTTCGGACACAAAGTGGGTTGTCCCGTCGCCCGAGATCACAACGCAGTCCTCCATGTAGACCATCTCCTCGAGAAGCTTGCCTCGTTGAGCCCTGCGGAAGACCTCCGTGAAGGCCGGGCGCAGTGAATCCGGCTCGACGGGATCGAGGCGTTTGCGCATCTGGGTGTCGCAGGGAGCCTTTTCTATGCCGTAGATGGACTTGAGATTGTGGTCTTCGGTTGTCCTTCTCTGATCGAAGACAAGGAGACTTGGGTCCTTGAGGGAAAACATGGCATAGCCCGACATGAGGCAGTCCGGCATGGGGATCTGGGATGTCCCATTGCCCGTTTCAGCCACTTGCTCGAAGGACTTGCGAATGGCTCCGTGGAGTGCATCCGCGCTCAGGTGTTTGCGCACCCTGCTCCTTTTGAGGTCCTGCTGGGCTGCTCTCTGTTGTCGCTGTAACTGTCTCCTGTTCACGGAGACTCAGCATACGCAACCCATGGGGGCTTGGCCGGCACAAAGTGAAAACCACCGAAAAGTTATGGACTGACCCTGCTAGCCCGGTAATTCGGCAATGGGGTTTACGAAGACTCCAATCATCCCCGATGGCCCTGAGCCACTTGCCGGGGGGTGCGGGAATTGCTG
>JAAZNU010000262.1 GCA_012798135.1 Veillonellaceae bacterium | reverse complement strand
CTCGACCGGACAGACGCGCACGGCAGGTACAAATCGGGCGGCTACACGGTGCTAACGAAATCTGCGGAAGCGGCTGACCGCGTTGTGAGTGGCATCGACTGGGCGGGCACGTTCGGCGCGTCGTACGGCAGCATCTACCGCGTGCAGGTCAACACAGGCACCGACGTCGCGCCGTCCTGGGTCACGGTCGGTGGTGACTACCCGACGTCGCCTGTAACGGGGGTTGATCTGACCGTTCAGCCGGGCGTGACGCGCTGGGTGCGTGTCTACATGGAGCCGCGCGCCGACGCCACCAAGTCGGCCACGCCGATCCTGAGCGCGCTGCGGGTGACACATGCGAGCACCGGCGGTGCCGCCGGAATCATCATCCCGGCGCTGGTCGCCGCAGGGAGGTATGTCTGATGAGTGTGAGCGGGCAGGCGATCACTGTGCAGTTCCAGGTCATTGACCGCTCCACCGGCGCGCCAGTGACCGGAGACGCTGGCAACCTGACGCTGCGGCGCGTGATGGACGGCGTCATCGGTACGATCACAGCAGCCCCGGCGGAGGTCGATGCGACCAACATGCCGGGGATGTACCAGGTTGCCCTCACCGGCGCCGAGAACACCGGCACATTGGGCATCGTCGGCGGCAATAGCAGCACGAGCAATGCCATGATGATCCCCGTGTGCTGGAACAATCTGGACGCGACGATCGCGAGCAGGGCACCGGCGTCGGGAGCGCTGACTGTGAGCGATCTGGCCAACCTGGACATGCCCATCTCGGAGGTCGCCGAGGCCGTTGAGGCGGCGATCGCGGCAGAGCATGGTGAGGGGTCGTACCAGCAGTCGGCCGCGGCGGTGATGACCGGGACGGCCGATCCCGCCGGCGAGCAGTTTGCCCTGGCGGTCGTGCGTGGCGATACTGTCGCGCTGCAGCTCGTGATCGTCGGTGATGACCTCGACGGCGACGGCGAGCGGGACCCGATCGACATCACCGGCGCGAGCATCGTCCTGAGCGCGCAGGCGCGGGAGCTCCTCGACGACCGCACCGCCAGCCCGCTGTGGAGCTGGACGGGCAGCATCGTCGGTGATCCGGC
The DNA here is from genome assembly GCA_012798135.1 of Veillonellaceae bacterium. Next base: position 10,348 of record JAAZNU010000262.1, on the reverse strand, counting down.
GAACGGCACGGTATCGTTCGCGCGCGCCGCGGCCGACACCGACAACGACAGCGTCGAGTGCGATGTGACCTATCCCGCCGCGATCCGGATCACCTATGCCGGCGGCGGCGTGCAGACGCTGCGGGGGACGGTCGTGGTGCGGCGGGACGTGCTGGGGTAATGGCGGACGGCAGTCTCACAGGATGGACAGGATGAGCAGGATGAACATATGCCCCCGGGCCCCGGGGGCGTTGCCATTTCTCCCGGGGGGTGCGTAATGGACCACCAGACAGGCGATGACTGTGTCCGCGGCGCGACCAACACGGCGGACATCCGCAACATGAAGGAGCGGCTCGATGCCATGGAAACGGCGCAGAAGACCCTGGCGGCGGATCTGCGGGGCGACCTCCGAACAGTGAATCAGAAGTTGGATGAGGTGCAGCGGAAACAGGACGATAGGACGGCTACGCTGAGCTTTGGCGGCACCGTGCTCGTGGGTCTGATGGTGCTGCTCGGGACGCTGCTGGGGCCGCTGATTGACGCGCTGGCGACGCATATGAAGTGATGGGCGTAGACGGCCGGCGGGGGATGAACCCCCGCCCTACAGACGACCAACGGCGCACGGGACACCCCGTGCCCATCATGTTGGTGAGAGGGAGGCAGGGACATGCACATCACGGACGTGTGGACGCCGGAACTGCAGTCACAGGTGGTCAACCTGCTGGGTGCGGTGCTGCTGCTGGTGCTCAGTGCGGTCGGTGCGGTTGCGACACAGGCAATCCGAGCCTGGCGCGACAAGAAGCTGGCAGAGCTGGAGCTGACGATCGGCACCAGCAACGCGCTCATGGTGCGGACGCTGGTCGCGGCCGCGGAGCAGAAGTTCAAAGACGCTTCGGGGAAGGCGGGCAAGGAAAAGCTCGCCCAGGTGAAAGCGTGGGCGGCTGAGCGCGGGATCCAGATTGACGAGGCGGACATCGAGGCGGCTGTGCATGCGGTGACGAGGAGCGGCTGAACGGCGACGGCACACGGGCGGGACGCCCGTGTGCCACAAACGGCGAGGAGTGATGCGCGATGAGGTACATACTGATCTGCGTCCTGTGGGCGCTGGCAATGACGGCGAGCATGGTGCGGGCAGATGGCATCGCCTGGGATCTGCAGCCCGAGCTCGGGGCAGGCACGACGTTCCTGCACCAGCAGCAGGTGAGCGTGAGCCTGGGTCTGCGGCTTGGGACGCTGCCCAACGACCTCCCATTACTCGCCGGTAGAGAGTTCGGCGTGGACCTGCTGCAGGTCGGCGGGCTGACTGCCGGCGGGGTGTGGATCGGGCTGACCGATGTCGCCGGCGTGGAGGTCAGACTCGGCGCCCTGGTGATGCGCGACGAGGAGTTCGATGGCGACCTGTATGCCAGGATCGCCCGGACGTTTGAGATCGCGTTCTGAGTAGTCCGCCGCGAGGCGGGCCTCCCGCAACCCCTGGCCGGCGCACCCACCCGCCGGCCAGGGGCTTTTTGCACGAGGTGCACGATGGGCGGACTGATTGACTGGCGCTGGGTCTGGCGACGGCTCCTGCTGCCGGCTGTGTGCGTCGCTGCGGCCGCCGGAGGGACGCTCCTGGCCGTCGGCTGCGCGCGCATCCCGGATCGGCTCACAGCGGCTGCTGTGAGCGCTGCGGGAGGGTTCTGTGTGGGCGTCTGGTTCTGCGTGCTGGTGCGGCGGCGTGTGCGTCCGGGAGGATCGCTGTGACAACGGCAGCACGGGGCCCCGCCGCGTGCTGCCGCGGCACCCCGTGCCCATGGATGAATGTGGGGATCGACATGAGGCACGCGTTGCTGGTGACGCTGCTGGCGCTCGCCGCCCTGGCCGGCTGTGACGACGACCGGCCCGCCGCCGCGACGGGCCCGCTGCGGTACGTCGTGTTCTGGCTCGGCGCTGACGGGCAGCCGCGCGGGTGCCTGGTGAGCGCGTACGCCGTGGCGCCGATCGCGCGGACGCTGAGCGCGCGGGTGGGCGAGATTGTCACCGGCAACTGGGATGGGCCGGAGCCAGGCGGCATGCTGGTGGTGCGCGGTCGGTGGGTGGTGCTGGATCTGCAGACTGGCGGACTGCGGACGGGATGACGGCGACGGCAGACTCACAGGATGAGCAGGATGGGCAGGATGAACGGCTGACGGCACACGGACGGTCGACGGCACACGGGCGAGACGCCCGTGCCACGGGAGGCAGACATGAGGTACACAGCGGCACACGTGAGGCGGGTCATCGAGATCGCGACCCAGGCAGCGCGGGCGCGGCAAAACGGGCAGAGCAACATCACCCTGGGCAGCGGTGCGAGTGCGCAACGGCTCGACCTCAACCGAGGCGGGTACTGCGCGCGATTCGTGCGCCAGGTGCATGAGATCGCCTGCGGGCTCAGTGATGGCGGCTGGGAGTATGCGGCCGGGACTGCGACCGACATGTGCGACCGGCTCCGCGCCGGCGGCCGCCAGGTGGACCCGGCGACCATGCGCCCCGGCGACATCCTGGGCATCAACCGCAACTCCGGCACCTACGGGCACATCGCCATCTACGTGGGCGACGGGCAGATCGCCGAGAACACGAGCAGCGCGACCCGGGGCAATCCGCGGAGCCCGGGCACGAAGCTCACGCCCCTGGCGGACGTCGCCGACCGCGTGACCGGCTGCTACCGCCTGGCGGAGGCCTACGTCATCGTGCAGCGGGAGTCCGGCGAGGTGCTGACGCGCCGGGGTGAGATCCGCGGCGATGAGCTATGGGTGCCCGCGCGGGAGGTGCTGGAGGCCATGGGCGTGGAGCGCATCACGGATCACCTGCGAGATGAGGGGAAGGTCTATGTGGGATGACTGCGCGACTGCGCTCTGCGACCAAGGTGGCGTAGCCTAATCGCGCAGTGTGGCGGGGAGGTAGGTGATGCGGGCGGTGCCGTAGTTGCGCGCTGGCGACCAGTAGCGCGGTAGCTCGATGCGCATGCGCGGCAACGTCGGCAGTGCCCAGTGCACCGTCAGGTCGTTATGGCGCAGCCCCACGTGGTCCACCAGACGCAGCAGCACGTCCCGGCGCTGTCGGCTGTCCAGCAACTCCAGCATCTCCCGGCCGCCCGTGAGCGTCTGGGAGATGCTCATGGCGTCGTCGAGCGTTGCCAATTCCCCCAGGCGCCGCTCGGCCGCCCCCAGGGCCTCCATCAGTTCGCGGTTGACCTGGGCGTACAACCCCTCCGGCACCAACCCACTGACCCATCCCCTGTGATTGCGATCCAGTGACAACAATAACTTGTCGCGTTCGGCCGCGAGTTCGTGGCGCTCGGCGTCGCGTGCGGCGTCGCGGCCGTCCTCCCCTGTCAGTCTCTCCCACTCCCGCAACGACTCGCCGGCAATGGTCCGGCAGAAGCTCTCCCACAACCAGTGGTCGGCTTTGGCTGCCGGCGTCCCGATAGATTCGTGGCGCCGGGCGGCCACCACGTGCAGGCGGGCCACGCACTGGTATGTGCGGCGTGGGTGCGCGCCGGCGGAACTGATGCAGACACTGCTGCCGCACACACCGCAGCGGTACAGCGACGCCCATGAGCTCACCCTGGCAGGCGGCGGGATCCGCGAGCGGACGGCGACGATGCGTTGTACCTGGTCCCAGAGATCGTCGGGCACCAACGGCTCGTGCGTGCCCGGCAGCACGTCGCCGCGGAACGGGATGCGGCCCATGTAGGCGGGATTGCTCAGGATGCGGGCGACCGACGCATAGTGCCAGGGCCTGCCGCTGCGCGTCGGGACGCCCTGGTCGTTGAGCCAGCGTGCGAGCTCGCGGCGTGTGGCGCCGTTGGCCGCGCGCACGTACAACTCGCGCACCACGGCCGTGAACTGGGGATCCGGCACGAGCCGCTTGTCCTCGCAGCGGTAGCCATAGGGCGGCGTGCTCCAGTGCAGGCCCCTGGCCACGCGCTCCTCCATCCCGCGGCGCATGTCGCCGCTGATCTGCTCGCGCTCGAGCTGGGCCAGCGATGCGAGGATCGAGAGCATGCAGCGGCCGACGGGGTTGCTGGTATCGATGGGCTCGGTCACACTGACCAAGATGATCTGCTGGGGGATGATGAGATCCTCGACCACGCGCAGAACCTCGCGCACGTTGCGGCCGAGGCGCGAGATCGACCACACATATAGTGTGTCACCGGGGCGGATCTGGTCGAGCAGGTGCGAGATTCCCGGGCGGTCCATGGAGCGGCCGCTAACGCCGGCGTCCCGGACGACCTGTGCATCCTGGTGACCATCGGCGGCTGCGCGGGCTCGGGCGCGCTCCTCCTGTGCATCGAGGGAGAGCCCGGGCACCTGGCGCTGCGTGGAGACGCGGGAGTAGATCCATGCGGTCATGGGCAGTAGTTTCGGCGGGTGCGTGGAAAAACCTGCGAGAAATCTGCTGTAGGGGGTTGACAGCAACGATAGCAACGATATATAATAGGTACATAGTCAAGCGGGGCGCCGTCGGGTCAGGGCGACGCCCCGCATACAACACAGGAGAGTGAGCTCCCATGTCGCAGACACAGCATAACACAGTCGCAGCCGTCGCGTCTCGTATCCGCCGTTTCGCTCTGACCGCCAGGGACCGCCGCGAGGTCGCCCGTACCCTCGTCGCGCATCACGGCGGAACACTCACGGGCCGTCTCGCCGAACTGGACGCCGAGGTCGACCGGCAAAACCGGATCCGCCCGGGCTACACGCCGGAGGTGCCCGTCCGGTTCATCGACCGCGTGACTGAGACCCTCATCGAGCGCACCGAGCAGGCCATCACCGAGCGCGGGCTGGATCGGCCTACTGGCTGGGACGGCGGCCGCATCCGCGACCGCGTCGGCGGCGTCTGGCTGTACGGTGCCGAGTACCGCTATCACTACAGCAACAAGTTCGGCGACTGGTGGACGGGCGCGTGCTACGTCGCGGGCGTCGAGGACTGCCAGGTCTGGGCGGTGCGGGTGCCGCGTCGCATGACGACTGTTGCGGAGGCGCTGGCGTACATCACCCCCGCTGCGGTGCGCAACGCCCAGGACCAGGGCCGGACGGTCTTGCGTCAGGGCGACGTCTGGCTCATCCAGCAGCGCACCGACAACCTGGGCGCCCTGCCCCGGTCGCACCAGCTCGAGAACCTGCCCGATGGTTCGCGCGTCCTGCGCCACGGTCAGCATGGGTGCATCAGCCTCCCTGCGGGCACCTGCTGGAAGGTCGTCATCAACCACGGCGTGTCGGGTACGAGCGCGGACTGAATGGAAATCACCTGCGCGTCGTCAGAGGGGCCCTGCGGGGCCCCTCATCGATATGGGAGGCAAACATGAGACTGACGGACAGCACGGAGCAGGATCGTGAGCAGGAGATCCAACGCGTGCACCAGGCTTTGGCGCGCACGGCATGGAAGTTGGCGGAGGAGCTGGGCGTGTTCGGGGTGGTCTGGCCCGACTGGGGGGACACGCCGCTGGCGGCAATGCTGCGCGACATCTTCGCCCACGCCCTGGGCGACCGCGACGTCGCGGAGGTCTATGAGCAATGCCAGGACATCTGCGAGATGTTGTTCTCGCCGCCGACGGAGCACGTGTACGACATCCCACCGGCGTTTTGGGAGACATTGCTGGGGCAGGCCGTGCGGGCTTGCATCGGTGATACGAGCAGTCTCACCGACGACCTCGAGGTCACCGGCGGGCAGGCGGCGCGCATCGCCAACGTCGATCGGACCACGGTGCACCGCGCGGCCGCCGCGGGCGTCCTCCCGGTGGCGCGCATGGTCGGGAACCGGCGGATCTACAGGGCGGGAGACGTGAGATCGTGGGCGGATGCGGGGGCGCGAACGGGGTAGATTCGCCGGCACGCGTCGGGACATCCGTGCCATGAATGGCAGCGGCCCGGTGAGAGATCACCGGGCCGCTTTGCGTGAACCGATGTGCAGGGCTGAGCGGATGTGCCGGAACAGTGCGCTGAGGAGATCTGCGAGCCAGGCGAGGTGCGTGCGGCGGGCCATCCCCTCCTGGGGGCTGATACGCTCGCCGTCGGGGTAGCGCATCAGTAGCCGATCCATTCGGTCAGGCGGCCGCTCTCGAACCAGCACTGACATGGGATCCCCCACTGATCCGCCGGCGGCGTCCACTGGTAGTTCTCGCGCCCCGCCGCTGATGACGTGCGATGGCCCGGACCGATGAGCGACTCCACCTGGGCGACCGTCATCCCCCGCTGTAGCTGCCCCCACGCCTGGCGCCATGCGACAAACCGAGGGTCGCTGGCCATGTCGCCGGGTGGGTCCCCAACGCTGTGTGGGGCGGCGCTGGGGTTGGCCGCCGGTGGTGCTGCTGGCGGCGTGGTTGGAGCGCTGGGGATTGCCGGAGCGGCCGGGCGCGCGTAGTTGGTTCCGCCCAGCTCGGGCGGGAGTTTACTCAGGGCTTCGGGCAGATTGGTTTTGGCATCGCGGTACGAGAGGTATGACGGCAGGGCGGCGACGAGCGTGACGACGGCGACCATGGCGAGCCAGTATGGCAGCGACTTGCGCGTGATCATTGCGGTCACCCACCACACGGATTGAGCGCCTGTGCCCCGGGACGTATCGTAACAAATCTGTGGCAATCGTCGCCCCCCCCCCCATCCGGGAGGATGTTTCGCGAATGAAGCGAATGGCCTGGCGGGGGTGACGCTCATGCATGTCACTGCTGGTGATGTTCCACGACCGTTTCGAGTTCTCCTGCTGGACACGGTGGTTATTTTCGGGGCAGACGTGCCGCTTGAGTTGGTGGCGCAGGTGCGTCGGGAGTTAGCGGCGGCGCAGTGTCCGCAACAGCGCGAGGAGCGCGATCGCCTGATCCACCGTCTCGACGCTGTGGTCCGTGCCTACGGAGACGGACCGTAAGCTCTCGGCTTCGGCATCCGTGATCTGGAGAGCCTGGCGCAACGTGGGGTCCTGGAGCAACGCCTCAATTCCGGGGTACGGATCGGGCGCGTCGCCGCGGCCCTCGTGCTCGTCGTGCTCGAGCTCTGCCAGGCGCGCTTTGATATCGGCAATGGCCTGTTCCCTGGTGCGCGGTGGGTCCAATTCGGGTAGGAGCTCGATCTCGGGCAGCAGCACCATCGTCTCGAGCCCCAGGGCCTTGGCGATGCGTGCGCGGATGTGCATGCGCGGCGTGGACCGACCCGCTTCCCACTGGCAGACTGCGCTCTTGCTGACGCCGATCGCGTCGGCAAGTTCCTCCTGCGTCATACCCCGCTCGATGCGGGCCCCCGCAATGATCCGCCCCAATGTGGCCATGCGGCAAGTATAGCACGACTCAACCGGCGTGGGGCGGCGGGCCCAACGGGCGGCGAAAAAGTGCTTGACAGGACGCCAACATTTTACTACACTCTACCGTAGCTAACTCTACTGAACTGGACTGAACAACATGGAACCGGGACGGTACGTGCGACAACTGAGGCAGGCGGCGCGGCTGCGGCTGGACGAGGTCGCCGCGCGCCTGGGCTGCTCGACCGCATACATCTCGCTGCTGGAGACGTCTGAGAGACCGCTCACGGTTGACTGGTTCACGCGGCTGTTGACGGCCATCGACGAGCTGCACACTGAGTCCGAGCAACGGTACCAGGACGTAGTGGTGGGCAAGGGCACCGAGCCTGAGCCGGAGCCGGATGACGCACAGCCAGAGCCTGAGCCGGCAGGTGTGAGCGAATCATGATCCGCCCCTGGGGGATCCAGGGGCCTGAGCTGCAGGCCGTGCGCAAAGCCTGCGGCGTGAGCCGGCAGACCCTTCGAACGGGAGGAACGGCTGTGGGAGCCCTGGGAGATCGCAGTGCTGATCACCGCGCTGGAGGGCCTGGCGCGACTGCATGTGAGCCTGGCGCGATCCCTGCGGCAGAGGGTGACGCGGTGATGCACGCGAGCGGTGAGTGGCAGCGGATGGTGGTGGAGGCGTTGGTGGGGGCGACGGCGCACGGCAGGGCGACGGCTATCTCACAGGATGGACAGGATGATGGCGACGGGGAGGTAGTGGGACGGCAATCTGTTTCCCGCGGGAGCGGGATGCACGACCGGCTGGTGGGCCGGGTGACACAGGGCGGGCCGGCATTGTCCCAACCCCCCGGGGACGTGCCGGCCCGCGTGTGTGTGTGAGGACGGCAACGGCGAGTCTCACAGGATGAACAGGATGGACAGGATGACGGCGGGAGGCAGGGCATGATCAAGGGCGTGGATGTGTACCACGGAGACGGCGAGATCAACTGGTCGCTCGTGGCGCGGCAGGGGTTCGGATTCGCGTACCTGAAGGCCACGGAGGGGACGGCATGGAGGGACCCGGCCTATGCGCGGAACAAGGCCCGAGCGCAGGGCTGCCAGCTCCTGGTCGGCGCGTACCACTACCTGAAGCCCGTCGCCGGCAGCGGCGAGGACCAGGCAGCGCACTTCCTGTGGGTGGTTGGCTACGGCGAGGGCCTCGCGGGGATGCTGCCGCCGGCGGTTGACGTCGAGGAGGCGGGCAAGCTCGATCGGGACCAGATGACGGCGCTGGTGCGGGAGTTCTCGGACGAGGTGCGGCGTGTGGTCTCGTTGCGGCCCTTCGTGTATGTGTCGCCAAGCTTCGCCGAGGAGCACCTGCGGCCGACGCTGGTGCCTGATCACAAGCTCTGGGTTGCGCACTATACGCGCAACGCTCCGTTTGACGACCCGACCTGCGCGCCTTGGGGCCACTGGAGCTTCTGGCAATACACCGACAAGGGCAGCATCACCGGCATCAACAACGGCAAGGCGACGACGGACCTGGACATGTTCAACGGCTCGGCGGCGGAGCTGGCGCAACTGGTTATTCGGTAGGAGGTGGCGCAGATGCTCCTGGTGATCGCGGTGGTCGTGGCAATCTGGGCGGCGGTCTCGGGGATGGTCATCGCAGCCTGCATGCGCAGCTCGCAGATCTCGCAACAGCTCGGGGAGTAGGCCATGGATCCTGACATGCCGACCATGCTGCCGACGCTGAACATGGTGCACATCATCGCCATCGGCCTGGCCTGGGCGGTCGGCCGGTGGCTGATCCGAGAGGCACGACGAGAGAGACTGGAGAGGGGTAACGATGGCCGGGGCAACGGTAGTGCTGGAGGGCCCGCGGGAGTATCAGCATCTGCGGGCGTACCTGCGGGCGATGGCGGAGGACCTGATGTTTCCTGCGGTGATGATCGGGGAGCAGGTGGACCTGGTGCTGGATGGCGCAGCCGGGCCGGTCGTCGCAGCGTCATTCCGGGCCCGCTGCCGGCGTCTGCGCGAGATCGCCGCGGAGGTCATCCGGCGGCTCAACACCGACGCAGCATGTGAGCGGCCGCCAGGCGGACCGGGACGGCTGGCGCCGGCGTGAACGGCAACGGCTGACGGCAGACTCGCAGGATGGACAGGATGAGCAGGATGAACGGCAGCGGCACACGAGCGGGACGCTCGTGCCACTGACGACGGGAGGACGCCATGGGTAGCATTGACGAGCTTGCGGACAGAGCGGTGGGTGACGTTGCGCGGGAAGCGGGCGTGGATCCGGATGCGCTGCAGGAAGCGCTGGACATTGCGGTGAGCGACCGTGAGTGCGTGGTGGGCACTGAACTGCGGATCGCGCTGCGGATGGCCTGCCAGCGCTGCGTGCCGTCGGCGCGTGCAATTGAGGCAATGGGCACGCGCCCCGACCACCGCGCGGAGCGTGTGATCGCTCGCCTGGAGGCCCTGCAATGCGCCCCGTGAGGATCGCGCTGAGCGGCAAGATGGGTTCGGGGAAGAGCACGGCGGCGGAGATGGTTGCCACTGCGGGTGCGGTGAGGGTGAGCTTTGCGGAGCCGCTGCGGACGCTGTACAACCTGCGCGACACCGACGTCAGCGACCCGCGCGGGTGGCTGTGGGTGGCGAGCCTGTTTCAGCCCCCCGAACATGTCCACGTTCAGGATGCGTATACCGCCTGGCGCGACGCTGCGTCGCGTGAGCTGCTCGGGCGATGGACCAGGCGGCAGTTCTTTCAGCAGCTCGGGATGCACTACCGCGGCCTGTGGCCCGATGTCTGGGTCGAGTGTTTGCTTGCACGGGGTGCAGCGGCGAACCCGGACGTCACCTGCGTGGTGGATGACCTGCGGTTCGGCAACGAGGCGACGGCGCTGCGGGGTGCTGATTTCGCGCTGGTGCGGTGCGTGTGCCCGGATGAACTGATGCTCGAGCGGCTGCAGGCGCGCGATGGCTCTGTGCCGCCAACGAGCGAGCTGCATCACGTGAGTGAGACGGAGCTGGATCACTGGTCGCAGTGGGACTACCAGCTGGACACGAGCGGCACGGTGGATGAGCTGCGGCCGCGCGTCCAGGCCATGATCGAGGAGCTGACCCGATGAGCAGACCCGGT
>JAAZNU010000047.1 GCA_012798135.1 Veillonellaceae bacterium | reverse complement strand
GGACACGATGCTGTACATCATGGAAGTGCTGTACGAGGGCTTCGGCGATCCGAAGTACCGTCCCTGCCCGCTGCTGCGCAAATATGTGGAAGCCGGCTGGCTGGGCCGCAAGACCGGGCGCGGCTTCTATGACTATTCGAAATAAGGCGCAATAAAGATACGGCAGAAGGCCCCGGTTCTGTGAACCGGGGCCTTCTGCCGTATCTTTATTGAAAATCGTGTGGAAGGTTTCCAGGTACTACTGCATCATAGGCGGAACGTACGGCATCGTTTTGGCCAGTAACCACAGCATGATCAAAACAACCGGAGTATGGAAAATCAGCTGCAGAACGGAGTAGCCGGCCAAGTCACGGGCTTTAACGCCGGTCAGGCCCATGAGCGGCAGCATCCAGAAAGGATTGATGAAGTTTGGCAATGCTTCGGCCGCATTGTACACCTGAACCATCCAGGCCATGTTGACCTTCAGTTCAGTGGCCGCCTGCATCAAATAAGGCGCTTCAACGATCCACTTGCCACCGCCGGAAGGCAGGAACAAACCGAGGATTGCGGAATATGCGCCGACGATAGGAGCCAATGTATCCTGGGTAGACACGGAAACGAAGAAATGCGCCAAAACCTCATTGAGGCCGGAGCCCATCATCATACCAAAAATCCCGGCATACAACGGGAACTGGATCAATACACCGCCAGTGGCGGGAATCGATTTGGCAGCCGCCCGCAGGAAAGCCCGCGGTGTCCAGTGCAACGCCATACCAGCGATTAAGAAAATAAAATTATAGGTATTGAGGTCCAGCGCAGCCATAAAACCCTTTACAGAAGTAATGTGGTAAATATATCCGATCCCTAGGGCAACCATGACAATTGTCAGAATGGGGCTGTATTCCAAATATTCGCCGGGAGTATTGGCGGTTTCGCGCACTTCGACCGGCGGCTCAACCAAGCTTATTCCAGCCATTTCAAAGGTCTTGGTATTTTCCGGGCTCGGGTGGGAAACGTAGCAAATCCAGCAGGACATCACTACCAGCACAGTGATCATAATCAAGTTTTCCCAGGTAAACAACGTCATCGACAGTGGAATCGTGCCGCTGTATTTGTACATGGCCGGCGGAATCGATGCCTTGGTAACCATCAGCAGCGCGGCCGAAGACGAAAGGCCCAGCGCCCAGACGCTGCCCAACCCCAGATAACCGGCCGCACTAATCGCCCGGTAATCGACATTGGGAACACGACGCGCCACTTCACGCATCAGGAACCCACCGAAAATCAGGCTGAATCCCCAACTAAGCAAGGATGCCAGCATCGCCATAAAGGCAACGTATGCCACAGCCACTCTTGGGGTCTTCGGAACGCCCGCAAGCATAATAATGAACTTTTGCACTGGTTTGGCAACCGCGACGATATAGCCACCGATGACGACGAAAGCCATCTGCATGGTAAATGGGATCAAGGTCCAGAAGCCATTACCAAAGTCTATGGCGATTTTCATGGGCGACCTCCCCATCGCCAAAGCGCCGATCCCGACCACAACCACCGCAATTACGGCAAAAACGTAGGCATCGGGGAACCATTTTTCGCTCCAGTCGGCAAGCGCCGCTCCCATGCGGGCCAGTGTCCCTTGCTCTTCGGCAGGGGCTAGCTTCGTCTTGTTGGGTTGTTCCATAAAGCTCCAACTCTCCTCTCAAAATACAAAATAAGGGACAGATGATCTTTACAATTTAGATAGGCCGTACAATTAGACCGTTTTAAGAAACTTCATTCGCCTCCTGTTCAATTATTTTTTAAGCAGAAATAATGTCGCACAATGAAATACTGCATTTTCCATGCCAAGCTTTCATCCCGGGTGACTTATCAGAAATAACCGCCCATTTCCGCAGCTTCTTCATCAGCACCTGCCGATTAATTTTTCGTCTCCCATCGTTTTACCGTAGTATTGCGCAAATTTTTTGCGCAAAAGCGCAATATTTTTCACACTAATCCCCACGGCATGAAGGACCCCCCCCCAAAAAAAAAAGACGCCCGCGTCATCACAACGTGGGCATCCACATCATTCTCCCTGATATTCAAATCCCGACTGGTTGATTTATTGGGTTACAAATACACCAATGCCTGCCGCCAACATCAGCAAACCGGCGACCAGATGCAAGTGGCGGGAATTTTTCGCCTGCCAGTCCGCCGCCCTCTCCACGGTCATTTTACCGAAATAGACTAAAATCGCGATTAACACCAATGGCAAGACAAAAATCAGGTTATAGAAAATCAGGTACGCAAAAAAAGTCGGCGACATTCCCCATTTAGACAGAATTCCCAGCGCAAAAAAATAGGGACCGCCGGTACAAGGAAGTTCAATCAGCGTAACCACGCTTCCCAAGGCAAACGACGCCCACGGAGTCGTTGCCTTGCGCAGCAGGGCAAACAAACAGGGACGCCAGGCCTGCGGAATCTCTATCGCAAAGCCGCCGGCCCGATAGAAAAAAAAATCTTTCAGATTAAGAATTCCGACAAGAATCGCCACTATTCCCACGAAATCGCGCACGATTTCCGAGATTCCCAAAAACGTCAGTGCTTTCACAATTCCTATGCCGACCAGAATATACGTAAGAAACACGGAAAAAATAAAGGAAGCGGCTGACAGGATCAACCGCTTCCGGCTTTCATGATACAGGCTGATGAAACTTAGCAAAATCACCAATACCAGGATCGCACAGGGATTAACCGAATCGGCGAGAGCGGCTCCCATAATTCCCAACATTCCCATTGTATCCGACATCTTGTTGATCAAGCCGGCGCTATTTTGTTCGGCGGCTTCCGCCAGTTCTTTTTCCAGTTCCTGTATTCGCGGCACTCCCATATACATCCTGCCGCTGTAGAAGGCAACAGGTACCGCCCATTCCGATTCCGGAATCCCCTGCATTTTGAACAGCATCACCATCCGGTCGGCATTTTCCCGATTGTCATACACTTCATATTTTTCCACCGCCACCCCCTTGGCCAGGATGCGTTCCACGGTCGGGGCGGCTTCCTTGCAAGCTGGACAGGTGTTGCCGTAAAAATACATCACCGTCTTTGCCGGCGCCGCCGCAAGCGGCGTATAGCCCATTACGCCCGCCAGAAAAATGCTCAACCATATTACAATCAGTACCTTTTTCAACGCCATCATCCTTTACGCAAACCTTCGGCCGCTGCTTCGTCAACGGCCCGATTTTCCCTCATCATTTTACCGTCAATCCACCGGATCGGCAAGCTAACCAGGCCAAAGAGTTGCGCAACAACAAAGAGTTGCGCAACAACTTTTACAATTATGATCGCAAACGGCAGGAATCGGTGCGATTTTATGGAATTCTTTATTATTCTTCATTGCGATTTATCCAGTACAGTGTTGAGGAGGGTGAAAGACATGCTCAAAAAATTGCTGATGTTGGCGGTAATCCTTGTAATGTCGGTAACACTAGGCGCTTATGCGGCAGCCGCACCAGTTGACGACTGGGCAGTAACCGACGAAGGCGCCAAAGTCTGGTTACTCGGAAAGGACACCAGCGATACCGTCAAATGGTCGGGAGCCCGGAATGCGGACACCTTTGCGGAAGGTCCGGGAGTCCTGCAACGTTTTGAAAACGGCAAACTCGTATCAACAGTGGAAGGAACCATGAAAGAAGGCAAGGTCGAAGGTTTCGCCAAGCAAACCTACCCGACCGGCATTACTTATGAGGGAAACTTTGCTGGCAGTGCGCGAAACGGTAAGGGCGTCATGAAGTTTCCGGATGGCCGTTTATATGACGGTGATTGGCTCAACAACCAAATGACCGGCACGGCATTTATGAAATTGCCGGATGGTCGCACCTACGAGGGCGGCTTTATCAACAGCGTCTTCAACGGTAAAGGAACCATGAAATTTCCCAATGGCCGTGTACACGAGGGGGATTGGGTGAATGGCGTTCCCGACGGTAAAGGAACGGTCCGGGAACCGGATGGCGGCGTCTACACCGGTGATTTCGTCAAAGGACAACGTACCGGCAAAGGAATCTATCGCTGGCCGAACGGCAGCCGCTATGAAGGGGAAAGCCTGAATGGCGCGCCGCACGGGTTCGGAACTCTCTATGACCCCTCGGGAAAAATTCTCTTCCAGGGAAAATGGGTCAACGGGAAATCAGTGCCGAAATAACAAAGTGCGAAACGAATCGCCGAATCGGATATTTGATCGTGAGAGGCTACGTCGAAGTATAGTATTCGGCGTAGCCTTTTTGGCAGTGTTTTGTTTCTGCCGATCTTTATCATGGCAGGCACCCCTCCTGGATGTTTGAATGGCCTATAACAAATTCCCGAAAAATTCAAACACCTTCATTGACGCAATTAACAATAATTATTATAATTTAATTGAGTAATAACGCAAATTCTCTTCGCTTGCTCCGCTCCGTTCAAACCAGCAAGAATTACAAAAAACGCACGAAGGAGGATGGGCATGGCAAAAGAAAAAGACCCCGGCGCCTGGAGCCCTTATATGGCCGGCGCTTTTGCCGGCTTGGTGTCAGTCGGCTCTCTCTGGATTTCCGGCAAATATTTTGGCGCATCCACAACTTTCGTCCGGGGCGCCGGTTACCTGGAAAAGGCCATCGATCCGGCGCACATGGCAAAACTGGAGTATCTGGTCAAGAATAAACCGACGATCGACTGGCAGTGGATGTTCGTGGTCGGAATCCTGATTGGTTCGTTCATCGCTGCAAGCACGTCAGGCAGCTTCAACATTCAAATGGTCCCGGATATGTGGCGAAAACGGTTCGGAGGTGGCACGGTCAAACGCGGCCTGGTCGCATTCGTGGGCGGCACGATTGCGATGTTCGGTGCCCGTCTGGCCGATGGGTGACCGAGTGGTCATGGGCTGAGCGGTTCGCTTCAGCTGGCGGTGAGCGGCTTTGTCGCTCTGATCTTTTTCTTCGTCGGTGGAATCATCGTAAGCCGGATTCTTTACGGCGGAGGTGACAAATCATGACGGCCGATCTGATGTACGGGCTGGTTACGGGAATTCTGTTCGGTTTTTTGTTGCAAAAAGGTCGGGTGTTGCGTTACGACAAACAAATCGGCGCTTTGCGTTTGCAGGATATGACGATTGTCAAATTCATGCTGTCAGCCATTGTGGTTGGCATGATCGGAACCTATTTGTTGGTGGACCTGGGAATGGCCAAATTATCAATTAAGCCGATGATCGTTGGCGCGATTGTTATCGGTGGCTTGTTGTTTGGTATCGGCTGGGGTTTGTTCGGTTACTGTCCGGGAACATCCATGGGCGCTGTCGGTGAAGGCCGGCTCGATGGCCTGTGGGGGATCGCCGGAATGTTGGCTGGTGCTGCTCTTTACGCGGAAGCATTCCCGATGTTGAAAGGGACCGTCCTAAAATGGGGTGATTATGGAAACATCACCCTGCCCAAAGTATTGGCGATCAATCATTGGTTCATTATTATCCCGTTTGCCATCGGCACGGTTTTGCTGTTTCGGTGGCTGGAAAAAAACAAGCTATAGATTTCGGGCAAAAACCCGCAATGCTTTTAATGGCGTTGCGGGTTTTTATGTTTGCCGAACAATTTCACTGTTTCGGCGATTTCACATTATCATTGGTCGCATTGCGAAATTCGTGAATCGCCTTGCCGAGCGAAGCTCCCATTTCCGGTAATTTCGACGGCCCGAAAATCACCAGGGCAATGACCAATATCAAAATCAACTCCGGCATTCCAAGACCTAACAATTTATTTTCCCCCTATCATTATTGTATTTGCACTGTCCATTTTTCGGGCAATTCCATACTCATACAGTTTTTTATACAGTTGTTTTCGGTCAACGCCAGTCCGGCGGGAAATTTCCGAAATATTTCCATCGCAAGAGTTATATTGACTATTAAAATAATTTCTTTCGAAATTTTGCCGGGCCGCCGCAAAACTCACTCCTGCCCACGCCGAAGCGCCAACTGTTTCACCTTCCACGCGCAAAGCGTCTACGTCGATTTTTGTCCCCTTGCTTAACGCCACCGCCGCTTCCATGGCATTTTTCAGTTCCCGGACATTCCCCGGCCAATCATGGGCCAGTAACCTCCGTTCCGCCGCCTTGGTCAGCTTCAATGCTCCTTTCTTTTGTTCCGCGCCAAAACGTCGG
>JAAZNU010000105.1 GCA_012798135.1 Veillonellaceae bacterium | reverse complement strand
CGAATATGATTTAAATTATCCACTAAACTAGCAGCAGTAGAAGTACCGCTAATCTCCGCTTCAGTAGTATCATAAGTAACTCTATCTTGTGGTAATTGGCCTATAAATCCAGCCGGAGGCCCACCACTTCCGCCATTTTCCCCACTATACCCACCTAAGCATAGTGGTTGCGTCCTTATAATCGTTTTTACATTCGAAAGTAAATTATATAATTCGGTTTCAAAGTTCATCATCGCACCTTATAACTGTAATCGTAGAATTTGGTCTATTATCATCCCTAGCAATAAATTCTGAAGCTGTGAAGCTAGGAAAATCTACTCTGTCCTTTTGATAAAAATGCCCGTAACCAGCAACAAACATGTATGGAATATCCCCATAATTTGTTGTCTCACACTTTATTGTATCAATAATAGAATATTGATGGGCGTCAAATGTCTCCCTATCTACAAGAATATTTCCTTCCCATGCCCCGATTAGAAAGTAAGAAGTCCCTGATAAGGCTTCTATAGGGCTAGCCGTATTAAAATATCTCAAGTCTTGAATGTAAAGAGCATCATCAAATCCCGTAATTTTATTTTCAACAGTATCATAAAATAATGCGTGACCTTGAGCATCATATAAAGAAATGACAGAATCTTGATTAATTTCTGTAGTATATGCTGTAGGAAATCCATAGACATTGGTAAATTTATCTTCATCTTTTCTTAATAGTAAATATGAATTTAGTCTTACCCAATAATCAAAGTCTTCTTTAGCACCATATACAATATATTCTGGTTTTCCAAGACATAAAATATTTCCCCACTTTGCTCGAATATCTACCGGCCATCTGGAAAATCTTGGTAAGTATTCCTTAACTTCTCTTGTGTCCTTATTAATTCTCGCTAATAAAGGCATATCATATATTGATTGATTTATTTTATATATGTCATTTGTAAAATAATCTAAGCACACACTAGTTTGTGTTACTAAGCTAGCTGGATTTGTAGCAAGGTCAATGACATTCCCTACTCTAGGGTCTCCAGCAAACCTTGATTCCCCATAGTTTACTTGATACCAATTAGGGTTGTTACTCCCACCAGTATGAGATATTGGTGAAACGGATAAATTTCCACGTATGTCGAAAGAAATCCTAAAAAACTTGCTTCTATTACCCTGATGAAGCAAAAGGTATCCTTTATCTTCTACGTATCGTTTTCCAAATAAATCAAATGCTGACCCAGTTCCAATATTAATTACAATCTCATCATCTTCTGGAAGTTCGTCAATAAGTATTTCCTTATGTACATCTGCAATAATAGATAAATCTTTCCTATTCTGTATTTTTATATTTGCTTGTAAATAAACTTTTCTATCTCTAATATAAAAAATAGATGTAATAGTATTAAACATCAAATAATTATTTCCGATAAGTTCTCCAGTAACTGTGTCATAAACATTATTTAAGACATAATAATATCCGTATTTCGTATAAAATTGTATCGCCAATTCAGTCATTGTTCGAACTAAACTGACTGTATTTGTG
>JAAZNU010000046.1 GCA_012798135.1 Veillonellaceae bacterium | reverse complement strand
TGACGGAAGTTCCTTGGTTTATGCAAATTTTGCACAGTACGCCGATAGCGATCGCGTTGGGCATGCTCGTTCCCGGCTTAGTGGCCGGCCTTCTAGGCTACTTTATCTTCCGTAGCAAAGTGAAAGGCGTATTTTTTAACATCATTACGCTATCGTTGGCCTCTCTGATTGAGCTGTTTTTCACCAATCAGCAAAAGTATACCGGTGGTGCCAATGGTATTAGCGGCTTGCCGCCGATGAGCATTGGCGAGGAAATGCTATCCATCGTTGAGCAGTATTACGTGATTCTGGCGGTAGGGGTTTTGGTTTACCTGTTTTGTCGCTGGCTGACCTCCAGCCGGTTTGGTATGATTTTGCGTTCGGTGCGGGAAAATGAAAGCCGTTTGCAATTTCTGGGCTTTAACCCGGCCACTTTTAAATTGGCGATTTTTGTAATTTCCGGGATGATGGCCGGATTGGCCGGTATGCTATATATACCGGTACATTCTTTTGTTTCTCCCAACAATATCGGGGTGGTATTTTCTACTTCCGTTCTAGTCTGGTTAGCGGTGGGTGGTCGCGGCAACCTGACCGGAGCCATGATCGGCGCGTTTATCGTTACCTGGATGGAAAGTTTGCTGTCCGAGCATTTTGAAAATGCGTGGCTGTTGGTTTTGGGAAGTGCGATGTTGGCCATGGTCATGTTTTTCCCGAAGGGATTGATCGGCACATTGCTCGATTGGCAATACGCTCGGCGAATCGACCGGCAATTGGGCGCGGTTGCGGCTGAGGCCGAGGAATTGTCGCTGCCGGCCGGTGAACTGGCGACAGCAAAAGGGAAGGTGTAAGACATGGCGTTTTTGGAATTGCAAGATGTCAGTGTAAGCTTTAGTGGCTTTTTGGCTGTGGACAAGGTTTCCTTTACGGTGGCGGAAGGGGAAACCAGGGTGATCATCGGGCCTAATGGCGCAGGGAAGACGACTGTCATCGACATGATTACCGGCAAAACCGCGCCGACTAGCGGTAAAATTTTATTGGCCGGCGAGGACATCACCGGCAGGAGCCCGCACGAAATCGCCGGTAAGTTTAAAGTGGGACGCAAATTCCAGGGACCCAATCTTTTCGATTATCTGACGGTGTATGAAAATATCGAGGTGGCGCTGGCCGGGCACAGCAGTGTTCTTACGACCTTTTTGTATCGCAAGAACCGGGCGATTGCCGATGAAATCCGGACGATTTTGGAGCAAATCAATTTATACGGGAAACGGGACGTGATTTCCACTTCGCTTTCGCACGGTGAGCGGCAATGGCTGGAAATGGGGATGGTTATTGCCCAGAAACCTCGGTTGATTACTTTGGATGAACCTACGGCAGGAATGACGGCGGATGAAACCTATAAAACCGGCGAGATGATCAAGACGATGATGAAGGACAAAACCGTGATCGTGGTGGAACACGATATTGATTTTGTTGAGCAAATTGCTGAAACCGTTACAGTGCTTCATCAGGGGAGGGTCTTGGCGGAAGGCAGCTTTGACGAAGTCAAGCAGAATCCGAAGGTCATCCAGGTTTATCTGAAAGACGATGATGAGGCGGTGGCGTGATATGTTGGAAGTCAACACGGTTTCCGTCAGTTATGGCAAAAGCCGAATTGTGAATAATGTATCTTTTGCGGTCGACTGTTCGGAAAAATTGGCGATCCTTGGTCGCAACGGCGTCGGTAAAACAACGCTGCTAAAGAGTCTGATTGGCTTGCTGCCGATGCAGACCGGGACTGTTCGTTTGGGCGAAGTGAATCTGACCTCGCTGAAAGCGTATGAACGGGCTTGCCAAGGCATTGCCTATGTGCCGCAAGGACGGGAAATCCTGCCCAATCTTACGGTTCGTGAAAACTTGGAACTGGGGGCTCTGTCCCATACCCGGGCGATCAAGGAACGCATGGATGAAGTTTTTGATTACTTTCCCATTCTGCCGGAACATCTGCATCGAAAGGGCGGAGTCTTGTCTGGTGGACAGCAACAACAACTGGCCATTGCCCGGGCCTTGATGAGCCATCCGAAGGCATTGTTGCTTGATGAACCTACGGAAGGAATCCAACCGAATGTGGTGGCGGAAATCGGCAATATCTTGAAGCGTATCCACAAGGCTATGCAAATTCCCATGATCATTGTGGAACAAAATCTCAAATTTGCTCGCCGATTGGCAGACCGGTTTCTGATCATCCAAAAAGGCGAAATCGTGACTGCCGGCGCCATGGAAACTTTGTCCGACGAAGTCATTCATCGTTACCTTACGGTATAATAGAGAAAACAAGCGATACCGGGAAAGGAGCCGATGCCATGTCTTTCATGAAAAAAACGATTCGGGAATTGGCGCCGTTGTTGCAGACAAAAGCGTTGTCCCCAGTGGAACTGGCCCAGGAATGTTTGCAGCGGATCGAACAGACGGAACCGGTGATCAATGCCTTTATAACCGTGACGGCTGATAGGGCGCTGAAGGCTGCGGCAAGCGCCGAGACGGAAATTTTGCGGGGGCGCTATCGCGGTCCTTTGCACGGCATTCCCTATTCAGCCAAAGACCTGTACATGACTCGGGGCATTCCGACCACGGCGGGGTCCGCCGTTTTGGAGGGGAATTTTCCGGCAACGAATGCTGCCGTCATTGATAGTATGGAAACTGCGGGTGCGGTTTTAGTCGGTAAGAATAATCTGCATGAATTCGCTTATGGCACGACCAGTGAAAATGACCGTTTCGGCCCATGCCGTAACCCTTGGAATTCAGGGCTGGTGACCGGCGGTTCCAGCGGCGGTTCCGCCGCTTCTGTCGCCGTAGGCAGTTCGGCTTTTTCCTTAGGTACGGATACTGGTGGTTCCATTCGGATTCCGGCGTCTTTTTGCGGGGTAGTAGGAATTAAACCTACCTATGGCCGGGTTAGCAAGCGGGGAGTGATTCCTTTGAGCTGGTCAATGGACCATACGGGACCGATCGCTCGCTCCGTTTGGGATGCAGCAGCAGTTCTGACGGCAATGGCGGGATATGATCCGGATGATGTCGGTTCGGCAGCAGTTCCGGCAGAGGATTACACTGCCGGTTTGGAGGGAGAACCGGCGCTAGACCTTCGAGGACTTAAGATCGGCATTTGCCCGCATTACTACGAAGGAATGTTGCAGCCACCCGTGGAGCAGATATTTGATGGCGTTCTCCGTTGGTTTGAACAGCAAGGGGCGCAGTTGCGGGAATTGAGTTATCCCGATCGCAGCGCATTTGCAGTGAGCAGCGTTTTGACCATGTCGGAGGCCTACACTTATCATGAACGCAACTTGGAAAACTGTGGCGACAAATATGGGCCCAGCATCCGTTATCGACTGGAAAAAGGCCAATATATTCCGGCTTCGGTCTATGTGAACGCGCAGCGGCTGCGACAGCAGGACCGGCAGAAATGGGCTGAAATTTATCGGGAGATTGATATTTTTCTCTCGCCAACAGTGGTTATGCCGCCATTCCCGATCGGGGCGCCGACTGTAATGTTCGGGCAGGAAGCGGTTAACCCACGCGTACATCCCGTTCTGATGCTTTTGACTTCACTGGGGGACTTTAACGGGCATCCGGTTTTGTCTTTGCCCTGTGGATTCACGGCTGACGGTTTGCCCATCGGGTTCCAGATTCAGGGGAGACCCTTCGGCGAAGCCAAGGTGTTTCAGGTAGCTTACGCATTTGAGCAAGCCCATCCTGAAATCGGCGAGAGGAAGTGCGACTTGTGAAAACAAATACCTTGCAAAAAATCACAACCGAAATCAATGGGCGTAAGCTGGACGACACTCTTGAGCAATATTTGCCGCAGTACGCGGTAGACTTGGACGGATTGCTACGGGCCGTCAGTGATGTGGCCGGAGGGTTCTCCGAAGACCTTGCGCCAGCGGGAGTGTTTTCGTTGGTGCCGCGACAAAGCCCCGATAAATGACGGAGGAAAAGATACTATGACGAAACCTTTGGAGAAAATTGCTGCCGACCTCAAACCGGCAGCAGTGGATTTTTGCCGCCGCTTGATCCGCGTGCCGGCATTGCCGGGAATGGAAAGAGGCGTGGCAGATTTATATTTGGCGGAAATGCTAAAGCTCGGTTATGATGAAGCGTTCCGCGACAATTGGGGAAATGTGGTTGGGATTATCCAGGGAACCCGACCTGGACCGACTATTATGTACAATGCACACCTGGATCATGTAGATCCGGGGGATCCTGCGGAATGGCTGGGATATGATCCCTACGGTGCAACGGTCGATATCGACCAAATGGAAAACCAGGACCGCACCGGGACGGAAAGCGTGGAAGTGATCCATGGGAGGGCCGCCGCCGACGTGAAAGGCGGTGGGGCGTGTCAAGTTTATGCCGGCGCTCTGCTGCTGAAGCTGCGGGAACAGGGTTGGGACTTTCCTGGCCGGTTTATGTTTACGGGCGTCGTATTGGAGGAAACTGCCGAACAACTGGGCATGATCGGATTGATCGATGAAACGCTGCCGGCACGCGGCCTGGAGTATGACGGCGTGGTATCCTGCGAGGCCACTTCCCTGAAACTCTATTTGGGGCATCGGGGTAGAGTGGAACTGCAGGTAACCATTGAAGGGGTAACTTCCCACGGCAGTGCGCCATGGCTGGGGGTTAACGCGGTGAACAAAGCCACGGCTTTTATTGATCGTGTGGAGCAGGTCATAGCGGCGCAAGCAATTCAGGACGAGGAACTCGGACGCTCCAGCATCGCCTTGACGATTATCAGTTGTACGCCGGGGGCATTGTGTATTGTGCCGGATCGCTGCCAAATCACCTACGACCGCCGACTGGTTCCGGGCGAATCCGCAGCAAGTTGTTTGGCGCAAATCCAAAGTATTATTGATGAACTGACGGCCAATGATCCGCAATTCAGGGCCAAGGTCGCAGTCGCCGCCGTACCTCGAACTTCCTATACTGGAAAAACGGCAACTTTGCCGAATGTTAAGGACCCCTGGAAAATTGCGCCATCGCATCCATTTGTTCAGGCGGCGGCAACAGGACTGACCGCTGTCGGGCAACCGGTTAAGTTTGGCTATTGGGATTTCGGCACCGATTTGTCGGTCGTTTGCGGCCGGGATAAAAAACCGGCCATCGGCTATTCGCCGATGCAGGAATTCTACTGTCATCGACCGATCGATAAAGTGCGGATCGATTATATGGAAAAAGCGATCGCCGGGAATGCGGCTATTTTTCTGGAGATGGGTAGGTTGCCTCAAGCAACGTTTGCCTTGGATTAACCGAAAAAGATCTGCGGGGCTTAGCGGTGAAGCCTTTTGCAGATCTTTTTTTTTTGTAATTTTTAGATTGGCGGACCATTAGCAAAGTAATGAAACTGGAAAGTTCACAAATTCGTCACAAATTGCTGGATGATTTTTAGTAGAATACTTAAAGAGTGCTAGCCTAAACGGTTCTTGTATCCAAAGGCTGGCTTGACAATGGAAAGAGCTTTGTGATCAGTTTGCGGATTCGCGAATCTGCAAACTGATTTTTACACGGGTTGCAGGATTTCCGAAAGAAGGGATACTGGCGTGAAAAAGAACCGGGCTGTCTTTTGGGCGTCGTTGTTGGGCGTTGCTGGAGTAATGATTTCTTTTACTTTGGCCGGTTGCAGCAATCGTACGCAATCGGCGCCGCCACCGGTGATTCCGGTAATGGTTGGACGTGCCGAAGTACGTGAAATGCCGGTGCAAGTAGAGTCTGTAGGGAATGTGCTTGCCTACAACTCCGCAGTCATTTTGCCGCAAGTTACCGGGCGTGTCCAGCAACTGCATTTTCGTGAGGGGCAGGAGGTTAAGGCCGGTGATTTACTCATCACTATCGATCCGGCGCCTTTTATCCAAAAATTGGCTCAGGCCCAGGCGCTACTGATGCATGATACGGATCAGGCGACATTTGCCGCTGCTTCTGCCCGGCGATATGAAACACTGTTTAGCCAAGGAGCGGTTTCTCGCCAGGAATACGAGCAGGCTACATCTTCCGCACGCGCCCAGGCAGCAACCGTTCAGCAGGCGCAAGCCGCCGTGGAAACTGCTCGCATCGATTTGAACAATTGTTATATCCGTTCACCCATCGACGGCCGTACCGGCGCTTTCCTGGCGAATCTGGGCGCGTTGGCAACAGTGAACGCGACGCAGCTGCTGGTGGTCAACCAGATTGAACCGATTCTGGTCAGTTTTACGGTCCAGGAAAAAGAACTGCGTAATATTTTGGCGGCCCAAGGCAAGGGCCCCCTGAAAGTTACGGCCTTCCTGGCAGATCAAAATGTTCGCGTCGAAAATGGCGAACTGACTTTTGTGGACAATACGGTGAACACTTCCGCCGGCGTAATTCAGTTAAAGGCCCGCTTCGCCAACCAGGGCAAAGAATTGTGGCCAGGCCAGTTCGTACGGGTCACCTTGCTGCTGGAAACTCAGGCCAATGCCCTGGTGGTTCCGGTTGAGGCCGTCAACACGGGCCCCAAGGGAAATTATGTGTTCGTGGTCAAAGAAGACATGACGGTTGAGGTCCGGCCGGTCAAACAGAGCCGCGTGGTCGGGAAATCGGCGGTGATCGAGGGCAACCTGAGCGCCGGTGAGGTTGTCGTGACGGATGGACAGGTCAACTTGCGCCCCGGGTTCAAAGTAAGCATCAAAGACAGCTTGGTTCCGGCTGGCGCACCTACGACAGGCAAACAGGGCGGTGAGGCAAAATGAATTTTTCCGCTCTCTGGATTCGGCGGCCGGTCATGACGATTTTGGTCATGATCAGCCTGCTTTTTTTTGGTGTTGCCAGTTATTTTCAATTGCCGGTGAATGACCTGCCGAATGTGGATTATCCGACCATCCAGGTCCGGGCTTCCCTGCCGGGAGCCAGCCCGGAAACCATGGCGTCTTCCGTCGCCTTGCCGCTGGAAAAACAGTTTTCCACGATTGACGGCGTTGAGTCGATGTCTTCCGCAAATACCACCGGAACCACGATCATTACGATTACATTTTCCCTGAATCGCAGCATGGACGCCGTTACCCAGGATGTCAGCAGCGCCATTTCGGCGGCCCAGCGCCGTTTGCCGGAGGATTTGCCGTATCCTCCCTCCTATACGAAAACCAATCCGGCCGAGCAGCCGATCATGACCTATGTCGTTACTTCCCAGACGATGCCGATCTCCGAGGTCCAGGAGTATGTGGAAACTTCCATGCTGCCGGCGATTTCCACTGTGGAAGGAGTCGCGCAGGCACAAATTTTCGGTTCGCAGCGATATGCCGTGCGGATTAACCTCGATCCCGACCGGATGGCGGCCCGCAACATCGGCATCAACGAAGTATATGATGCACTGGCGGCGGGCAATGTCAACCTACCGGGCGGAACGCTGCACGGTTCCAGTATTGCCTTCACCATTGATTCAACCGGTCAGCTGATGCGGGCGGCGGATTACAATCCGCTGGTTATTGCTTATCGCCAGGGGATGCCGGTCAGAATCCAGGATATCGGCCAGGCCCTGGACAGTACGGAAAGTGAAACCGTCCGACGCGCCGTAATCACGCCGGGAAAAATCACCGATGGACTCAACGTGGCGATCAGCAAGCAGCCGGGCGCCAATGCCGTGAAAATCGCCCAGGACATCAAGGAAAAGATGAAGCTGGTGCAGGCGACACTGCCGCAAGGGCTGGAAGTCAACCTGCTGTATAACAAGGCCGATTTTATCAAGGAGTCAGTCGAAGATGTTGAGTTTACCCTGTTTCTGACAGTCCTGCTGGTTATCGGCGTGGTGTTTTTTTTCATCGGCAGCCTCCGGGCCACGTTTATCCCGGGGATCGCCGTGCCCCTGTCGTTGGTGGCGACCTTTGCCGTGATGAAAATGTTCGGCTACAGTCTGAACAACATTACGCTGATGGCGTTGACGCTGGCCGCCGGCTTTGTGGTCGACGACGCGGTCGTCGTCATGGAAAATGTCGTGCGGCGCATGGAACTGGGCGAAGGCCCCGAGGAAGCGTCTCTGGCCGGTTCACGCGAGATCGGCTTCACTATCCTGTCGATGACGCTCTCCCTGGTGGTCGTGTTTGTGCCGCTGCTGTTCATGAGCGGTATCATCGGGCGGCTGTTCCGGGAATTCGCCGTAAGCATCGCCGCCGCCATCCTTATTTCCGGGTTCATTTCCTTGACACTGACGCCCATGATGTGCGCCTATGTTTTGAAACATCATTCGGCGAGCGCCGCCAAAAACCGCTGGCTGGCTTTAACGGAGCGAATCATCGAGCAAAGCAAGGTGGCTTACGGACGCACTTTAAAAATGTCACTGGCGCACCCGCGTAAAGTGTTGCTGTTTACCCTTGCCGTATTCGTGCTGTCCGGCTATCTGTTTACCCTGATCGACAAAGGGCTGATACCCAGCCAGGACCTGAATATGTTCACTATGCGGACGCGGGCGGAGGATCGTGCATCATTCGACTATCTGGCCGACCACCAGGAGGCCCTGCACCAAATTCTGATGCAGGAACCCAGCCTCAAAGGCGCAATTTCCCTGTCAGGCAGCCCGACCTTCAATATGGGCTGGATCAACGTATATCTGAAAGACCGGCAAGACCGGACCGAATCCGTCGACCAGATTATTGCCCGACTGCGGCCGGCGTTAAACAGCATTCCCGGCCTGCGGGTCTACCTGTTCAATCCGCCGCCGATTACACTGGGCAGTCGTCAGACTTACGGCGTGGGCCAATACACCTTGTCCAGCCCCAATCTGGATATACTGGCCCAGGCGGCTACCGACATGGAAGCGAAAATGAAGGCAATGCCCGGACTTACCGATGTTAACTCCAACCTGCAACTGCGGACGCCCAAAATTATTCTGGAGATCAACCGCGATAAAGCTTCCTCGCTGGGAGTGACCGCCAAGCGGATTCAGGATGCTTTATATTCGGCGTTTGCCGATCGTCAGGTAAGCACGATCTACACGCCCAGCAACCAATATGACGTGTATCTGGGGCTGGACCGGAAGTTCCGGACCGACCCGACGATCTTTAGCCGGTTGTATGTCAAGACGAACAGCGATGCCTTGTCGCCCCTGGCGAATCTGGGGACGCCCAAAGAAGTCCTGTCGTCCCTGTCGGTGAACCACAGCGGACAGATGCCGGCGGCAACCATCACTTATAATCTCAAGCCTGGCTATGCCCTGGGAACGACGGCGGATGAAATCCGGTCAGTCGGCCGTCAGACATTGCCGGCCGGAGTGTCCGACAAATTTGAGGGCAACACCTCGGCGTTTGAATCATCCTTTGCGAACATGGGCTTTTTGTTGTTCGTGACCGTGTTTATCATCTATGTGGTGTTGGGAATTCTGTATGAGAGTTTCATTCATCCGATTACCATTCTGACCGCTTTGCCGCTGGCCGGCGCCGGCGCCCTGATCTTCCTCATGCTGTTCCGGATGGAACTGGACATTTACTCCTATGTGGGAATTATCATGCTGGTCGGAATTGTGAAAAAGAACGGTATCATGATGATCGACTTCGCGCTGGAATTGACGCAAAAAGAAGGATTGACCGCCGAGCAGGCGATATATGAGGCCAGCGTCATCCGTTTCCGGCCGATCATGATGACAACACTGGCCGCCGTGTTCGGCGCTTTGCCAATCGCCCTCGGCTACGGCGCCGGCGGCGAAGCCCGGCAGCCCATGGGGGTGGCCGTCGTCGGTGGGCTGGTGTTTTCCCAGCTGCTCACATTGTACGTAACGCCGGTGTTCTATATCTGGTTCGACAAACTGCAGCAGAAACTGCGTGGCAGGGGAAAAACGGAGTTGGCAACCGAGAAGCTGGCTACGGAACAACCGCAATAAATCGGCTGAACCTTTTGAAACAGAAAACAGGCGACCGACAAGTTCGGAAAAACTTGCCGGTCGCCTGTTTTTGTATGCCGTTGCCTTGTTATTTTGCGGGTTTTAAGTTTCCCAGGGCGACGCCGATCGCTTTTACCGTGGCGTCGATTTCAGCCTTGGTCACGACCAGGGCGGGCGCTAATGTCAGCACGTTGTTGAAACCGGGAACGCTGCGCCCCATGCGGCCCATCAGGATGCCCTGATTTTTTACCGAGGCGACTACAGCCGCCAGTGTGCTTTCTGGAGATGGCGCTTTGGATTTTTTATCCTCCACGATTTCGATGCCGGCGAACAGGCCGAGGCCACGGATATCGCCGACCATCGGATGATCCGCGAACTGTTTTAGTTGTTCCAGCAGATACTTGCCCAAGACGGCGCTATTTTCCACTAATTTTTCATCTTCGATGATCCGGATATTCTCCAAACCGACGCTGCAGCCAGCGGCGCAGCCGCCATAGGTGCTGATATCACGGAAATAGCCGAAGGTATCGGTGGGCAGGGTCAGGAACCGTTCGAAAATTTTCTGGGTAGTCATAGTGGCGGACAGCGGCATGTAGGAACTGGCGATCCCCTTGGCCAGGGTCACAATATCCGGCGCGACATCATAGTGCTGATGGCCGAACATTTTGCCGGTACGGCCGAAGCCGGCGACCACTTCGTCCATGATCAGGAGCACATCGTGTTTTCGGCAGATTTCCTGAATAATGGGGAAGTATTCAGGAACCGGCGGAATGATCCCGCCGCCGGCGGTGATCGGTTCCAGGATGACGGCGGCCACGGTGTCGGGGCCTTCTTTTACGATGGTGGTCTCCAGGGCCCGGGCGCAGTCAATTTCACACTGGGGATATTCTTTACCGAACGGACAGCGATAGCAGCAAGCGTGGGGAATTTCCACAAAACCCTCCGGGAAGGGCCCGTAACCGTCCCGGCGTTCCTTTTGCCCGCCGGCCGCCAGCACTGCCAGGGTGCTGCCGTGATAGTCGCGGTCCCGGTAAATGATTTTGTGTTTGCCTGTTTGTTCTTCGGAAACGCCAAAGTAAAGCCGGGACATCTTAAACGCTTTTTCGTTGGCTTCGGAGCCGCTGTTGGAGATATAGACCTTGGGAAGTTCCGGCAGCAAAAAGGCCAGTTTGGTCGCCAGTCGGATATAGGGCGGGGTGGCTACGGTTCCGGCATAATACGGAAGCGTGCGCAGCTGTTCGGCTGCCGCTTGCGCCAACGATTCCCGGCCATACCCGACGTTGACGCACCATACGCCGCCGGAGAGCATGTCCAGAAATTCATTGCCCCTGACGTCGGTGATCCGGCATCCCTGGCCGGACACCATGATTTGCGGTTCCTGGCCCTCCAGAGTTTTATGGTTGGTGAGGTGAAGCCAGAGGTGTTTTCTTTCCAGTTCGATCAGTTCATCCACCTGGAGATCTTTTGACATAGGTTGCACTCCCTTCTTGTTATCCGTCAGGACCGGTTGGCAGGGTTTCAAACGCAGCTTGCCGATTATAAGCTGAGATATTTGTCGACAACGGTCGCGAAGTACAGATGCATGCGGTCCTGGGTATCACTGAGCTTGCGACCGGCCAATTCTTCGACTTTTTGCAGGCGGTAGCGCAGTGTATTGCGGTGGATATGCAATTTGTCGGCGACCAGGGCTAAATTCTCCGTATCTTCCAGAAAGGCCGTCAATGTGGGCAATAATTCTCCCTTGTGACGCCGGTCGTATTCGTTGAGCGGACCCAGCACTTCGGAACGGAAGGATTCCAGCTCATGCCGGCTGGAAACATTGAACAATACTTTGTAAAACCCCAGAGATTCATAGGAAAAATAGTGTTTCTTTCCGGAAGTCATGGCGACTTTCAGCGCCAGTTCCGCCTGCTCCATACTGCTTTTTCCATCAGGGAGTTTCTCGAATGGACTGCCCCAGCCGATATAAGCCTGAATATTGAGGGACAAGGCTTCGGCCGCGTGCAAAATAGATTGGGCGATGGCTTCGATCCGTTGCGTTTCTTGCATGCTGCCGTCGGCCGGGATCAGCAGCACCATATGATCAGAACGGTTGGTGGACAGAACCCGTTTGCCAGCACGGCGGAAGGTGTCTAGGACGATCTGCTGGATTTTAAGCTTTTCCTCCAGCGCTTTTTGTTCCGTGTCCAGGTTGGCAACATTCGCCGAGGATTCGCGACGGTACTGGACAATAAATACCCGATGCGGTTTGCGCAGGTTGTAGTCATAGAGCGCAGCCCGACTCGACAGCACTTCCGGATTGGCGCAGTCGCCGTATAGTATAGTTTCTACGATGTCCTGGATCGACTTTTCTTCCACCTGCCGGCTCATAATGTGGTTGCAGATCTCTTTGGTCACTTCGACCAGCTTGACCTCCCAGGGCAATTCAAACAGCGGCAAAATCAATTTGTCCGCCAGTTGAACAATCTCGGCGGGAATTGCCGGGATATAGGGACCGATGTTGAGGACCAGCCCGGCAACGTGGCGGCGGGAACATTCTTCGACGATTTTTGCCAAAATGGCCAAATTATCGCGAATACCGATCCCGGTCATGAACAAAAGTTCGCCACCCATGGTCCAGTGCATGACGTCCGGCAGTTCCACCACATGCACCCAGTGGATGGTCTGCTCCAGCCCGGCGGATCCGGCGACCAGCTTCAGGTCGCGCAGTGGCGGCAGTTGGCAGAGGTCCTTCAGTTTCAGCATCAGCATGTCCCGTCCTTTCTGGCTAATAGGGATGGAAAGAATGTGCAGGCAGAGACTCACAACCCACGGCAAAAAGAAAAAGCCGGCAGAAAATCATTCTGTCAGCTTCATTGCTGTCGCGCCGGAACGCCTGATGCTATTGTGAGCAAAAAAGGAACGGGTCGTTCAATTTGCCTATATCATAGCAAAATGCGTTCGGGGTGTCTATGTACGATTGACTGAAAAAATCGCGGATTATTGTTCAGGGAGAACAAAATGGGCTTCATACTTCCGCTTGCAGGGCCAGCCGAACCTGTTCGCGGGAAAAGGGACCGCCATGGCCGCTATAGAATAGGTCGCCAAACGACAGCAGACGACGGACGTTATCGAAAAGAAGTTCTGGTTGTTCCGCCAAATAGGCGATCGTGGCTTGGCCGGTAAACGGTGAAGACACGATCATGTCGCCGACCATCACCGCTCCGGAATCCAATGCGACGGAAACGGAACAGTCGGTGTGCCCGGGAGTGGGGATGATTTTGCCGGCGATTCCGTAATAAGCCAGGTCATACTCATCATCGATCAAGATGTCCGGCTCCAGGGGCTGCGATGCCGGCGGCTCCTTGCCGGCAATCATCCGGAGAACGCTTTCGCCCAGTTCATTGCGAGGGTGAACCGGTGGATTCTTCGCGGCTCGTAAGGCGGTCAAAGCCTTGCTGTGACACAAAACGGGCGCGCCGGTGAGCTCCCGGAGTTCATGGGCGTGGGCAAAGTGATCGGTATGACCATGGGTAACCACGATCAGACGGATCTCCTGCGGATCGATTGCGCAGCGGACAAAAAACTGGCGGTAGGTTTCCGGGGTGGCGGGAGCGCCGGTATCGATCATAATGGCACCGGTTTCCTGCACCAGGATCGCATTGGCAAACCCTAACGAGAGGGGGGTGATTCGACTCATATGACCTCCGGAAAAATCGGTTCAAGAGAAGACCGTACGCGATCGGTGAAACAGAAAAACGCCGCCGATTTTTCGGAAATCGGAGCGGCGTTGCTCTTTCCTCGCTATTACTGTTTAATAGTACACTTTTGTCCGTGAAAAAACAAGGTAACTTTGAGAATTTTGTCGGTAGTTGTTTTGCTCGCCAGCCCGTCGGCAGGGCTGGAGGAATCGGCAAAAATGCGATAAGATATATGGAGAAACCGGGTTCGCGCCGTGGCGTGAATCATGACTTGCCAAATATTAAATTTGGGAGGATTTGCGTATGAATTTTGTGTTTGCCCATAACAATTTCAACGTTCTGGATCTGGAAAAGAGCCTGGCTTTTTACAAGGAAGCGCTGAACCTGGTCGAAGTCCGGCGCATCGAAAAGCCGGATTTTACGCTGGTGTATCTCGGCGACGGCAAGACGGCCCATAGTTTGGAACTGACCTGGCTGAAGGACCGCAAAGAGCCGTACAATCTGGGAGAAAACGAGTTTCACCTGGCATTTCGGGTCGACGATTTCGATGCGGCTTACGAACTGCACAAGAAGATGGGTTGCATCTGCTATGAAAACAAAATGATGGGGATTTATTTCATTGCCGATCCCGACAGATACTGGCTGGAAATCGTGCCGACGCGAAAGTAATGCCTTTCTTTCGGGCCCGCTGTCAGCCAGCGGGCCTTTTTTGGAGGCAAGCTTGTCAAGACGGGAAGGTATTTGAAACTATTGCGCAGGACTTGAGGTCGGGCTTGGCAATCGGACGCCGCGACGCGGGAGGCGAAACAATGAACGGGAATTTTTGGCGGTGTATTTTGCTGGCGACGGTGTTCTTTTCATGCGGGTTCGTCGGGACGGCGGAAGCGGCCCCTGCAGATCGGCTGCAACTGTTGCTGGCTGCACCCTGGTATGGATCGTATGTGTGCAACCAAGGACTGACCCGGTTGCAGCTGAACCTGCGGCCACTTCAGGAAAACGATCCGCGGCGCTTGGCGGCGGAGTTCGTTTTTTCGGCTGACCCGGACAACCCTGCGGTACCCGCCGGTTCATTTCGGATGACCGGAACTCTGGACAACACCGGGATGCTGGTCCTGAAGCAGGACCACTGGCTGGACCAGCCGGCCGATCCGAGCTATCGCATGGTCGATCTGGAAGGCCGGCTGGTGGTCGGCAACGGCCAGGCTATGATCCGGGGACGCGTGACGACCTATGGCTGTCAGGATTTTGCGGTGTGGCAGTATTTTTCGGATGCGGCGGCGAGCCGTTAGGAAAGGCGGGCAAAAGATGATGGAAGCCTGGCAGGAGTTTTGGCGATTGTTCGACAAGGGCGGGTTTGTCATGCCCTTGTTGCTGGCCGGATCGTTGTTGAGCGTGGCGGTGGCGGTGGAACGGTTTCGGACGTTTCAGCGCGCGACTGCCGGCGTCGACGCTATGCGGGAAAGGTTGTCGGCGGCGCTGCTGAGCGGCGACTGGACTGCCGCGTTGGCGGTTGCGCGTCAGTATGATAATCTCGCGGCGCAAATCGCCACGTCCGGCCTGAGTCAAACGGAACACGGCAGCCGGGCGGCGGAACTCGCCATGGAGGGGGCAGCGAATCGCGGGGCCGCCCGCTTGCGCCAACGCCTCGATCTGATGAATCTGATGGTGACGCTGGCGCCTTTGTTGGGCCTGTTGGGAACCGTCATCGGGATGATCCGGTCGTTTAGCGTACTGAACCTGCGGTCGGGGCAACCGTTCGCGATCACCGGCGGCGTCGGCGAGGCACTGGTGGCTACGGCCGCCGGTTTGTGCGTGGCGGTGTTGTCCCTGGTGTTGCTCGCTTATTTCCGGAACCGGCTGGATGGGATTCTCAACGATGCGGAAGAAACCGCCGCTTTGATTCTGCAGGCCCTGGCGGAACGACAGCCATGAAATTCCGGGAGCGCCGGGTTGCCGAGAATCCGCGGTTAATGATCATTCCGATGATTGATATCATTTTTTTTCTGCTGGTGTTCTTTATGATGAGCACCATGTTCATGGTGGAACAGAAGGTTTTGCCCGTGACGCTGCCTGCGGCTTCTACCGCCGAACTGGACACGCAACGGACTTTTCCCGTCACGGTGATGGCGGACGGCAGTCTGCGGTTCAACGAAGAGGCCGTCAATCTGAACGAGCTGGCGACTAGGGTCGAGGCGGAACTGCGCCGGGACCGGGATTCTAGGTTTGTGCTCCGGGCAGATCGCCGCGCGGTCTATGGGCAGGTGGTGGATGTTCTGAACCAGTTGCGCCGCCTGGGGGTTCAGCGGTTGACCGTTGCCGTGGAGGCCGTTCCATGAACCGACCCTATTCGGCGCACCGGGAATTCTGGATCGCAGTTGGCTGTTCGTTGCTTTTCCATGCGGTGATTGTGGGATGTTTTCTGGGTTGGCCGAATTTCGGCGAAACTCCGCCGGCGGCCGTGGACGTGGAGTGGACGTGGGCGGCGCCAACGGCGGAACCAACTGCGCCACTCCGAAAAGAATCACCGGCGGGCGCGTCGTCGTCCCGGACTGACGAAGTGTCGGCAGGCACTGCCGCCAAGCTTGTTCCAGCAACGCCGCCGGGCCCGTCGACTGCCCCGGCGCAAGCCCCGGTCGATCCCGGCGGGGGAACGGCCACCCAACGCGGTCGGCCAGTTCCGGGCGACAAGATGGAGTCAAGGCCGTTCACAACGGCCGTCAAGGGCCCCGGACCAGCAGCGGGCCAAGCGGGTAGGGGCGGCAGCGATGCTGCCGCGCCGCCGGCCAGTCCCGGTTTTTCGGGCGAAAACGGTTCGACCGGCTATGCGTTGACGCCGCCACGCCTTAAGGAACGGCCGCCGATCCAATGGCCGCCGAATCTTTCGCCCGCCGGGCTGCTGCAGGTGCTGTTGGTGGTGGAAGTGACAGAAGACGGCCGAGTCGGTAAAATCGGCGTCAGCCGTTCCAGCGGGGTGAAAGCGATGGATGATGCGGCCCGGGAAAACGTCGCCCGCTGGCGGTTCGATCCGGCGTGGCAGCCCCAGGGAAACAAGCCGGTGCGGGTCCTGACCTCAGTATGGATTCGCTACACCGGAGAAGGAGGCTGAAACGAAGTGCGCAAGATATTCATTTTCCTCCTGCTGTTGCTGCTATTGTTGCCAAGTCGTCAGGTCGGCGCTGCATCGGCGGGGCTGACATCTTCACAGGTCAATTTTAACAGCGAGCTGCGGACCTACTGGACCTATATTCCATCCGGACTATCCGCCAACTCGGCGGCCCCCCTGCTGTTTGTCCTGCATGGCAACGCCGGCAGCGGCGAGGACATGATCGCCATAACGCAGCATGGCTTTGAAAAAATCGCCGACAAGGATAAAATTGTCGTGGTGTATCCGGACGCCTTGGAGCGCCGCTGGAACGATCAGGACGGAACGGCCGACGATGCTGGATTTTTGCTGGCGATTGCCGATAAACTGGCGGCGGAATCGCTGATCGACAAAAACCGCATCTTTATCGCGGGAATTTCCAACGGCGGGATGATGGCACAACGCCTGGCCTGCGAACATGCGGACCAGGTCGCTGGCATTGCTACTGTGGCCGGCACGTTGCCGCAAAAGCTGGCTGGCGTCTGCAAACCGTCGCGCCCAGTGCCGGTGCTGATCATTCATGGATCGGCCGACCCGATCGTGCCTTGGGAAGGGGGGGCGGTGGCCGGCTTTGAAGAGTACGGCAAAGTCTTGTCCGGACGTGAAACCGTCGCCGTCTGGACCGGACACAATCGTTGCCGCGGCGCGGCGGTAACGGCGACGTTGGCGGACCGGGACCCGCAGGACGGGACCAGGATTCGTACAGAGCGGTTCAGGGATTGCGCGCCCGGAGCCGCCGTATCTTTAATACTCGTCGAGGGCGGCGGACATACCTGGCCGGGAGGTTTTCAGTATTTGCCGGAACGCTTTATCGGCAGGACTTCCCGCGATCTTGACGCCAACCAGGCGATTTGGGAGTTTTTTCGACAAATCCCCTGAGACGGTCTATTGGAGAAACAGACAGGATGGAGGTTTCGGCTGAAATATGGAATGGAATGGGGAGTGGATCGGCGTTGTCGCCGGCACACTGACTACCTGCGCGTTTTTTCCGCAGGTGATGAAAACTGTGCGGAGCCGTTCGACGGGCGATTTGTCCTGGGCGTGGCTGGTCATGATGACGACCGGCGTGTTTTTGTGGCTGATTTACGGCTATTATGTGGGAAGCCCCTCGGTTTTTGCCGCGAATGTCATTACCTTTTTCTCGTTGCTGGCGCTGTTGTGGGTAAAAATATCCGGGTTGCGCGCATCGGCCGCGGCCCCGGCATATGCCGTAAAAAACGGAAAGTCGGCCAATGTTTTGGTTGCGGACAGTGTGAAAAAGCCTGCCCGTTGATGGTTGAGTACCGTTAGAAAATCGACATTCTGAGGGCCGATTCCGGACAGGACGCCAGACCGGCAGGATAATTCAAACCCGGCGAGAATTTTTAAATATTAGACACAGGAATTATGTGCGATAGGAGTGAGTGACAATGATCAAACAAAATCCTTTGGTAATGATTCCCGGGCCGACTCCGGTGGCGGAAGCCATTCGGCAGGCATTGGCGGGCCCGACCTACGGCCATACCTACGGCCCGTTTGTAGAGATTTATAAAGACTGCTTGTCCGGCCTGAAAACGATTTTTCAGGCGGATCATGTCGTGGCAATCGGCGGGGCCGGGACCCTGTCCATGGAAATGGGCCTCATCAACACCGTCAAAGCCGGCGAGGAAGTGCTGGTTCTCACCCAGGGCTATTTTGGCGAGCGTTTCGTGCCCCTGGCCAAGGCGCTGGGAATCGCGCCGGATGTTCTGGCGGCGCCGGCCGGCGAACGGGTGCGGCTGGCTGACGTGGAAGAAAAATTAAAAACGAAAAAATATGCGGCCATGACTTTGACCCATGTCGACACCTCGACCGGCGTTATGGGACAGGTGGCCGAAGTGGCCGCGCTGGCGAAAAAATACGACACTCTGTTCATTCTCGACGGAGTCTGCGCGAGCGCCGGCGTGCCCGAACCCATGAAAGACTACGGCATCGACGTGGTGATCACCACGAGCCAGAAAGCCTTCGGAACGCCGCCGGGCCTGACGATCGTGGCCTTCAACGACAAGGCGCTGGCCCGTCGGGAACAGCTCGGTACGGTGGCGGGATATTATGCGGACTGGAAAAACTGGCTGCCGATCATGGAAAATCCGTCCCTGTATTTTTCCACGCCGCCGGTGAATCTGATCCAGGCATTGGCCAAAGCGGTACGGATTATTCTGGACGAAGGGCTGGCGGCCCGCTATGCCCGGCATGAAAAGATCGCCCGCAGTTTCCGGGCCGGCCTGGAAGCCTTGGGCCTCGAACTGGTCACGGCGGCGGACGCGGTGGCGCCCACCCTGTCGGTGGTCAAATATCCGGCAGGTCTCGACGACGCCGCGTTCCGGGCTAAAATGGAAGAGTACGGCATCGTCGTGGCCGGCGGCGTTGGTCCGTTGAAGGGAAAAATTTTCCGGGTCGGCCACATGGGAAATATCTGCATCAATGAACTGGCATTGACGCTGTGCGCGCTGGAACGTTCCCTGACCGCGCTCGGCATCCAGGTTCCGTCGGGCGCGGCGGTCGGTGCGGCCTGCATGGAATGGGAGAAGTGATGTACAATATGATCCGCTGGCCGCGGTGAAAAAAACATTGATAAAGGAAAAGTGAACCAGTGAAAATGTTGATGCTTTTGGCAGCCGGCTGGGCGGTTACCTACGCAAACCGGACGGTTGTCTATCCCTTGCTGTCGATTTTCGCGGCTGAATACTCCCTGTCGTCGGCGGACGCCGGCTGGCTGACAGGGAGCTATTTTCTGACCTACCTGCTGTTGCAGATTCCTGCAGGAATTCTGGGTGACCGCTATGGAATGAAGCGGGTCATGGTCTGGACCTATGCGCTTGCGGCAGTCGGTGCAATCAGTCTAGGCTTGGTGACGGGAAATTATTCGGCGATGGTGCTGTGCATGGCTGTGCATGGTTTGGGCGCCGGTGGTTTCTATCCATCCTCGTTCGGCATGATGATGCGCAAGACCGAGCCGGGCCGCCGGGCATTCAGCTCCGCCCTGATCGGAATCGGAATGGCCGTTGGTCTGCTGACGGGGATGACTTTGGGCGGCACCCTATATGAATGGTTTGGCAGCGTCCGGATTCCGATTCTGGCGGTAGCGCTGCCCTCGCTGCTGATATTGTTCTTGTTCGCCAGATATCTGCCGGATACGGATGGGGCGCCGACCCCGGCCTGGTCGCAGTATCGGGCGATCTTGCTGGACTGGGATCTTTGGCGGATCAATTTGACGACGTTTACGGCGCTGTATGGTTTCTGGGTGGCGGTCACCTGGGGGCCGACCTTTCTCAAAGTGGAACGGGGATTTTCGCTCGGCGCGGCCGGCTTCTACACCGGACTGATGGCGGTGAGCGCAATTCCGGCCTCCATGTTCTGGGGGCGAATGGCGGACCGGATCGGCCGCAAGAAAATCGCCGCGTTTGTGTTGCCGGCTTCCGCCCTGGTTTTATTTCTGCTGTCGACGCTGGAAAATCATTTGGTGCTGATCGCTCTGCTGGTGCTGTTCGGCATGCTAAGCAACACGGCGTTTGTACCGTCCATGATCGCCTGGTCCGCCGATATCGTCGAAAAACGTCACCCGGGCCTGACCGGGGTTTCGGTGGGAATTTTCAATGGCTCCATCATGTTTTCGGCGGTGGTGGCGCCGGTTGTTTCCGGTTTCCTGCGCGATCAGACCGGCTCCCTGGGGGCGGCGATGATTGCGGCGGCTTTTCTGATGCTTGCCGGAACTCTTTTGTTGCTGACGATTCCCGTTGCGAAGCCGCCAGCCCGGGCAAACGCCTAAGCGCCCGCGGAAATAGTTTCCCATGAGATGGAGCGTAGAAAATGCAAAAAAAAAAAGAGCCCGGGAATATTCCCGGACGCTTTTTGTCGGATTCATGGATTAGGCCAGGGCTTGTTTCATTTTTTCGCAGGCTTCCCGCAACATGGCTTCCTCCCGCAAATAACAGAACCGGACATACCCTTCGCCGCGCGGACCGAAACAGGGACCGGGCACGACGGCAACGCCCGCTTTCTCCAGAACGGTTTTGGCGAACTCCTGGCTGCTGAGGCCGGTACCCTGAATATTGGGGAACGCATAGATCGACCCTTTGGGAGCGGCGCAGGAAATGCCGGGAATTTCATTCAGCGCGCCGACCATGACATCCCGCAG
Source organism: Veillonellaceae bacterium (assembly GCA_012798135.1). Next base: position 125,163 of record JAAZNU010000046.1, on the reverse strand, counting down.
GTGCTGATAAAACTCCATGCGCTGGCATAATAACCGGCGGTCCCCGTCGAGAGCGCTAACCCCGGCGTACTGGATGAAAGGCGGCACACAGGAATAGATGGTCTGGAACATCAACCCCATCTTGGCCATGAGAGCGGCCGGACCGACGGCATAGCCGAGACGCCAGCCCGACATTGAGAATCCTTTGGAAAAACCGTGCAGAATAACAGTTCGTTCCCGGCAACGATCAACGGATGACGGCGAGTGGTGTTGCAACCCTTCATAAAGGTTTTCGGAATACATTTCGTCGCTGAGCAACCACAGATCGTGTTTTTTGGCGATGGCGGCAATCCGGTCGGCCTCTTCCCGGGTCATCACCGCCCCGGTGGGGTTTTGGGGCGTATTGACGATGATCAGCTTCGTTTTGTCGGTGATTCTTGCCTCAAGGTCGTCCGGATTTAAGCGGAACCCGTTCGATTCATACACCGGCACCCGGACATCCCGAATGCCGAGATAATTGGTCACGGCAAAATAGGAGGGAAAGCCGGGATCGGGGAAAATGACTTCCTCGCCGGGATCTACTAAGCAGCGGACCACAAAATCAATGACGCTGTTGGAAGGCATCGCGACAATTTGATCCAGGTCGGGCCGGAATCCCCAACCGTGTTCGATGTAACGGCTGATCGACTGTCGCAGCGGTTCGATTCCCATGGAGCTGACATACCGGGTGTGGCCGTTGTCCAAGGCCGCCTTGGTTGCTTCAATGATGTGGGGATGGGCGTCAAAATCCGAGTCGCCGACTTCGAAACGATACACTTTCCGGCCGGCGGCTTCCATTGCCGTAACGGTCGACAAGATTTCCAACATCGGCTGGCCGACGAGGCCTTGGGTCAGTCGCGAGAATGGGCGCATACGCAAGACTCCTTTTCCAGTGAACATTTGCACAGCACATGATGACATTTTATCCGATTTGCTGCGTTATGGCAAGAGGAGCGCCTCCCGTCAGGGGAAGGCGGGCGCACCGGAGTGAGCCGGTTTGCGGGCGTGAAGAAAAAATTAGCGGTCGCTGTTAAGGAGAAGTCAGTACGATGAAAAAGTTGGCCGTCAAATATTGCGGCGGCTGCAATGCGGCCATCGACCGGACGGAATTGGTCGGCAAGCTGGCGGTGCTGTTGGCGGACGATGATTCGGAATGGAAACTGGTGACGCTGCGAGAAAGCGACTATGAGGCCGTTTTGCTGGTCAATGGCTGTGCTGTGGGATGTGTTCGGAAGCAGTTCCAAAACGAATGCCGTCCAGTTATTCTGGTGGCCGGGGAGTCTGTGCAACGTGAACCGGTCGCCGAAGCCGAACTGCCGGCAAAAGTGGCGGCGATACTGCGATCAACCGTAATGAAAAATATTGACGCATCATCTTGACTTGCGCTGAATGAGTACAGTAACAGGGGGCGGCCGTGAATCATGAAAGTATTGGCGATTGTGGCTTCGACTCGTAAGACCGGCAACTCGGAAATACTGGCAAAGGAAATGTTGGCGGCGTTGCCGGCGGCAACGGAAAAAGGAATGCTTCGGCTGGCGGATTATCATTTAGAGCCATGCCGAGCCTGCTACGCTTGTTTGCCGGCGGGAAACGGCTGCGTGATTGCGGATGATTTGGCAGTGATACTGCAAGCGATCCGGGAAGCGGACGCGATCATTCTCGCGTCGCCAGTATATTTCCTGGGCATGAATACCAGCTTGAAGCTGTTATGCGACCGCCTGATCAGCGTGTTAAATGAGGGCGAAACATATGCCGGTCGCCGCTGTGTGGTCGCGGTTCCTTACGGCGTTGAAGGGTGGCAGGGCTACGGCGTGGAAGCGAGTGTCAGCGTCGCCCGGTTTCTGCACCTGGATGTGGTCGGCGTGTTGCCGGTACAGGCGGCGAATCCGGGGGAGACGGTCCAGCCGGAAATTTTGCGGCGAGCCAGGGAATTGGCCTGCCGGTTGTTGCCGACCGGGGCGCCTGCGGCGGAATTCGCTGAAGCGGCGGCGATCCGGCAATCAACCGAGGCCGCCGACCTTGTCTGTCCCGCCTGCGGTTGCGGAATATTGCGAATCTCGGCCACTGGCGGCTTGCGATGCGCGATTTGCGGTGCCACCGGGAATTTGCGCGAGGCGCCGACCGGCGCTGCGGTGAAACTGCAGCCGGTTTGGCCGGCGATGGAACATTTTCGCTATTCGGCGGCGGGAATGGCGGAACATGCGCAAAGGTTGGAAGCCATCAAAGCCGATTTTATGCGTCGCCGCCACGAATTTCTGGCGTTGCGAAAACCTTACCGGAACGACTGAAATCATTTTTGAACACTGTTCGCAGCCCCGCAAACGGGATAAAATAATAGCATGTCTGAGACACTTATTGTGTGAGCATATACCGGAAAGGATGAAGAAGACTTAAATGGACACGGACAGCAAAATCAACCAGCCGGAAACGGCTACGGCGCCTCCTGCCAAATGGAAAGAACGGATTCCGACCCTCATTGCCGTCACGACCCTCGTGCTGGCGGTCTGCGCCACCCTGTCTTCCTTCAAGGCTGGCGGGTACAGCACCAAGATGGTACTGGCGCAAAGCCAGGCATCGGATCAGTGGGCGTACTATCAGGCGAAAAGCATCAAGGAAACCGCTTATCAGACTCAACGTGACGCTCTGGAGCTGGCCAGATTATCCGCCCCGACGGCAGCGGAAGCCTATCAGGCGAAGATCGCCGCGTACGACCGGGAAGTGACCCGCTATAAGCTGGAAAAAAATGAAATCATGGCGGCCGCTCAGAAACTGGAGGCGGCTCGCGATCAGTACCAAAAACACGGTATGCGATTCGGCGAAGCGTTGATATTGCTTCAAATCGGCATTTTGTTGTCGTCGCTGGCCTCCATCAGCAAAAATCATGTTTATTGGTATGGCGGCGCAATCGCGGGCGCCTGCGGGGTGGCCGCTTTTGCGTATGCGCTGGCGTTGGCGCCGTGACGGCGGCTATTCGTTCCGCCCGGACAAGGACGGCAGGAGGAGAAAGAATGATTGGGATTGACGGCAATTCTCTGTCCATCGAGGAAGTTGTCAGAGTGGCCCGGCACTATGAGCCGGTTGAACTGACGGAAGCCGGGCGGCGGCAAGTTGCCGCCAGTCGGGCGGTCGTTGACCGGCTACTGAATTCGGCAAGTCCGGTATATGGAATTTCAACCGGATTTGGCGATCTGAGCCGCATTTGGATTTCGCCGCCGGAACGGGAAAAGTTGCAACGAAATCTGATTCTGAGCCATGCCGCCGGCGTGGGAGGCTGTTTGCCCGAAGACGTGGTGCGGGCGGCCATGCTGCTGCGGGCGAATTCCCTGGCCAAAGGCTATTCCGGCATTCGGCCGGAAACCATGGAGATGTTGTTGGCCATGCTCAACCGGCGGGTCTATCCGGCCGTTCCCGGCAAAGGATCGGTGGGGGCCAGCGGGGATTTGTCGCCTTTGTCGCATATTGCGCTGGTGATGATGGGCGAAGGAAAAGCGTTCGTCGACGGCAAATGTGTCGCCGGGTCTGAGGCGTTGGCGGCGGCGGGACTGCAACCGGTTGCTTTCGGCGGCAAGGAAGGACTGGCTTTGATCAACGGCACCCAGATCATGACCGCCATCGGCGTGCTGGTTTGGCACGATGCGGCGGAACTGATGAAGGCCGCCGATATAGCCGCTGCCATGTCCTTAGAAGCGCTGCGGGGAACCCGGACCGCCTTTGATGAACGAATCAGCCGTGTCCGACCCCATCCCGGCCAAATTGCAACCTGTTCCAACCTGTTGCGGCTGACTGCTGACAGCCGGATCATGGAATCGCACGAGCATTGTGAAAAAGTGCAGGATGCTTATTCCCTCCGCTGCGTGCCGCAAGTTCACGGGGCGTCCAAAGACGCGGTGCGGCGCACCCTCGAAACCTTGACCATCGAAATGAATTCCGCTACGGACAACCCGCTCATTTTTCCTGACACCGGGGAAGTGATCTCGGGCGGCAATTTTCACGGACAACCGGTGGCGTTGGCGATGGACTATCTGAAAACTGCCTTGGCGGAAATCGGCAGTATTTCCGAGCGACGGATCAATCGGATGCTGGATGCGCATCTGAGTGACTTGCCGCCGTTTTTGACCGCCTATCCGGGAGTGGACTCCGGTTTGATGATCACTCAATATACAGCGGCGGCGCTGGTGTCGGAAAACAAAGTATTGGCGCATCCGGCCTGCGTCGACTCCATTCCGACCTCCGCCAATCAGGAAGACCATGTCAGCATGGGCACCATAGCGGCCCGCCAGGCCCGCGAAATACTGGAGAATGTCCGGCATGTCGTTGCCATCGAAATGTTGGTGGCGGCGCAAGGACTGGATTTTTTGCGGCCGTTGACGCCGGGAACGGGAGTTCGAGCGGCGCATCGGGCTATCCGCGACGCAGTCCCGCACCTTGAGGAAGACCGGGTCCCGGCCGACGACATTGACCGGGTGTACCAACTGCTGACCGCTGACGAAGTAGTTCGGCGAACGGAAAGCGTGACGGGTCCGCTGGTCGCTGTTCAGACGCCTGAGCGGGACGACCGGCGGTAGCGGGACAAAATCATTTCAACGGCACAATGAATATGTAACTTTTTTATAAAAATGCTTGAAAAAGCAAAACTGAAGTACTATAATCATCTTCAAGAACGTTGGTTGCAAATAAATGTTTATCTTGGGCAAAGAAGCCTTTGGGCGGGGTGCTTTTCGAGCATCCAGCCGAAAGGCTTTTTTTATTTTGCCGAAATGCGAACCTGCGGCAGGGAGCCGGACCTGAAAGGCGGCGATAACGCGGAGCAACGTTGGGGTGCATGATTTCATAAAAAGGCGAGGAGGACAAAAAATGAACAGAAAAGGTATGTTTCAGGTAATGGCCTTGCTGCTGGCAGTCGCATTTGCGGTTGCAGGTTGTGGCGGCGCTCCGGGAAAACCGGCGGATTCCAAAGATATTAAAATTGGAGTTGTTTATGAAATGACAGGCGGTACGGCCTCGTTTGGGACCGCCGCCAATAACGGCACCAAATTGGCATTCAAGGAAATCAACGCTGCCGGCGGCATCCTCGGCAAACAGGTGACAATGGTCAGCGCCGACAACAAAGGCGAACCTTCCGAATCGGCCAATGCGATGACCAAGGTCATTACGCAGGACAAAGTTGTGGCGGTGGTCGGCTTTACCACCAGCTCCAACGGCATAGCCGGATCGGCGGTCAATGAGGCTAACAAGATCCCGTTCGTGGCGGCGGCCACAACGAATCCCAAAGTGACTGTGGACGAAAAAACAGGCAAGGTCAAACCTTACACGTTCCGGGTCTGCTTTATCGACCCGTTCCAGGGAACAGTCGGCGCCAACTTCGTCCTGAAGGATCTCAAACTGAAGAAAGCGGTCGTGTTGATCGACAACTCCAGCGATTACAGCAAGGGTCTGGCTAAATTCTTTAAAGAGGCGTTTACCAAGGGCGGCGGCGCGATTGCCGGCGAAGAAGCATATCTCCAAAAGGATAAGGATTTCAAGGCTATCCTGACGAAGATCAAAGCCATTGGCCCTGAAGTCATTTATTTGCCGGGGTATTATGAAGAAGTCGGCCTGATTGCCAAGCAGGCCCGTGAAATGGGGCTCACCGTTCCCATCGTCGGTGGCGACGGCTGGGATTCGCCGAAACTGGTTGAAATCGGCGGAGCGGCCGGCATGAATAATACTTTCTTTACCAATCATTATTCGCCGGAAGATACCAGTGCGGCTTCCAAGAAATTTGTCGACGCGTATAAGAAGGAATATGGAGTTATGCCTGATGCCATGGCGGTGTTGGGTTATGACGCCGCTTACGTGCTGGCCGACGCCATCAAGCGGGCCGGCGCCGCCGATCCGGCCAAAATTCAGGCCGCCCTGGCCGCCACCAAGGATTTTCCGGCGGTTACCGGCGCGACTACTTTGAATGCAAATCACGATGCGGTGAAGAGCGCTGTGATTATCGAGATGAAGAATGGCAAGATGGTTTACAAGACCACCGTCAAGCCGTGAACGTAAGGGACGGACAGTTGCTTTTGCCCTGAATTTCGTATTCAGTGAATATTTTTATCGCTGTTCTGAAAAAACCGGCCGAATTGGCCGGTTTTTTTCGACAATTTGCAGGAGAATGCGATGATTTCCAGAATTCAGTATATCTGTAAGCTGTTTTTCGGGGGTGTATTCATGCAGATGCGAATCGGAACCAAGATTGGCGCCGGATTTGTGGCTATGCTGGTCATGGTTGGCTTGATGGCGGCGATTGCGCTGTACTCGCTGCAGGCGGCGCAGAACCAGATGGAAGCCCTGCACGAAACCAATCGGCGTCTGGTGCTGGAAATGAAGATGGACTCGGAAGCCGGCAACATTTTGTCCTGCATCCGGGGCTTTGTGGCCTTCGGCGACGATAATTACATTCACCAGGCGGAAGGTTCGGCCACCAACATCGCCAAGATGGCGGACGACTTGAAAAAGTTGCTGGAGGATGAAAAGGCCCGAGAAAATGTGAACTCATTGGTCAAAGAGGTCATTGACTATAAAATGAAAATGACGGGTCAGTTGGTGCCGGCCGTCAAAGAATATTATGCAGCGACACGGGCCCAGCGTGACGCGGCCAATACGGCGGAAACAGTCGAAGCCAAACGGATTCAGGCAATATCCCTGGCCATCACGTTCAACTCGGAAGCACAGTCTGTCAAACGAAATATTCTCAATCTAGCGGATGCGGACGAGCGAATTGTGGCCGAAACGGTCGAAGCACTGTCCGCTGCCGCTCGACAGGCGATCCTGTTTGCGGGGGGTGTGGGCGCGGTTGCCCTGGTGATTGGAATTTTGCTCAGTATTATTCTGCCCCGGGCGCTTCGCCGCCCTCTGAAAAACCTGGCCGAGGGCGCGGCTTTATATTCGCAGGGCGATCTGACCCGGACCATCGGCATTGCGTCGAAGGACGAAATCGGCGAAGTCGGCGCCGCCATGAACCGGATGCAGGAACATCTGAAATCATTGGTCTTGAATATTCGGCAGAATTCGGAGTTGGTGAGCCGGGCCGCCGACCAACTGGGAACGAATGTCGATCAGTCCGCCGAATCGGCCAATTCTGTCGCCGAAGCCATTTCGGCAGTGGCGGCCGGAGCCGACAATCAGAATAAAACCATTGAGACGGTCATGGATAGTGTTGCCCGAAGCGCGGAGGATGCCCGCCGGATGACCGGGCAGGCCGCCGAGGCGGCTGAAAGCTCCCGGACGGCGGCGAGCAAGGCCGAGCATGGTGAGATGGCGGCGGAGCGGGCCGTGAAGCAAATGGATCAGATCGAAGAAACGGTGGAACATTCGGCGGCAGTCGTTGCCAAATTGGGGACAATGTCGCAGGAGATCGGCCACATTGTGGAAACTATTTCCGATATCGCCGGACAAACCAATCTGTTGGCGCTGAATGCCGCGATTGAAGCCGCACGGGCCGGCGAATCCGGCAAAGGATTTTCCGTGGTGGCGGAAGAGGTGCGCAAGTTGGCGGAGCAGTCCGACCAGGCCGCTCAGCAAATTGCCGGCCTGATTGCGGGAATTCAGGCGGAGACGGAAAATGCGGTTGCCGCGATGGCGGTCGGGACGCAGGAGGTTCGCACCGGCGCCGAGGTCGTTCGCACGGCCGGTCAGTCCTTCCAGGAAATTCGGACACTGGTGGCGGCGGTCTCAGAGCAGGTTCGGATTATCAATGAATCGTTTGCTTCGCTGGCCCAGGGAAATGCCCAGATCCTGCAAGCGATGAACGACCTGAAATCCATCGGTGATACCGCGGCGCAACAAACGCAGAATGTGTCGGCCGCCACGCAGGAACAATCCGCCGCTATGCAGGAAATTGCGTCGGCCGGGCATGAATTGACGAAATTTGCCGAAGAATTGCAGCAGGCGGTGAACCGGTTTAAGGTTTGACTCTTGCCAACCAGAAGCGGCAAGGCAAGGAGTATGGTAAAGAAAAAATTCGGGTTATCAGCCCGAATTTTTTCTTTAACGCTATTCGTCCTCGTCCAAAATTTCCTGCAACAGGGGAAACGGTGACAGGGCGCGGTGCAGAATGCCCATCAGGGCGGCAATGGCCACACCGTAGTTGACGATGGGAACGCCGGCCTGTTGAACCTGAACGATCCGGGCCAGCATTTCGCGCCGGTTGGTCATGCAGGCGCCGCAGTGCAGCACTAGTTTGTACTCGCTCAAATTCTGCGGAAAAGTCAGACCACTGGAATGGTCGACAATCAGTTCGCCGCCGACATGTTGGCGCAACCAACGGGGAATTTTTACGGTGCCGATGTCATCCTCCACCCGGTGATGGGTGCAGGATTCGCTGATGAGCACCTTGTCTCCGGGTTTCAGACGGTCAATGGCTTTGGCGCCGCGCACCATCGTTTCCAGGTCGCCCTTATAGCGGGCAAACAGAATCGAGAAGGATGTAAGCAGGACATCCGGCGGTGTGTCGGCGTCTGATTTCAGAAACACCTGGGAATCGGTGATTACGATTCGGGGTTTGCGGTTCAGACTGGCGATGCATTCCTTCAGTTCCCGTTCCTTGACCGTATAGGCCAGGGCATCATGGTCCAGGATGTCGCGGATCATCTGCACCTGGGGTAAAATAAGCCGGCCGGCGGGCGCGGCCAAGTCGATCGGTACTACCAGGACGGCAATGTCGCCGGGCTGGAGCAGATCGCCGACAATGGTCTGAGTGTCCCAATGGGCCGGGGCATGGCGGACCATGGCGATTTTCAGTTCGCCGATCCCTCGCCGTTCCTGGGCGCTGACGGCGACAGCGGCCACGGCGCCCAAGTCCCGGCGGGCCGATTCCAGAAGGTCTTCGGCGACTTCCCGCAGATCCGATTTATTGAAGGCCAGGATAAACGGGATCTTTTGTTCGGCGCATCTCAGCGCCAGAGTTTTCTCCGGGTCGCCGATGCCGACGGCGGCGTCGACAACCAAGAGCACAAGATCGGTTTTGCGCAGGACTTCCAGGGATTTGGCGATGCGCAGCTCTCCCAGTTCGCCGACATCGTCGAGACCGGCCGTGTCGATGACCACTACCGGCCCAATCGGCAATATTTCCATCGATTTGTACACCGGGTCGGTCGTGGTTCCGGCCACGGCGGAAACGATGGCCAGGGACTGGTTGGTCAGGGCGTTGATCAGGCTGGACTTGCCGGCGTTGCGTCGTCCGAACAGGGCGATATGGAGACGGTTGCCGCGTGGGGTTTCAAACATGGGACGAATCCTCCTTCGGTTTATTGGGCGCAGGCGGCTTGATCATTCCGGGACGGGTCAAGGCTTCCGGCCGCAACAGGGCATCCAGTTCGGCGCTGGTAAATAAGCCGGCGGCCAGCAGGGCCTGCCTGACCGAAGACTGTTCCGACAATGCCTGCTTGGCGACGGCCGCCGCCCGGTCATAGCCGATGAGTGGCGACAGGGCGGTGATCAGGGCCACGCTGCTTTCCAGATGCGCGAGACAGCGATCAGGATTCGCCTGGATTCCGGCAATGCAGTGGTCGGCAAACAAGCGCATCGCCTGGGTGAGCTCTTCCATCGCCGGCAGGATGTTGGCGGCAACGAGTGGCAGAAAGGCGTTCAATTCCAGCTGCCCGCCCTGGGCAGCCAGGGTGATCGCCAAATCCCGGGCAATAGTTTGATAGCCGACCTGGGCAACCATTTCCGGGATGACCGGATTCACTTTTCCCGGCATGATCGAGGAGCCGGCCTGTAAATCCGGCAACCTGATTTCGCCGAATCCACCGCGCGGCCCGGAAGACAGCAGGCGCAAATCATTGCTGATTTTGATCAGGGTGGCGGCGCAGGCTTTCAGCAGGCCGGACACTTCAACGAACACATCGGCATTCTGGGTGGTGTCCATCATGTTCTCGTCACGGGCCAGGCCGACGCCGGTCAGGCCGCGCAAGCGTTCCACCACGCCGAATACGTATTTCCTTTCCGCGTTGAGGCCGGTGCCAACGGCGGTACCGCCCAGATTCACCTCCCGCAGGCGTTCCTCCACTTTATAGAGGCGCCAGCGGTCTCGGGCCACCGCTTCGGCCCAGGCGGCGAACTCCTGGCCGAGAGTGACCGGCACGGCATCCTGCATCTCGGTTCGGCCCAGTTTTAAGATCCCGGCGAACTCCGCTTCTTTCTTCTGCAAGGTTCCCTGCAACTGGGCGCAGGCTTCCGACAAAGGCTGCAACAGGCGGATGGCGGCGAGGCGCAGGGCTGTCGGGTACACATCGTTGGTGGATTGGGACAGGTTGACATGGTCCAGCGGATGCACCAGCGAGTAATCGCCCCTGGCTCCGCCCAACAATTCGATGGCGCGGTTGGCGATGACCTCATTCACGTTCATGTTGGTGGAGGTGCCAGCTCCGCCCTGCAAAGCGTCCACCGGAAATTGATCGGCCATGCGGCCGTCGGCAATTTCGGCGGCGGCCTGAAAAATGGCCGAGCCCAGACGTGAATCCAACAGGCCGAGCGACATGTTCATTTCCGCCGCGGCCTGCTTGACGGTGGCCAGAGCCCGGATCAGTTCGGGATGGACCGTCTGGCGTGACACGCGAAAATTTTCCAGCGCCCGCGCGGTGTGAATCCCATAATAAACATCATCCGGCACGTTCTTGGCGCCGAGAAAATCGGTTTCGGTTCGCATGTGTTCACCTTCCGTCCGCTGTTATTTGTTGCTGAGCGCCGACCGGACCTGAACGCCGGCAATGTTGCCGAGCTGGCCGGTAAGCGCGCCGATTTCATCCGTGGTCCCCTGTACGATCAGCGTGATGACCGAGACTCCCGATTCGTTATGCAGAATGCGGGGTATACCCATCCGGCCGGCGATGATTTGGCCGTGCCGGCTCAAAATGTTATTGATTTCAGCGGCGCGGTTGGGGTCATCGATCACAATGCCGATAAAGCCCAAGCGAATATTCATGGTTTCCTCCCCCCAAAAAACAAAATAAACTCTGCGCCGAACGCGCAGAGCGATGAAACAAAAGACGACGGACGGGTAGGCCCGGCAGTCGCTTGTTCATCCCTTGGCGTCAGGCGGACCCTGTTCCGCAGGATTGCTTACTGTATCCATTATAAAACCGTGGAGAAAAATTATCAATAAATTACCCCGCGATGTCGGGCGTGGAAATCTGCGGTATGATATAGAAGCTGACTGCGCTGGAATTGTTGACGAATTTGTTAATCGATACCGACTGGGCTGACTTCGAAAGGGCCTGAACACGATTTTGAAGATCGGCAGGTTGAAGCGAGTACCCTGTTTGGACGGTCAGACACTAACAGCCTGCTTGTCACGAACGCTCCTTCGTCAGACTTTCCGCCATCTCGTTCAGATTCCGGGCCATCTCGTTGACTTCCTGGACCGCGCCGGCCACTTGCGTGATGGCTTGGGCGATTTGCGGCATCACTTCATCGATCCGGCGAGTCTGATCATAATTTTTGCGGCTGTCTTCGCGGATGGCCTGCAGTGTCGCTTCGATTTTTTTTATCGAATCTCCGGTGGAACTGGCCAATTTTCGGATTTCGTCGGCGACAACCCCGAAGCCGCGACCTTGCTCTCCCACGCGGGCTGCTTCAATGGCCGCATTGAGTCCCAGCATGTTGGTTTGGCCGGCAATGGCCTTGATCAGGCCGAGGACCTGGTCCGTTTCCTGAAGGCGGCCCTGCGATTCGCCGGCGCTGAGGGACATTGCCCGGCTCAATGCGCTGATCTCCTGCGTCTGCGCCGAAATTTCCTCCGAGGTGCTGGCCAGGACGCTGGTGGTGTCGGCGAGTTTATGAGCCATCAACGTCAGCTGGTCCTGTTGCTCAACCGATTCGATGATGACCGCGCCGCCGACGACCGCTCCCGAATGGTCGTGAATGGGTGCGGCGCTGGCAATATAAGGAATCCCGAAAGTGGCTTTGTCGCCGCGGACGATGATGCGGCGGTTTTCCGACATGGCGCGGACGACGGCAGTTCCCGGCTTCAGCAGATCGCCGCTCTTGATTTTCAGGTCCAGCAAGCGGCTGGGCTTGTACAGAAGATACTTGTCGTGATCGGTGACCGCCACGCCGATATCCGTAGAGAACACTTCGCTCAACCGGGGCATGACATGCAGGTAATGATTTAAAGCGTTATTTTCCGCGTCCGACATTTGGGTGGCCCCTTTCTCACATAAAATTCGGGATGAAATTGCCATTAATATCATTATCGCAAGAACCAGGTCAGGAATCAACGAGGCTCTATCGATTTCGGACATAGTACACGGGGATACACCGCTGCTTTGTGCAAGGAAGGCTCTTCATCTTACAGGTCAAACGTATAAATTTCTGGATAAACCCGGATAAACCGGGCGTTCTAGTATTCAGTTGGCAACGGACTTATTATTTGACTCCATGCGGGCCGCTCGAGTCTCTTTGAAACAATACGACTTTGACCCAGTCGTTGCCCAGCGATACCAGAATGCAGTAACCGACGATCGTTGCCAGCAAGGAGAACGAGATACCCGGCAGTCCCGGCAGGCCATGAAGGCTCAGAGCCGTAACCAGCAAGATATCCGCCCCTATGGCGGATGCCAGTTGTCGTGAGGGCTTGGATTCCCAAAGACGTCCCTGCTCGCGCACTACAAACAGCGAACAGATTGCCAGAAAGAAGAGCAGATCGAATGAAACGGTCACCATGACCGCGGCGTTCGCCGGGACATTCCAATAGCGGATGATGCCATACAGCAGCCCCGCCGACTCGACAACCATCAAAACGCCCATCACCGCGCCGATTTTGACCAGCGGCGCTACCTCCAGGCGGTCCGGAACCGGGTTCCAGCGAACATTGTCCGTTGCCAGGGAAATCTTGACGAAATCCGTCATGAACACCAGCAGCAGCATGGCAAATGCCGACACGAAAAAATTGCCCGTAACAAGAAACGTGCCGATCACGAACGCGGCTTTCAGCAGAGTTCGCGAGATTTTGTTGATTACCCATATGTCGATCCGTCGGTGAACCATCCGGCTGATCTTGACCAGGCTCACAATCCCAGTCAACCCTTCCTTGGTCAGAACAACGCTGGCGGCGCCCTTCGCCACGTCGGTGGCTGTACTGACCGCAATCCCCACATCGGCTTGCCGGAGGGCCGGCGCGTCATTCACCCCGTCCCCCGTCATTGCGACGACATGCCCAATACTTTGCAGGCTACGGACAATCAGGTATTTATCTTCCGGGAAAACCTCGGCGATGCCGTCGCATTTCTCGATCAGGCGGCCGGCTTTTTCGAGATTCTCATGAAGCAGTTCCCGGACATCCTTGGCAAGAATTACGTTGCCGCCGATGCCGACCGAGGCCGCAATTGACACGGCTGTGGGCAAGGCGTCGCCAGTGAGCATCTTCCAGCCGATGCCGAGCGCCCGGGCTTCGGCGATCATGCGAGCGGAATCTGGCCGCGGACGGTCGGCGAGAGCAACCAGCCCGGCCAACCGGGGGGGACCGGAAGTCTCCGCGACGGCCAAAGCCAAAGTCTTGTACCCCTGCGCCGCGAAATTGTCATTTGCGGTTCGTATCCAATCAGCCGGCGCACAGTCCGGACCGCACATTTCCACAACCGTGGAGACTGCCCCCTTTATGACCCGGTACTCCTTTTCGCCGTCGCGCACCATCGCCTCGGTTCGCCGGGTTTCCGGACTGAAAGGAATAAAGTGCAGGATGCCGGCGCCCGCCATATCGATTCCTCTCGCCGATGAGGCATTGATAAAAGCCATGTCGATCGGGTCTTTATCCGCCGGTTGCGATGCCATAAGGCCATATTTCAGCAAAGTGGCCTCCTCGAATCCATCCGCCGGCGCGAAGGCCACTACGCTTAGCCGGTTCTGGGTGATGGTGCCGGTTTTGTCCACACAGAACACATCGACCATCGACGCGCTCTCGGATGACGTCAACCTGGTTACGAGCACGCCTTCCCGGGACAGCGACCGGGCCCCCAGCGCCGTCGAAACGGTCATCATTACCGGCAGCGCCACCGGAACGGCGGACAGGAGTACCACCAATATAAGCGGCAGCACCTCGGCGAACGGGATGCGCCGGTAGACTGCGGCCGCGATTCCCGCCAGCGAGAGTATGAGAACGATGGTGAACAGGCCCTTTACAACACGGGCGATGATCTCTTCAATTTGCAGGTTCGGATGGGCGATCTGGACCAGCTCGACAGTTCTCCCAAAGTAGGTATGCGGTCCCGTGGCGGCAACAATGCCGCTGGCTTCGCCACGCCGCACGGTGGAGCCACTGCTTACGGACTGGCCCACAGCCTTCGTTACGTCGCTGGATTCACCGGTCAGCGCCGACTGGTCCACGTTCAATTCGCCGTCGAACAGTTGCGTGTCGGCCGGGACGAAATCACCGGTACGCAGGCGAAGGATATCGCCGGGAACGAGTTCGCGGGCAGGAACCGTACCCCATGCGCCGTCCCGCAGGACTTTCGCCTGGATTTGCAGTTGCTGCTTCAACTCATCAACGGCGGTCTGCGCCTGCCGCTCTTCCCAGAACCCCAGAACGGCATTGACGACCAGCAGGGCCGCTATAACGAACATGTCCGAATACTTTCCCAAATACCACGACAGGAAGGTCATCAGTTCCAGCATCCATGCGGAAATACCCCAGAACTTTTTGGCGAACAGTCGGAGCACATGCGGCTTGTGCTCGGCAACTTCATTATACCCATACTGGGTAAGCCGATGTTGCGCCTCGGCGGTTGTCAGGCCCTTATTCATGTCTGCGCCAAGACGGTGCGCTGTTTCGTCCGGCAGTGCGGTGTCGGCACCCACTTGAGAAACCGTCGCTTGTTCTTTGACAGTCATCGGCGTAACCTCCCCTTTGACTGACTACGATGTGTGATCACGGGTTATCAGGCTCATAAAATTCTATAATATTTTCTTTTCGACAAGATTGGATAGCATTCCTGTTATAAATGACCGATATCGAGCTGGAAGAGGAGCTATTCCATCTTGTTCCTACCCTGTGATAAGATAATGCCAAAGAGTACGCACCATCATTTTTTGCGTAACAAGAGGTGAAAGATGGTTACTCAACCGCAGCCGACTGAAATGCAGATTTCCGATCCACTCGTTCGGCTGGCCCGTATCGATGCTGTTAGAGGCCTGAGTGCGCTGGAATCTGGCGTAGACGGACTGAGCACCGCTGAAGCCGCGTTGCGCCTGAAACAATATGGGCCGAACGAGATTGCGCAGGAAAAGAAAAAAAGTGCTCTTGTGCGTATGTTGGACAATGTTAAAAATCCGCTGGTCGTTTTGTTGACGGTGCTGGCAGCAGTTTCCTTTGCCACCGGCGATATGCGGGCGACGATTGTTATTATGGTGATGGTTGTTCTGGGGGTGGTGTTGCGATTCTATCAGGAAATGCGCGCCGACGATGCCGCCGAGAAACTCAAAGCCATGGTCGGCACCAAATCCACAGTGGTGAGAGAGGGCGAGGAGCTAGAAGTTCCGCTCCACGATCTTGTTCCGGGGGATGTCGTCCGGTTGTCGGCCGGGGATATGGTGCCAGGGGACATGCGGGTACTTTCCGCAAAAGATTTATTTATCAACCAGTCAGCGCTGACGGGAGAGTCAATACCCGTGGAAAAGATTGCCGCCGTTTCTGCCGCAGATGTTGAGAATCCACTGGAACTGCCGAATATATGTTTTCTTGGTTCCAACGTGGAGAGTGGCTCGGCCACAGCCGTCGTGATTCATACCGGCGATAGGACATACTTTGGAGCGTTGGCTGCCAGCATCGTTGGCGAACGCGAAATGACCAGCTTTGATCTGGGCGTCAACAAATTCACCTGGCTGATGATCCGGTTCATTGGCGTGATGGTTCCGGCAGTTTTCGTAATCAATGGTTTGAGCAGGCATGACTGGGTGGAGGCTTTTTTGTTTGCTTTGGCCGTGGCCGTCGGGCTGACCCCGGAGATGCTGCCGATGATTGTGACCGTCAATCTGTCCAAAGGCGCTATTGCGATGGCAGTAAAGAAGGTCATCGTGAAACGCCTGAATTCCATCCAGAACATCGGCGCCATGGATGTGCTGTGTACGGATAAGACCGGCACCATCACCGAGGGACGGATTGTTCTGGAAAAGCACATGGACGTAAATGGCCTGGACAGCGAACGGGTTCTGCAATACGGCTACCTGAACAGCTACTTCCATACCGGATTGAAGAATTTGATGGATGAGGCCATTTTGGATTATGGCCACCTTGAGGAAGACCTCAAGGTCAAAACGGCTTACCGCAAGATTGATGAAATCCCGTTTGACTTTAATCGACGCCGTATGTCGGTGATCCTTGAGGATCAACAAAATCAGCACATCCTCATCTGCAAGGGTGCGGTGGAAGAAATCACCAATCTTTCGACGACTGTTGAAATTGAAGGCAAGGCGCTGAGCGTCCAACCCGATTACGCCGCGCAGCGCAAGCAACTGGTGAATGAACTGAACGCGAAGGGGTTCCGTGTCGTAGCGATTGCCTACAAGGTTATGCCTGCCGGTGATAGCGACGAACCCCATTATGAAGTGAGCGACGAGAAAGATCTGACGCTGCTCGGCTATCTGGCTTTCCTCGATCCTCCAAAAGAAAGCGCATTGGAAGCGTTGAAGCGGTTGCGCGATCTGAAAGTGGAAGTCAAAATCCTGACTGGCGACAATGATATCGTTACTACGTACATTTGCGGCAAGGTGGGTATGCCGGTTGAGCCGATCCTGCTCGGGTCGCAAATCGAGGCGATGAGTGATACGCAACTGTCCGCGGCCGTTATTGCAACCCGCATATTTGCGAAGCTGGCGCCGGCGCAAAAAGAACGCATTGTGCGCACACTGCAAAAAAACGGCAGTGTGGTGGGGTTCATGGGCGACGGCATCAACGACGCACCGGCGTTGAAGGCTGCCGATGTGGGTATTTCCGTTAACAGTGCGGTAGACATCGCCAAAGAGTCGTCAGATATCATACTGCTGGAAAATGATCTGCTGGTACTTGAGCAGGGAGTGCGGGAAGGCCGGCGAGTGTTCGGCAATATCCTCAAGTACATCAAAATGGCGGCCAGTTCCAACTTCGGCAACATGTTCAGTGTAGTCGGGGCCAGCGCGTTTTTGCCTTTTCTGCCGATGTTGCCGGTGCAGGTGCTGATCAACAATCTGTTGTACGACTTTTCACAGGTACCGATCCCTACGGATGAGGTGGATGCCGAATGGCTGGTCAAACCGCGAAAATGGGAAATCGGCAATCTCCGGCGCTTCATCCTGTTCATCGGCCCGATCAGTTCGATCTTCGATTATGCCACTTTTTTCATCATGCTCTATGTGTTCAACTGCTGGAACAATCCAGCGTTATTTCACACCGGCTGGTTCGTGGAGTCGCTGTTTACCCAGACACTGATTATCCACATCATTCGTACCAACAAAATTCCCTTCCTTCAGAGTTGGGCCAGCCGACCGCTGATCCTTGGCTCACTGGTCATCGTCACGGTGGGTGCATGGCTCACTGTTTCGCCGTTGTCCGACATGCTCGGCTTTGTTGCGCTGCCGACAATGTTTTGGCTGCTGTTGGCGATTATGCTGGCGTGTTATATCGCACTGACGCAGTTGGTGAAAAATTGGTTCGTCGCCAGATATCCGGAATGATCAACATACGTAAGCTCCATCGATAAGAACATCCAGTTTTTTCTGGACAAGTGATCGTGATCGGCCTAAAATATTTTAAAACATGCAAAAATAAGGGAGCTTTGAAAATAGAGTGGTTCTACGGGAAAAAAACAGCGGCGAGTCATATTTTTGGTATAAAGTTGCTCTCTTGGCAACAATGGGACTCACAGGCCTGGGTATCCACTGGCTGGATCCCGGATTTTTTCCGATGTTGGTTTCCTTGTCATCGCGAGGTGATGTGCAGGGAGCGGTCGAATATCTGCGATCTTTCGGCGCCAAGGCGGCGTTGATTAGTTTTGTTTTGCTGGTAATCATTAACTTGTTGGGTTTTTTGCCGAACGTATTTTTATTGGTTGCTAATGGGTTCTTGTTTGGCTTGATACCAGGTATTCTGGTTTCCTGGGCCGGCGAGTGCGTGGGAGCGGCGGCTGGCTTCTTCATGATGCGTCGTCTTTTCCAGAACTCGGCGGCGGCACTTTTGCGAAAAAGCGGCTATGGCGGGAAAGTGCAGGATTTTAGCAGCCATAATGGGTTTAGGCTCATTTTGGCCGGACGGTCACTGCCGTTTATGCCTTCGGGAGCCTTAACTGCCGCTGGTGCGCTGAGTTCTGTAGCTTTCCGTGACTATTTCATTGCCACCTGCATCGGTAAAATTTTCTCGGTGACCATCGAAATATTGGTTGGACGGGATATGGTTGATTATCACCATCATGCGGCACAGTTGGTCATGTTGACAGCGCTGTCCTTGCTGATGGGGTGGGGCTATTTGCATTATGTGAAGCGGCGCAAACGATGCAAGTGATGCAAGTGAAGTGTGGAAATTTTAGGGGAATATCCTCTTGCGAAATAGAAAATAATCTGATAAAATCCATCTTAATAAAATATTTTAGGATCAGGCTGCCGCAATGCGGTGTGTCGGGCTGAAAGGCAGCAGGTTTGCCTGTGGGACCACGAAAATGGTTCTACAGGCTATTTTTATCCTTCATACAGTTTGTAAGACCCCGACCTCTTAGGTCGTGAGGTCGTGGATAAACAGGCTGTAGCTCGAAATAAATTCGACTCAAGATTCAGGTGGCGTTAAAACGCCATCTGAATCAAGTCTCCATTTATGAGGAGGACGGTTTATGCCGGATCAAAATTTGCGTCAAGTGAAGCGGGTGCTCTGGGTGATCCTGTTTGCCAATCTGGCCGTGGCCGGCGTGAAAATCATCGCCGGTGAACTCATTGCCAGCGCCAGCCTGACGGCGGATGGATTTCATTCCATGACCGACGGCATCTCGAATATCGTCGGACTCATCGGAATACAATTTGCGGCCCAGCCCCTGGACGGCAAGCACCCATACGGGCACAGAAAGTATGAGTACCTGACGGGGCTGTTTATCGGCTTCATGCTGCTATTGATCGGCGGGTTCGTTGTATACGAAGCCTTTGAGAAATTTGTGAACCCAGTGGTTCCGGATATTACAATGGAAAGCCTGGTTGCCTTGATCGGGACTCTGCTTGTGAATCTTTATGTCTGCATCTACGAATACAGGCAGGGGCAAAAGCTCGGGAGTCCGATTTTGGTGTCCGATTCGCTGCATACCCGCAGCGATGTCTATGTTTCCCTCAGTGTACTGGCGACCCTTATTGGCATAAAGTTCGGCTTGCCGGCCGTCATCGATCCCATTGCTTCACTCGTGGTCGCCGCTTTTATTCTGCGCGCCGCTGCGGAGATTATTCGCTCGACTAGCGATGTGCTGGTCGACAAAGCGGTAGTAACCGATACAGAATTGATTCGGGAGATCGCCTTCAGCTTTCCGGAAGTGAAGGATATTCATAATATTCGCAGCCGTGGCAGTGAGCAAGAGCTTTACATTGATATGCACCTACTGGTTGACCCGACGATGGAGCTGGCGGATTCCCACCGGCTGTCCCACGACATTGAACGGGAGATACGCCGTCGCCTGCAAGCGGGAGCCCATGTCATGATCCACATGGAACCCTTCCCGAAAGGCTACTAGAACTCAATTCCGGATTTTTGTTTCTTCCAAACAGTATGCGAGCATAAAGTTCGCGGCGATTCGGTTGCCGGGCGGCGAGGGTTGTAATATAATCATTAGCAAACGGGTGGGCAGGGCCGACCCGCAAAGCAGAAGTTAGGCGGTAGAAAGGAAGTATGGAAGTGCTTAAGAAACAACGTAACCTTGGGATTGCTCTGCTGGTGATTTTGCTGTTGGGGTTGGCATTGTCCGGCTGCGGCAAGAGCCCGGAACCGGCGAAGACGGCGCCGGCTAAACCGGCGGCAGCGACGCCGGCGAAAGTCAGCGTGGGCATCCTGAAACTGACCAGTTCCGCGCCGATATTCATTGGGATGGAAAAAGGATTTTTCAAGGAACAGGGAATTGAAATAGAGCCGCAATGGTTCGACGCAGCTCATCCCATCGCGGTGGCGACAGCGTCCAACAAGGTACAGGTGGGCGCGACCGGAATCACCGCCAGCCTGTTCAATATGGTGGCGGGAGGACAGAATTTGTCGATCGTGGCCGACAAAGGCCGGGAACAAAAGGGCTATTCATCATCCGCCGTCTTGATGCGAACCGACCTTTGGGAAGGCGGCGCCAAAAAAATTGAAGACCTTAAAGGAAAGCGGGTCGCGATTACCCAGACCGGCTCCACATTCCACTACATGCTCGGTCGGTTGCTGGAAACCAAAGGATTGAAACTGTCGGATGTTGAGATTGTTCCGCTGGGTAAACTGAGCGCCGTGATGGCGGCTTTGCAGGGAAAACAGGTGGACGCCGCGATTCTGAACGAACCAAACATCACCAAGATGGCGAAGGCCGGACATGGCCGGGTCATCGTGCAAGTCGGCGACGCCATGGAGTATCAGACCTCGGCGATCTTTTTCGCGCCAGAGTTCATGAAGAACAAAGAGGCGGCGGTGCGATTTTTGGCCGCTTACATCAAAGCAACCCGCTACTATTACGACGCAGTCCTGAAAATGAAAGACGGCAAACCGGCGCCGGGAGCCAATTATGAAGAAGTGGTGGGCATCGTTGCCAAGTATACGGGCGCTCCGGTCGACGACATCAAGACCGGCCTGCCCTACATGGATCGTGACGGCAAACTATTGGCTACCGATATTCAGACGCAACTGGACTGGTACTTTACTCACAAGATGATCGAAAAACAACTGAAATCTTCCCAAGTTGTGGATACGAAACTTTGGGAGGAGGCCTTGAAAAAGGTTGGCGTGGGCCAATGAGGGTTGTCGTTGACCGGGTGGGCAAGCAATATGCGGGATCGACCGGGAATCCGGTCATCGCCCTGGAAAATGTCTGCCTTACGGTGGAAGAAGAAGAGTTTATCGTGCTTGTGGGGCCCAGCGGTTGTGGCAAGTCCACGCTGCTGAATATGGTCGGCGGCTTGCTGGCCCCAACTTCGGGACGGATCGTCATGGAAGGGTTACGCGAGGACCGTGATCCTTCGGTGGGGATTGTATTCCAGGAAGTTGGCCTGTTTCCTTGGCGCACGGTGGAAAGTAACATTGAATTTGGCTTGGAGGAGTCCAGCCTGTCGCCGGCTGAACGCCGCGAGCGCGTGCAACGCCACATCGAGTTGGTGGGGTTGTCCGGATTCGAGCACTCCTACCCGCATCAATTGTCGGGCGGGATGCGTCAACGGGCGGGCATCGCCCGAACCTTGGCCATTCAGCCGGACCTGCTCCTGATGGATGAGCCGTTTTCGGCGCTGGATGCGCAAACCCGGACCCTGATGCAGGAAGAGTTGCTGCGAATCTGGGAAACGCATCGTCTGAGCACCTTATACGTGACGCATAATATTCAGGAAGCGGTCTATCTGGCGGACCGCATTGTCGTGTTGTCCCGCCGTCCCGGCCGGGTCAACAGTATTTTGACGATCGATTTGCCGCGCCGGGGCCGTGACCGGGCGGAAAACCTCTCCCGCTTCAACGAATATTGCGATCACATCTGGAGCCTCATTCGTAAAGATGCGGAAGAGGCTTTGCGGGAGGTGTGATCGATGGAGTTGTTTCGGAGGGAAGTCAAATTCCGGCTGGCGTTCATGGACCGGCAGGTTTCCCGTTGGACGGGGCCGGGCGGCATCGCGGCGATGCTATTACTGTGGCAGGCGCTGTGCATGACGGGCTGGGTATCCGAACTGTATTTGCCAGCGCCGACGTCTATTCTTCGGATCGGCTGGGAAATGACGGCTAGCGGCGAAATCGCGGTTAACCTGCAGGCGAGCCTGCAGCGGATCGCCTGGGGCTATTTGATCGGCAGTGCCGCCGGTATCGGCATCGGTCTGCTGACCGGGTTTTCCCGCGTGGCGGAAGCGGTGGGGAATCCGCTGATCTATTCGTTGTATCCGATCCCCAAGATCGCCCTGTTGCCATTGATCATCCTGTGGCTGGGCATCGGCGAAGTGTCGAAGATTACGATCATCAGTCTCGGCGTGTTTTTTCCGGTGGTGATCAACACCTATTCCGGTGTGAAAAATGTGGAACCGTTGTTGTTGAAAGTCGCGGTGAGCTACCGGACATCCCGCCTGAGTATCATTCGCAAAGTGGTGTTGCCGGCGGCGTTGCCGGTGATCTTTGCGGGGTTGAAGCTGGCAGCGGGGACTTCGTTGTTGCTGCTGGTGGCGGCGGAAATGATCGCCGCCAAGGAAGGGATAGGCGCCATGATTCTGCATTACGGGGACTTGATGCTGACCACGAAGCTTATGGTGGGAGTATTGGTGCTGTCGCTATTGGGATTGGTGTTTAACCGATTCCTGGAGTGGGTGGAACGAAAGCTTATCCCCTGGAAAAAAGCCGCCGGACAGTCGTAAGAATGATGGACGGAAATGGCGCCGGCTGTTCCCGCGTGATAGGGTAGTAGTGCAACTAGGAATGGCCCTGGTGTGAAAACATCCGGGCCATTTATATGCGACGAAGCCTTCCGCCGACCGGCGGAAGGCTTCGTCTGGGGGGAAGGGGAAGAGGGGGGGGTATAGCAAATCCAGCGGTTAGGCCGGACTTGTTTCAGGGAGAGACAAGGGATTGGCGATCGGCGCCGGATGAACGAGCGGGGCTCCGGTGGCGAGATCTTGGGCGGTGTAGCCCTGCTCGCCATGTTCGGTGATGTCCAGTCCCCAGTTTTCCTGGGCTTCATCCACGCGAATTTTCATGAACAGCGCCAGCCCCTTCATGAGAAGAACTGTCATCAGGATTGCGAACAGACAACTCACCGCCACGCCGACAAACTGACTGGCAAACTGCGCAGAGTTGCCGTACAACAGGCCGTCGGCTCCGGCCTCGTTGACAGCCCTGGAGGCGAACAATCCGGTTGCCAAGGCGCCCCAGGCGCCTCCCACGCCGTGAACGCCAAATGCATCAAGAGCATCGTCGTAACCGAATTTGAGTTTGATCATACTCACGGAGAAGAAACAAATGATTCCGCCCAGCAGACCGATGGCAACCGCCGAAAGCGCGCTTACGAAACCGGCCGCGGGGGTGATCGATACCAGACCGGCAACGCCGCCGCTGACGGCTCCCAGGATGGTAGGCTTGCCATGAATTTTCCATTCGGTGATGACCCAAGATACCGTGGCGGCGGCCGCTGAAACATGGGTGACCGCAAAAGCGTTGGCGGCGATTTCGTTGGCAGCGAGGGCGCTGCCTGCGTTGAAGCCGAACCAGCCGAACCAGAGCAAGCCGGCGCCCAGCACCGTCATCGGCAGATGGTGCGGTCGCATCGCTTCGGTTCCATAGCCTTGGCGTTTGCCGATCATCAGGCAGATGACCAGCCCCGACACGCCGGAGATGATATGGACCACGGTGCCACCAGCAAAGTCCAGGACTCCCATTTCCCGGAGCCAGCCGCCGCTTCCCCAGACCCAGTGCGCCACCGGATCATAGACGAGCGTGGTCCACAGCAGGGTGAAGGCGACAAAGGCCGGAAAACGCATCCGTTCCGCAAAGGCGCCAGTAATGAGCGCGGGAGTGATCACCGCGAACATTCCCTGGAAAATCATGAAGGCGGAATGCGGTATCGTGGCGGCATAGTCGGGATTAGGAGCGTTGGTGACGCCACTTAAGCCAATCCAGTCGAGATTGCCGATAAAGTGCTGGATGTCCGGGCCAAAGGCCAATGAATAGCCGAACAGGACCCATTGGACAGAAATCAGACCAATGGCGAAAAAACTTTGCATAATCGTGCTCAGAACGTTTTTGCTACGGCACATCCCGCCGTAAAACAGGGCCAAGGCCGGCGTCATCAGGAGAACCAGCGCGGCGCTGAACAATACGAATGCCGTGTCGCCGGTATCCACTTTGACGGCGGCGGGATCCGCAGCCAACGCCAGCCTTGGCGTTGTGAGAGCGCAAACCAGCAGTAGGTTTCGAACGTATTTTTTTCCCTTTTCCATGATACATCCCCCTCGTTGACAAGCAATATTGCTGTGTTTGAGCCGGCAATGGACAAGGGCGTCCCGTGGTATTGCCACAGGACGCCCTTGTCCATTAGCCTGTCGAATAGACACAAGAAGCCTTCGCTGTTCGCGAAGGCTTCTTTGCCTGCTCAATCAATTAGTATGGTGCAATAGTAGCAGAAAACAAAACTATTGTCAACGGGGAACAAAAAACACGCAATTTTTCGTATGGCTTGTAAACGCATCAGGAGTTCAGAACATGGAAATCTGCCGGGTCGATGATGGCGCTGTCGCCCTCTTCGCCGGTGCGAATGCGTACTGCGTTGTCGATGCCGTAGACGAAGATTTTTCCGTCGCCGACATTGCCGGTGCGGCATACGGTTTTGGCGGTATCAATGACTTTTTCCACCGGCACTTCGCACACAACAATTTCCACTTTCACCTTGGGCACCAAATTGACCGTGTACTCAGAGCCGCGGTAAACTTCCCGATGCCCTTTTTGCAGGCCATAACCGAGAACCTGGGTGACGGTCATGCCGGTAACGCCGATTTTGTTTAAGGCTTCTTTGAGAGCTTCCAGTTTTTCCGGCCGGGTAATGATTTCAATTTTGGTCATTTTTTTCATCATGCTTGCCCTCCATCCAATAGGATTGCTGAATTTTTCAGTTTCAAACTATTTCCTGGTATCGCCAGCTCCGACTATGGCATATTCAGCCGGCAGGGGAATATCCAGCGGCGTTTTTACCGAGAAGTCGGGATACCCGAACGGCGCTACTTCGGTTTCATCCAAGCCGGCGATTTCGTTTGCGGCGGAAACCCGGATGCCGATCAGTTTGTCGGTGACTTTCCAGAATAGATATTGACTGCCGAAGCCATAAATGCAGAGTGTCGCAACCGCAATCAACTGCGCCCACAGCTGTCCGGCATCGCCGTAAAGCAAACCGGTGACGCCGCCGGCCACGCCATTGAGTCCGTCGCCGTAGGTGCCATCGGCGAACAACCCCAGAGCAATCATTCCCCACATTCCGTTCACCATATGGACAGCGGCGGCGCCGACAGGGTCGTCGATTTTCAGTTTGGCGTCAATAAAGACAACGGCCCAGCACACCAGGAAGCCGGCCACGGTGCCGATAATAATGGCGGAAATGCTGTTGACAAAGGCGCAGGGGGCGGTGATGGCAACCAGGCCGGCCAGGCTACCATTGCAGGCCATTGACAGGTCCGGCTTGCCATACATCTTCCAGGTATAGAAAGTGGCGACCAAGCCGCCGAAAGCGCCGGCGATCATCGTGTTGACAATGACCACCGAAGCACGCAGGTCGCTACCGGACAAGGTGCTACCGCCGTTAAAGGCAAACCAGCAGAAAAACAGGATGATCGTGCCGACTACCGCCATCGGAACATGGTGGCCGGGGATGGCGACGGAGGTTCCGTCTTTTTTGTATTTGCCGATCCGCGGGCCAATTACGATCGCTCCGGCAAAGGCGGCCACGCCGCCCATTGCATGAACCACGGATGAGCCGGCGAAGTCGACGACACCATGGCCCAAACCGGCGAGTGAGCCCAACTGCGACAGCCAGCCGCCGCCCCAGACCCAGTTGCCGAAGAGGGGATAATACAGGGCGGAAATGAACAGGGCGTTGAGGATGACTGCGGAGATCTTGACCCGCTCGGCTACACCACCGGTAGGAATCGTGCAGGTGGTATCCATAAAGACCATCTGGAAGAAAAAGTAGGCGAATACGCCGACATCATAGGCCATGCCGGTGAGCAAGAACCCGGAGTAGCCGAAAATGCCCCATTCGCCGATCTTGAATTCCGAGGTCAGCGGCATTTTACCGCCCAGGGAGGCGAGATCGCCGACGCCGCCGCACATGAGGGCAAAACCCATCCCCAAAAAGCCCACCAATCCGACCAAAAAGACCAGCAAATTCATGAACATGGTGTGGCTGGCGTTTTTGGCCCGGCAAAATCCGGTTTCCACCATGGCGAAACCGCATTGGAAGAAGAAGATCAACATGCCGCATAATAAGACCCAGACATAGTTAAGACCGATTTTGGCGGCGGCCGCGATTTTCGCGACACTTTCCAGATCCAGTTTTTCACCGATTTCACGGATGGTTTGCTTGGTTGCGCCTGTCGCATCACCGGCCACGGCTACGGGATCGGCGGCAAAGGCGACGGTCACGCCGGCCCAGAGAATAATGCCGGTCAATAGCAGGACAAAAATCCCATATAGACTTTCTCGGTTCTTCATTGTCTTTCCTCCTCGCTGATTGATAGTTTGGGGCTTCGAAGCTGATGCAAAATGTTATCGCCTCCCGAATGTTTCCATAAAGCAGAAAATGCCCCGGGCCAAAGCCACGGGACATCATTGTCCGTAAGGTTGTATGAACAGGGAACCCGGGGAAAAAACGCAAGAAGCCTTCGCGGAATGCGAAGGCTTCTTTGCCATTGAATATTTGTGTTTAATTCTACATCAAGTTCTGGTTTTGTCAATGGGTAGGTTTGCATTGGCTTTTTGATCTCAGAAATTCACGTCCAATTGTACCGTCACCGTGTTTTTATAGGCGCTGCTGTTATAAATATCATAACCGACCAGAATGGACGCATTCGGGGTCAATGAATGACCGACGCCAAAACTCAAGGCGCCCAAGGCGCTCTTGCCGCTTTGGTAATCCATGCCGATCCACCATTTATCGTTGAGCTGCTTGTCGATGGCGGCCAACAGCATTTTATTGTCGGCGCCCAGCGCTTCTTCACGGCCGATTCCATAGCCGAGGGAAAAGCGGGTGCCATCCTTGGCGGACACGCTGCCCAACAGATACTTAACTTCCTGGTTGGTTAAACTGGTGGTACCCCAGTTGTAGACACCGATCACCATGTTAAGGTCGGTCGGCTTTCTCCCGAATAGCTTGGCTTTGGCGTTGAAATAAAAGGGGTTGTCTTGCGAAGTCACGTAGTCGAAGCCAAATTCGAAATTTTTCGCGCCCCAGGTTAGGCCAATGATGGGGGTGGTGAAGGCGGCCGTCGATTCACCGGGCTTCAGGCGATTCGTTGTAAAATAATTATCAATGCCCAAATGAGTCTTATCACTGGTTTGGATGTCCGTGGAGGGGATCCATATAATGCTGGAAGGAGTGGCCGACGCCGGAACAGCAAGCAAGGTGCACAAGAACAGGGCAAGCGGGAGAACTTTTCTCAACATGAACATAGCCTCCTTATGATCTTTGTTCTGGACTTCGGATGCACCAGAATAGCGTTCGCCGTCACATCACCGCCTTTACAAAAAAAATCCGGCGCTATCAAGGCGCCAGACTTCGTTGTCTGTGTCACAGGAGTATGTTGAGAGTCCCCTTTTGTCGGTCGCGTAAATGCAAACGCCTTTGCGGATTTGCAAAGGCGTTCATTGCCAGTTTGTTTGTTGTCGGTTGCGCGTCAGCCTGAATGGGCATGAAATGTGTTAAACATACTATACCAGCTTACAAATATGACGTCAATAGCCAAACGAAAGTCGAAATGTTGTAAACAAAGATGCTTATTCCGTGTATTTAGTATATGCTTTTGCTTGCGTAAACATTTGGTGATGAAACTGAAAGGGAATGAAGCCCGCATTTTGCATATTTTGCATATGTTGGGAAAAGATTTTTTTGTCGTTGGCAGGATTTGTTTTGCCGAAGCGGAATAAATTCTAATATCTGAAATTCTGGGAAGAACCAATCTCAAGGAGGGATATCATGAAAAACAAACGCATCCAGTCACTGTTGGTAGTTCTGATCGCCCTTGGCCTCATTGTCGCGGGTTGCGGCGGCGCGGGCGGCGGCGACAAGAAACCGGCCGCCGACAACAAAGCACCGATTAAGATCGGCTTCTTCGCACCGGTAACCGGGCCGGCGGCGGCTGACGGGGACAGCGTCACCAAAGCCGCCAAGCTGGCGGTCGAAAAAATAAACAAGGACGGCGGCATCAATGGTCGCAAAGTTGAACTGGTCGCCTATGACGACAACCTGAAACCGCAGGAAGCGGTGAGCATCGCCCAAAAGCTGACGACCAAGGACGGGGTGGTCGCGGCGGTATCCGGATCGTATAGCCATACCACCCGCGCCGCGGCGCCGATCTTTGAGAACGCCAGGATTCCCATGATCGCTGCCTATGCACTGCATCCCGACATTACCAAGGGCGGCGACTATGTGTTTCGCCAATCGTTTGTCGGCACGGCCCAGGGCAAAGCGGGCGGTTATGTCGCCGTTGACATGCTGAAGGCCAAGACCATCGCGATCTTGAATGTGGACAACGATTTCGGTACGACCCTGGCGGATTCCTTTACCCAGTACGTGGAGTCCAAGGGTGCCAAAGTGGTGTCCCGCGACAAATTTACCATGGTGGAAAAAGAGTTCAACCCGGTTCTGACCAAGATCAAACAACTCAAACCGGATCTCATCTATATGCCGACCTATTCGGGCACCGGCGCTCAGATCGCCCGCCAGGCCAAAGAACTGAATCTGGGTATCCAGATGCTCGGCACCGAAGGTATCGATTCCACAATGGAATTCCTGAAAGTGTCCGGACCGACGGCGGATGGCATCATCATTACCACCAACCTGAACCGGAATTCCAAGTTGAAGGCGACGCAGGAGTTCATCAAGGACTATACGGCGATGGCCGGACATGCTCCGGACATGGTGGCGGCTTCCACTTACGACTGCTTCATGGTGTTGGCGGAATCGATGCGGAAAAATGGCGCCGAACCTGACAAAATCAAAGATGGAATCTACAAGATCAAGGACTTCGAAGCGGCGACCGGCCTGATCAAAGGCTACAACAAACTGGGCGAAGTGACGAAAAATGTTCAGGTCCAGATCATCAAGGACGGCGCGTTCACTTATTACGGCGAAATCAGCGATCCCGCCATTATCACTCCCCCTGACAAGTAAGACGAAGGTGTCTGCGCGGAAGGCGCCGGTTGCCAGTGGCGCAGCCGGCCCTTCCGTATTCTTTTTGCCATGACGGCAGGAGGGGTTTCATGTTTTTTCAGCAGATCGTCAACGGCATCGTGGTCGGCAGCGTGTACGCCCTGACGGCGATGGGCGCCACGTTGGTGTACGGAATCATGCGTATTCTGGATATATCCAACGCCGGCGCGTATGCTCTCGGCGCTTATATCTCCTTCTTTTTCCTGCTTCAGACCGGCAATCCGCTCGTGGCCGTCATCATGGGGGTTGCCCTGACAGCGGTGTTTGGCTTTATTGTGCAGAAATTTCTGTACACCCCGCTGATGGACAAATCGCCCAATGTGGCTTTGATTGCGGGGATCGGTTTGTTTATCTTCCTCCAGGACTTTTTGCGTCTGGTGGGGGGGCCGCAGGCGCGGGAACTGAATTTCGGCGCCATGTTGCCGTCGGTCAGAATTCCTGAAATGGGGCTGACGTTGAACGGAACCTGGTTCCTGATTCTGGGGGCGACTGCTATTTTGCTGCTCGTTCTCTGGTATCTGCTGAACCGTTCCGCCATCGGGCTGGCTTGGCGCGCGACCGCACAGGATCTGGAAACGGCCAAGGCCATGGGGATTAACACCAACCGGGTGGTGGCCTTCAATTTTATTCTGGGTTATGGGTTTGCGGCCGTGGCCGGTATCCTGGTCGGCATTCTCTACAACTCGATCTATCCGATGATGGGCGATGTGCCGGCTTATAAAATGTTGGCGGTGATCGTTCTCGGCGGATTGGGAAATCCACTGGGTACGGTGCTGGCCGCACTGGTGATCGGTATGGCCGAGACTTTGATCGGCGGCTACGTGGGTTTCTTTTTGCCGCGCGATGCCATCGCCTTTGTCGTGCTGATCCTGATTTTACTCTGGCGTCCGCAGGGCCTTCTGGGCCGCCGCCGGGTTTCGTGAGGGGGAGCCTATGTACGAGCAGGTAGTGGCAATCAATGTCGGCCTGGCCATGCTGCTGGCCATGAGTCTGAATATCATCACCGGCTTCGCCGGTCAGCCCACGCTCGGCCATGCCGCTTTTTACGGGATCGGCGCCTACACCTCCGCCCTGTTGACCGCCAAGGCGGGGTGGCCGTTTTTCCTGGCCTTGCCGGCCGCCGGAGCGATGGCGGCTTTGGTCGGGGTGTTGCTGGGGCTGTTCAGTGTGCGGGTGCGGGAAGACTTTTTGGCGGTGACCACGATCGGCATCAATTTCGTGGTGGTCGCGATTTTTCAATATGTGCAGTTGTTTGGCGCATCCCTGGGCCTGGCTGTGCCCAAGCCGGAATTTCTGGGCGTGCGGTTCGGCAATACGGAGATTTTGGGGCTGCTGATCCTTTTGAATGCGCTGGTTTATTTGTTTATGCGGCATCTGCCGAACTCCTGGCTGGGCCTGGCCCTCGGCGGCGTACGCAACGACGAGGAGGCGGCCGCTTCCCTGGGCTATAACGCGGATCACTACAAGGTGTTCGCGTTCACCATCGGAACTTTTATCGCGGGCATGACCGGCAGCGTCTACGCCCATTTCATGGGCTTTATCTCGTCGACGGATTTCGCCTTTCCCGTTTCGATCGGCGTATTGTCGATGGCGGTACTGGGCGGTCTGGGATCGGTGACCGGGCCGTTGATCGGCGCGCTCATCCTGACGCTGGCGCCGGAAGTATTCCGGTTCGTGTCGGACTACCGGATGCTGGTCTATGGCGGACTGCTGGTGCTGATGATGCGCTTTCAACCGCAGGGACTGGTCGGCGACGACAGCTTTCTGCAGCGGCTCTGGGCCAAGCTTCGGGATCGCCGAGAGGAGGGAAAATCCAATGCCGGCTGAACAGGAATTATTGAAAATTATCGGGTTGAAGAAATATTTCGGCGGCCTCAAAGCGGTGGACAATGTCGACCTGAGTGTGAAGCGCGGCGAAACCATGGGCCTGATCGGCCCGAACGGCGCCGGTAAAACGACTTTTTTCAACATGGTCTGCGGCGCCTATACGCCGACGGCGGGAAAAATATTGCTGAACGACGAAGAGATCCAGGGCCTGCCGGCCCATGCGGTGGCCCGGAAAGGAATCGCCCGGACGTTTCAGATTACCCGGGTGTTCAAGGATATGACCGTGGAGGACAATCTGTTGGCAGCCTTTGCGTTGCGTCGCGCTCCCGGCCTTTGGTCCAGCCTGGGCCGCAGCCACACGAAGCGCAATCGGGAAGAGGCGATGACCTGCCTGGAACGAGTCGATATCGCCGCTTTTGCCAAGCAGAAGGCGGGCGACCTAAGCCTGGGGTATATGCGGCGGTTGGAGATTGCCCGGGCCCTGGCCTTGGAGCCGATCCTGCTGATGCTCGACGAACCGTGCGCCGGACTGTCCAAAGATGCGACGGTGGATTTTATGGAACTGGTGGGCAAACTCAAGAATCTGGGAACCACCATCATGCTGGTCGAGCACAACATGGCCGTGGCTACGGCGCTGTGCGACCGGATGACTGTCCTGTCTTACGGCGTGAAAATCGCCGAAGGAACCCCGCAGGAAGTGCAAAGCAATCCCGTGGTGATCGACGCCTATCTGGGCGAAGCCGAGGAGGCCGGATGATGCTCGAGCTACGCAATATCAACGCACATTATGGCCATTCCCAGGTTCTCTACGATATTTCTCTCGACGTGAAGCAAGGCGAATTCGTAACGATTATCGGCGCCAACGGCGCCGGGAAAAGCACCCTGATGAAAGTCATCATGGGTCTGGTTCCGGTGTCGTCGGGAACGCTCCTGTTCAAGGGGAAAGAGCTCGGTTCCGCCAGGGCATGGGACCGGGTCGGCCTGAAGATCGCCTATGTGCCGGAAGGCCGCCGGGTATTCGGCGAACTGACCGTGGCAGAAAATCTGAAGATCGGCGGCTGGAACGAGCCGCCGGCCGAGTTGCCGCGCCGGCTGGAAAAAGTGATGACGGTTTTTCCCCGGCTCGGGGAACGCCTAAATCAAGCGGCGCGGACGATGTCCGGCGGTGAACAGCAGATGCTGGCGATCGGCCGGGCGCTGATGCGGGACCCCGAACTGCTGCTGGTCGATGAAATCTCCATGGGTCTGATGCCGATTCTGGTGAATCGTTGTTTTGAAGTCATGAAACAGCTGAACGAGCAGGGCACCACCATCCTGCTGGTGGAGCAAAACGCCCGCAAGGCATTGGGAGCCGCCGGCCGCGGCTATGTACTGGAAACCGGCCATATTGTCCTTGCCGGTTCGGCGAGGGACCTGCAGAATGATGAAGCCGTGAAACGAGCCTATCTGGGAGGTTGAAGCGGATGACCCGAAAATTATTGCTCAAGAATGCAGCCGAGTTGGTCACTTGTCGAGGGATCGGTCCCAAAACCGGCTCGGCGATGTCGGAACTCGGCATTGTCGCGGATGGCGCGTTGTGGGTCGAGGACGGCATTATCCGCCGGGTGGGAACTACGGCGGAAGTGTTGGCTGGTCTGGATGCGTCGGACGCCGAAGTGGTCGACGCCGCCGGTCGCTGCGTATTGCCGGGATTTGTCGACCCGCACACGCATTTTCTGTTTGCCGGTCACCGGGAAGAGGAGTTTTCCTGGCGGCTGCGCGGCGATACCTACATGCAGATTATGGAGCGGGGCGGCGGGATCGTCAACACGGTACGGGCCACGCGCCAGGTTTCGCACGAAGAACTTGCGGCCATTGGCTGGCAGCGGCTGAGTTCCATGTTGTCGTTCGGCGTGACGACGGTGGAAGGAAAGAGCGGCTACGGGCTGGACGCGGCGACGGAATGCAAGCAACTGGCGGTTATGGCGCAGCTCAATCGGGAGCATATCGTGGAAGTGGCGCCGACCTTCATGGGGGCGCATGCGGTGCCGCCGGAATACAAAGGACGGACCGACGAGTATGTGGATTACTTGCTGCACGAAGTATTGCCCCAAATTGCGGCCGACAGGTTGGCTGAGTTTTGCGATGTGTTTTGCGAAAAAGGCGTATTTAGCGTCGACCAATCCCGGCGATTGCTGAGGGAGGCTCAAAAACTCGGGCTAAAGGCCAAAGTTCATGCCGACGAAATCGTTTCCTTCGGCGGAGCGGAACTGGCCGCCGAGGTGGGCGCGGTCTCCGCCGAACATTTATTGCACGCATCGGATGAAGGAATCCGCCGGATGGCGGAAGCCGGGGTGATCGCCGTACTGTTGCCGGCTACCGCGTTTTGCCTGCGCGAACCTTATGCCCGGGCCCGGACCATGATCGACGCCGGTGTGCCGGTGGCGTTGGCGACGGATTTTAATCCCGGCAGCTGTTTCAGCGAATCGATTCCGCTGGTTATCGCACTGGCGGCGCTGTATATGCAGATGACTCCCGCCGAAATCGTGACGGCCCTGACGATCAACGCGGCGGCGGCCATCGGTCGGGCCGACCGGATCGGCAGCCTGGAAGTCGGCAAACAGGCGGACTTCATTGTCTTGTCGCATCCGTCGCATTTGTATCTGCCGTATCATGCCGGGGTCAACTGCGTGGGAACTGTTGTGAAGCACGGGCGGATCGTACATGATACGGATTTGATTTAGGATCTTGCGTCACGTTGCTTTGTGGCGTATATATGCGGCATCGACCGCAACGAAGGGAAGCGACCTCAGTGGAAGACAACAGGGATTTCCATTTCTCGATCGAGCGCCATCTTGGCGTATTGGCCGAAGGGGGAAAAGGCTGGAAAAAGGAGGTCAATATGGTCAGTTGGAATGACCGACCCGTCAAGCTCGACATTCGGGAATGGGATGAGAATCATGCGAAGATGACGCGGGGCGTGACCCTCAACGCGGAAGAAACATCCATTCTTCGCGAACTGTTGGCCGACCCGGACAAATTGTTCCCGCAACATTGAGGACCTGAATTCTGTTCAAATCGGCTTCATTTCCCCAAAAAACAAACAGGAAGTCCATAGGGGCTTCCTGTTTGTTTTTGAGGCAGGAAACTTGCGTTATTTTGTGGTATCTTAAATAATAAAGGCAAACTATCAGCAAAGAAAGCGGGATAATGAGTTTGGATATAGTATTTTGGGATATTGACGGCACGCTGATCCGAACGGGAAAAGCTGGACTCTTCGCGTTTCAGGCAGCTATTGCCGAACAGGGCTATGGAAAGCTGGACCTGCAGAAAATACAGGCAGCCGGCATGACCGACTATTCGATTGCCGGTCAGATTATTACCGCAATGACGGGGCGGGATGCCGAGCATGGGGAAATCACGGCGCTGACAGCCCGGTACGAAGAATTGTTGCCGGAATATTTGGCGCAGCAGGAAGGGAAAGTTTTGCCGTCGGTCCGCGAAATTTTGGAGTCACTGCGCGCCAGCGGGGTGTATTCTCTCCTATTGACAGGGAACAGCCGCCGGGGCGCCCGATTGAAAATGCAAAAATTTGGGCTGGAAGATTTCTTTGACTTTGAGCGCAGTGCGTTTTGCGAGAATTCACCGACCCGCGATGACATAGCGTCGCGAGCTCTGGGGTTGGTGCAGGCGATGACGACGGTGGCGGTTTCGACGCGATATTTTGTGATCGGCGATACGCCGCATGACGTGCGTTGCGGCAAACAAATCGGCGCCTATACGATCGGCGTTGCCACAGGGACTTTCAGCGAGGCGGAACTGGCGCGACATGAGCCGTGGTGGGTGACGGAACAATTGCCGTCCGCAACGGAATTTTTGACCAAGTTGCATTCGGCGTGATACACAACTAGTGAAACAGGCGCGCTTATGAACAGGTTTGGAATTTCCAGTGCAAAGGAGTTTGATGTGGTGGGACGAGTAATCCGGATTTTATGTGTCGACGGCGGTGGAATTCGGGGAATTATCCCGACCCATATTCTGCACTGTATCGAAACCAGTCAAAATATATGCCTGCACAAACAATTTGATATGATTGCCGGTACCAGCACGGGGTCTATTATTGCGGCGGCGATTGCCTGCGGTTTTCGGCCGGAAATTGTGGAACAGCTGTATCGCGAACACGTCGAGGCGATTTTTACGCCTCGGATGTCCTTCCTGCCGACCAAATTTGCCCAATCCTGCATTCATAGCATTTACAAGTCGGACCTGCTTCAAGAAATCCTTCATCGTTATTTCGGCGACAGGAGAATGGGCGAGGTATCCGTCCCGCTGCTATTGCCCGTAACCGATATTGGACGTGGTGAGGTGCATGTTTTCAAGTCCGGATGTTCAACGGAGCCCAACCCGGATCTGGATGTGCCGGTTTGCCGGGCGGTTCTGGCATCTTGCGCATCCCCGATCTTCTTTTGTCCAATAAAGGTAGGTGACGCGTTGATTTCAGATGGGGGCTTGTGGGCGTATAATCCGGCATTGTTGGCCGTTCTGGAAGCTAGGCGGACGCTGAATGCCGAGTTGGCTGATTTGAGACTACTGACCATGGGGACTGGCCGGGCCCGGTGGTATTATGAAGTTGAGGACAAAAAGCGCTGGGGTGTTGTAACGGGATGGGAAGGCGGCAAGTTGATCGAGATGCTGGTAGCGCTGCATGCAAATGCTACCTTGCATTATCTCAACCAACTCCTGCAACCTGAACAAATTTTGCGGATCGATTTTGATACGGAACAGGAAACGGAACTGGATGATTGCACGGCAGTCAAGGCATTGATGCAGCAGGCGAATGCCGAGTATGCCCGATTTGCGCCACAAATTGAGGCCTTTTTCAAGCAGTGAATGAAGGACAACGGAGATGACGGAGAACAAAATTCGAGAAAAATTTGGAGGTGCTGATTCATGTATGAGCAGGAAGTAATCCAGTTGCTGAAATCCGAAACCGCCTACTTGGGAAACATTGACGATAACCAGCACCCCCGGGTCCGGCCCATGCGGGCCTATGTGGACCAGGATGGCCGAATCTGGCTGTTTAGTCCGTTTAGCACCCGGAAGGTGGCGGAACTGAAAAATAATCCGCGCGTCGAGTTGTGCGTGGTCGGCAAGCAGGACGAAGTGTTGACGATTTCCGGCCGGGTCCGGGAGGAAACCCGCCCCGGCGACCCGGTGTACCGCTCGCTGCTGGACATGATGTACGCGGATTTGCCGGAGCTGAAAAAGCAGTTTCCGAACCGGGATACCACGTCGCTGGTGCTGTTTCGGGTCGTAGTGCATGAAATCCGCTATGTTCGCGCCGATCAGCAACTGGTGACGCGAATCAACCTGCCGATGGAACAGAACCCCGACGTAGAGCTGGCAATGTGCCAGGGCGGATTCTGTCTGCTGGAAGAGTGAGGCGATTCCCTGGCTGACGGAATACTTCCGGCAGCGGCGGCGAAAGGGGAATATGAGTGAACAAGGTTGTAAATCCGCAAGGGTTGCGAACATTTGACGGCGTGTTTACGCCGACCGTTCTGACCATTCTCGGCGTAGTCATGTACCTGCGGTTGGGTTGGGTTGTCGGCAACGCCGGTTTTGTCGACACGTTGGCCATCATTTTTATGGCGCATGCTATCACCATTTGCACGGCTCTGTCGATGGCGTCGATGGTTTCCAATATCGAAATCGGCGCCGGCGGGGCCTATGCGATCATTTCACGGTCCCTGGGATTCGAGATCGGCGGCGCCATCGGCATTCCGCTCTATTTTTCCCAGGCTTTCTCCGTAGCGTTCTATATCATCGGTTTTGTCGAGTTGTGGCTCAGTTTTTTTCCGACCCATTCCCCGACGCTGGTCGCCCTGGCCACATGGGTCGTGCTGGCAGGAGTGTCAATGAAAAGCGCGCAGTTGGCCTTTCGGGTTCAATATTTCGTATTGGCGGCCATTGCGGCCTCATTGGTCAGCTTTTTTGCCGGACCGTCGCTGTCGGTCGTCGAACCGGTGTGGCGGGGCGCGTACACTCAGGCCGGATTCTGGGAAACCTTCGCCATCTTTTTTCCGGCAGTCACCGGCATTCTGGCCGGCGTCAGCATGTCCGGAGAATTGCGTACACCACGCCGCAGCATTATTATTGGCACCTTGACGGCTATTGCCACCGGTCTGGTTGTATATGTTGCGATGGCCTACTGGTTTGCCCATCAGGCGCCGGAAAGCGCTTTGCTGACCAATACCTCGATCATTCTCGAACTTTCCGCCTGGAAACCGGTCGTGGTAGCCGGGATACTGGGTGCGACTCTGTCGTCGGCCCTGTCGACTCTGGTGGGGGCGCCGCGGACCTTGGCGGCGCTGGCGGTCAACCGGCTCGTTCCGTTTCCCCGGTTTCTCGGCAAACGGGCGGCCGACAACGAACCCCGCAATGCGGTGCTGGTGTCTTCCCTGCTATCGCTGGCGGTGCTGATGGCCGGCAATCTGGATCAGCTGGCCCAGTTGCTGACGATGTTCTTCTTGACGACCTACGGGGTGATCAACCTGGTCGTGTTGATCGAGCAAGGCAGCGGCATCATCAGTTTCCGCCCCCGCCTGCAGGTTTCCATCCTGGTTCCGTTGGCGGGATTTGTGGGCTGCATCCTGACCATGCTGTTGATCGACAAGTTGTTTACTCTGACCACGATCGTGGTGGTGCTGTTCATCTATAGCATTTTGGCGCGCCGGGAAAACAAGATCGATGCTCCCTGGGGCGATGTCCGCGGGGGATTTTTCACCGCTATTACGGAATGGGCGGCCCAAAAGACGTTGGCGTTGCAGTATCATCCGCGGGTCTGGAAACCGGCTGTGCTGGCTCCGGCGGAAACTCCGGAAGACCTGCGGCGGATCAGCCGGTTTGTCGGCAATCTCCTGTCTCCTTCGGGACGGCTGTATTTCTTGTCCTTTCATCAGTCGAAACTGCGGGATGCCCAACTGGCGGCGCAATATGAAGAATTACTGAAACCGCTGCGCGACAAGAAGCTGTTCATGCGGAAAATGGTGGTGCATTCACGGGAGGATGTTTTTGAAGCCCATCTCTATACCGCGCTGCAAATCCTGCTGAATTCCTTTTTGCCGCCCAACTCCATTTTGTTCACAATCAGCGGGGAAGCGGAAAAACAGCAACGTATGGCGCGAATCCACCAGATGATCCGTCCGCTGAATATCGGCCTGCTATATTTATATATCCATCCCAAATTGGCCTTTGGACAGGAAAAGACGGTGCACCTGTGGTTGCGCCACCGGAGCCCGAACATGAATCTGGCGGTTTTGACCGCATTGCAGTTGACACGAAACTGGGACGCCGCGTTGACGATTTTCCGCGTCATTGACGACCCGGCGGAGGTGTCGGCGACGACCGGGGAATTGGAATTGTTCGTGGAACAGGCGCGCTTGCCGGTATCAACGCGAGTTCGGGTGCTGACCGGCGATTATTGCGAGCATCTGGGGCGGATCCATGGAGATGTCACAATTTTGGGCATGCCGCCGCAGTTTGACCAGATGATCGACTTGGCCATGCATAGCCCCGGCACGGTGCTGTTTGTCGCCGACTCGGGACTGGAAGACGCCACGGTGTAACATTTTTTCATACAAAACAGGATGCCGGAAAACCGGCATCCTGTTTTGCACCATAAGCGGGAATGTGAAAAAATTTTATGGCAAAACTTTTTCTACCGCCGCAGTCAAAGCGGCGTTTTCTTTTTTTGCCACGTCCGAAATGGCAACGATCTTCTGGCGGATGTCTTGGCAGAATTCGGCGTCCTTGATGAATCCCAGATTGATTTTCACATTGTAGAGGGCGCTCTGCAAGGCCGCGTAGGCCATCAGGCCGGACACCGCCGCGTCGCTGGCAGCATTGGCGTTACCGATCGGCAGGATGCGACCGGCGAGTTTGAGGACTTCGAGGCAGTCGCCAGCAACACCCAGCGGCAGGAGCGCCGCTTTTTTCATGGATTGCTGGATTGCGGTCAGTCGGGCCTTTTTCTCGTCCTCGGTGGTTTTGGGGAGTTTGTAGGCGGTCATGACTTCGTTGAACGCCGCGGCGTCTTCATCGACGGCGCGGGTCAGCTTGCCGAGCAGGTCGGTGGCCTGGGTCTGGATGGCTTGAATCTCCGGCAAGGCCGCGCCGAATTTTGTTTCATCCAATGAGAGGTTGCAGACCATTTTGGTCAGAGCGGCGCCCAGACAACCGGCCAACGCAGCGGCGCTTCCCCCACCGGGAGCGGCGGTATCGGCGGCCAGCTCCGTAATGAAGTCCTGTACGCTTTTTGCCATTAACATCATAGATTGTCCTCCAATACTTGTTTTCGGTCAAAGCCGTCGAGACGCAGGTAAAATTCGGCGACGTCCAGCAATGCTTGCATCGGCGTCAGGCCAATGATTTCGCTGCCGATCACGTTGACGCCGTAGCGGGCGGCCTCGGATTTGACAGTTTCAAATACCCTGAACAGCGAGGTTCCCTGATAATTCACCATGTTGATGGTGACCTGGGCGACATCGCGGTCGCCGACCTGCACGCTGACGCCCATGGCCCGGACGTAGCGGTAGCCACCCTTCGCCTCCCGGATGCAGTTGGCGATTTTCTTGGCGATCTGCACATCGCTGGTGTCCAGATTGATGTTGTAAGCGATGAGAAACTGACGGGCGCCGACCACTGTCGCGCCGGCCGAGGGATGCAGGCGGGCCGGGCCATAGTCCGGGTGCCGTTCGGGCTTGCTGATTTCGGTCTTGAGTCCTTCATACTGGCCTTTACGGATGTCGGGCAATGCTTTGCGCGCGGGGAGTTTAGCGGCTTCTTCGTACAGATACACCGGGATTTCCAGCTTTTTGGCGATCTCTTGCGCCAGTTCGTCCGCCAGTTGCACGCATTCTTCCATGGTCATGTTCTTGACCGGAATGAACGGGATGACATCGGTCGCGCCGATGCGGGGATGTTCGCCGTGGTGTTTTTCCATGTCGATTAGTTCGGCGGCTTTTTTGCAGGCGTTGAACGCTGCCTGCTTGGCGGCCTGGGGCTCGCCGACGAAGGTGACAACGACGCGGTTGTGGCTGGCGTCCGCCTTGACGTCCAGCAGTTTGACGCCGGGAATATTTTTGACTTCGGCGGTAATGGCCTCGATGACTTCGGGGCGACGGCCTTCACTAAAATTGGGAACGCATTCGACAAGTTTGCTCATAAGATTCGTCTCCTTTGTTAGTTTTGCGGCAGGTAGTTTTTCAGTCCACGGCGAAACGCCGCTTCGGTGGCGGCATTTTCGTCCATCAGATAGATGCGGCCGGGTCGGCCGGCTTCATCCCAGTCGATACCGCTCCACCAGATGGCGACCTTGATACGGTTGTATCGGGGCATCTCCCGGAACATCCGATCGATCCAGGCGACTTTGTCGCCACCGACGGAGTTGGAACCGAACTCGCCGATTATGAAGGGCTTGTCGAACCAAGTGGAATAATCGGCGTAGAGCGGCCGGTAGATATCGGGAAACTCCCGCCATTTTTCGCCGGGGAAGTAGGTGCCGGCGTTATAACCGGTGAGGCCGATGATGTCGACAACATCGTCCCCCGGATAGTACAGCAGGGCTTGATTCCATTTGAAATTGGGATAGGACAGGTCATTCGGATTCCAGACCCAGAGAACATTGGTGGCGCCGACCTGATCAAACAGGCCGTGGACGTGCCGCCAGACCGCCTTGTAAATATTCGTGTCCTTGCCGGCATAGGTGGCGGAGTACCAGCACCAGTCGCCGTTCATTTCATTGTCGAACCGGAACAGCAGCGGGTGGCCGAAACGTTTCAGCGTCCGGGCATATTCCCGGAAGTGATCATCGAATTTTCCATCCAGGATATCGTACATGAGCTCCTGATTGATCCGCTTCCCGCCAGACTGTAGGGCATTGTTTTCTTCGTTGTGCGTGGTTTCCATCGACAGTTCGAGAAAACGACCGTCGGCAAGGGCCTTTTCCAGGGGAACGGTGGGTGGTTCCGTATCCAGCGACTGATACCGGAGGATAAACGAAAATTTGTAGCCCAGCCGTGATTCCAGTTCCTTGATGTGTTGGAGGTCATCCGGAGCGGAGGCGTCGAACAGGCCCCAATGCAGGGGACTGCCTGGGCTGAAATATTTCTTGACGAATTGGCGGGTTTCCCCGCTCAGGTTCGTTCGGCCCGGACTGTGCTGACGAAAAATCCCGACCGCACCACGTTTGGCATCCCACCGGAAACTGTGAAGGATGTCCAAATCGTTGTCGATTGGTTGCGACGATTTGATGAAGATCGTGTAATACTCATCCGCAAACAGTTTCAATTCCAGGCTGGCATAGTAATTGCGGTCGCCGGGAACGGTCGCGAGCGGCGGACGGGACCATTTGATGCGATTGACGGTGAAGCCGTTCCAGGGGAAGGTTTCCTGGACGGCGATGGTGTGCCGCGGCGACACCAGCAGATTTTTGTTGGCATCGACCATGTAGTCCCAGGGATTGGTTTGGTAATGCGAAAAATTGTCGTAGTAGATTTCGATTTGGGTGGTGGGGCTGGCAAAGGAACTGCGCAGGGCGGAAAGTGAAAAATCGGGCTGCAATCCGGCCGGAACGCAGACGGAATAGCCGTGGGGATAGTCGGTGAAGCGCTGATAACCAGGCAAGTCCGAATCCGTCTCGATTTTTTTGACATCCGTCCAGGCCCCCGCCGGCGGCGCCGCCGCGGGTTTGCCGTCAACAACCCAGAAAACCGGCGCGGCCGGCGTCAGCGCGGCGACCGGGGCGGCGGGAAGCACGATGCAGATCAGAAACAGCAGACAGAGAACCAGCTCTTTTTTGGTGGTTAACGTGAGATCACCTCCAATTATTTTTGTGGGAGATAGTTTTTCAACCCGCGGCGGAAGGCTTCCGTAGTGGCATTGTTCTCATCCAACAGATAGATGCGGCCGGGCCGACCGGCGGGATCGAGATCGATGCCGCTCCACCAGAGGGCGACCTTGATGCGGTCGTATTGCGGCAGTTCCCGGAACATGTCATCAATCCAGGCGGCTTTGTCGCCGCCGACGGAGTTCGAGCCGAACTCGGTGATCATGAACGGCTTGTCGAACCAGTCGGAATAGTCGACGATGACTGGCTTGTAGATGTCATGGAAACTGCGCCATTGTTCGCCCGGAAAATAGGTGCCGGTGTTGTAGCCGGTGATGCCGATGAGGTCGACCACATCGTCGCCGGGATAGTACAGCAGCGGGTGATTCCATTTGAATTCGGGCAGGGAAACATCGTGCGGATTCCAGACCCACAGCACGTTGTCAACGCCGGTTTCATCGAACAGATTGTGGATGTGACGCCAGACGGCCTTGTAAATATCGGTGTCCTTGCCGGCGTACATCGCCGAATACCAGCACCAGTCCCCGTTCATTTCGTTGTTGAGGCGGAACAGCACTGGATGGCCGAATTCCTTCAGGACCCGGGCATATTCCCGGAAAAAGTCGTCATATTGCCGGTCGAGAATGTCGTACATGAGATCCTGGTTTCCCCGGTTCGAGCCGGCCAACAGAGCATTGACCGTATCGGCGTGCGTGGTCTGCAGGGTCAGTTCGACAAACCGACCGTCGGCGAAGGCAGTCCGCAGGCCCGCCAGGGGCACCCGTTCATCCAGCGACTGATAGCGGAGGATGAAGCCGAACTTGTAGCCAAGACGGTCTTCCAGCTCTTTGACCTGTCGCAGGCGTTCGGGGGCGATGCAGTCGAAATAGCCCCAGCGCAACGGACTGGCCTGGCCGAAATATTTGGCCTGAAACGCTTGGGTTTCCTTGCTCAACTTCGTTTTGGCCGGGGATGGCT
This sequence comes from Veillonellaceae bacterium, assembly GCA_012798135.1. The sequence goes on along the minus strand of JAAZNU010000046.1, from coordinate 82,389 downwards.
GGCGGAAGATGCCGGGAGCGCCGCGCCGCTCGGCCAGCTGAAAGCTGTGCAAAATCTCCAGGTCATTGTCGATGGGCTCGGCGGACTTGATGAAAATGGTATAGGCCTGATCCGGATAGCGGAGCAGTTCCAGACTGGCATAATGGTTGCGATCGCCGGGAACGGCCGCCAGCGGGGCGCGCGACCATTTGATGCGGTTGACGGTGAACCCGTTCCAATGGAAGGTTTCGCGGACGGCGATCTGATGGCGCGGCGAGGAATCGAGAAACTTGTTGGCATAGAACATATAGTCGTGCGGATTGGATACGGAATCGGCGAAGTTGTCGGTGTAGACTTCGATCCGGGTGGGGCCGGCGCCGAATGAATTGCGCACTGCCGACAGGGAAAAGTCGGGGGCCAGGTCGGCGGGGATGCAGACGGAATAGCCATGGGCATGATCGTTATAGCGTCGGTAATCAGGCAGGGCAGGGCAGGCAGTGACCTCTTTCACGTCGTTCAGCAGTTCGCCGGAATCGGCGCCGGCAGCCCGGCCGTTGATGTAAAACGGCGGCGGAACCGACTGGGTGGGTTCTGCTGCCCAGGCCGCCGCAACAGGAAGACCCAGCAGCAGACAAGACAGTCCGAGATTGACAAGCTTGTTCGTGTAGTTGGACAATGAATTTCCTCCATACTCTCAAGGTTTTTTGTCCGGGTCCGGGTTTGATGGACCTTTCTTTTCGGAATAGGCCAGGCAGGCTTGGCCGGAAGCCTGGAACACCATCAGGGACGGCATGATTTTTCCCTTGAATCCCATCGCCCGACAGCCATAAGGAAAGGAGTTGTCCCAGGTGACATAAAAATGTTGACACCGATGGCAGGAAATACGACGGAGATTTTTGCTCATGGCGGGTTGCCGCCGGGTATTACGCCGTCGAGATTGAAGAATGGAATGAAGGACTCCGAAACGGTTCCCCCTTCCTGGATGAACCCGTTTTCCAGGCCCAGCGACAATGCGAAATCAATCAACCTGTCATACTCGACCGCCGACAACGGGCGTTCCAGTTCCTGATAATCCCCCATTCCCGGTTGCGGGGTATATTGATTCATCAGGCTGAACCAGATGTCCGGACCGAAGTTTTCCCGGATCGCTTGCAGTATCCGGCGCGAGTCTTCGGCCTGGCCGGGCAGGGCCAGATGGCGGATGATGACGCCCCGCCGCAGCAATCCTTCCCCGTCAAACACGCAGTCGCCCACTTGATGGATCATGGCGTCGATGGCCCGGAGAGAATGGAAAAAATAACCCGGCGCCCGGGAATAACGGACTGCCAGAGACTCGTCGCAATATTTCAGGTCCGGCAGATAGATGTCGACCCAACCTCGCAGAGATTCAATCGTTTCCACACTGTCATAGGCGGAAGTGTTATAGACGACCGGGAGATGGAAGCCGGAATCCCGGGCGAGCGCCAGGGCCGCGATGATCTGGGGAACGTAGGGGGTAGGAGTAACCAGATTGAGATTGTGCGCTCCCCGCTGTTGTTGCTCCAGAAAAATGGCGGCCAGCCGGTCGACGGGGATATCGGCTCCCCGGTCCTGCTGGCTGATGGGGAGGTTTTGACAGAATACACAGGCCAAATTGCAGCGGGAGAAGAAAACAGCGCCCGATCCCCGCGTGCCGGAAAGACAGGGTTCTTCCCACTGGTGCAGCGACGCCAGGGCGACGCGCGGCAATGCCCCGGCCCGGCAGAATCCGGTTTGACCGGTCGTCCGGTCGACGCCGCAGCGACGGGGACAGAGGCGGCAGGAACGGAGCGGCGACAGAAAGTCCTCTATTTGCATAGTATCCATAGCTATAATTATTGGACGACAAACTGCCTGTTTCCTGCTATCATTCTATATATATCGACGATCCAAGGAGGGCTTTGACGTTTCGTCAAGAATTACTATTTATTATGAAAAAGACCAATGCAGCCAGATTACTGGACAAACTGAAAATTGAATACGAAATCCGCGAATATGAAGTGGATGAAAACGATCTGAGCGCCGGCAACGTTGCCGGCAAAGTCGGCTTGCCGCTGGAACGGGTGTTTAAAACTCTGGTGGCGCGCGGGGACAAGACCGGGGTGATCATGGCCGTGGTGACGGGAGGCGCGGAACTGGACCTGAAGGCGCTGGCGACGCTGAGCGGCAACAAACGAGTCGAGATGGTCCATCTGAACGAGGTGCTGCCTCTGACGGGATACATCCGGGGCGGGGTGTCGCCGTTGGGCGCCAAGAAAAACTATCCTGTCTATTTGGACCGCACGGCTTTGGACCAGACTTCCATTTGCATTAGCGCCGGAATGAGGGGGATGCAGATTTTACTGCGACCGCAGGATCTGGTGCAGGCATCCCGCGCGACGGTCGGCGAAATCGGCCGAAGTACCGGAACGGATGCGGGAGACTCTGATGAATGAGCAACACGGTTGTTAAAGGAATCACCGCCAGTTTGTTGGCCTTTCTTCTTCTGGTTGTCTCCGGGAGTCCTATTGTTCATGCGGCGACGGCGCAGGAAGGCGACGAGGGGGACCGGGTGCTGGCGATCCAGCTGCGACTGATCGATCTTGGCTACAATATTCCCAAGGCGACCGGCGAATTTGACGAACGGACCACCCGGGCGGTGCTGACCTATCAGAAGCAGGCCCGGCTCAACCAGACCGGCGTGGTGGACGAGATTACCTGGCATTTCCTGATGGATTACGACAAAGGCGGCAATTACGGAAAACAGGAGGTGGCCCGCCTGCTCAACATTGCCCTGCGTTTCGGCGGCGTGCCCTATGTGTGGGGCGGCGCCACACCCGTCGGCTTTGACTGCTCGGGATTTGTCCAGTATGTGTTCGGGCAGATAGGCGTGAACCTGCCTCGGACCGCCGATGTGCAATACGAGTTGGGCCGCAAAGTGATGAAAGCGGACCTGCAGCCCGGCGATCTGGTGTTTTTTGAGACGTACGAGCCGGGAGCTTCCCATGATGGGATTTACGTCGGCGACGACCAGTTTGTGGCCGCCAATTCGGGGACGGGGGTGGCGGTCACCGCCTTGTCCGACCCCTATTGGAGCAGCCGCTATCTGGGGGCGCGGCGACTGTTTTAATGAACCGAATTGAAAGGATGAGACTGTGAAAAAGATTGTTTTGCCGCTTCTGATTTTATTTCTGTTGGCGTTGCCGGGCTGCACCAAAGCCGCACCGGTTCTCGCCGAGACGGAGTTCGCCGATCCTTACGTCCCGCTGACGATTCGTCAGGCGGACGGGACCGTGGTCGACACCGCCCTGTCCGCGTATGTCCGCCGGAACGAAGTGCTCGTGCCGCTGGCGGCGGTGACCGAGTATCTCAAACGGGATTACCTGGTGGCTGCGGATGGCGCCGGCTTGACCGTCACCGTCGCCGCACCGAAGTTTGCGCTGGAAACCCCGCGCCTCACGGAACTGATCAAAGATGGAGTGGATTTCCGCCTCAATGTGGTTCCGGTTTTCGGTTCACCGCATGTGAATCTACGGGGACTGGAAAAACTGCTGGGCATCACCATCGGTCGCTCCGACGACAGCAAACGTCTGGTTGTCGCCCGGACCGCTGATCCGGCGGCTGCATCCGTTTTACACAAACTCCGGCCGCCGTTTCAGCCGACCGGGAAAATCAGCCTCGTCTGGGACCATGTTCTGGGCGAATCGGCCGATCTGGCCCAGGAAGAAAAGATTCCCGGCTTGACGGTGATTTCGCCGACATGGTTTGCGGTGACGGATAACCGGGGCACGGTGGCCAGCAAGGCCGACTGGAAATACGTGCAGGATGCGCATGACAAGGGTTACAAGGTCTGGCCCCTGATTTCCAACAGCTTCGACCCCGACATGACGAAGGAGTTTCTGGCGGATGAGGCGGCGCAGGACCGGACCGTGCGCCAACTGCTCCTGTTTACGGCGCTGTACGATCTGGACGGCATCAATATCGACTTTGAAAATGTCTATGATGACGATAAGGAACGTCTGACGGCTTTTGTGGCGAAACTGGCGGATCGGCTGCGGGAACAGCGGGTGGTGGTATCGATCGACGCCACCGTCCCCTCCGGCGTGCCGATGTGGTCGAATTGTTACGACCGGCCGGCGTTGGGTAAACTCGTGGATTACTTCATGGTCATGACCTATGACGAACATTGGCGGACCAGTCCGGTGGCCGGATCGGTCGCTTCCATCGGCTGGGTGGAGCGGGGAATCGTCAATACCCTGCAGTCCGTGCCGAAAGAAAAACTGTTGATGGGCGTGCCGTTTTACACGCGGGAATGGCGGGAGTCCGACAATGAGCGGGTGCGGTCGTCGACAATGTGGATGGCCGACGTGGAGAACCGCGTAGCTCGCTACAATCTGAAACCGCAGTGGTTGCCCGGCGCTGGCCAGCACTATATCGAGTACGGTGACGGCGACTATCGTTACAAAGTATGGATCGAAGATGAAAAGTCGCTGGCGCTGAAGGCGGAACTGGCGAAAAAGTATGATCTGGCGGGGGTGGCCGCCTGGCGGAAGGGCTTTGAAAAACCGGGAATCTGGAATGCGGTTCATGTCGCATTGGGCAAGACTGTCGAAGTCAACGCGCCGGTGGCGGCGGAATCGACGGTGACAAATTGGTCGCTGAAAGCCATTATGGAAAAAATGAAGGGAGCGGCCAGGGAAGGAACGTCGGAATGAAATTGCGGATTGTTGTTTTGTGTTGGTTGCTGTTGGCGGGGGCGCAGGCGGCGCAGGCGGCGGCCATCGGTTATGTGCCAATGGATGACCGGCCGGTGAACCTGGAATATGTGGCGGATACGGCGCGGGCGGCCGGCGAGACGATTGTGACGCCATCGGTGTCGGCCATTGCTGGCCGGCAGCGGCCGGGAAGCGGTTCCCGTTTGTGGGACTGGGTATTTGAACAGGCCGCAGTCAGCGATGCCATGGCGTTGTCCGCCGACTCCCTCGTTTATGGCGGTTTGGTTGCCTCGCGGACGCATTTTGCCAGCGACGCTGAACTGTTGGCGCGGCTGGAGAAGTTTCGCGAACTGAAACGGCGCTATCCGGCGCTTCGACTGTATGTTTTCAGCACGATCATGCGGACGCCGAAAATGAGCGCCGGCGCAACCGAACCTCCCTATTACGAAAAGCTGGGGCCGGCGATCTTCCGGATCACGGCATTGGAAGACAAACGGGAAGTCGCCGGACTTTCCGCTGCGGAAACGGCGGAGCTGTCCCGCCTGATTGGCGCCGTGCCGGCGGAAAATCTGGCGGACTGGCGGACGCGCCGGGCGAAAAACTACCGGATCAATGAACAGCTGCAACAGCTGGCGCGGGAAGGCGTCTTTGAATATTTGCTGCTGGGACGAGACGACGCCTCGCCGCTGTCGGCGTCGCACCAAGAGGCCCGGCATCTGCAGACGAGCGGCGCCGGGATGGACGCGAGCCGGTATCTGTCGATTCCGGGCGCGGACAATCTGGGGATGAGCCTGGTGGTCCAGGCCATCAACGATGTCAATTTCCGGCTGCCGTTCGTGAAGGTGTTTTACGCGCCGGGCGTAGGCGGGGCGACGGTCGCTTCCTATGAGGACCGGCCGTTGGCGGAAAGCATCCCGCAGCACATTGTCGTATCCGGCGGCGTGAAAGCCGACTGGGTGGAGCATCCGGATCTGGTGCTGGCGGTCAACAGCCCGGCCGATGGAAAAACTCGGGAGGCGAACCAACCGGAGAACGTGACGCAGGCGAATCCGGCGGTGCGGACGTTCGTGGGACAGGTCTGTTCGGAACTGGCGGCGGGACGAACGGTGTCGGTGGGGGATGTTTCCTTTGCCAATGGCGCCGACAATTCCCTGTTGACATTGATGAAAGAAGCGGGGATTTTGGATCGCCTGGCAGCCTATTCTGGCTGGAATACGGCCGGCAATACGCTGGGATACGCTGTTGGACAGGGAATGCTGTCGCCGTTCATGCCGGCCGGGCAACGCAAAAAAATGCTGGCGGTGCGCTATCTCGACGACTGGGCATATCAGGCCAATATCCGGGGGCAGCTCTACGAAGAGGTCGTTTACCCGGCGGGCAACGACGGTCAATGGCTGAATGCGCTAAAACCGCGGGTGACCAAAGCAGCGACGCTAAAAATTCGCCGGTTCGCCGCGGCGAATCTGTGGCCCATGACGGTGGAGAATATTTGGGTGGAGTTCCCTTGGAACCGGATGTTTGAATTAGGCGTGCATATCCGCTGAGGAGGTGGAAGCGGTGAGATATTTCCCGGGAAATACTGTGTTTTGTTTGCTATTGATTTTCCTAATGCTGTTGCCCGCCGCGCTGCCGGTGCAGGCGGTGACGCCGGAACGGCTGGGCCTCGATTTGGTGGATGTGGCAGCGCTCGATGCCGCGATCCTCTCTGATCTCAAATATGCCACCACCGACAATTTTACCGGGCAGGTGCTGTACCCGTCGGCCCGTTGCCTGCTGCGTGCACCGGTCGCCTGGCGGCTTTTGCAGGTCCAGCGCGACCTGCGGAGTCAGGGCTTGGGCCTGAAGGTGTTCGACTGCTATCGGCCGCTGGCTGTGCAACAGAAAATGTGGTCGATTGTCCCTGACGAAAACTATGTCGCCAACCCGGCGACGGGGTCACGGCACAACCGGGGTGCTTCCGTGGATGTCGGCCTGGTCGATTCTGCCGGCCGTGAATTGCCGATGCCGTCAAAGTTCGACGAATTTTCGGAGCGGTCGCATCTGGATTTTGCAGATGCGCCGGCGGATACGTTGCGCAACCGGCAAACTTTGCAAGCGGCGATGCGAAAGGAGGGCTTTTTGCCCGTGACGACCGAATGGTGGCATTTTGATGCGCCGGATTGGCGAAATTTCGCGCTGGCCGACGCCGATTCCCGTCTGGTTCCCGGGCCGGCGACCGAACAGGTTCTGGCGGTGGCGGAGCCGGCGCCGGGGCGGGTGTCCAGTGCGCTGTGGGGACTGGAAAAAACGCCGCAGGGCTGGCGGAATGTTTTCGGACCCATTCCCGTAGTGCTGGGACGGTCGGGAATCGCCGCGTTCGAACAAAAGCGCGAAGGGGACGGCAAGACCCCGCGCGGTGTTTTTACGCTGGGACCGGTGTTCGGCTATGCCGCGACGGCGCCAACCCGGATGCCTTATCGTCAGGCCACGGCGGAAGACGCCTGGGTCGACGAGCCGTCTTCGCCGCGCTACAATCAGTGGGTCAAAGGAATTCCGGCCAAAGAATCACATGAGAAAATGCGGCGCGCCGACGGCCTGTACCAGTTGGGCGCCGTTATCGGCTACAACACCGATCCGGTGATGCCCGGCCGCGGCAGCGCAATTTTTTTGCATGTCTGGAAAGGCCCGGGTCAACCAACCTCCGGCTGCGTGGCCATGGCCCTGCCGGACCTGGAACGGTTGGTTGGCTGGCTGGATCCGGCCCGGCAACCGCGCATTATTTTGGGGTATCGGGGAGAATGACGGGATGGAAATCAAAGTGTGCAGCGGTGCAATCTGCTTTCTGGCGCTTCTGGGACTGCTGCTTCTGACGGCGCCCTGCCTGGCGGCCGCGCCGGAACCGGCGGGATTGTCGGGGGTATCGGCGGCGATGCTGCGGGCGGATTTCTGGATTGAGCGCGCCCCGTCGCCGCAACAGGTCATCCTGACACCGTCGCAGATCGCCGAATTCAATCAGGCCATCCTCGCGGCGTTGCCGCAGACCATGGTGGATTTCGACCGGTTTCCGGAGGTGGTCGACAGAAGCACGTTGCAACGCTGGCTGGCGGCGGACCGGCTGCCTCGGGATGCGGAACGTTATTCGCGGGGGGAACTTTTGACCGGCGCTTTTTACGACCGCCTGGCGCAAAACTTGAATCTGCGGGGACTACGGGAGACGAATCCGGTTCGCTGGGGATTTACCGTACGCCGGACCGATTTGCGGACATTTCCGACCGGCACGGCCTCCAGCGAAGATGATGAATCCGATGATTTCGACCTGTTTCAGGAAACGGCCGTCAATATCGCCGAGCCGTTGGCCGTGCTCCATCGCAGCGGCGACGGGGTCTGGCTGTATGTACAGATCTACAATTACCGGGGCTGGCTGCGGGCTGCGGATGTTGCGCTGTCGCCATCCCGGCAGGCCTGGAACGAAAAACGCCGCAGCGCCAAATTTCTGGTGATCACCGGAACCAAGGTCGTGCCGCGCGAGACGGTGATGGGTATTCCGGTTCCGGATTGGCGGGCCGGCATGGGAAGCCGGCTGCCGCTGCTGGGAATGGAACAGGGTGGTTATGCGGTGGAGATTCCGCTGCGCAACAGCGATGGGAACGTTTACTGGCGCAAAGCCTGGATTCATGGCAAAGCCGATGTTTCCAGCGGATTCCTGCCCTATACCCGGGCGAATATCCTGCGCCAGGCGTTCAAGATGCTGGGGGAAGATTATGGCTGGGGCGGCCTGGATGAGGGCCGCGACTGCTCCTCGTTCATCATGGATATCTACAACGTGTTCGGGATTTGGTCGCCGCGCAACGCCGACCAGCAGGAACGGGTCCCCGGACGCCGGCTCGGCTTGGCGGGAGTTGCGGATGCGGTCGCTCGCCAGGCTTTGCTGAGCCGGTCGGAACCGGGCGCGACGCTGCACATGCGGAATCATGTGATGCTGTACCTGGGGCAGGTCGGCGGCAAGTACTACGCTATCCACAGTTTGGGCAGCTATGGCGACGCGTCCCGGCCCCGCGCCGACGGGACGCTGCCCCGCATCGAAGTGATGCGGGTGGTGGTCGGCGGACTGGATCTCCGCCTGCGGAGCGGCCGGCGCTTTATCGAGGTGTTGTCGTCGGCGAATACCTGGCGGCCTTAACGTAAATCAACGAAGGAGGGCAGACAAGATGAAAAAACGGTCCCTGGTCCTGCTGCTGACACTGGTGATGGTGATGACCAACATTCCGTCCGCGTGGGCAGCCTTCGAGTGGCCGGTATCCGAGTGGAACGTTCCGTTTGTCGGCACGATGAAAACGCCGGATGGTTTTTCGGCAGTGGAAGTCAAAGACTTCCGCCTGTTTATCGAACAGGAAAAGAAAGATCTGCTGAACCCTAAAAAGCCCGCCGCAACGAAACCGAAAACCACGAAACCGGATAAGTCGTTTCCCGAACTGCCGGCGGACCTGCCGCCGATTTTGACGGAGACGGTGCCGACCGATCCGGATGCCCTGACGAAACGCTTCCTGAAATCGGATTTTGCGCTGTATCATTTGAGCATGGACGACGGCGAAGCGATTCATGCCGCCTGGTTTTTGATCGCCCGTGACGGCGACGAGATGCCGGCGAACCTGGATTTGTTCAAGACGGAGTTACCGCCGGAGCAGCTGGCAAAACTGGATGAAGTGAAAAAGTGGGTGGATGACAATATCCACAAAGCCCAATATACGGATGAAAAAAACAAAGTCAGCCTAAAAACGCTGCAGATGCTGCCAATTCAGGCCTACAACCGCGAAAACGGCAAGCTGTGGACAACGGCCGGCCGGGCGATGATCACCGTGGAAGACATGCCGTTTGCGTTTTTCGCCCGGGTATTTGCCCTGAGCGTGAACAACCATTTGACGGTTGGCATTTTGGGAGGGTTTGACGCCGAACGCCCCTTCTGGGACTCGGTGGTGCGGGATTTGCTGCTGAATCTGAAAGAAACTTCGCTCCCCCAGTAAACTACCGGTGACGAAAACGGCGGCGGACAGAAGGTTTTTCCGGAATCGTGGCGAATTCATAAAACACAAAAGACAGACAAGTTGAAAAAATATTGATAATGATATACAATCTGTCTGCTGAGCTAAATTTTCGTCCTAGCCGAGTATCAAAACTTTTACAGGGGGAAATATTGCATGGACAAAGCGGAAAAACAGGGAAAAATGGTCTATCTGTTCGAAGAGGGTCGCGCCAACATGCGTTCGTTGCTGGGCGGCAAGGGGGCGGGCCTGGCGGAAATGACCCGTATCGGCTTGCCGGTGCCGCCGGGCATGACAATCACCACGGAAGTGTGCCGCCAGTATTATAAAGTAGGCAATCGTTTTCCGGATGGGTTGAGGGATCAAATTCAGGCGGGGTTGGCGGAGATCGAGAAGAAAACCGGCAAAATCTTCGGTGACGCCACGAATCCTCTGTTGCTTTCCGTTCGCTCCGGCGCGGTTTTTTCGATGCCCGGAATGATGGATACAATTCTCAACCTGGGCCTGAATGATGTCACCGTGGAAGGGATGGCCGCCGCCACTGCGAACCGCCGGTTCGCCTTCGACGCCTACCGCCGCTTCATCCAGATGTTTGGGGATGTCGTGCTCGAGATTCCCAAGCATGATTTCGAGGAATTGTTGACGAAACGCAAGGAACTGCAAGGCGTCAAATTTGACCAGGAACTCACCGACGAATCGCTGACGGCGGTGGTGGCGGATTACAAGAAACTGGTCGTCGAACAGTCCGGCCGCCCCTTCCCACAGGACCCGATGGAGCAGCTGTTCATGGCGGTGGAGGCGGTATTCCGTTCCTGGAACAACGAGCGGGCGATCGTATATCGCAACCTGAACCGGATTTCTCATGAATTGGGGACTGCGGTCAACATCCAGTCAATGGTGTTCGGCAATATGGGCGATGACTGCGGCACCGGCGTGGCCTTTACCCGGAACCCGTCCACCGGCGAGAAAGCCCTGTACGGCGAGTTTTTGACCAATGCCCAGGGTGAGGACGTCGTGGCCGGTATTCGCACGCCGCGGCCGATTTCCGAACTCAAGGATCAGATGCCGGAAATGTACAAGCAGTTTGTGAAGGCTGCCGATACCCTGGAGCATCATTATAAAGATATGCAGGACATCGAGTTCACGATCGAACGCGGCCGGCTGTATATGTTGCAGACCCGCAACGGCAAGCGGACCGGCCGGGCCGCCGTGCAGGTCGCCTATGATCTTGTGCAGGAAAACATCCTGACGCCGGCGGAAGCGATCATGAAGGTGGAACCGGCGCACATCGAGCAACTGATGCACCGCCAGATCGACCCCAAAGCCAAGCTGAACGTCATTGCCAAAGGGCTGCCGGCTTCTCCGGGCGCCGCTTCCGGCGCCGTGGTGTTCGATGCCGATACGGCGGCGAAGAAAGCGGCCGAGGGAATCAAAACACTGCTGGTCCGCACGGAAACCACGCCGGAAGATATTCACGGCATGGTGGCGGCGCAGGGAATTCTGACCAGCCGGGGAGGCATGACCAGCCACGCGGCGGTCGTGGCCCGCGGCATGGGCAAGCCTTGCGTCAGCGGTTGCGATGCGCTGAGGATTGATTACGAAACCCAGACGGCAACGGTAGCCGGACAGGTCATCAAAGCCGGCGACATGCTGTCGATTGACGGCAGCACCGGACGGGTCATTCTGGGCGCCGTTCCCGTGGTGGATGCGATTTTCTCCAAGGAATACGAACAAGTCCTGAAATGGGCCGACACTCTTGCCCGCATGAAAGTCCGCGCCAACGCCGACACGCCGGAAGACGCCGAGCGCGCCCGCGCCTTCGGTGCCCAGGGCATCGGCCTGACCCGTACGGAGCACATGTTCATGGGGGCCGACCGGCTGCCGCACGTTCAGCGGATGATTCTGGCCGAATCGCCGGCCGAACGGGTCGAGCCGCTGTCCCACATCCAGAAGATGCAGGAGGCCGATTTCTATGGCATTCTGAAAGCCATGCAGGGCCTGCCGGTGACCATCCGCCTGCTGGATCCGCCGCTGCACGAGTTTCTGCCCAACTACGAGTCCGTGCTGGTCGAAACGGTCGAACTGCGGATTACCGGCAAGGATCCGGAACGGCTGGCCCAACAGGAAGCTCTGCTGGCCAAGATTCGTGAGCTGCACGAGTTCAATCCGATGCTCGGCCATCGTGGCTGCCGTCTCGGCATCACATTCCCGGATGTTTATGACATGCAGGTCCGGGCCATCCTCAACGCCAGTGTGAAACTGACCAAGGAAGGCGTTAAGGTGTTGCCGGAGATTGAGATTCCCCTGACCATCGACTTCAAGGAGATGGAATTCTTCAAAGAACGCATCGATGCCATGGCCAAAGAGATCATGATTCAAGAACAAGTCCATTTCGAATACTCCGTCGGTTCCATGATCGAAATGCCGCGGGCGGCCCTGCTGGCTGGCGAGCTGGCCGAAATCTCCGATTTCTTCAGCTTCGGCACCAACGATCTGACGCAGACCACGTTCGGCTTCAGCCGGGACGATGCCGAAGGCAAATTCATGGAAGCCTATCTGGAGGGCAAGATCCTCAAGGAAGATCCCTTCATTGTTCTGGATCGCCGGGGCGTCGGCCAGTTGATGCGGATGGCCGTGGAAGCCGGTCGCACCTCTAAACCAAACCTGTTAATAGGCATTTGCGGCGAGCATGGCGGCGAACCGCATTCCGTGGAATTCTGCCACCAGATCGGCCTCGACTTTGTCAGCTGCTCGCCGTTCCGGGTGCCGGTAGCTCGCTTGGCGGCGGCGCAGGCCAATGTCGTCGCGGCGGAAGGGACCAGCTCCAAGTAGCCGGCTTGCGCATTCCTGTGATACAATAGGATGCATGAATGCGCAATTTATTGTCTTCTTCGGGATCGCCATCCTGATTTATTTAATGGCCAATGTTTATGTAGGTCTCCGGGGTTGGCAGGCGTTTCACGCATTGCCGGCCTTCCCCGGTGGCCGTTTTTATTCTTTGCTGCTGTTTTTTGTCGCAGGCGTTTTCTTCCTGGAAAGATTGGCGGGTGACGGTATTACGCTTGCCGTGAGCGCCGGCCTGGCTGCGACGGGTGGAATCTGGCTGGCCGCTCTGTTTTATTTGGTGATTTTTTGTCTGATTATCGATGAGATCCGGCTGCTGGATCGCGTGATTCCGGTGATTCCCGCGCGGTTACGGCATTCGCCGGCCCTAGTCGGTGGTGTGACGGTGGCTTTGGTTGCGACGGTCCTTGCTTTTGGGGTCTGGAATGCCCGGCATACGGTCTGGCGTCAGTACGACATCAAGGTGGACAAAGCGGCTGGCGATTTGCGCGAGCTGAAAATTATCCTGGTAACCGACATTCATCTGGGGAAAATTATTCGCAACGGCCGCCTGACGGAACTGGTGGATTCCATCAACGCCCGGCGTCCAGATTTGGTACTGCTGGCCGGGGACATCATCGACGAGGATATCGGGCCGTTTATCTCGGAAAACATGGCGGCGACTTTTCAACGCATTCAGTCGCGCTTCGGCGTGTTTGCAGTGCTGGGAAACCACGAGTATATCGGCCGTCAGACGGAAACGGCGGTTGAGTTGCTCCGAAAAAGCGGCATTATCGTGTTGCGGGATTCCTTCGTGAATGTGGCAGACCGGTTTGTGGTGGCGGGGCGCGAAGAGTGGGACAGGACGCGTTTCGGCTATGGTCCGCGCAAATCGCTGAAGGATCTGCTGAAAGGCGTGAACGCAAAAAAACCGGTATTGTTGATGGACCATCAACCGCGCAATCTGGCGGAACCGGCCGATGCCGGCGTCGACCTTCAGGTGTCCGGCCATACCCACCGGGGACAGCTGTTTCCCAACCAGTGGCTGACCGGGGCTTTGTACGAAATCGATCATGGTTATCTGCGCAAGGGCAAACTGCAGGTGATCGTGTCCGCCGGTTTCGGTACCTGGGGACCGCCGGTGCGGACCAGCGCCGCCTCGGAAATTGTGGAAATCAAGGTTGTCTTCCAGCCATAACCCTTAAGATAAGAGGGCTGGGGCGAATTTAGGAGTGTATTGATTATGGAATTCTATCCCATCACCCTGCCGGACCGCGCAGTGTTCGACGCTGCTTACCGTCGCTGTCGCCACGAAGGTTCGGAAAGCAGTTTCACCAATTTGTTCATCTGGCGCAGACCGCTTGACATTGTCTGGACCCGGATCGGCTCCGCCGTCTGTGTGGTAGTGAGAAACGACGGACCGGTTTATGCCCTGCATCCCTGCGCCGCCGAACCGGCGGACATCATCGCGGCGGCGGGTGAACTGGCCGGCTGGTTTCGGGAGAAAAACCAACCGGTGTATATCAAGGGCTTGGAGCAGTCGATCGCGGAACTGTTGGCCGCAGCATTTCCCCAGTGGACCATTGAGCATGAACGTTGCGAGGACGACTATATTTACAGCGTAAAAGAACTGATTGAGCTCAAGGGGAGAAAATTTGAAGCCAAGCGGCATCATATCCGTACTTTTTTGCGGAATACGCCCGAGTATTCCTATGAGGCGATGAACCCGGCCACGGCCCTGGAGTGCCTGCCGGTCGCCCGGCGCTGGCTGGAACGGCAGCACAGTGACGACCGGATCCTGCAGGCGGAGATGTTTGCCGAAGAGCAGGCCCTGGCCCAATTCACTGAATTAGGCCTCAGTGGAGGCATTATCCGGATCAGGGACGAGATCAAGGCGTTCACGGTCGGCGAAGCCTTGTGCGAAGATACGGCGGTGATCCATATTGAAAAAGCCGACCCGGAAGTGGTAGGGTTATATCAGATGATCAACCGCGAATATTTGGCCCAGGCCTGGCCGGCCATGACGTTCGTCAACCGCGAGGAGGACATGGGTATTCCCGGCCTGCGGGCGGCGAAAATGTCGTACCGGCCGGTACGGATGGTCGAGAAATACAGCGCCCGCGGCGAGTAAAGGAGAGCCTGATGAAATTCCGTCTGGGCAGGGAAGCGGAATATGCAGCGATCCGGCGGCTTTGGGACCAGGCCTTCGGCTCGGAGGAACCCTGGACCGGCTGGTATTTTTCTCAGCATTACCGGCCCGAACGCACTTGGGTCGGCCTGGAGCGTGGGAAAATCGTGGCGCAGGCGCACCTGTTGCCGCATCGACTGATGCTCCGCGGCGCCTTGCGCCGGTCGGTTTATTTTGTCGGTGTCTGTGTCGAGGAAAAGCTGCGCGGAACCGGCATTGGCCGGGATTTGATGGCCAGCGCCCTGGTGGAACTGAAACGGACGGGTGTCGCCTTCAGTATCCTGCAGCCGCGTTGGCCGGAATTCTACCGCAAGCTGGGCTGGGACTACGGATATTCCCGGCAGCGTTGCGAACTGCCGATGCCGGAGGTGCGCCGGCGACTGCCGGCGGCCCGGCCGGTCCTGGACTGGCAGGCTGATGAGCGGAATTGCGCCGTAATGATGGAACTTTACGATGCGTTTGCGGCCGGGCGTCATGGATATGCGGCCCGGGCACAGACCGACTGGAAGAAGTTGCTGGCCGATCACCGCGGTGAAGGCGGCCATGTCGGAGTTCTGCGCCTTGAGGGCCGACCCGTGCTGTACGTCCTGTATCACAGGCGGGATCGTATTTTGCGGGTGAGGGAGCTAGTGTGGCGCGATCCCCAGTGGGTCGACGCAGTCTGGGGGCCTCTGCTGGCCTGGGGCGAGGCTGGCGGCGCCGATACCCTGGCCTGGGATGATCCGGCCGGCGAGCCGGTTTCGGTGCTGTTCCCGGGATCGCGGTGCGAGCCTTTTTTAATGGGGCGGCTGACCGATGTCCGGGCGGCCTTGTCGACGATCGCTTATCCGGCGGAAGTGTCCGCCGATCTGACTTTGCGTGTGACAGACCCGCTGGCTCCCTGGAATGAGAGCGTGTTTAGCTGGGTCATCCGGCAGGGACAGGGGGAGCTGCGGCCCGCGTCGGCGGATGCGATTCCCGGATTGTCTCTGAGTATCGGCGCCCTGTCGCAGCTGGTATTCGGGGAATATCCGGCGCGACGGATTTTGGACCCTGACGGCGCCGGCAACTGCCGGGAGGAGAACTTGACCCTTATGGAGCGGGTTTTTCCAGCCTGCCGCAACTTCATCAGTGAATATTTTTGAGGGGAATTGAGACGACGAAACGATGAGCGAGATCCTGTTGCGAGTTACAGACCTGGCCAAATACTTCGGTGAGCGGACGTTGTTTTCCGGTGTCGGTTTCGAAATCTGGCGGGGCGACAAAGTGGCATTGGTCGGGCCGAACGGCGCGGGCAAAACCACACTGGTGCGTTGCCTGCTGAACGATGAAACCGCCGATAGCGGACAGATTACCTGGTATAGCGGCCGTTCCGTCGGCTATGTCGCCCAGACCGGCGAGTTTGGCGAGCGGACGGTGCTGGAGGAACTGAAGCAGGCCTACCGGGATGTCCTGGTCTGGGAGGCCCGGATGCGGGAGCTGGAACAAGCAATCGCCGTTGCCGGCGGAGCCGCTTCGGCGGAATTGTTGACTGAGTATGCCGATGTCATATCCCGGTTCGAGCATGCCGACGGCTACGCGATGGACAGCCGGATCCGGCAAGTGTCGCTGGGTTTGGGATTTTCCGAACAGGAACTGTCGCGGCCGGTCGCCGAATTCTCCGGCGGCCAAAAGACCCGGATCGCTTTGGCGCGGGAACTGGTCCGGCAGCCGGATTTGCTGATCCTGGACGAACCGACCAACCACCTCGACCTGGAACGGACGGAGTGGCTGGAGGGCTATCTGCGTGAATACCCCGGCGCGGTGCTGGTCATTTCGCACGACCGTTATTTTTTGGACGCGGTGACTTGCCGGACGTTGGAACTGGAAAATGGCCATCTGCAGGAATATGCGGCCGGCTATTCCGGATACGTCGTGCAGAAGGCCGAGCGGTTGGAAGCGGCGCTGGCGGCCTATGAACAACAACAGGAAAAAATCGCCGAAACTGAGGAATATATCCGGCGTTATAAAGCAGGCATCAAATCCAAGCAAGCCCGGGGGCGGCAATCGCAACTGAATCGCCTGGAGCGGCTGGAACGTCCGGAAATTCGCGAAACAATGCAGTTTTTCTTCCCCGACTGCGCGGAGGCGCCGGAGCGGATGGCGGAGTTCATCGGCGTAGCTGGCGGCTACGGCGACAGCCCGGTTTTTGAAAACATATCTTTCTTGGTACGCGGCGGTGAAAAAGTAGCATTGTTGGGACCCAATGGCGCCGGCAAAACGACGGTGCTCCGCCTGCTGATCAGCGAACTGCAGCCGTTGCGGGGACGGGTCAAACTCAGCCCGCGGGCGAATCTGGGCTACTATGCCCAGGAATTCGAAGAATTGAACGATGAGGTGCGAGTGCTGGACGAACTGGTTTACCAGTGCGGAATTACGGAGGAACGGGCCCGCAAGTTGCTCGGTCGGTTCCAGTTTCGCGGTGACGACGTGTTCAAAATGGTAGGTGATCTGTCCGGCGGCGAGAAAGCCCGGTTGGCGATCCTGAAAATCATCTTGTCCGGGGCCAATTTTCTGGTGATGGACGAACCGACCAACCATTTGGATATTGCGGCCCGGGAAGCGGTCGAGGAAGCGATGGATGCTTTTCCCGGCTCCATTTTGCTGGTATCCCACGACCGCTATCTGATCGACCGGATCGCCGACCGCGTGTTGGTGTTCGAAGCCGGCGAGTTGCATTCCTATCCCGGAAACTACAGCGAATACAAGGCTGCGCGGGCAGCGGTCGCCGAACCGGCGGCTTCTGCCGAACCGGCTGCGGCGCCGGCCAAGCCAAAATCGGTGGAGAGGCCGGAAAAGAAAAATACTTCCCCGTTGAAACGCCGTCAGGACTGTCAGCGGCAGCTGACCAGAACGGAGAAGGAAATCGGCGAACTGGAGTCGGCGCTGGCGGAACTGGAATGCCGGATCAATGATCCGGCTTCGCATGAGGACCCGGCCCAGAGCCGGCAACTGGGCGAAGAGCATGAACGGTTGCGTACAGCGATCGATACGGCGTATCAAGTATGGGAAGATCTGTCGTCCGAACTCGAAATGCTGACGGGAACGGCCCCCCGCAGCGTCTGAATGGAGGAACGCGGTATGGAAATCGTGACGCCGAAGGGCAGGTTCTGCTGGGCGGATACGCCGTCAGCCCCATTGGTGCTGTTGGTGGGCGGGGGACGGCGACCGTCGTCCAAATGGCTGCGGGCGATGGCGGAAAATTCTTCGGTTTGGGCGATTGACCGGGGGATCGATATCTGCTGCATGGCTTCGGTGATGCCGGAATTGTTGATCGGCGACGCTGACAGCGCTTCTCCGTTGGCCTGGGAATGGGGACAATCGCTGGAGGCGACAACCATAAGACACCCGCGGGATAAAGATGCAACAGACCTGCAGCTGGCCCTGACCGAACTCGGCGCAAAAAAACCGGGAGCAGCGGTTCTTTTGACCGGCGGCTTGGGCGGGCGTCTCGACCACGCCGTATCCAACGTATTCAGCCTGCAGGACGCGGGCCATGCGGGGGTGCAGGTCTTGGGGCTGGCGGATGAAAAGGAAGCGCTGTTTTTTGTAGCCGGCGGCCAGCAGTTTACGGCGCAATTTCCGTTGCGGTTGCTGGCGCCGAAGGTCGTCTCGCTGTTGCCGTTGTCGCCGGTGTGCGAAGCGGTCATCAGCCGGGGCGTGCACTGGCCGCTCGACCGCGCGACGTTGACCATGGGCCGCCCGGCCGGCATCTGCAACCGCTTGGCGGCAGGTTCGAAGCAGATCGACGTTACGTTGGAAAACGGGTGGCTGGGTGTTTATTTTTGTTGGCGGGAAGCTAGTCTATAGGTTGTGGAAATAATCTTGCACAAATGTTTGAAACATGCCCTGAAATCTGGTAGTATTTGTTTGAAAAAACACTGCGGCGTGAAAAGGGGAGACAGATGAAGGTAAAAAAAATCAAGAAGCTCCAATTGTACGGGTTCAACAACCTGACGAAGACTCTGAGCTTTAACATGTACGATATTTGTTACGCCAGGACGCCGCAACACCGACAGGCTTATATTGATTATATTGACGAGGAGTACAACGCAGAACGGCTGACCGGCATTTTGACCGAGGTGGCGAAAATCATTGGCGCCAATATCCTCAATATCGCCCAGCAGGACTACGAACCGCAGGGGTCTAGCGTTACCATGCTGATCGCCGAGGACAAGGAAGCTTCCGAAGCCTTGACGGCCGAAGCCAACGATGAGTTGGAACACCCGGACGAAGAGGAACCGGTGAAAAAGGACAAGGATAAGAAAAAGAAACAGACTGACGCGGTAGTGGCGCATCTCGACAAGAGCCACATCACGGTCCATACTTATCCGGAAAGCCATCCGGACAAAGGGATCAGCACGTTCCGCGCGGATATCGACGTGTCGACCTGTGGCCGGATCTCGCCGCTGACCGCCCTGAATTATCTGATCAACAGCTTCAGCTCGGATATGGTGGTCATCGATTACCGTGTTCGCGGCTTCACCCGCGACATCAACGGCAAGAAGCTGTTCATCGACCATAAGATCAATTCGATCCAGAACTATATTTCCAAGGAAACGCGGGACTTGTATCAGATGGTGGACGTGAACGTTTACCAGGACAATATCTTCCATACGAAAATGCTGCTAAAGGAGTTCGACCTCGACAACTATCTGTTCGGCACGGCGAAGAAAGAGCTGATTCCGTCCGAGAAGAAAAAGATTAAACAGAGGTTGAAGAAGGAAATGAACGAAATATTTTCCGGCAGAAATATTCCCAAAGTATAGCCGAGCTTTCCGACGGGCAGGCTCTTCTCCGGAAGGGCAGGCCCGTCGCACTTTTTACCGGGGCATTCCCCAGGAGATGGAGGACGGATTTTGTCGGCGCATATCGGGGTTGTGGGAACCGTTTTCGTGGATTGCAAAGGCTTTGCCGCCGCCAAATACGTGCCGCTGGGCCGAAATGTCGGCTCGGTGAAGTTCGTACACGGCGGCGTGGGCCGGAATGTGGCGGAAAATATAGCCCGGCTGGGGCTGCCGGTTAGCCTTCTGTCCAGCATCGACCAGGGCGGAATCGGCAGGGATGTCGCCTGCCGACTGGCCGAGGCCGGCGTGCGGCTCGATTGGCTGGCGGAACTGCCGGAATGCGGCATGGGCATGTGGCTGGCGGTCATGGATGAACACGGCGAATTGGCCGGCTCCATTTCCCAGATGCCCGACCTGCGGGGAATGGCGACAATGATTGTCGAACACGGGCGGGAACTGCTGGACCGCTCAACCCACGTCGCCCTGGAACTGGACCTGAACGAAGCGATTACCACTCAGGTTTTGCGATTGGCCCGCGAAGCCGGGCGCCCTGTGTACGGGTTGCCGGGAAATCTGGAAATCGTGCTGGCGCTGCCGAAAGTGTTGGACAGCCTGGCGGGCTTTATCTGCAACCATATCGAGATCGGCCGGATCTGCGGCCAGGATTTTGCGGAGAACGATCCGGCGGGGCTGCTGCGGCTACTGCCGGAGTTTGCCAGCCAACATCGCCTGCGGTCGCTGGTGGTTACGCTGGGACCCCATGGCTGCGTCTATTGGGATGGCGCGACCGGACAGTCCGGCGTGCAGCCGGCTTTAAAGGTGAAGGTGGTCGACACCTGCGGCGCCGGCGATGCCTTCTTTTCGGGAACCGTGGCCGGTCTGGCCCGCGGGGAGACGCTGGCGCAGGCGGTGCAGATGGGAACACGGGTGGCGGCCTGCACGATCCAGTCGGCGGAGAACAATTGCCCGGCGTTGGCGCAGGCGTTGGAGAAGATGGCAAAATAAAAACCGGCTGTTGAAAAAGGACCATCTTCTGGCCTTTTCAAACAGCCGGGGCGAATGAAACTTGGACGAAACCGGGTCGTGCTTATTTTTTGGTTACGCGTTCGAACAGTTTGGGATAGTTGTTGACCTGATTCCAGGTCATATCCACGATTCCCTTGGCATCGGCGGGAACTTCCTTGAAGTCGCAAGTGCCGATGGTGCTGCCGGCGAAAAGTTCATCGGCGGAATCGGCGAATTTGAAGGTGACGGTAAAACTATAGGCGGTTTGCGGATTTTTACCGTTGATTCCCCGGGTATACAACCGAACAATCGTCCGGTTGGGATCGCTGGCGGAAACGCGGAACCGGGGATCGGCGGCGAAAGCGTCGCGGGTTCGTTGCACCAGGGTCGTTCCCAGGGCGTCGGCGGTGAATTCCCGGATCTCGACGGGAACGACTTGGGACGGCGGCGTGGCTGCCGCAGCGGGAGCCGGTGCCGGGGCGGCGAAAGCGGTCGCCTGCAGGACCAACAGCAACCCGGTTAAGAGCAACAGGAACGTGCGGGAAAATTTGACGGACTTCATAGCTTCACCTCATTATTCATAATCGAATTCTGTAAACATTTTACCATGAAACCGGACCGGTTACATAGCTGATCGCGGAAAATAGAACGGAAATTCGTTCCGGGAGCAGGAGGATCGTCGATGCTGGATCAGGTGGACATCGGACAAAAACTGGGCAAAACCGAATACAAGGAGCAGATGGATCAGCTGGAGGCCCAGTTGGGGGAGCTGCACCGCAAAATCCATGAACTTGGCATTCCGGCCATTATCGTGTTCGAAGGCTGGGACGCGGCCGGTCGCGGCACGTTGATCAATGAACTGATTCTCCGGCTCGATCCGCGGGGATTTAAAGTGTTTGCCAATCATCTGTGCCAGGCCGACACCCATGAATATCCGTTCTTGTGGCGCTATTGGAACACAACGCCGGCGGCCGGAAAAATCATGGTTTATGACCGCAGTTGGTACGAAGCGGTGCTCGCCGATCGGATCAACGGAACCACGAAAACCGACCAGGCGCTGTTGTGCGACGAAATTGCTTCGTTTGAGCGCCAGTTGACGGATTCCGGTTGCATTCTGATCAAAGTGTTTCTGCACATTACCAAGAAGGAACAGAAAAAACGGATGGATGAGCTGGAACAGGACCCGGCGACCCGCTGGCGAGTCGGCGATGCGGAATGGCGGCGGCACCGGAAGTATGACGATTATCTGCGGATCATTGAAGATACCCTCAGCCGGACCGACCGGGCCAATGCGCCGTGGACACCGGTATCGGCCATGGATCGCCGGTTTGCGGCTGTCCGGATCTGCGGCGTGGTCGCCCAGACGCTGGCGCAGCGAATCCAAAGCGAGGAACGGAATCGGCAGAATCAGCCGACGCCGGAAGCGCCGCCGGTCATGACGGAAATCGGTGTTTCGTTGTTGGACAAGACTGCTATTCCAAAAGATTGGGATCCGCGCGACTATGAAAAGGAATTAGAGCATTGGGGAAAAAAGCTGCACGAGTTGCACTATGAAACGTATAAGCACAAAGTTCCGGTCCTGATCCTGTTCGAAGGTTGGGATGCGGCGGGAAAAGGCGGTGCCATCAAACGCCTGGTGGCGAATTTCGACCCGCGGGGATACGAAGTCGTACCGATCTCGGCCCCCAATGACACGGAACGGGCGCATCACTACCTCTGGCGGTTTTGGCAGGCAGTGCCGGCGGCCGGCCGGCTCGCTGTGTTTGACCGGACTTGGTATGGCCGGGTTCTGGTGGAACGGGTGGAAGGCTTTTGTCGGGAGCCGGAGTGGCGGCGGGCCTATCGGGAAATCAACGAGTTTGAGGAGCAACTGGCGAATTTCGGCGCGGTGATCGTCAAGTTCTGGTTGCATATCGATAAGGACGAACAGCTGCGCCGGTTCCAGGAACGAGAAAATACGCCGGAGAAGCGTTGGAAGATCACGGCGGAGGACTGGCGGAACCGCGAAAAATGGGACGCATACAAAGTAGCGGTGGATGAGATGCTTTACCGGACTTCCTCCCACCAAGCCCCCTGGACGATTGTTCCCGCCAACTCCAAGGAGTACGCGCGGATTCATGTCCTGAAAACGGTGGCCGAGGCCATGGAAAAAGCCCTATGACCATTTTGAATTTGATTTGGCAACCGTGAAAACAGCTGCTATAATAGACACGTATTTGCTTAAATGCAGTGATCGATTCGCAGGAGGAGCAGCAATTGAACGTGAAGGAACGACTGGCCGGCGCGATCGCCCGGGCCGCGGCCGCGGCCGTGAGTGGCGGCGCACTGCCGCAGGGCGCGCTGCCGGAAGTGTTTTTGGAAGTGCCGCCGGAAAAAAGCTTCGGCGACTACGCCACCAATTTTGCCATGCAGGCGGCCCGAACCCTCAAGGCCAACCCCCGTAAAATCGCCGAAGCCGTGGTCGGCCGCATTGAATTTCCCTGGCTGGACCGGGCGGAAATCGCCGGCCCGGGCTTCATCAACTTTTTTCTGAAACCGGACTGGCTGCACGAACTGCTGCAGGAAATCTTGGATGCCGGACCCGCCTATGGTAACACCCAGTCCGGCGGCCGGCAAAAAATCCAGATTGAATTCGTCAGTGCCAACCCGACCGGCCCGCTGCATGTGGGTCACGGCCGCGGCGCCGCTTTCGGCAGTGCGCTGGCCAACCTGATGAGCGCCGCCGGCTACGACATCCAGAAGGAATTCTACATCAACGACGCCGGCAACCAGATCGACAATCTGGCGGCCTCCGTCGAAGCCCGCTATCTGGAACTGCTGGGCCAGGCCGTGGAATTTCCGGAAGACGGCTACCACGGCAAAGATATCATCGACACCGCCCAGCGGATCCTCGACAATTCCGGCAGCCGCTACCTGCTGGTCAGCCCTGCCGAACGGCGCGAGATCTTCAAACAGATCGCCCTGGAGGAAAAACTGGCAGCCCTGAAAGAAGACCTGGAATCCTTCGGCGTGACCTTCGACGTCTGGTTCAGCGAACGGTCGCTGTTCGCCGACGATGCGGTGGCCGCCGCCTGCGCGCAGCTGCGGGAAAAGGGCTTCGCCTATGACAAGGACGGCGCGTTCTGGCTGCGCAGTACGGCGTTCGGCGACGACAAGGACCGGGTCATCATCCGCGACAACGGCGTCCCGACTTATTTTGCCTCCGACATCGCCTACCACGACAACAAATTCCGCCGCGGCTTCGAAAAAGTCATCAACATCTGGGGCGCCGACCACCACGGCTACATCCCCCGCATGAAGGCCGCCATGGCTGCTCTCGGCTACGACTCCGAGCGCCTGGAAGTGCTGATCCTGCAGATGGTGTCGCTGTACCAGGGCGGCGAACTGGTCAAAATGTCCAAGCGGACCGGGCAGGGCGTCACGCTCAGCGAACTCATCGAAGAAGTCGGCCGGGACGCGGCGCGCTATTTCTTCATCATGCGGTCGCTGGACAGCCAGCTGGACTTTGACCTGGACCTGGCCAAATCGCATTCGAACGAAAACCCGGTCTACTATGTGCAGTACGCGCACGCCCGGATCGCCAGCATCTTCCGCCAGATGGCCGAAGCCGGCATCGCCTTCGACAGCGCGGCCAAAGCGGACCTGTCCTGCCTGACCTCGGCCTGGGAACTGGACCTCATCCGCAAACTCGGCGACTATCCAGAGGAAATCGCGGCGGCGGCTCGCGACCGGGCACCGCACCGGATCGCCCGTTATGCCCATGAACTGGCCGGACTGTTCCACTCTTTCTACAACGGCTGCCGTGTGCTGGGCGTCGAACCGGAACTGACGACCGCGCGGCTGGCGCTGGTCACCGCGTCGCAGCGGGTGCTGCGGCACAGCCTGGGTATCCTCGGCGTGGACGCGCCGGAAAAAATGTAACGGCTGCTACGGAATCAGGCAGGGGAATTCCTGCCACCAATAGAACATCTTGAAAAGATGGAGGGTAAAGTATGGGAGAAATGGACAAGACACTATCCGGCGTTGACTTGGCTTACCACATTCTGAAAGAACGGAAAACCGACCTGTATTTTCGGGATCTGCTGACGGAAGTGGTTACTGCCAAAATGGTGCCGTCCTATCTCATGAAACAGGCCATGGCGGAACTGCACACCCAGATCAACATGGACAGCCGGTTCACCTTCCGAGGCAAGGGGTACTGGGGCCTGACCGAGTGGGTGCCGGTGCAGCGGACTGCCGGCCGGTCGGAGGAACCGTCCTCCGCGGTATTGGACGAAACGGTGGAAATCCGGCGGACCAAGCTGCAGGAAATCCAACAGCCCGACGATGTGGAGACCGGTTTTACCAGCGACAACGACGATTCCTCGCAAGAAGAATGAGGAAGAACTAATAACAGGGAGGCAGACTCAGATGCCCAAATACATATTCGTGACCGGTGGAGTCGTTTCTTCGCTGGGAAAAGGGATTACGGCGGCTTCATTGGGGCGCCTGCTGAAAAGCCGGGGCATGAAAGTCACCATCCAGAAATTCGACCCCTATATCAACTTCGATCCCGGGACCATGAGCCCGTATCAGCACGGGGAAGTATTCGTCACCGACGACGGCGGCGAAACCGACCTCGACCTCGGCCACTACGAGCGCTTTGTTGACATCAACCTGTCCAAGAGCTCCAACGTGACGGCCGGCAAGATCTACTGGTCGGTCATCAGCAAGGAGCGCCGGGGCGACTACCTGGGCAGCACCGTTCAGGTCATTCCCCACATCACCAACGAGATCAAGGAACGGATATATTTCGTCGGCCGTGAGGACAACGCCGACGTGGTCATCACCGAAATCGGCGGCACGGTCGGCGACATCGAGAGCCTGCCGTTCCTCGAAGCCATCCGCCAGGTGCGCAAGGAAGTCGGCAAGGACGACACCCTGTATATTCATGTCACACTGATCCCGTATATCGCCGCCGCCGGCGAACTGAAAACGAAACCGACCCAGCACAGCGTCAAGGAGCTGCGCAGCATCGGCATCCAGCCGGATGTCATCGTTTGTCGGACCGAACATGAGATTTCCACCGACATGCGCGAGAAAATCGCCCTGTTCTGCGACATCGACCAGGAAGCGGTCATTCAGAACCGCACCGTCCAGTCTATCTACCAGGTACCGCTGGTTTTGCAGGATGAAGGCCTCGACCGGATCGTGCTGGAAAAACTCAATATCCAGGCCGGCGATGAAGATATGGTAGAATGGAAGACCATGGTGGAGAAGATCCTCCATCCGACGAAATCAGTGACCATCGGAGTGGTCGGTAAATATGTGGCCCTGCCGGACGCTTACATGAGCGTGACCGAAGCCCTGCGCCACGCCGGCTTTTCCCACGGCGCCTCGGTCCAGGTCAAATGGGTGGACGCCGAGCATGTGGAAAACTGCAACGGCGATCTGGCCAAATACTTCGACGGCGTGGACGGCATTCTGGTGCCGGGCGGCTTCGGCGACCGCGGCATCGAGGGGAAAATCCGGGCGATTCAGTATGCCCGGGAAAACAAGATTCCGTTTTTCGGCCTGTGCTTGGGGATGCAGTGCGCCGTGATCGAATATGCCCGCCACGTCTGCGGCCTAGCTGGCGCGCACAGCACGGAATTCGATCCGATGACCGAGCATCCGGTCATCGACCTGATGCCGGAACAGGCGACGGTGGTGGACAAAGGCGGCACGATGCGGCTGGGGATCTATCCCTGCAAAGTGATGCCGGATACCAACACCTATGCCGCCTACCAGGATGAAATCGTCTACGAGCGGCACCGCCACCGATTCGAGTTCAATAACGCCTACCGGGAAAAACTGGTCAGTCAGGGCCTGGTCCTGGGCGGAACGCTGCCGAACGACCGGCTGGTGGAAGTGGTGGAAGTCAAGAACCATCCCTGGTTTGTGGGAACCCAGTTCCATCCGGAATTCAAATCCCGGCCGACCAAACCGCACCCGCTGTTCCGCGATTTTGTCGCGGCGGCGCTGACCTACGGGGAAACCCGCTGATTTTACTGTGAAACGCTGAAACTGTTGGGCGAACCCCAACAGTTTTTCGCAAGGAGGAACAGGCGTGAAACGTCGGCAGATCTGCGCCGGGACCTTGTGCCTGATTGGCATCGGGCTGATATTGCTTGGCCTATGGCTGTTTTATCCGCGGGAGAGACAGGACAAAGTCGCATTGATCCATGTGGAGGGCGTGATTGCCGGCGGCCGGGGCCAGGGCGGACTTTGGGGCGACGGCGGCATGGATTCCATAATTCGCCAGATCCAGGCCGCCAGGGACGACGACAGCGTCCGGGCGGTAGTGATCCGCATCAATAGCCCGGGCGGCAGCGCGCCGGCTTCGCAGGAAGTGGGCGAAGAACTGAAAAAACTGCGGAGCGCCGGCAAACCCGTGGTCGCTTCGATGGGCGACATCGCCGCTTCCGGCGGTTACTGGATCGCCGCCCTCTGTGACCGGATCTACGCGAATCCCGGCACGATCACCGGCAGCATCGGCATCTATATTCCCTATGCCAACTGGGAAGAGTTGTTCAAAAAAATCGGCGTACATGGCGAAAAAATCAAAAGCGGACCGCACAAGGACATGCTGTCGCCGGAACGACCGATGACCGCGGCGGAGCGGGCCATTCTGCAGGAAATGGTGGACGACCTTTACGAACAGTTCGTGGCCGTTGTGGCGGAAGGCCGCAACATGGAACCAACCAGGGTGAAGCAACTGGCCGACGGTCGGATCTATACCGGGCGGCAGGCGAAAAAGCTGGGATTGGTCGATGAGATGGGAACCCAGGAGGATGCGGTGTATGATGCCGCCAAACTGGCGGGTATCAAAGGAAAACCGGCCCTTCACGAGTATGGCCGGTCAAGTGTCTGGGACGCTATTTTCGGCGATGGCGGACAATCCTTGCTGGACGTTCTGGCAACCCGCCTGCTGTATGGTCAGGGAGCGGGGTCCCGGTTTGCGAATCCGGGCCTGGTTCCCCAGTTGCGTTAGGGCGGATGATGATTCGAAAGTTGTTTTTGACTATGCTGTTTGTCGGTGCGTTTTTACTGGGCGGCTGTGCCTTGTTTTCCACCCAGGGGCCCCGTTCGCCGGGACTTGGCGGCGGTGCGACGCCCCCCCGAGAGTCCGCTGTGGCAGGTTTGCAGGAAGTGTCGCCTGAAGCGGAATCCCAGTGGCGGTTGCCGGATCATCTGGCCGACGAGGGCGCGGGAAATTTTCACCGCGTAGTGACGGGCGCCGGCCTGTTGGCGCCGCAGGCGCTGGAGCTGGCTGCCGGTCCTGGCGGCCGGTTGGAATATTTTTTGGACGTGGACGGTTCGGACGATGAACTGACTTATCGGTTCCAGTTTCTGTCCACCCAGGGAACCGGCCGACTGAATATTGCCGCCATCGATAAAAATGGCCGGACCGTGGCGACGGTGGGCTATGTCTTCACCGGCGTGTTGCCGGCCCGGAACGGACAAGCTGCCTGGATTGACCGGCGTCTGTCGAATAATTACCAGGGGGGCTGGGTTCATGACCGGCTGCGGCCGGCCGAACTGTTCGCGACGCAGTTTCCCTCATTTGCTGCTGACGCGGTTGTTCGCTACCGCGTTGGCATCGAAACCGGCCACGGGCAGCACGCGCTCGTTACGGAACTGAAATCGGCCGGCTCGCAGGTGGAAGGAACCAAGATCACCTGGCAGCTGGCGCCACGCAAAATTGTGCAGGGGGAAACCCATTCCTTCGTGGCGGTTGTCGCCAATGTCACCGATAGAGTCCTGGAAAACCTGACGGTCCGCCTGCAGGAACCTTTCGGCTACGGATTGGTGGCCGTCGGTTCTCTGGAGCGGAAGATCGAACGGCTGTCGCCCGCTGAAACGATTGCGTTGACCTGGCAGGTTCGGGGACAACGGGACTCGGCAGTGAACCTGGGTCAACCGTGGGAGCTCCGCCTGAGTGTGAACAAAACACCGGCGCCGGCGGTCACCCGCGTGGATGTGGTCGACCCGGCTCCAGGGAAGATTTTTTATGTCATGACCGAGGACCTGGAGCCCATTGACGCGGCCGGTTATCCGACCGCCTGGGGGAACCAGAACGGCTGGCTGGACCCGGAAGAATACCGGGTGCAACTCATCCACAAAGCGGAAGCGCTGAACCGGATCGCTGAAAAACATGGGGCGTTCTGGACCCACTATCTGGCGATGCCGGCGCTGGCCGCCGGTGATTGGGCGGCCGCCCGCTCGGCGAAACCTGACTGGCGGACTACGCTGGAGCAGGTCCGGCAATCCGTGCGCGACCAATCGAAACGTGGCCATGAATACGCGCTGCACCTGCATTCCGATTATGATCCGGAAGTTCCCGGTAATCTGCTGTCCTACCACCCGCCGACCGACGGCCTGTGGGCCAATCATCTGCGCCACGGCTGGTCCCATTCGTTTCCCGACGAGGGAACTATTCATCAGCGGGGCAGCCGGACCGGTATTTTGTATTACCATCTGCGCGAAATCAGCAAACTGACGGCCGGCTATCCGGGCGGCGAGATTCTGACGGCCCGGACCGGCTCGTTTGATTTCGGCAACGGACCGGACTCGGAAGCCATGAGCATGCGGGCCTATCGCCGGGTCGGGCTCTGGGGCAACAGCGACGCCGACGGCAATGCCGGCGGCATCACGGCCGGCGACTATCGCCGGGCACTGTATCTGACCCCGCCGGATGACATCAATGCACCGGCCACCGACCTAAAAAAACTGGGCATCGTCGAATTCCGTCCCACGCCGCGGAAGTTCATCATGTACGACGTGGACAATGCCGCCAGCCTGAACGCGAAAGCCCGGCAGGGGGTCCAGGAATTTACCGAGGGCGGCCGGGTCCAAGCCGGTATTCATTCCATCGTCGGCTTTTCCCACGCCATGTTCATCATGGGGCTGCCGGACTGGCGGAGCACAGTGGGTCGGCATTACCAGGACCTGGATGAGCATCTGGCGTTTCTGAAACGGGAATATGTCGACAAGGGGCTGTTGCATTTCGCCACGGCGACTACGCTGGTGCGGGAGTATCTGGACTACTATTGGCCGGAACCACTGGCGCTGACCGGTCCGTTGCTGCGGGAAAGCAAACTGGGCCTGGAATTCGCCCTAGATCTTCTGGGCCGTTACATTCCGGTCGATAAGGAGCACCGTCACCTTTTGACGCTGAAGATTCCCGTCCGCTTCTGGGGCAGCGGCCTGCATGCCACGTTGATGAAAAACGGTCAGCCGGACCAAGTGGTGCTGCTGTCGGGCGATCGCTACGAATTGTCGTTTGTGTGGGATGACCGCCAGGACCAGTATGTTTTGGTGATCGGCCAGCGCGTCGCCCGGCCGCCGGCAGTTTCCGGCAAGACACTGTTGGAGCGGCCGACGCCGCAGCGGCAAGTTCCACCGTTGCCGCGGCAGCCGGCCAACCTGCTGCGGAATGATTGGCAGCCCCGTTTCCGCTAGATGCGGGAGAAAAGTTAGGCAGGGAGGGAAAAATCATGCGCTTTTTTCTGGACACGGCCAATGTTGAGGAGATCCGGGAAGTTGCCAGCTGGGGACTGCTGGACGGCGTGACCACCAATCCGTCGCTCATCGCCCGCGAAAAGAAGAATATCCACGCGGTGATCCGGGAAATCTGCGGGATCGTCGACGGGCCGGTCAGCGCGGAAGTGATCGGTACGACCGCACCCGAGATGATCGCCGAAGGCCGGGAGTTGGCGGCCTTGGCGGAAAATGTCGTCGTCAAGGTGCCGATGACGATCGAGGGCCTGAAAGCGGTCCGCGGCCTTTCCGAACAGGATATCCCCACCAACGTGACGCTGATTTTTTCCGCCAATCAGGCCCTGATGGCCGCCCGGGCCGGCGCCGTCTTCGTCAGCCCCTTTGTCGGCCGCCTGGATGATATCAGCGAAGAGGGAATCCATCTGGTCAAAACGATCAAGGACATCTTCACCATCCATGACATCGGCACGGAGGTCATTGCCGCCAGCATCCGCCATCCCATGCATGTGACCCAGGCGGCCCTGGCGGGCGCTCATATCGCCACCGTCCCTTACAAAGTGCTGTTGTCGCTGGTGCAGCATCCGCTCACCGACGCCGGCATTCAGCGGTTCCTGGATGACTGGAAAAAAGCCAATCTGTAAATATCCAGCCCGGATTTGCAAAAACAAATGAAAACCGGCGGAGGGCTTCGGCATTGCCGAGGCCCTTGTCGGCGTGGAAAGGAACCCATGCATACTCTACTGCACGGAATGGAACAAACCGAAAATGCGGGCAAAGTGCTGGCCTTGTTGCGGCGGCCGGGGAGAGTCCCGATCACCGTCCAGGGGGTGTCCGGCGCTGTCCGGAGCGCATTGGCGGCCAGTCTGATGACGGATGGTAACAGGCCGGTCCTGTTGGTAACCGCTGGCAGGGAAGCCCTGGACAACTACAGGAACGACCTGGCCTTGCTGTGCCCGGATCGGGTGGTGCTCGAACTGCCGGCCAGCGACCCGGCGAACGTCAAGGCGATGGCCCGCAGCCTGGAACTATCGCGGCAACGGACCGAAGCCCTCTCCCGCCTGTACGCCGGAGAGCCGGTCACGGTCCTGGCCACGGCCGAAGCGGCTGTCCTGCGAATACCGCAACCCCGCCTGTTCCAAAAAAACAGCTGCAGTTTTCAGGTCGGTGAGACGGTGGAACGCGAGAAATTGTTGGCCCGACTGGTGGAATTCGGCTACGAGCGAGTCGACCAGGTTGATTCCGTTGGCCATTTCAGCAGCCGGGGCGGTATCATCGACGTTTTTTCCGTAAATTTGTCCATTCCGGTGCGAATCGAATTGTTTGGCGACGAAATCGACTCGATCCGGGAATACCATCCAGTGACCCAACGTTCGCTGAAGACGCTGGAATCGGTGACGTTTCTGCCGTCCATCGATTCCGGGGAATTGACGGCGGATGCAACGGTCATTTCCTATTTGCCATCATCGTCGGTGGTGGTGTTCGACGACGCGGTCCGCCTGGCCGAAACGGTCGAAGGTTCGCGGCGGGCCGACCCGGAATCCGCCCAGCGCAGCGTCTCCTGGGAAGCGTTTCAGACCGAAGCGGCGGCAACGGTCAAAACCTGCTTTTTTTCTCTGTTGGCATCCGCCGGCACGGCCGGACTGAAGGCGGAGTCCGTGGGCTTGATCACCCGCGGCATACCGCCGTATCACCGCAAGACCGACTTTTTGGTCAATGACCTTTTATCCTGGCAGAGCCGGCAGTACCGGATTTTGCTGCTGTTGTCCAATGTTCAGGCAGCGACGGTTCTGCGCGAAAGCCTGCTGGAGCAGGGAATCAAGGCCCAGGCGCTCGCCGGCACGGATGTAATGAGTGCTGCGGGTGTGTTCGTGACGACCGGCAATCTGTCGGCCGGCTTTGAATTGC
This sequence comes from Veillonellaceae bacterium, assembly GCA_012798135.1. Next base: position 50,432 of record JAAZNU010000046.1, on the reverse strand, counting down.
CGGATGACCGGCTGGCTGTCATTACCGAAAAGGAAATAAAGGGCCGCCTCAAACTGCAGCGCCGCAGCCGGGTCGGCCAGGCCCGCCGGATCGCCGACTATACCGAGCTGAAGGCGGGCGACTTTGTGGTGCATGTGGCTCATGGCATCGGTAAGTATATGGGTGTGGAAACCATTGAACTCAACGGGGTGCACCGCGATTATTTCCACGTCCGTTATGCGGCCGACGACAAGCTTTATGTGCCGACCGACCAGGTACAGCTGCTTCAGAAGTACATCGGTTCGGAGGGGGAAACCCCGAAACTATCCCGGCTGGGCGGAACGGACTGGGCGAAGGCGAAGGCGCGGGCTAAGAGCGCCGTGGCCGACCTCGCCCGGGAATTGATTGATCTGTACGCTCGGCGGCGGGTGGCGCCCGGCTTTGCTTTTCTGCCGGATACGCCCTGGCAGGCCGAGTTTGAGGACTCGTTTCCCTTTGAGGAAACGCCGGACCAACTGGCCGCCGCCGCTGAAATCAAGGCCGACATGGAAAAACCGACGGCGATGGACCGCCTGTTGTGCGGCGATGTCGGCTTCGGCAAGACGGAAGTCGCCCTGCGGGCGGCGTTCAAGGCGGTAATGAGCGGAAAGCAGGTGGCGGTGCTGGTGCCGACGACGGTTCTGGCGCAGCAGCATTATCAGACCTTTTCCAACCGCTTTGCTCCTTTCGGCCTGAACGTGGAGGTGGTCAGCCGTTTCCGGACGCCGGCCGAACAGCGCACGACCCTGCAAAAGACGGCGGACGGCTCGGTGGACGTGCTGGTCGGCACTCACCGCCTGCTGCAGTCCGATGTGGTGTTCAAGGAGCTCGGTCTATTGGTCGTTGATGAAGAGCAACGCTTCGGGGTGGCCCAGAAAGAGCGCCTGAAAAAATGGAGTGTGGGCCTGGATGTCCTGACACTGACGGCCACGCCCATTCCCCGCACCCTGCATATGTCGCTGGCGGGTCTGCGGGACATGAGCACGATCGAAAGCGCGCCGGAAGACCGCCTGCCGGTACAGACCTATGTGGTGGAATACCGCCCGGCGCTGATCGCCTCGGCCATCCGGCAGGAGATCGAACGGGGCGGCCAGGTCTACTTCGTCTATAACCGGATCGAGACCATCGAGCGGATGCACCACGAACTAAAAACACTGGTCCCGGAAGCGAAGATCGGCGTAGCGCATGGCAAAATGCCGGACGATATACTGGAAGACGTCATGCTGGATTTTTACGAGGGCCATTATAACCTGCTGCTTTGTACCAGTATCATCGAAAACGGCCTGGACGTGGCCAACGCGAACACGATCATCGTCTATGACGCCGATCATTTTGGCCTGTCCCAGCTGTATCAGATGCGGGGGCGGGTGGGGCGCTCCGATCGCCTGGCGCACGCTTATCTCACCTACCGGCCCCAAAAAGTGGTCAGCGAAATCGCCGAGAAACGGCTGCGGGCCATCGCCGAGTTCACGGAACTGGGCGCCGGCTTCAAAATCGCCATGCGCGACCTGGAGATCCGTGGTGCGGGCAATCTGCTGGGCGCTCAGCAACATGGCCACATTGCCGGCGTCGGTTTCGAAATGTATTGCCGGCTGCTGGACGAGGCGATCCACGAGCTGCGGGAAGGCGTCCAGGTCGAGCAGCCGCCCGAGCCGGTGATGGAACTGAAACTGGATGCCTATATTCCGAACGACTATGTCGAGGATGCCATGCATAAGATCGAACTGTATCAGCAGATCGCCGCTATCCGCACTGACGAGCAGGCGACCGACCTGCTGGACGAAATGATCGACCGCTTCGGCGATCCGCCGCCGGCCCTGAACAATCTGATTTTGGTCGCCCGCATAAAAAACCTGGCCCGGCGGATGGGCGTGAAATCGGTGATCCAGCGGGGCGATTGGGTGGAAATTTGTTTTACGGAGAACCCCGATGTGAATGTCCAGGGACTTTTGGAACTGCGCGCGCAAGCGCCGAACCGGCTGAAAATCGTCGCGGGCCCGCCCCAGATGATCATGGTCAAAAAGTCCGCCACCGCGCCGGTTTCGCTGGGCGCCTGGCTGTTGTCGGTCTGCCGCCGGATCGTGCCGGCATCGCCTTGACGAGTCCGGTTCACCCGGGTTACTATTAGCTTGCATTTTAAACGTAATGTCCGGCTGGGAACCTGCCGGGCGAGAAAGGACGCTCCGTATTGAGCAAGGAAAAATTCCTTAAAGGGGCTTTGATATTAACGGTTGCCGGCATCATCGTCAAAGTGATCGGCTCGGTCAACCGAATTTTTCTGTCGCGGCTGTTGGGCGGCGAAGGCATCGGTCTGTACCAGATGGCGTATCCGATCTATCTGCTGGCGCTGAGCATTTCGTCGGCCGGGATTCCGGTGGCCATCTCCATCCTCGTGGCGGAGAAAGCCGCGCTCCAGGATTACCGGGGCGCGAACCGGGTGTTTCGCATTTCCCTGGTTTTGCTGACCATAACCGGGGCCATCTTTTCCGTAATCCTGTTTTTTGGCGCCGGCTGGCTGATCAAACACCAATTCGTCCGTGACCCTCGTGCCTACTATGCCATCGCCGCTCTGTCGCCGGCGTTGTTTTTCGTGACGATCCTTTCAAGTTATCGGGGTTATTTCCAGGGCATGCAGATGATGCTGCCGACTGGGGTCTCCCAGATAGCCGAGCAGTTTGTCCGGGTGGTGACCATGGTCGGCTTCGCCTATATCCTGTTGCCGCGTGGGCTGGAATACGCGGCGGCGGGCGCGAGCTTCGGGGCGGGACCGGGGGCGGTGGCCGGTTTATTGGTCCTGTTGTTTTTTTACTGGCGCTACCGGCGAGAGCTGCGCACGAAGATGGAACAACAGCCATTGTTGCAGCAGGAATCGGGAACCTCGATTATCACCCGGATCATCAAACTGGCGCTGCCGGTGTCGCTGGCCAACATCATGCTGCCGGTCGTTTCCAATCTCGACCTGCTGATTGTGCCGCCCCGTCTGGAAGTGGCCGGTTACAGCGTGGAGCAGGCGACGGAACTGTTCGGCTACCTGACCGGAATGGCGGTGCCGCTGGTCAATATGGCGACGATCCTGACCGCCTCCCTGGCCGCCAGCATCGTTCCCGCAGTATCGGAAGCCAATACGCTGGGGGACCGGCCGGCGATTTACGACCGGACTTCCACGGCCCTGCGCATTGCCAACTTCATCACGATTCCCGCCTTTGTCGGCATGTGGCTGTTGGCGACGCCGATTTCCACCCTGTTGTACGCCACGCCGAAGGCCGGGATCTGTATCGCCATTTCCGCCGTGGGAATTTTTCTGCTGGGCATTCACCAGGTGACGACCGGTGTTTTGCAGGGGTTGGGCCACACGGCGATTCCGGTGGCGAATATGGTTGTCTCCGCCGGCGTCAAGGTGGCGCTGAGCTGGACGCTGACAGCAATGCCGGCCTGGGGAATCGTCGGTGCGGCCTGGGCGACCATTGCCGATTTTGGTGTGGCGGCGCTTTTAAATCTGATCTTCATTTATCGATTCATCGGATTTGCCCTGCCGGTCAGGGACACGCTGAAAACGGGGACGGCCGCGGCGGTCATGGGTCTGGTCTGTCTGGGTCTGTACGAACTTCTGATGGCGCAGGGTCTGCGCAATACCCTGTCGACCCTGGTCGCCATCGTCGCCGGCGGCGGCGTATATGCCGTTTTGCTGCTGCTGGTCGGCAGCGTCGGCGAGCGGGAGTTGCTGAGGATTCCGGCTGTCGGCGTCGCGGCGGTGCGGGTCCTGAAAAAAATACATTTGTTGAGGCGATAAGTTATGGGTAGTGTTACGATTGTCGGCCTGGGGCCAGGCCCCTTCGGCTGCATCAGCCTGGAAACCTGGGATGTGCTGCGTCAGGCCAATCCGCTGTTGCTGCGCACCGCCATTCACCCGACGGTGGCCGAACTGCGGGCGCGGCAGGTCTCTTTCCAAAGCTATGATTCGTATTATGAGCAGGGCGAAGATTTTGACTCCATCTATGCGGCGATCGCCGCGGATGTGCTGCAGCGGGCGCAGGCCGGGCAAGATGTGGTTTTTGCCGTGCCGGGCAGCCCGATGGTGGCGGAAAAAACCGTGGGATTGCTTCGGGCGGGAGCGGCGGAACAGCAAGTGCCGTTACGAATCTTGCCGGGTATGAGCTTTTTTGAGCTGCTGTGCAACCGGTTGGGAGTCGATCCCCAGATCGGCCTGACCATCGTGGATGCGCAGGAAGTGACGGCGTTGCCGACGGATCTGTCGACGGGGCTGGTCGTCACCCAGGTTTTCAATCCGTTCATTGCTTCCGAACTCAAGCTGAGCCTGATGGAACGACTGGCGGATGAAGCGACGGTCGTGGTGGCTCGACATCTGGGACTGCCGGACGAAAGCCTGAAGCAGGCGCCCCTGTACAAACTGGACCGGCGGACGGACTTCGACCATCTGACCAGTGTGTACGTGCCGCCGCGTCCCTCCCGCCAGGAACCATTTTCGCTGGACCCGTTGGTGGATGTCATGGCCCGACTGCGCTCGCCCGGCGGCTGCCCGTGGGACAACGAACAGACCCACGCGACCTTGCGCCGCTATATCATTGAGGAAGTCTACGAGGTGCTCGAGGCGGTCGACGAGCAGGACTCGGCGCATTTGTGCGAGGAACTCGGCGACCTGTTGCTGCAGATCGTGTTTCACGCCCGGATCGCCGAGGAAAAAGGCGACTTCAGCATGCAGGATGTCGTGAACACGGTGACGGAAAAGTTGATCCGTCGTCATCCCCATGTGTTTGGCGATATTTCGGTGCGGGACGCGGCGGAGGTCATCGTGAACTGGGATGCGATCAAGCGTCGGGAAAAGTCCGTCAAACCCCGGTCGGCGCTGGACGGAGTTCCCAAGGGCCTGCCGGCGTTGCTGCGGGCCAACAAGCTGCAACAGAAAGCGGCCAAGGTCGGTTTCGACTGGGACGATGTCGCGCCGGTCTGGGACAAGGTGGCGGAAGAACTGGCGGAATTGCGCGAAGCGGCGCAGTCCGGCGATAAACTGGAAATCGAAGATGAACTCGGCGACGTGGCGTTCGCCGTGGTCAATCTCGGCCGGTTTCTGGGGGTCGAGGCGGAAGTGGCGCTGAACGGAACCAATAACAAATTTTTACGCCGGTTTCAGCAGGTGGAAGCGGCCGTCAAGTCGAAAGGACTAAAGTGGCAAGAACTGGACTTGGCCGCCTTGGACGTTCTTTGGGAGGAAGTCAAGGCTGCGGAACGATTGTGAAAGGAGACATGTTTATGCGACAAATTTCCTGGATCAAAGGGTTGCGCCGGTTTGGTCTGTTGATATTGGTGTTGTTGATGTCTTCGCCGCTGGCGTTGGCGGCGTCGGGGGCCGAAACCGCGAGCTTCACGCCGAACCCGGGCCTGCGGATCTTTGCGACCGGGATTCTGGGCAGCGACGGGACGCGGTTTGAGAAAACGCTGGTTACCGCCAAGTTGGACGACGAAGAGTTTGTGACCTTGGCCGAAGTGGAACTGGCCTATGCGGAGTATGGCCGGCAGCCGATGCAACCGGTTCCCAAAGATCGGGCGGTTTGGCGGTATGCCGCCGAGGACGGCGGTATTGTCCAGATTCCGCTGGTGACGAACCGCGGGCAGAAAAAGTTTTTCTGGCTGCCTTTGCAGGCCGAGACCGGCGCAAAATGGAAGGCACCCTGGGGCAACCGGCGCGAAGTCATGGAAACCGGTCTGACGGTGGAAACACCAGCCGGTGTATTTGCGAACTGCATCATGGTGGAGTATGACGTGTATGCCGGCGGGACCGGCATCGAGCGGCATTATATCGCGCCTGGCGTCGGTCTGATCAAAGTGGTGGCGCTGAAAGGGCCGAAAGCGACCAAGGGGGTAACTTGGTACGAAGTCCAGCAGATCGAGAAGATTCCCTTGACGGAAGCCGCCCGGATTGTGTCGCAGATGCTGGAATAATGTCATTGACGGGTTTGAGTCCCCGCGATTGTCGCGGGGCTTTTTCAAGCGGAAAGAACAGCGTGGCAACAGGAGGAGCGAATGGGAAAAATACTGATTGTGGAAGACGAAGCGAACATCCGCCAACTGGTGCGGTACAATCTCGAAAAGGCAGGATTTCAGGTCCTGGAGGCGGTCGACGGCGCGCAGGGACTGAGGTCGGCCCAGCGGGAAAAGCCTGATTTGGTTCTGCTCGATTTGATGCTGCCGGAGCTGGATGGACTGGAAGTCTGTCGGAGCCTAAAAGGAAACCCGGCTACTGTCGCCTTGCCGATTATCATGCTGACGGCCAAGGCGGAAGAAGTCGACAAAATCATCGGCCTGGAACTCGGCGCTGACGACTATATGACCAAACCGTTCAGTCCCAGGGAACTCACCGCCCGGATCAAGGCCGTGCTGCGCCGTAGCCAGAAGGAAACCGCTCTGCCCGGCGAGCTGCAGGTCGGCCGGTTGCGATTCAATTTTTCGCGGTATGAAGTGTCCATGGGCGGCACAAAACTCGAACTGACCCCGAAGGAATACGAGCTGCTTAAAATGCTGGCGACCAACCTGGGCAAGGTGTTCACCCGGGAACAACTGCTGGAGAAGGTCTGGGGCTACGAATATTTCGGTGACAGCCGGACAGTCGATGTCCATGTGCGGCATCTGCGGGCGAAGCTGGCGACCGATCCGGCGACAGCGGAGACGCTGGAAACCGTGCGCGGGTTCGGCTACCGGCTGCGGGAAGAAAGTTAACACAATCTTAACAAAGTATTAACCTGTTCTGGGCGACTCTATGTTATCCTTGCATCATATGGATGAAAACAGGATACCGCTCGGCGCGGGGAGGCAAAATAGGTTGGAAAACAAAATTCAGGTGAACAAGCTGAAACTCTTTTACGGCGAGCACCTGGCGCTGAACAAAGTATCGATCAATGTGGCGAAGAACAGCGTGCTGGCCCTGATCGGCCCGTCCGGCTGCGGCAAGTCCACGTTTTTGAAGACGCTGAACCGGATGAACGACTTGATCGAAGGCGTCCGCATCGAGGGCGAGGTTCTGCTCGACGGTGAAGACATCTTCGCGCCCGACGTGGACGTGGTGCATTTGCGCAAGCGGGTGGGCATGGTGTTCCAGCGCCCCAATCCGTTTCCCATGTCGATCTACGACAATATCGCCTACGGGCCGCGCATCCATGGCCAGAAACACAAGGCGATTCTCGACGAACTGGTGGAACGGAGCCTCGTCGGCGCGGCGCTCTGGGACGAGATCAAGGACCGGCTGAAGACCTCGGCGATGTCGCTGTCCGGCGGGCAGCAGCAGCGCTTGTGCATCGCCCGGTTGTTGGCGGTGGAGCCGGAAGTGCTGCTGATGGACGAACCCTGTTCGGCGCTGGACCCGATCTCGACCATGAAGATCGAGGAACTGGTCACCGAACTGAAAAAAGAGTACACGATCGTCATGGTGACCCACAATATGCAACAGGCCGCCCGCGTGTCCGATTCCACGGCATTCTTTCTGATGGGCGAGATGGTCGAGCAGGACAAGACCGACACCGTATTCACCCGGCCGCGCGACAAACGGACCGAGGACTACATCACCGGGCGTTTCGGTTGAGAAGGGAGCGGCAATGACGATGATACGGCAAAATTTCGATCAGGAACTGGAAACGTTGCGGCAGGACCTGGTCCGGATGGGACAGATCGTGCAGAATGCCATCCGCAATGCGGTCGATGCGCTGGCCCGCCAGGATCAGGCGCTCGCCCAGCAGATCATGGCCGGCGACGACATCATCGACGACATGCAGGTAGACATCGAAGACCGCTGCATCGCCCTGATCGCCCGGCAGCAACCGGTGGCGAAGGATCTGCGCGTGTTGGGAACCGGCCTGAAAATCACCACCGATTTGGAGCGGATCGGCGACCATGCCTTCGATATCGCCAAGATCGTGCAAGTGATCGGCAAAGAACCGCTTATCAAACCGCTCGTCGATATTCCCCGGATGGCGGTGCTGGCCCAGACTATGCTCGACGACTCCCTGCAGGCGTATCTGAACCTCGACATTCAGCTGGCTGAAAAAGTCTGCCGCGCCGATGATGTGGTGGACCAGCTTTACCACCGGGTATTTCGCGAGCTGTTGACCTACATGCTGGCCGATCCCTCGAAAATCAACCAGGCGACGCAGCTGATCTTCGTGGCCCGCTATCTGGAACGAATCGCCGACCATTCCACCAATGTGGCGGAGTGGGTGATCTATCTGGTGACCGGCGAACGGCTGCGCAAAAAATAAACCCACAACATCATAACGGCAGGTGGTCTGGACCCGCGGCAAGTAACAACGCCGGGTCTTTTTTTGTGGAGTCAGGTAACGAGTTAACAACGGTAACGAGATTTAGGTTTTTGCAAAGATTGCAGCAATCAATGATCCTGTGCGGAAATAAAAATTAAATACGCTTTTCGTTAACTTCGTTAACTTCGTTACCTAGCGGCAGGAATGGGCGACAGTTTTGTGGAAGATTACAGACAGACAGCCCAACGACTCCGTGGCGACACGGCGAAGGAGAGAGTGCGATGAGAAACGGCAAGCGGTCCTTGGCGGAGGCGGTATTTTGCCTGGCGGCCGCAGCAGTGATTCTGCTGGCATTCCCCGGGATCAGTCACGCCTATACCTACCAGAACGGCGAGTTTTCGTTCCAGATCGAATGTCCGCAGGCCCCCCGACAGGTCGTGCCGGTCAAATCGGGCGATCCGGGGGTGGCGCTCGAATTTGATTCGGTAGCGGGCAACCTCAACATCTGGATGGTGCAGGTTCGCCGGGACAGTTTCGTCGATCCTCGGCAACTGACGGCGGACGAGCGGGAAAAACTGCTGACGGAACTGTTGAAGGCGGACTATGGCTCCGATAAGACCTGTGAAACCGCAACGTTTGTCAAAGTTGGCAAATATGAGGGCGTGATGTTGTTGATCCGCCACGAGGATAAGCGACTGGCCATCAGTATGGTTCAGTCCGACCGCGGCTATTACATGCTGACGCTGGTAGGCAGTCTGGCGGACAAGGAAACATTTGGCCGTAACCTCCAGCTGTACAAAAAAGGCATCGCCACGTTCCAGACCCTCTGAGCCGACCGAGTACAGTCCGAGAACAGCGTCGTAAAATAAAAAATGAGCCCATCGTCGGATGGGCTCATTTTTGTTGACATGATTTTTTTACCCGGATGGAAAGACCGCTTAACGGGAAACCGGCTTTTCCAGCGAAGCGAAGGATTCTTTGACGACTTCGACGAACGCCTTGCCCGCCTCGGTCAGAGTTTGACCCTTGGGCCAGACCAAGCCGGTATTGACGGTGACCGGGTCTTCCAAAGGTTTGCAGACGATGCCCTGTTGGTCTTGTGCAATGTAATCCAGCAAAAAGGTCAGGCCGACTTCGTTCTTCACCAGTTGGACCATGGTCTGCAATTGGCTGGTGGAGAACACGATGTTGGGGAAGAAACCGTTCTTTTGGCATTGTTCAATAATCATCTGCCTGATATATGTGCCTTTCTTCAGCATAATCAGCTGTTCATCCCGTAATTCGGCCAGAGGGATCGCCGGCAGGTTTGCCAGTTTATGATCGGGAGGCATGCAAACCAGCATTTGTCCCGATGCCACCGGCAACACATCCAGATTTTCCGTTTCACCGAACAGGACCACAAAGCCGACATCCAGTTTGTCGTCCTGAAGAAGCTGCATGATGGATGCCGTTCCTTCTTCCACGACGCTGAGCTTGTATTGAGGATAGCGCGTGCAGAAGGCGCTGATGAGGCGCGGGAACAGGTAGGTGCCGATGACGGAGGGAATGCCGACCCGGACCGTTCCACTGCGGGGAATGGTTGAGTCGTCGGTGTCGACGGGAAGATTGTAGAGACGCAACGATTTGGCTTTCCGGTGCGACAGTGCGTTCAGTTGATTTTCAAGTTGCTTGAACATTGAGGGGTAGCCACCTTTCATAGTATGTTTTAATAAAGTTGAAAGCTGTTTTTATTATAATAATTATAGACCGAATCCACGTCAAGTGCACATCGGCGGTAAATATGAATTTTGTATGCAAAAAATAGGATTTAAGAATGGAAGCGCTTTTATTGAATTATAGCATATTGCTGGATTTTTCGCAAAAGAGCGAAAACTTTGCGACGCTTTCAGGAAGGCGTCGGCGCCGCGTTAGGCAAGGAAAAGCGAAAAGTCGTCCCATTGTGCAACTGGCTATCGACTTCGATCGTGCTGCCGAGAGCATCCAGCAGATGCTTGACGATGGCCAAGCCGAGGCCGGTGCCGCTGACGGCCCGGTTCCGGGATTTGTCGGCGCGATAGAAACGGTTGAAGATACGGGGCAGGTCTTCGGCGGGGATGCCGATGCCGGAATCCTTGACGGAGAAGTGGATCCGCTCGCCGGCCGGATAGGCGGCGATCCGGATAAAGCCGCCGTCCGGCGTATATTTGACGGCATTGTCGATTAAATTGACCAGCACTTGTTTCAACATATCGGCATTGGTCATTGCCCGCAACGGTTCTGCCGGCAGGTCCACCGACAGGTCGATCCGTTTTTGCGTCCAGGCCGGCGCCAGTTCCTGCACAATGGAGCTCAGCAGCGGTTGAACCAGCGTCGGTTGACAATCGATGGTTTGTCGGTATTCGACCGCCTCAATTTTCGCCAGCTGGAGCAGATCTTGCACCAGCCGCTGCATTCGTTCGGCCTCCGTCAGGATGATGGCGGCGAAGCGCCGGCTTTCCTCGGGCTGGTCCGCCGCGCCGTCGACCAGGGTTTCTGCGAATCCCCGGATGGCGGTCAGCGGCGTCGATAATTCGTGCGAGGCGTTGGCGACGAAATCCGCCTGCCGTTCCTGCAGGATCTTGAACGATGTGATGTCGTGGAAGACTGCCAGCACGCCGGTCGGCGAACCGTCGGCGCCGGGCAGGGGGATTAGCGAACCCTGGAATATTTTCGGGAGTCCCGGCAGGCTGCTCTTGAAGGTAATCTGCTGCAGGCGCATGGAGACTAGGGCTTCTTTCAGGGCGCTGTCAATCTGGCTGTTGCCCAGCGCGTTGATGTTGTGTTGCCCCAGCATCGCCGGCCGCAGATTGAACCAAAGATTGGCGCTGCGGTTTGCCTCCAGCAGACAGCCGTGATTGTCGAACAGCAACACGGCGTTGTCCATGTGTTCGAGGATGAGCTGCAGCTTTTGCTTTTCGGCGGTGACCTCCTCGAGCTTTTCCTCTAGCCGCGAGGCCAGATGATTGAGCGCCAGTCCCACCACGTCGATTTCATTGTCCGTGCGGACATGGACCCGTTCTGACAGGCGGCCGGCGGCGATCCGACGGGCGGCGGTCGTGATGCGTTCGAGGGGAATCGTGAATTTCTCAGCGATATTGACGCTGAGAATGATCGACAGGATCGCCGTCGCGGCGAAGGCGACGGACAGAATGAACAGCAGTTGGGCGAATTCGTCCGGATTGAAGCGGTACATCTGCCAGAAGCTATAGCCGGCAAATAGCACGAGCGGCAGCAGGATGACCATCAGGGAATTGAGGATGAGCTGAAAACGGATGCTACGGCGCCGCATGGCGAACAATCTCCTTTATCCGGAATATAAAGAAAGAGCATTCGGTGAAGAATGCTCTTTCCGCTGCATTATGAATCAATCCGAGCGGCGGCTGCCTCGGCCGCCCCGCTTGGAATCGGTGGCCCTTTTTAAATCCGTGAGCCGTTCATCACTATCTTTGAGAAATTTTGACAGCCGGTCTTCGAACGATGGGGCTACCGGACGCAAGGGGCGACGCGCCTCCATCGGCCCGCTACGGCGGCCTTCAAAGGCAGGCGGTCGACGATTTTCCGACGGTGGTTTCAACTGTTTGATCGACAGGCCGATTTTCCCATTGGCGTCAATGGAAAGCACCTTGACCTGAACTTTATCGCGTTCCTTGAGGAAGTCCTTGACATCGCGGACATAAACATCGGCAACTTCAGAAATATGAACCAGACCCACTTTCCCGCCCGGGAGTTCGATAAACGCACCAAAATTCGTGATACCGGTGACGGTGCCCTCAACAATGCCGCCGACTTCGATCGACATACTAACAGCAGATCCCCCTTGTCTGTTTGATATAGCTCATTATAGCGTCCGAATCGAAAGAGTGTCAAGGAATATAGGGAACTTCCCCCGGTTTGACCAGCCCGAGTTCTTCACGAGCGATTTTTTCTACGTAGGCTGGAGAAGAGAGCTTGGCCTTCTCATCCGTCAAGGTTTTGTTGGACTGTTCCAGTTCGGCGATGCGTCCCCGCAGGGAGTATGTTTCGCGCTGGATGGTATATAGTTCGAACTGTTGCCCGACAGCCAAAAAGATAAAATAGGCTGCTGTCAGCAAGACCAGGACCCGTATCCACCGTATGCGGTATTTGCGGCGGGCAGCCAAGTTTCATCACCTCTCGTGCGCCTGTACTCATAACATACCACTTTTATTCTCGCCAGGCAGCGAAAATCCTTCTTTTTCGGCAGAAGTAACGAATTTTTTACATGTTCATAACCGACGCGATCGTCGAACCCCGTATGATATAGATAGCCAAGTTGAGACGACGGACGGGAGGGCAGGCTGTGGCGTCCAAAATGTTCGGGAAACTGTATAGGCTGTATGCTACGGTGGCGAGAGGACAGCGCAACATGCGGAAAAAGATTCGGGGCAAATTGGCCGGAGCAGGTGACGAAGCGGCCGGGGCGCCGGCCGCAGGTAAAACGGTCCGTAATGGGGAGCAACCAATGGCCGTGGACCTAATGGGTCACCAGTTGTCGGCTTTGATCCGGGAGCGGGCATTGCACGAGGAACTGCAGACGATCATCCGCGATCGCAAGATAACGCCGGTGTTTCAGCCGATTGTGAGCCTGGCCGACGGGGAGCCGCTGGGCTATGAAGCGCTGGCCCGCGGACCGGCGGACAGCCCGCTGCATACGCCAACGGAATTGTTCGCCGTGGCGGCGAGACACAAGCTGCTCCTGGCCCTGGAACATGTGTGCCGGGAGGTGGCGATTCAGCAGGCCCGGATGCTCGCGCCGGGTCAACAGTTATTCCTCAACGTTACTCCGGAAGTCATCAACGATCCCGAGTTCCGCAATGGGCGGACCAAACAGGTGGTGCTGCACCACGGCCTGATCCCCGAGCAGGTGGCATTCGAAATCACAGAGCGGACCGCGATCAGCGACTTCGGGAACTTCACCCGGGCGTTGCATCACTACCGACGGCAGGGGTATTGCATCGCCGTCGATGACGCCGGCGCGGGCTACTCGAGCCTGCAGGCCATTGCGGAACTGTATCCGGATTTTATCAAGCTGGATATGTCGATCGTCCGGGATATCCACAATAATCCTTTTAAAATCGCCATTTTGGAGGCGTTGGTCAACCTGGCCGCCGCCATGAACAGCAAAATCATCGCCGAAGGCGTGGAAACGGAAGACGAACTGATGACGGTGATGAAGCTCGGGGTCGGTTACGCCCAGGGGTACTTGCTGGCCCGTCCGGCCAATCCACCTGCGCCGGTATCGTTGACAGCCGTTGCTCTGATCCGGAAGTTTCGCCAGAAAGAAGCCGGGCAACGGGCCCGCGAGGCGGGAACGGCGCTGGGACGGGTCATTGGCGAGATCATCGAACATGTGCCGACCGTCCATCCGGAGACGACCACCGAACAGGTCGAGGCCAAGTTCGCGGCGAGCGCCGTCCGCGGCGTGGTGGTGGTTCAGGGAAACAAGCCGGTCGGACTGGTGATGAAAAACCGGCTATACTTCCATCTGGGATCTTATTATGGAGTCTCCCTCTACCACAAACGACCGGTGGAACTGGTGATGGACGCCTCGCCCCTGATCGTCAATGCGGACCTGCCGCTGGAGGCGGTGTCCAAAATCGCGATGAGCCGGGAAGAGTCGAATCTGTATGACCTGATCATTGTGGTGAGGGAGGGCGCCTATGCCGGAGTGGTTTCCATCATGAATCTGCTGAAGAACATCACCGAACTGCAAGTATTGTGCGCCCACAATTCCAACCCGTTGACCGGATTGCCGGGCAATCTGATGATCGAGGAAAAATTGCGCTGTTTGCTGACGAAGGAAGTGCAGTTCGTGGTTCTGTATATCGATCTGAATAATTTTAAGGCCTATAATGACAAATACGGGTTTGAGCGCGGCGATCAGGTCCTGTTGATGACGGCGGAAACTCTCAGCCATGCGCTGGCCCGGGAAGGACAGGGTGAGGATTTTTTGGGCCATATCGGCGGCGACGATTTTATCATCATTACCAGTCCTGAGCGAGCGGAAAAAATAGCCCGGGCGATTATTGAAATCTTCGACCGGGAAATCCGGGCGGCCTATTCACCGGAGGACTTGGAGCGCGGGTATATTCAGGTGAAAAATCGACGGGGCGTGTCCGAAAAATTCCCGGTGACTTCGATTTCCGTGGCCGGCGTCAGCAATCAGTGCCGCGGCTTCGCCAACTACTGGGAAATTCCCGAAGTGGCGGCGGAACTGAAAAAAGCGGCCAAGCAGCACAAAGGTTCCTGTTTCGTATTCGACCGCCGCAAAAACCGGACTTGAGCGGCAGGGGAATACAGGCGACGCGGCGAAACATTTCAGCAACGAAACAACGCCGCTGGCGAATGGGAACGGAGTTTGAACGAATTGAAGATTCGACTGGGAATACTGGGCAGCGAAGATTCGGTGCAGATTGTTCGCAGTATCGCCGACGAGTATCCGGATTTTAGTTGCCAATCCATCCCGTTTCGGGAAATATCCGAAATTGTGCCGTTATTTCAGGCTCATCGCCACGATGTGGATATGTGGCTGTTGCCCGGCCGCATCGCCGGCGTGATTGCCCGGGAGTGGGGCGGCGTGCGGCAACCGATCTTTCAGATTTTGTACAAAGGGTCCAGTCTGTATAAAACATTGTGCGAGATATTTTACACGCGGCCGGTGCAGTTGACGGAAATCAGTTTCGACTCGATCCTGTTCGAAGACTTAAAGCAAGTATTCGTGGAGATGGGAATTCCCGAAGAACCAGCCTATGTCCGGCCGTTTGAGATCGGCATGACGGAAGAAGTCGGCGCCGCCTATCATTACGACCTCTGGCGCAGTGGCAAAACCAAGCTGGCGGTGACATGCACACTGGGGGTGAAACGGCGGCTGGAAGCCTTGGGAGTTCCGGTGTATCGGGTGTTGCCGGCCCGCTCCGCTGTCGAGTCGGTGCTGAATCTGATCCTGCGGACGGCGGAGATGCAACAGGCCCGAGATGCCCAGATTGCTGTGCAAATGTTCGAGGTGGACACTTTTTCCCGTTCGCGGGAATTCCAGTCGGCGGATGACCTGTTTGCGATGGAGATGAATATTACCCAGAAGTTGATTGCTTATGCCAAATCCGTGCAGGGAGCTTTAAAAACCGCGAGTGCGGGGCGGTTCGCCGTGTTTACCACTCGGGGGATGGTGCGGGAGGCTACGGCCGATTTTTCCGCCCTGCCGGCGATGGAAGCTTTCCGACAAATTGATTCTTACATCGTCGCCTGCGGCACAGGGATCGGCCATTCCGCCTATGAAGCCGAATTTAATGCTGCCCGCGCCTTGCTGATGGCCAAGGAACGCGACCGGGGAAGCTGGATGGTGTTTTTTGACGACAAAACCATTCTTGGCCCGTTGGGAGGGCGGGAGCAAATTGCCTATGAATACGCATCGGAACGCTTGCGGGAAATCAGCCGGCGAACCTCGGTCAGCCTGGCGACGTTGGGGCGTTTGGCATCGATCTGGGAGAAAAACCGCCAGTCCGGAATCAGTGCGCAGGAGTTGGCGCTCCAACTGCACGTTTTGCCCCGCAGTGCCCGGCGGATCCTTGGCGAACTGGAGAGAACGGGCTTGGCGGAAGTGGTCGGCGAAGAGTCGCCCGGACCGCGCGGACGACCGCGGAAAAGGTACAAATTTCTACTGGACGCAGAACAGGAGTGAAACCCTCCTGTTTTTTGTTGTCCCTAATGGACAGCCGACGCAACAATTATTATAATAAGGCCATAGCCGAAAATAGACCCAAAACAAAAAAGGAGGCGGAGGCAGTGAACAAGGAAGTCCGATCCATCATCGCCGAATATGTCGACGCGCACCGGGAGGAAATGTTGTCGCTGTGGCAGGAGCTCGTCAACATGGAGAGCGGTTCTCACAACAAAGCCGGCATTGATGCCGTGGCGGCCCGTCTGCAACAAGTGCTGGCGGCGGAGGGTGCGGCGACGAAAATCGTGGAAATGGAGAAGGCCGGCAACATGCTGGTGGCCGAGGTCGGCGCCGGGCGGTCCAAACCGGCGGTCTTGTTCATGGGACACATGGACACGGTATTTCCGCTTGGAACCGTGGCCAAGCGTCCCTTCACCGTTCGGGGCGGCAAGGCCTATGGTCCGGGCGTACTGGATATGAAAGGCGGCATTGTGGCGGCAACATATGCGATCAAGGCGTTGAACGCGGCCGGCTATGATGTGCGTCCACTCAAGGTGGTTCTGGCGGGCGACGAGGAAATCGCCCATGCCGATTCCAATGCGGCGGAAGTGTTTATGCGGGAGGCCAAGGGTGCGGCGGCGGCATTCAACTGCGAGACCGGCTTTGTCGACGACGCGATCGTGACTGGCCGCAAGGGAACCGCAGTATTTACCCTGGAAGTCAAGGGAGTGGCGGTGCATGCCGGCAACGAACCGGAAAACGGCCGCAGCGCGATCCTGGAGATTTCCCACAAAGTCATCGATATTCAAAACCTGACGAACTGGGAACAGGGAACCACCTTTAATGTCGGCGTGATCGAAGGCGGCATCGTTCCCAACGCAGTGCCAGGCTACGCCAAGATAGTCGTGGACATTCGCTATCAGGACCCGGCGTTGCTGCCAGAGATAGAACGGCAGCTGGCGGAAGTCGCTGCGAAACAATATGTGCCGGACACGACGACCACGCTGACCCAGACACCGGGGATCGCGCCGATGCAAACCACCGAGGGCGTCAAGCAACTGTTTGAGGTCGTGAAAAAGACTTACGCGGAAATGGGGCTAGGCACGCCTTACGGCAAATATGTCGGCGGCGGTTCGGACTCAGCCTACAGTGTCATTGCCGGCGTGCCGACGGTGTGCGCCATGGGCGTCAAGGGCGGCCGCAATCACAGCCCGGAAGAATTCGCGATTGTCGATACCTTGTTCGAACGGGCCAAACTGCTGGCGCTCTGCACGTTCAATCTTGACTGACCCGGCAAAATAATCGAAAGTGGAGGGAGAAGGAATGGCGGATCCTAAACAGGACGAATACAAAGATACAAAGTCAGTTGGAAGGGCTGGCTGTCGCTGCTACTGCTGATCGTGTCGTTTTCCGGCGTGTTTGCCAAAGCGGCCGGCCCCTGGCGGGCGCTCGATTTTCAGGTACTGACCGGCCAGTTCGGTCAGGTGGCCAAAGGGGTTTTCTTTACCGGTAAAGGGGGCGTGGGGGCACGGGAAGGATTCATGTTCGCGCTGACCCTATTCCCGACCTTGATGTTTGCGCTGGGTTGCATCAATGTCGCGGAATCCATGGGCGCGCTGCGGGCGGCGGAAAAATTGTTCCGGCCGATCCTGAAACCGTTCATGGGCATTCCCGGGGCTACCGGGTTGGCGTTTGTCAGTAGTTTCACCAGCTCTGACGTCGGTGCGGTCATGACCAAAGGGCTGGCGGAGGAAAAGCTGATGACCGACGATGAGCGTACGATCTTCGTTTCCTACCAGTATGCCGGCTCCGCAGTGGTTACCAATACCTTCGGCACCGGCGCCGCCCTGCTGCCGATCAGCGTGTTGCCGGTCGGCATCATCATCGGGATCATTTTCATCGTCAAAGTCATCGGCGCCAATATCGTCCGCTTCTATCTGAAATGGCACGCCATGAAAAACCGGAACCAGGGGGGTGCTGTCAATGGCTGAACCGAGTGCGGCGGGAATGGATTTGCAAAAAATGAAACCGAGCATCGTGGAGGAATTCGTGGCCGGCGCCAAGAAAGGCTTCTACATCGGCGCCGAGATGATCGCGCCGGCGATGGTGCTGGCGTATGTCCTCATCGAGTTTCTGAACATCACCGGACTGATGACAATCGTGGGCAAGGCGGTCGGGCCGGTGATGGCCGTGTTCGGCTTGCCGGGCGAGGCCATCGTCGCGCTGGTCGCGGCGTTTTTCGCCAAGGCGGCCGGTTGCGCCGCCGCCGCTTCATTGTATGCGCAGGGGACCATCACGGCGCAGCAGGCGACGATCCTGTTTCCAGCCTGCGTGACGATGGGCACCCTGATTGGCCACTTCGTCCGGATCGTTATCACCTCCAACGCCAATAAAAAATGGCACGGATTGCTGTTGTGCGTGCCGGTGATCGATGCGGCGATCTCGATGTGGCTGACCCGCCTTGTGATTCAATTCTTCTAGACGGCAATACCGCCGCGAAAAAAATGGAACCGGTCGGCTTCGTCCGAAGCCGACCGGTTTAAGTTTCGATCTTGATGAGCTGCGGCCCCGCCGCTTGGCTCTCATGTGTACAACGCACGTTGTACGATTAGGCGCTTTGGGCGCCTCTCACAGCCTTATTCAATTGGGTCTCCAGTTCCAGGTTATCCGATGGAGTCGCCTCCTCGAAGAATGTTCCCCCGCTCGCCGGCGGTGATCCTTTATCCCTTCCTTCTGATTACATTATAACACAAAAATAGATTATTCGCAAAAAACAGAAATTTACAGTTCGCAGTATGGTTGCTCCGGATTCTGACGGGCGGGCCGAGCAGCATCTGAACCGCTGTTCAAGGTGTTTTCGCAGGAAAATTTGCAGGATGCCGCGAAAAATAAACGGTGGAAATAAGGCGAGCTAAAAACAACGCAGGCTGCCCGGATGCAAATCGTTGTTATGGAAAAAAACCTACCCGGAACCACAACCACGACTAATTTTATGCAAGGAGGCTATTGGGATGGATACAATGCGACTGGGACGGACCAATTTGCGAGTGAGCCGGAGCGGCTTCGGTGCGCTGCCGATACAAAGGGTTTCCTTTGATGACGCCAAGACGATTTTGCGCAAAGCTTATGAACAGGGCATAAACTTTTTCGATACGGCGCGGGCGTACACGGACAGTGAGGAAAAAATCGGCTATGCGTTGGCCGACGTGCGGAACAACATTATTCTCGCCACCAAGAGCAAGGCAGGCGACCGGAAATCATTGCTCAACGATCTGGAAACCAGCCTGAAGAATCTAAAAACCGACCATGTGGACATTTTGCAGTTGCACAATCCCGCGGAATTGCCCGACCCCGCCGATCCCGAGAGCGCCTATGCGGGCCTGCTGGAAGCCCGGCAAAAAGGTATGATCCGCTTCCTCGGCGTGACGAACCACAAGATCGGCAACGCGTTGCAGGCGGCGGCCTCCGGCCGCTACGACACCGTCCAGTTCCCGCTGAACTCCCTCTCCGCCGCGGCGGACCTGAAATTGATCGCCGCGTGCAAGGAGCAGGACCTCGGCCTCATCGCGATGAAGGGATTATCCGGCGGACTCATCACCAATGCGGCCACGACGTTTGCCTTCCTGCGCCAATACGACAACGTGCTGCCGATCTGGGGAATTCAGAAACTGCACGAACTGGCGGAATTCATCGCCTTCGAACAGAATCCGCCGGTACTCGATGCAGCCATGTGGAGTCTGATCGAAAAAGACCGGACGGAACTGGCCGGCGATTTTTGCCGCGGCTGCGGCTATTGCCTGCCCTGCCCGGCCGGCATTGAGATTCCGACCCAGGCCCGGGTATCGTTATTCCTGGGAAGGGCGCCCGTCCAGCCGTTTCTGACGGATGAATTCAAGGCTAAAATGGACCGGATCAATGACTGCATCGGTTGCAATCATTGCAAAAACAACTGCCCGTATGAACTGGACACACCGAACCTGTTGAAACGGGAACTGCAGAAATACTACGACTTCTACGAAGCCCACAAATAGTAAGCTTTTTGTCAGGCATAAATGGGATGCCTGGTTGACTGGAAAGACGAGAAAAGCGGGACTACACTAAACCTGTGAAGGTTTTGGCGCAGTCCCGCTTTCTTTGCTCGGTTTGCGTTTAGTCCGTTATTTCAGCCATTCGGCAATGGCTTCCGGCGTCGGGATCTTTCCGGCGACCTTCACCCGGCCGTCGATCACGAGGGCGGGAGTGATCATGACTCCGTAGTCGGTGATCTGGTTGATGTCGGTGACTTTGCTCACCGTGGCGTCGGCGCCGGCAAGCGTCACGGCTTTTCTGGCGTTTTCCTCCAGCTTGGCGCACTTGGCGCAGCCGGTGCCGAGAACTACGATTTTTTTGCTCATGCGGATTCCTCCTTCGGTTTGGGGTCGGCGCACGGCTCCGTCAGGGGATCGACCCGGACGACCGTCGTGTTCAGCAGAAGATTTTGACATACGAGTTGAATCGCCTGGAGTGCTTCCGGGTTCAAACGATAGAAGATCCAGCGGCCGTCCCGCGAATCGAGGACGACGCCGGCTTCGCGCAAGACCCGCAAGTGGTTCGAGATGGCAGGCTGCGTCATGGAGAACGCGTTGAGAAAGGCGCAGACGCAGCGTTCCTTGCCGGCCAGCATCCGCACGATCTCCAATCGCGTTTCATCGCCCAGCGCCTTGAAAATCTTTGCCATCGCTTTATCGGTCATCGTCGGCATGTTAACCAGCTCCAACTGTGGATTTCACTTTTTCAGCCAGGCGGGCTACCACTTCCGGCGTGGCGGGCGAGGAACCTTTCACCAGGCCCTGTTGGGTCATGACGATTTCGGTGAAGGGCAGACCGTGGGCCTCAAACACTCTGCGGCCGCAACCGACAGGACAGCCGTCAAGGACGATGTTGTCGGCGGACTTGGCGGATTCGATGAACCCGGACAGTCCGGCGCCGACGCCGGCCAGGCAGCTCATGCCGCCCCATTCCTCTTCGTCCAGGCGTCGGGCCACAAGATCGGCGACATGCCCGACGTCGGCGGCGCCGGAACAGGCGTAAAGCAGGCGGAGTTTCCGGTCGTCGCCGCAACTGCAGGAACACTGGGCCATAAATATCACGGTCCTTTCTTTCGTTCTTCTATTCTCCATTGACTGTAGTCATCAACTGATTTCTTACGATATTATATTAAAATATTTTTATATAAAACGTCAAGAGAGGATTGAAAAACTTTTCTGCAAGCGTTAATATATTAACAGTTAGTTATATATTGATTTCTTGAAATTAAAAGGAAGTGTTGGTAATGAGCGAGCGAAACAAACTGTTATTGATGATCGGCGTGTTTTTGGGCGCGTATTTTTTGCCGATCGAGCAGACAAGGGTGCAGGGTGCAATCGTTGAAGCATTTACGATGTTGAAGGATTATGCGCGGGAACATGTGTTGCTTTGTTTGGTTCCTGCCTTTTTCATCGCTGGCGCGATCTCAGTGTTTGTCCGTCAGGATGCAGTGATGCGCTATCTGGGCGCGGGGGCGAACAAAGTGATCGCCTATGGTGTGGCATCGGTATCCGGAACGATATTGGCAGTGTGCTCCTGTACGGTATTGCCGCTGTTCTCGGGAATTTATCGGCGTGGCGCGGGTCTGGGACCGGCGACGGCATTCTTGTATTCCGGACCGGCGATCAACGTACTGGCGATTATTCTGACCGCGCGGGTGTTGGGCCTGGAACTGGGGATCGCCAGAGCCGTCGGTGCCGTTTTATTTTCGATCGTCATCGGTGTTTTGATGGGCTGGATTTTCCGCAACGAAGAATCGCAGCGACTGGCGGAGATGCCAGAGAGCGAACTGGAAGAACCAAAACGCAAGCCCTGGCAGGATATCACCTATTATGCTTCGATGGTGGCGTTTCTGGTGTTTGCCAATTGGGGCAACCCGCAGACCCACGAAGGAGTTTTTGCGGCAATATTCGGGATAAAATGGTGGTTGGCCGGAATCAGCCTGGCGATCGTTCTTTGGACAAGTTTCCATTGGTTTGACGCCGAAGAACGAACCGATTGGCGGGACAGCACCTGGTTCTTTGCCAAGCAGGTCTTTCCCCTGCTGATCGGCGGGGTGCTGGTGGCAGGGTTTCTGACCGGTCGGGCCGGGACCGATGCGGGGATTATTCCCGATTCCTGGATTACGGGCCTGGTGGGCGGCAACAGTTTGCAATCGAATCTGATCGCCAGTGTGGCCGGAGCGTTCATGTACTTCGCGACCCTGACCGAGGTGCCGATTCTGCAGGGTCTGCTCGGTTCCGGCATGGGCAAGGGTCCGGCATTGGCACTGCTGTTGGCCGGACCGGCACTGAGCCTGCCCAGTATGATCGTCATCCGGCAAATCATGGGGACGGTCAAAATGCTGACCTATGTGTCGCTGGTCATCGTGATGGCCACGGCCACCGGTATGATTTACGGGGCTTGGTTTTGAGGCATTCGGTGCCTAAACTTTACAAGGGGCTGTCTCAGTTAACAAAATTGAGACAGTCCCTTAATTTTGACCACAGCGGTCACGCTGATGACGGACGCTTGAACCGGATGGGCAAGATTGTTTCTCGGAAAAACAACTTTGGCGCTTGTTTTGGTATTATAAGATTCCGTATCCATCGAAAAATCTGTGCGTTCTTTTTTTCTTTCTTCATTCTCGTTTGTTATGGCAATGTTAAGGTTGGGTTGCAGATTTTACGTGCCTTCGCGTGCTGTCGTGTACCGTCCGATCCTTTATTATTAGGGGTGGGCGACTTTTTTTGTTTTTCAGGCAGGAAAGCACATATTATTGCCGAATCGATTTAAATATTGTCGAAAAGCTTCCAATGGAATACTTCTTTGGCAAAAGATTTGGAGGGATATTTTATGGTCAGGAAGTTTCGATCAGTGAAGCCTATCTTTATTGTATTATTCCTTGTTATGCTCTTGTACGGCAACTGCGTGTGGGCCAGTCCGCAAGATGCGGCTGAGTGCAAGAAAAGAGCAACCGAAAAATATCCTTATCTCGCCATTGAAACATGTACGCGTCAGATTGAGAGCAATCCGGACGATCTCGATAGTGTTTTCTGGAGAGGTTTCGCCTATTTTAAGAGGGGTTTATCGAGTAAAAATGACTATCAATCAGCCTTGGCCGATTTCACTCGGGTTTTAGAAACCTATCCAGATGATATGCAAGCGTTGGAGAACCGAGCTTCTTGCTATTTGGAACTCGAACGTTACAAGGAAGCAATTACCGATGCCAGCGAAGTTATCGCTTCGGATAGTAAGGCATTAGGAGCCTTCATGGTAAGGGCCAAGGCGTACTACTGGCTTAATCGTTATGAAGAAAGCGTCAGTGACTATACTTCGGCTCTTGCTCTAAACCCTAGGAGTGAAGATACTAAGTTTGAAGCTTATTGGGGCAGAGCTCAATCCCAAAAATACCAAAAAAAATATGAGGATGCACTGGCTGATTATAGAATTGCTCGCGTTATCAAACCTTGGCAAGGACAAAATATATCTGGACTTATGGCAGAATGCTTTACGAAAATGGGACGCAAGAGCGAAGCCATAAACGCCTGGAAAGAAAAGATCGCTATTATTGATAACGATCCGGCGAAACGAAACGATTCTTATTACATGAAAGAAAAGGCGAACGCAAAGGCGGAGATTGAAAAATTGAGTAAATAATGTTTTCCCCGCTGTGGCCGGGAATTTACAGTTACCGCTTCCGAACCAGCGTTGATTCCGGGAGCGCTGGGAATAATGCTTTCCTGACTTATTCCGGAGCTTCGGCTTTCTTTTCGGATAATTTTTTCGTTGAATCGTCGGCAATCTGCCGAGACTTGTCCAGCGTAGAATCTGGCGTTCAAACAGTGGATCCGGAAATGAGGTGCTTTTCTTGTCGCGCGAAATGACTAAAAAACTTGTTCCTGGCGCCCGCATCGTATACGAGGCTTCTGGTGTGAATTGTTTTGGTATCATTATCGAAGTCATCATTGTTGAATATGGTGGGCGAATGTATCGGGTATTGAACGAAGATACCGGTCAACAGGAGGATGTTGCCCGCATTCGAGTTCTGCGTGTTTATTCCAGGGATCTGCAGCAACTGCACCCATGCAAGACAATGACGGCTTCAATCCGTAAGCAGGGAGTTTCGAAATTCGATTCTGGATTGGTGAACGCACGACTAAAAGCGATCGCTGGCATCATCGGGAATTTGGACAATCAGCAAATATTTGATCTGTTGACATATCTGCGGGAAAAATACCCGCAGTAACGATCAAGCCACTCGGGCGGCCGGCAATTGATCCGGATAAAAGTAAGGCTAGCCGCAGCGCCAGGTGCGGGCATACTACGATGAGTGGAAAATCATTCTGCAATTCGCCGAACTGGTTAAGTCCGGAAAAAAAGATGAATGCAGTTAGTTTGTTGAACGGATGAGGAGTTAGTAAGCTGGCGCTTGTATTAGAGGTGTTTGGTAGCTAATCCGGTGAAAGGAATGGTAGAGATGAAATTTGAAATCATCGATACGGGAATCAGGGATCACAACTCAAACTACGAAGATATGATGCCGTCGCTGATCGCGGTCGTTGTCGCGGTCGAGGTCGGCGGCGAAACATACTGGCTTGATTATCAGACGTCGGAACCGATGACTATCGGCGCGAATTCTTCCAAGTTGGTCGCGTACGATAATGATGAATGGGAGCGGCTACGCGACGACATCGATGACGATGACGAATTTTATAAGCTGCTTGCCGATATCGCCATAAAAGCGGAAGTCTCCACCAAATGGCATGAATACGTTGCCCAAAATTATGAGCCGGATAATGGATCGTGGGGCGGCTTGGGCACTGACGGCGAAACCAATAAAACGAAACCGAAACACGGCGGTGCTCGTCCCGGTGCTGGCCGCCCGCCCATCGACAACCAGACGCGCCGCCCACGTTCGATCCGCCTGAGCGACGAGGAGTATGAGGCCGTCAAAAAGTTTGTCGCGGAGATGCGGGAGAAATGACTAGCCTCTACCTCCACGTCTGCACTATCTGCCGCACCGAATTCCTCGTCGGTCGTACCGCCAAGCTCTGCTCGTCGTGAAACGCTGATCGCAAGCGGGAGTTTGACCGCGACCAATATCAGTGAAAAGCCAGCGGCCAGTTGCGCAAGATCGGCTCGCCAGACATCTGCAAGGTCAGCGGAAATTTTACACCTTTGATGCCGGTATCCCGCTATCCGTATTGCCCACCAGTCCGCCGAAGCCCAGCGATACCGACGCGAAAACCATCTGCGGGTTTATGCCGATCAAGATAGGCGTAAAACGCTGCTGGCTCCGGTAGTCCCACGCCTAGTTGACTAAACATCTGGACCGCGTGGCAATGTCGCTGCTTAGGAGGTACGAGCGCAGCTGGCGGAGAGTACAGATCAAGCCGCTGGGCCGGATCGAGATTTGTCCGCGCTGTAGCCGGCCATTCTCCGACGTCTCCCTCCAATCAGCGTTACTGCCGGGAGCGCGTATGCATTTAGCTCACGATAGGGGTACATGCCAACGCCAACTAAAGATAAGCCAAGACCGCCGGCAAGGCGGTCTTTTTGATTACATCCAGTTCCAAAGTCATACGGCAAAATGCTGCGAGTATTGAAAGTGGAAAGTTTTGCTGTAGCTGTTTACACTGCGTCCGGTCCAGAGAATCATCACTGAAGCAGACTTGACCAAAGGGGCGTCGATATAATCTATTCCCTTTTTTAACGCTGCCAAATCAATGCCTTCCAGCTTGCAATAGTCGCGTTCTTCGGAAGTAATATTTGATTTTCTGTCAGGTGTTTGAGAGCTTTATTGGCACTGGAGTTACTCCGATTTTGTCGCTTTTTCTCTAATAGCTTTTTTTATCTGCGCTTTCACTTTTTTCTCCGACATATTGCGGGTATTCATTATTTGTTTAATGCTTTGTCCACGCTGGTAATCATCAAATATTTCGGCAGCTTTCTTTTTGCGACGATTCTTTGTACCAATGCCCGCCTTGCAGGAGTCGTGCGACTGCCAAAATAGAATCATTTTGGTACTTGTTTTGGTATTTTTAAAACACAGGCACGCGCGAAGCCTATAATATACAGCCCGATTGTTACGAGAATGTTAAGGTTGGGTTAAAAGCGGCTGGAAAGCATTGCGGGGGATTGGGGGATTCGTTATGATGAAAACAGATCCAATCATGATGGGTGAAGATGATGGGAGGAAGATTTTACGATGAACATGAAAAAAAGTTTGACTCTGGGGTTGGCTGTGGTCATGGCGGCGACGTTGCTGGCCGGTTGCGGCGGAACTCCGGCGAAAAAGGAAGAGCCCAAGAAGGCGGGCGCTGAAATCACGGGCACTGTCAAGGCTTCCGGCTCGACGGCGCTGCTGCCGCTGTTGAAAGCCGGGCAGGAGGAATTTCAGAAAAAGAATCTTAAGGTTACCATCAACATCGCCGGCGGCGGTTCCTTTACCGGGCAGAACCAAGTGGCCAGCGGCGCCGTCAATATCGGCAACTCCGATGTGGCGTTGGACGCGAAACTCAAGGACAAGGGCCTGGTGGAACATAAACTGGTCGGCATTCCGTTCGTATTTATCGCCAACAAGGAAGTCAATGTCGACAACCTGACCATGCAGCAATATGTCGACATCATGACTGGCAAAGTTACCAACTGGCAAGAAGTCGGCGGCAAAGACCTCAAGATCACGCTGGTCCACCGCTCGCCGTCCTCCGGATCGCGGGCCACGATCCAGCAACTGGTTCTCAAAGACAAAAAATTCACCGACAACGCGGTGATCCAGGATTCCAACGGTGCGGTCCGCGCCGCCATCGCCAGCACCGCCGGCGCCATCGGCTATGTGGATGCGGCGTATGCCGACGCCAGCGTGAAAATGCTCGCCGTCGACGGTGTGAAATATTCCTTGGCGGATGTCGCCAGCGGCAAATACAAGATCCTGACCTTCGGCCGGATGTTTACCAAAGGGCAGCCGGACGGCGCGACCAAGGCGTTCATCGATTTCGTGACCAGCAAGGAATTCCAGGAAACCTACGCTGAGAAGAGCGGTTTCGTCCCGCTCACGAAAATGCCGAAATAGTCTCCTCCTCTTGATCGTGGCGTGTAGGCCGGGAGCGGCTTCCCCCTGAGCTCCCGGCTAACCGCATATTTGCCGGCTGCAGTAATTTTTCGTGAGAAGGTGGGAACGCAGTGAGTGCCATGACCGGAGCGCCGACACGGGATCTTCGACTGACCTACGACCGCTATATTCGTTATTTGTTTCTGGCCAGCGCGATTCTGATGTCGGTGATTGTGCTGTCTATTTTGTTTTTCATGGGGCAGCAGGGGCTGCAGACTTTCCGGGAAGTCAGCCCCGCCGAGTTTTTTTTCTCGACAAAATGGGACCCGCTGGACGAAAAATTCGGCGCGGCCAGTTTTATCGCGGGTTCGGTGTACGCCGCCTTGCTGGCGGTTCTGTTTGGCGGGCCGCTGGGCCTGGCCGGGGCGCTGTTCATGGCGAAAGTCGCGCCGAAACGGGTTCGGGACCTCATGCGACCGGCCAATGATCTGTACGTGGCGATTCCCTCCGTCGTTTACGGCTATTTGGGCCTGACCGTGCTGGTGCCGTTTCTGCGGGATGAACTGAAACTGGGGATGGGGTTCGGCTTGTTTGCCGCCGGCTTGATTCTGGGGATCATGATCCTGCCGACAGTAATCAGCATCTCGGAAGACGCTTTACGATCGGTGCCGCCTTCTCTGGAGGAAGCGTCGGTGGCTCTGGGCGCCACGCGCTGGCAGACGATCTGGCATGTGTTGATTCCTACGGCGTTGCCGGGGATTTTGACGGCGGTCATTCTGGGACTGGCCCGGGCTATCGGTGAAACGATGGCGGTGCAGATGGTCGTCGGCAACACGCCGCTCTTGGCGAAGTCCTTGTTCAGCCCGACTGCGACCCTCACGAGCGAAATCGTGGTCGAGATGGGCAATGCCCCCTTCAATTCGGCGTACGGCAACTCATTGTTTCTGATGGCACTAGTGTTGCTAGTGATCTCGCTACTGCTAATCGTCGCCATCCGCGGCCTGATTCGGAAAGGAGAGACGGCATGAGTGCAAAACAGTGGGACCGGATCGTCACCGGCCTGTTGTGGGGTGCCGGCTTGTTGATTATTGGCGTGCTGGCGATGTTTCTGGGCTATATTTTGCTCAAGGGGTTGCCGGTGCTGAGCGCCAGCTTCATTTTCGGACCTTCCAGCGATGTGTCGGCGGGAGGCGGCGTGGGCGGCCAGTTGTTCAATACATTCTACATCCTGTTTTTGTCGTTGCTGGTGGCGGCGCCGGTGGCGGTCGGCGCCGGTATTTATCTGGCTGAATACAGCGCCCGCGGGCGTCTGGCGGACCTGATCCGGCTCAGTGTCGAGTGTCTGGCGTCGGTTCCCTCCATCGTGCTCGGCCTGTTTGGGATGATCCTGTTCATCAACCTGATGGGGTTCGGCATCAGTCTGGGCGTCGGCGCGATGACTCTGGCGCTGATGAATTTGCCGATCATCGTGCGGGTGACGGAAGAAGCGCTGAAAACCGTGCCACGGGAATATCGCGAGGCTAGCCTTGCCCTCGGCGCGACGAAGTGGCAGACCATCGCCCGCGTGGTATTGCCGGCGGCATTGCCGGGAATCGTTACCGGCGTCACGTTGACAGCGGGCCGGGCAGTAGGCGAGACCGCTATTCTCATTTTTACGTCCGGCACTACCGCATCGCGGCTGATCCCGGACTTTTCCCTCGCGGCCGGCGGCGAGACGCTGGCGGTTCACATGTGGTATGTCATGGCGATTGGCCTGGTTCCGGATCGCGTGGATATCGCCAACGGCACCGGGGCGCTCTTGATCCTGGTGATTTTGACGTTCAATCTGATTCTTGCCTCCAGCACCAAGCATCTGCGCAAATGGCTGACCGGGATGTAAGGGCAACCTTCTCGCGCAAAATTATAATGATATAAATAATGCAAGAAACTCCCTGCCAGTCGACGGGGCGTTTCTTGCATTATGTACGAAAATCAGGGCCGGCAGTTAACGGATCGACATGATGAAACGCCGATAGTCGGTGACAACTTGGTTGACTTCCCGCTCGGCGGTGTTCAGTTTGCGTTCGATGTCGTCGAGGTCGTTTTTGGCGCCCATGGAATAATCTTCGTACTTCTCAATGTACTTGTCCACTTCCGCTTTGTAGCGGGATACGGAATATTCATCTTTTCCCAGGGGTGGCCGTGGCGTGAACACTCGCGAAGAGAAGCTGGGATAACTGCCGATTAGGTTGCTTTTGGCGAAGGAATAGCCTACTGAGGCGGACAACAGGCACAATACCGTGACCAACAGGATGATTTTGGACTTCACTTCGTTACCTCCTTGGATTTTAACAAATTTGTAATATGTTAATTCGCCCTAGGGATCATGAAGCCCTGCCGCAGTGCAAAACGACGAGTAAAGGGCGGCTGTCCCTCCCGGCGGGTTCAACAGGCAACGGCTTCACAACGGATGCAATGAAAACTTGAACAGTAAACACAAATTTAATCTGGCCTTAACATATAAGAGCGTTGGTCGCGTTAGGATAAAGGAGGGATAATCGGCAAAAAAAAGTGCTTGGAGGGATAGGTGTTGCGGCAGTCCATTGGGGCTAAAATTTTGGGAGTTTGTATGCTCGTGGTCGCCATTTTTACGGTTCTCAATGTGTATTCGTACGGGAAGTCCCAACAGGTAACGGCCGGCTACCGCAATGTGATCGACCGTAACGCCTCCCTGATTTTCAAAGTATACGCTGCGGACGTGGAGCTGGCGCGGCAGGCGACGTTGCTGCAACGGTATTTGGCGACCGGCGACGACCATCACCGCCAGGCGTTCGAGGAGTCCAAAGTGAATATGGAGGCCGTGTTCACCAGTCTGGACCGGGACCTGATTACCGTTGAAGGGAAAGACGGGCTGCAAAAAGTCCGGCAAGCGGTTGATGCGTGGCATCTGGCCGCGATGCGGCTGATCAATGGCCGTCCCGTTGCAGGCGGAACGGCGGTTCTGACAACGGTCGCCTGGCCGGAGGAGCTGGCGGTGAAGGCGGAGCGGGAGATCAACGCTTACGTCCGCTTCCTGCAGGGACGGCTGCACCAGCGCACCGAGGAAAATATCCGGGTTGCCGAGGCCACACAGACCTTGATCATCATCGCCAATGTTGCAGTGTTGCTGTTGGCGACGGGAATCTCGCTCTGGTTATGGTGGCGCATTTCCGTGCCATTGCGAAACGCCCATCGGCTGGCGGGGGAAATCGCAGCCGGCGATTTGCGGCAAAAACGGCTGGTGTGTCGAGACCGGGACGAAATCGGTCAGATTGTGGAATCAATGCAGGTAATGAACGGCAATCTTCGACACTTGGTTGGTGAAATCATGACAGCGGCGGGAAAAGTGGCCGGCGCCTGCGGCGAATTTACGGTTGCCACCGAAGGCTCCGCCGATGCCGCGGCTCACATTACGATAAGCATGACGGAGGTGGCGGAACGCGCCGAATCCATATTCCAGGAAGCGGATGAAGTTCACCGGCAGATGCAGGAGATTGCGATCCGCATCAGCCAAATGGCGGCGCACGCGGCCCAAACGGCGACGGTGGCGCAAACTGCGGCGCAGTCGAGCCGGAGTGGACAAACATTAATCGATCAGCTAGCGGATCAGATGCGGTCCATCAATGACGCTACGGCAGAGATCGGCAATGCGGTGGAAAAATTGTCGGCCGGTTCGGATGAAATTGCCAAGTTTGCGGCGATCATCAACGGTATCGCCGAACAGACCCATTTATTAGCGCTGAATGCCGCTATCGAGGCAGCCCGGGCCGGTGATGACGGTCGAGGGTTTGCCGTGGTGGCGCAGGAAGTCAATAAGCTGGCTGCCGAATCGGCAAAATCAGCCAAGGATGTCCAGGCCAAGATTGACTCCAATCGCCAGAACTTGGCGGCGGTCGTTGCCTATGTCCGTGATGGGCAAGCTGGTGTAAAGACGGGAATGGAAATGGCTGGCGCAGCGGCTATGGAGTTCACGACGATTTCTCGGGAGATTGCCCGGGTGTCGGATTTGATGCGGGAAATTTCCGAAGCGGTCGGGGAATTGTCGGCCGGCGGACATCGGGTTGTGGCGTCCGTGAACCGAGTGAAAGAGAAAAGCGGCGAAACCGCCGGCAGGACGCAGACGATTTCGGCCGCAGTACAGGAACAGGCCGCATCGCTGCAGCAGATGGCCGGGTCGGGCCGTTCCCTGGATGGGCTGGCGCAACAGATGCAGGAGGCAGTCCGCAAATTTGCCGTGTAGCGTTCGGCATTTTCTCCGGATTGACGCAGGAATTGATCGGCAAAAGGAGAAATAGCCACAATGACAGATCATTGTGGCTGGTTATTTTTTCAGGATATAGAGGCGAAAAAGCATGCAGACGGAAATCAGGGAGGCCTTTTGGTCGCTGCCGCCGGAATCGCTGCTGCAACAGCTGGATACTTCCCGGGAGGGATTGAGTCAGGCCGAAGCCGGGCGGCGCTCCCGCACCCTGGGCCTGCCGAAAACCAAAAAACCGCCCCGGTGGCAGCGGGCGGTCCGCTTGTGGCTCAACCAGTATAAAAGCCCGATCATGTTGTTACTGCTCGGGGCGACGGCGTTGTCGATTTATCTTGGCGATACCACCGACGCGCTGATCATTCTGGCCATTGTGCTCGTCAGCGGTTTGCTGAGCAGCTGGCAGGAGTGGAATGCGGCCGAGGCGGTCGCCGCCCTGTTGGCGACTGTCGCGGTGAAGGCCCGGGTCAGACGGGACGCGGTGGAAGTGGAAATTGGCGCCGAATCGATCGTGCCGGGAGATATCTTGCTGCTCACCGCCGGCCGGCGGATTCCGGCGGACTGTCTATTGTTGGAGTCGCAGGATTTGCACGTCGACGAAGCGACGCTGACCGGAGAAACCTTTCCGGCGGAAAAAACGGCGGGGATTGTCGATGCACAGGCTCCGCTGGCCCGCCGCAGCAATGCGGTGTTTATGGGCACCCATGTAGTCAGCGGTTCGGCTATGGCCGTCGCCGTTCATACCGGTGCCGACACGGAGCTGGGCCGAATCGCCGAAAGCTTGACCCGGACCAAAAAAGAAACCGATTTTGAGCGGGGAATCCGTCGTTTCGGCTATTTCCTGATGGAGATCACCTTGTTGCTGGTGTTGGTGATCTTTGCCGTCAATATGTACCTGGGACGGCCTTCGGTCGAAGCGTTTCTGTTCTCCCTGGCGTTGGCGGTCGGCTTGACTCCGCAGTTGCTGCCGGCGGTGATCAGCATCAACCTGGCCCGGGGGGCCCGCCAGATGGCGCAAAGCCAGGTTATCGTCAAACGGCTGGCGGCTATCGAGAATTTCGGCAGCATGGATATTCTGTGTTCGGACAAGACAGGAACCCTGACGGAAGGCGAGATCAAGATCCGGTCTTTTTTGGCGCCGGATGGCGCCGACAGTGAAAAAGTGCGCCGTTATGCCTATATCAACGCCTATTTCGAATCCGGGTTCGCCAATCCGATGGACGAAGCCCTGCGGGCGCTGGAATTGCCGCCGTTGGTCGCCGGTTGCCGCAAGGAGGGTGAAAAACCGTACGATTTCGTCCGAAAACGCCTCAGCGTAAAAATCGTCTGCGGCGATCGCTGCGAGTTGGTGACCAAAGGCGCGCTGCCGAGAGTGTTGGAAATTTGTTCGTGCGTGGAACAGGCCGATGGCACGGCCGGAACTATGGAAGGCTGGCGGCCGGCCATTCTGGATCGGTATCGGGAACTGGCCGAACAGGGTTACCGTGTCCTGGGGGTTGCCAATAAAGGAGCGGTGGCAGCTGGCGCATGCAGCGAGGCTGATGAAACCGACATGACCTTTTTGGGGTTCGTTGTGTTGCATGATCCGCCGAAAGCGGGGGCGCGCGAGGCTATTGAACGGCTTCGCCGGCTGGGCGTGGAGCTCAAGGTCATTACGGGCGATAGTCAGCCGGTGGCCCGGCACCTGTTGCAGGTGCTCGGAGTGGAAAATCCGCTGGTTTTGACCGGCGGCGAACTGCGGCAGTTGACGAGCGCGGCGTTGTTGCAGCAGGTGCAGCAGGCCCAGGCCTTTGCCGAAGTGGAGCCGAATCAGAAGGAACAAATCGTTCAGACGCTACGACGGGCCGGTCATGTCGCCGGCTTCATGGGCGATGGCATCAATGACGCGGCGGCTTTGCACGCGGCGGATGTCAGCATTTCCGTGGACAGTGCGGTTGATGTCGCCAAAGAGGCCGCCGACATCGTATTGCTGGAAAAAAATCTGGCGGTATTGGCGCAAGGGGTGGTGGAAGGCCGCAAGACCTTTGCCAACACTCTGAAATATGTTTTCATGGCCACCAGCGCCAACTTCGGCAATATGTTCAGTATGGCCGGCGCCTCGCTGTTTTTGGACTTTTTGCCATTGTTGCCCAAACAAATCCTGTTGACCAACCTGTTGACCGATCTGCCGGAAATGACCATCGCCGGCGACCGGGTGGATGACGACGTCGTCGCCGTGCCGCGACGCTGGAATATTGCGTTCATCCGGCGGTTTATGCTCACCTTCGGCCTGCTCAGTTCGATTTTCGATTATCTGACTTTCGGCGTCCTATTGTTTGTGTTGCACGCCTCGCCGGAATTGTTCCGCACCGGTTGGTTTATTGAGTCGGTGGTATCGGCTGCTTGCATCGTTCTGGTGGTGCGGAGCCGAAAATCGATGCTGCGGAGCCGGCCGAGCCATTACTTGCTGGGCGCCACCGTGCTGGTGGTCGCTGCCG
Organism: Veillonellaceae bacterium; assembly: GCA_012798135.1. The sequence goes on along the minus strand of JAAZNU010000046.1, from coordinate 16,609 downwards.
CCGTGGCTTTTCCGTTTGCCTCGGTGTTGGACGGATTGTTCGAGTTCGCACAGCCGCCGCTTTATTTTCTGGGCTGGATGGGCTTGATCGTGCTGATCTACATAGCGGCGGCTGAGCAGGTCAAGAAAAGGTTCTACCGGCGCGAAGCCTGAGAGACGCTTATTTCAGCAGCGGAGTGACAAACCGGGCGATCCGGTCCAGCGCTTCCGTGAGATTTTTGGAGGAAGCGGCGTAAGAACAGCGAACGTGGCCTGCTCCGCAGGCGCCAAAGGCATCGCCGGGAACCAGTGCGACTTTTTCGGCCTGTAGCAATTTTTCGGCGAATTCCAGGGCTGTGAGGCCGGTACTTTGAATCGACGGAAAAATGTAAAATGCGCCCTTGGGTTCGAAACAATCCAGACCCATGTTGCGGAACCCCTCCACCATCAGTCGTCGCCGTTTGTCATATTCGGCAATCATCCGGTCACGACTGGGCCGGCCCTGCTGCAGCGCTTCCACGGCGGCGATCTGCGCGGTGATGGGGGCGCAGAGCATAGTGAACTGATGGATTTTGGTCATCGCGCCGATGAAATCGGCATTGCCCAATGCATAGCCGATCCGCCAGCCAGTCATGGCATAGGCTTTGGAAAAACCGTTCAGCAAAATGGTGCGATCGCGCATTCCCGGCAGGGAGGCGAAACAGGTGTGTTCGCCGTCATAGGTCAGATTGGCGTAGATCTCGTCGGAAATTACGATGAGATCGTTTTTTTCGGCGAATTGGGCGATCGCGGCCAGGCCGTCCCGGGTCATGACCGCACCGGTCGGATTATTCGGGTAGCCGATCAGGAGGGCTTTGGTCCGGGGCGTCAACGCCGCTGCCAGTTGATCGACCGTGACGCGAAACTCGTTTTCGCGGCTTGTGCTGACGCTCACAGGCTTGCCGCCGGCCAACGTGACGCAGGCCTGATAGGAAACATAGCAGGGCTCCGGCACCAGCACTTCGTCGCCAGGCGACAGGATGGCGCGCATGGCCAGGTCCAGGGCTTCGCTGACGCCGACGGTGACGAGCGCCTCGCACTTCGGGTTGTAAGTCACGCCGTAATCGGCTTCGATCATTTTGGCGATTTCCTGCCGCAATTCCAACAGACCGTAATTCGAGGTGTAAGCGGTATAACCGCGCTGCAGTCCGTGGACACAGCTTTCCCGGATATGCCAGGGCGTGACGAAATCCGGCTCGCCGACGCCGAGGGAAATGACGCCGCTCATTTCGGCGACAATGTCGAAGAAACGTCGAATACCCGACGGCGGGATCGAGCGGACGGTCGGCGATATTCGTTCAGCCCAGTTCATGGCGTCACCAACAGGCGCCGGTCCGCTTCTTCGTCTTCGATGATGACGCCTTCCTCTTTATATTTTTTCAGGACGAAATGGGTAGTGGTGCTGACCACGCCGTCGATGGTGGCCAGTTTGGTCGAGACAAACTGGGCGACATCCTTGAGGGTCGGGCCTTCGACCGTCACCGCCAGATCGTAGGTTCCGGACATCAGATAGAGGTCACGGACTTCCGGGAAGCGGTAGATACGGGCGGCCAATGCATCGAAGCCAACTTCGCGCTGCGGGGTGATTTTGACTTCGATCAGCGCCGACACGTCGTCCAGACCGGCTTTTTCCCAGTTGATGATGGGTTGGTACTTCACCAGAATCCGGTCATCTTCCAGTTCTTTCTGCCATTTTGCAACTTCGGCCGCGCTGACGCCGAGCTGGCGGGCCAGTTGGTCATGGGTCTGCTGGAAGTCCTGGTCCAGCAATTTGAGCAGTTCCTGTTTCAAGGCGATTGTTTTCTCTTCCATTTGAAGTTCCCCCTTCGATATTTTTGACTTGCGATACATTGCGAAAAAAGTTTTTGAGCATCGGACTATGCTCATTCCATCAACGACGATTCATACGAAACAGTCGTTGCTGCCCTGCGCTTCGGCATCTGTCAGCTGGCGAAAAGGCCGGAGCATGAGATGAGCGGGGTTAAGCGAAGCGTCGAAGCGTTCTCATCTCTGGAATTTGCATGTTCAGTGGCGTTATGGGAAATAAAAAGTTCCCGTCCGATTGCTCGGACGGGAACGCATTTGTCCCGTGGTACCACCAAAATTCAGCCCGTAGGCCCTCTCAACCCGGTAACGTCGGGAACACGTTGGATTGCGGATCGGCTGGCGATCTTTCTCCACAGCTCCGGGCTGGCTACGCTTCTGCAATCGTTCCGCCGGTTTTCACCCTGCCGGCTCTCTGTGGGAAGTGCAGAAACTTTGACCCTTCATCGCTTGCGCGATATGAAGTTTTCATTTCGGATGATTGTTTTCTATTATAAAGGGACAAATCGAATGTGGCAAGAGGTATTTTTTGTTGCCATAGGACTAATTTCCCAAAAATTCGGGACCAATGACCTGGAAACAATTAAGACCGAGGCCAGTGGGGCGTGCATGCTGTCGATGCTACAATAAACCTGAAACAGGAATTTTCCGCTTACTGTACGGTATTCATAATCATCTCAAAATCAGGTTGCCGGAGGAAAAAGCATGGCTTTGCTGGAACGACTGGAGAGCCGCAAACCTATTGAACCCGTTGCCGCCGCCAAACCCGGGGAACGTCCCAAAGCATCAGCGCCGCTGCGCAGCGATCCCTATCAGGGGCTGAAAAGCAAAATTCATAAACGGGTCGTGGACGAACTGGGTGCGGCCGAACTCGAGCAGCGACAGCTCGAAGAGGCGGTCAACCGGATTGCCGACCAGACCATGGACGAGGAGCCGGTGCCGGTTCCCCGGTTTGAACGCGGCCGGATCATTTCGGAGGTCGTGGACGAAGTTATGGGCTTCGGCCCGATTCAGCCCCTGCTGAATGATGAAAGCGTCAGCGAGGTCATGGTCAACAGCCCGCGCCAGGTGTATGTGGAACGCAAGGGCAAACTGGTGCTGACGGATGTCCGGTTCCGGGATGACGCGCATGTGATGCACGTGATCGAAAAAATAGTATCGCCGCTCGGCCGACGCATCGATGAGAGCTCGCCGATGGTTGACGCCCGTCTGCCGGACGGCTCCCGTGTCAATGCAATTATTCCGCCACTGGCACTGAAAGGGCCGTCGATTACCATCCGCAAATTCGCCAAAGATCCGTTTACGGTGGACGACCTGGTCGGTTTCAGCACGCTGACGCCGGAGATGGCGAACCTGCTACGCGTTTGTGTCGAAGGGAAGTTGAATATTGTCGTGTCCGGTGGGACCGGTTCCGGCAAAACGACCACGTTGAATGTGCTATCCTCTTTTATTCCCGAGGACGACCGGATTGTAACCATCGAAGACGCGGCGGAACTGCAGTTGCGCCAGGACCACGTGGTAACGCTGGAAACCCGGCCGGCCAATATCGAGGGCAAAGGCGCCGTTACTATGCGGGACTTGGTCAAAAACTCGCTGCGGATGCGGCCTGATCGCATTGTCGTTGGCGAGGTGCGCGGCGGGGAAGCGCTGGACATGTTGCAGGCCATGAATACGGGCCATGACGGTTCCCTGACCACTGGTCACGCGAATTCACCCCGTGACATGCTGGCCCGGCTGGAAACCATGGTGCTGATGGCGGGGATGGAGTTACCGGTGCGGGCAATCCGGGAGCAGATCGCCTCGGCGGTGGACTTGATCGTGCAGCAGTCGCGACTGCGGGACGGCAGCCGTAAGATTACCCATCTGACCGAAATCCAGGGGATGGAGGGCGACGTCATCACGCTGCAGGATATTTTTGTCTATGAACAGAATGGCTGCGACGAAAACGGCAAGGTAATCGGCCGCTTCAAGCCCACCGGCATCCGGCCGAAGTTTTTGGAAAAGCTGTCGGCAACCGGGATCCAAGTGCCGAACGAGATATTCTGGCCAAAATAGGAGGCTGGGCGATGCTTCTGTTAATTGGTGTTCTGACGTTCCTCAGCCTGTTCATCCTGATTTATATTGCGCTGCGTACCTATGCCCCCGTGACGGGGCCTGTGGAAATGCGGCTGCGGGCGCTGGACTCCCTGACGGAAAATCGGGCGGATCTCGACGCGGAACTGTCCAAACCATTTTCGCAACGAATTTTGTCTCCCTTGACGGGATCGGTTGCGGCCCGGTTGACCCGATTTACGCCGCGGGCAATCCGGCACATGGTGGAAGAGAAACTGGCCGCGGCCGGCGGATTGAGCGGCATGGGCTCGAACGAGTTCCTGCTGCTGACGCTGTTCTTGAGCACGGCGTTGCCGTTGGCAAGTGCCTTGCTGTTGCTGATGGCGCGGGCGCCGCTGCATCAGGTGATCGGCATTTCCCTGTACGCGCTGGCCGGCGGAGCCTATCTGCCATTCTTCATTTTGCGCCGAAAAATCAAAACGCGCCGCCACAGCATGGTGAAGGACCTGCCTGATGTTTTGGACCTGCTCACCGTCAGCGTCGAGGCGGGGTTGGGCTTCGACGGCGCTTTGCATAAGCTGTCGGAAAAAATGAGCGGTGCCTTGGTCGAGGAGTTTACCCGCTTGCTCAACGAGATGCGGGTCGGGGTGCCCCGCCGCAACGCGTTGGTGGCCATGGCCGGTCGCTGCAGCGTGGAGGACGTGTCCGTGTTCGTGACTTCGCTGGTACAGGCGGATCAGCTGGGTGTCGGCATCGGCAACGTGTTGCGTGTCCAGTCGGCGGCCATGCGCGAAAAACGCCGGCAGCGCGCGCAGGAAGCGGCGATGAAGGCGCCGGTCAAGATGTTGCTGCCGCTGGTGCTGTTCATTTTCCCGACGATCTTCGTGATTTTGTTGGGCCCGGCCGCCATTCAGCTGATCGGCACTTTCGGCAACAAATGAGAGGATGAGTCTTTGGAATGAAATTGGTGAACCTGACGCGAAAAACCATCGTGGCCCGAAATCTGCGAATCGCCGACTCTTTTTTCAGTCGTCTGAAAGGACTTTTAGGCACGGCCGAACTGCCCGACGGCGAAGCCTTGCTGCTCCGGCCCTGCAACAATATTCACATGTTCGGCATGCGTTATGCGATTGATGTCGCCTTCGTGACCGAGGCGGGAGAAGTGCTAAAAACCGTGGCGGAACTGGCGCCTGGACGCTTTGCCGGCTGCCCGTCGGCCCGTAGCGTGGTGGAATTGCCCAGCGGGACTTTGCGAAAGACGTCAACCGGGATTGGCGATCTGCTGGTGATGGCGGAGGACTGAGCAAATCGGTAATTAATTTGACGGGCGTGCTTTTTTACAGGCATTCCACCGTTTTCAGACGGCGGATGCTTGTTTTTTTCTTTGCACAGCCTGTAACTTCCCTCCTCTCTTTGGTCGGGGATAAACAGGCGGTAGCGCGAAGTAAATTCGATTAAAGATTCAGGTGGCGTTAAAACGCTATCTGAATCAAGTCTCCATTTATTGTGGAAAAGTTTGCGCCTGTGATAAAATAAAAAGACAGCGACAAGGAGGAACTGGATTTTGCGGATGCAGCGGGATCTGCATATGCCATTGCTGGCGGCGATGCAGGGGTATCTGGCGGAACAGGTGACGCCGTTTCACACCCCGGGGCATAAAGCCGGCAAAGGCGCTCACGAAGTATTGCTGCAACAGTTGGGGCCGGCGGCGCTGTCACTGGATTTGACGGTGGTTCCCGGTCTGGGGGATTTGTTCGACCGACAGGGGCCGATCCGCGAATCGCAACAACTGGCGGCTGCCCTATACGGGGCGGACGCAAGCTATTATTTGGTCAACGGCACAACCGGCGGCATTTATGCCATGATTCTGTCGACAGTCGGTCCGGGCGAAAAAATCATCGTACCGCGTAATATTCACCGGTCGGTGATGGGCGGCCTGATTCTTTCCGGCGCCCGGCCGGTGTTTGTTCAGCCGGTGGTGGACCCGCAACTGCAGATTGCAATGAATGTCACTAAGGAGTCGGTGGCGGCGGCGATCCGGGAACATCCCGACGCCAAGGCGGTGTTGCTGGTCAATCCCACTTATTATGGCGTGGCGGCGGATGTGGCCGGCATTACGGAACTGGCGCACCGGCATGGCATGCTGGCGCTGGTGGACGAGGCCCATGGCCCGCACTTTCATTTTTCGACGGAGCTGCCGGTCGATGGGATCCGGGCCGGCGCCGATATCGTGGTGCAAAGCACCCATAAAATTTTGGGGGCGCTTTCCCAGGCTTCCCTTTTGCATTGTCGGCGGGAACGGATTTCCGTGCCCCGGTTGGAAACCATGCTGCAGCTGACCCAGTCCAGCAGTCCCAATTATATTTTGCTGGCGTCATTGGAGGTGGCGATCCGCCAGATGGCCGAAGCCGGTCCCGAACTGGTGGAACGGTCCATCCGCCTTGCCCGGTCGGCGCGCGACCGGATCCAGGAGATCCCCGGGCTGTTATGCTTCGGGGCGGAACGGACCGGCGCGCCGGGCGTGTTCGCCCATGATCCGACCAAGCTGGCGGTGACAGTCAGCGGTCTCGGCATTCAGGGCAATGACGCCGAAATGTGGTTGCGCTGCGTCGGCAAGGTGCAGGCGGAGCTGTCCGACTGGAACAATGTGCTGTTTTTAATTACTCTGGCGGATGACCAAGCGGCAGTAGACCGCTTGGTGGATGCTTTGCAGGAGCTGTCTCGGGAACATGCCGGCGGGGTGGCGCACAGCCAGTCGTTGTTGATGCCGTTGCCGACCGAGGAGATTCTGCTGGCGTTGTCACCGCGCGAAGCGATGTTCAGTCGGCGGGAGCCGGTGAGCTTTGCCGCGGCGGCCGGTCGCATCTGTGCGGAAACGGTGACCTGCTATCCGCCGGGCATTCCGATCCTGGTGCCGGGAGAGCAAATCACGCCAGCGGTCGTATGCTATTGCCAGACGCTGCGACAACAGGGCTATACCATCCTAGGGCCGGAGGATCCGACCCTGAATACTTTGGAAGTGGTGGCGTAATTGGCGGGAATTTTCATTACTCTGGAGGGACCGGACGGTTCGGGCAAGACGACGCAGATCACCCTGTTGCGGCAGCGGCTGGAGCGGGCAGGCTTCGTGGTGGTGCAGACCCGCGAGCCGGGGGGAACCCCGATTGCCGACCGAATCCGGGCGCTGATTCTGGATCCGGCCTACCGCGAGATGACGGCGCGGGCGGAGGCCCTTTTGTACATGGCTGCCCGGGCGCAGCACACGGCGGAGTTGATCCGGCCGGCGCTGGCGCGTGATGCCGTGGTGATTTCCGACCGTTATGCCGATTCTACATTGGTATATCAGGGAGTGGCCCGCGGCCTGCCCCAGGCGGAGCTGGCAGAATTGAACCGGTTTGCCACCGGCGGCCTGGTCCCGGATTTGACACTGCTGTTGGACGGCGATCCGGAGCGGTTGGCGCGCCGGCTTTCGAACCGGGGCAACCGGGACAGGCTGGACAGTGAGGGTTTGGAATTTCACCAGCGAGTCCGGGAGGGATTCCTGCGGCTGGCCGCACAAAATCCGGACCGATTTCGGGTCATTGACGGGGATCGGCCGCAGGAACTTGTTCAATGTTCGATTGAAACTTGCGTGCTGGATTTCCTGCAACAAAGAGGGTGTGCACATGGCGTTGCGCGTCAATAAGAACTCCCAACGGGCTGACGCCGTCAAAACCGAACCGGAATCCCGGCATAAATCCGAGACGGTGCAGCGCGGCTTTTCCCTGGCGCTGAGCAAGGAAACGGGCCAACAAACACGGCAGCATTTGGAGGATTTGCTGGGCAAGATCGAGCAGCAGGGAAAAAAACTGGGCCAGACGCCGACCTTTGGCGAACTGAAGGCCTATCGCGATCTGGTGAAAAAATTCATGTCCGAGGCGGTCGGCCAGATGTATGATGTCGATGCGGGTGCGGGCTGGGACCGTCGCGGACGTCAAAAGTCATACACCCTGGTGAAAACGATCGACGCCACGCTGGAGTCGCTGACGGAAGACGTCCGGCAGGGTCAGGAACGGCAACTGGCGATTTTGCAAAAAATGGATTCCATCCGGGGAATGCTGGTGGACCTGTACTCATGAACAGCACCAAACGCCCGACAACCTGGGAGGAAATCTTGGGACATGCCGCCGTTATCGGCCGCCTGCGGCGCATGCTGGAACTGGATCGTTTGCCGCACGCCCTACTGTTTGCCGGCCCGTCCGGCATCGGCAAACGGATCGTGGCCGAAGTTTTTACGGCCCGGCTGTTACAGACTGCGGCGGAGCTGTTGCCGGCGCATCCCGATTTTCTGGCGGTGACGCCCGACGGAAATCAGATCCGGATCGCTCAGGTCCGCGAGATTCAGCGAGTGAGTGCTCTGGCGCCAGTGCGGGGACGGTACCGGGTGTGTCTGTTGGAACCGGCGGAGGCGATGGAAGCGCCGGCGGCCAACAGTTTGCTGAAAATATTGGAGGAACCGCCGGATGGCCTGATTTTTATTTTGATCACGGCGTCTCCTTATTCCCTCCTGTCCACGTTGCGATCACGTGCGGCCATGGTTCGGTTTGTCCAACCGATGCCCGGACTGTTGCCGGCGGAAGATGCGGAGACGGCTGCGGCCGATCGCGAATGGGCGATGGCGGTTCTGGGCAATCTGCAGAAGCCCGAACTGGAATGGCTGTGGCCGGTCATGACAGAGATGGAGGACTTGGACAATGCCAGGATTCTGGCGGTTATCAAACAGTGGATTTGCGTGTTGCGCGATATCGGTGTGATCCTGACCGGTTGTGGGGAGCTGGCGGCTTTCAATCCGGACAACCGGGGCGAATTGGCGGCTTTGACGGGCCGGTGGACACTGCCGAAAGTCGCTGCCGCCATCAGCCTGGCGGAAGAAACTCGCCGGCATTTGCAACGAAACGCCAATTCCCGGCTGATGCTGGAAGCATTGCTGATTCGGTCAGCGGATTTGTATGGGGGAGGAAATGAGTATGCAGACCATCGTGGGGGTCCGGTTTAAGAAGGCCGGCAAGATATATTATTTTGATCCGGGTGAGCTGGTCCTGCAAAAAGGGGACCCGGTGATTGTCGAGACGGCGCGGGGACTGGAATACGGGCTTGTCGTCATTCCGGCGCGCCAGATCGAGGAAACCGAGGTGGCATCGCCGTTGAAATCGGTGTTGCGGAAAGCGACGGAAAAAGATGCGCTCAAGGTGGCGGACAATGAAGCCAAAGAGTCGGAAGCCCTGCGTATTTGCGAGCAAAAGATCGCCGCGCACAAGCTGGAGATGAATTTGGTCAGCGTGGAATACACCTTCGACGTGTCGAAAATCATTTTTTATTTTACGGCGGAGGGACGCGTCGATTTCCGGGAACTAGTCAAGGATCTGGCGAGCATTTTTCGGACCCGCATTGAACTGCGGCAGATCGGCGTACGCGACGAGGCCAAGATGCTAGGCGGCATCGGCGGTTGTGGTCGTGGGCTGTGCTGTGCGACATTTTTGGGAGACTTCGAACCGGTATCGATCCGGATGGCCAAGGAGCAGAATCTGTCGCTCAACCCGGCAAAAATATCGGGTATTTGCGGCCGGCTGATGTGTTGCCTGAAATATGAAAGCAATTTGTACGGCGGTCCGGCTTGCCGCAAACAGACCGTGCCCAAACAGGGCGCCAAGGTCATCGCGCCGGACGGGGAAGGCAATGTGGTGGCGGTGGACCCCGCCCACAAAACCGTTTCCGTCAAGCGTCCGGATGGAACCGTTTCGAAGCTGCCGCTGAGCGAGGTGGCGGAAGCGGAAGATGGCAACCATTCCTGACCTGCTGCCGGGAGAACGCGCCGACGAGCTGGGAGTCCGCAACTGGCGGATCATCCAGCGAGAGGATGAATTCCGCTTTTCCTTGGATGCGGTATTGCTGGCGCATTTTGCCACCGCTCGCCCGCAGGCGCGGGTCGTGGATCTGGGCTGCGGCGGCGGTGCCGTGGCATTGTTTCTGCTGGCCCGCGGCGTGGCTACCGTATCCGGTCTGGAACTGAATCCGCGCTTGGCCGATATGGCTGGCCGGACCGCAGCCTTGAACGGGGTGGCCGGACAGCTGAACATCGTCTGTGGCGATGTCAGTGCGACGCGCTCTTATTATAAGGCCGGCCAGGCTGACCTGGTGACGGCCAATCCGCCTTACCGGCCCGTGGCCAGCGGTCGGTTGAGCCCGTCGGCGGGGCTGGCGATGGCCCGGCATGAGAGTCACTCCTGCCTGCGGGATTTTGTGCGGGCGGCCGCCTTTTTGCTGCGGGTTCGGGGACGTTTTGCAATGATCCATTTGCCGGAACGTCTGGCCGATATCTGCGGGGAACTGCGGGAAGCCGGCCTGGAGCCGAAACGGTTGCGCTTGGTTCAGCCGTTTGCCGAGCGGCCGCCCCGAATGGTGCTGGTCGAGGCGGTGAAAGGCGCGGCGCCGGCCGGATTGTCGGTATTGCCGCCGCTGGTTGTCTATCAGGCCCGCGACGAATATCATCCGGAAATTTTGTCCTATTACCGTTAGTTTGTGCAAAAAGAAGGGACGTTTGTGTCTGAGGCAGCCGGAACTTTATATTTGTGTGCGACGCCAATCGGCAACCTGGACGACATGACCTGCCGCGCTGTGGCGGTTTTGCGGCAGGTGTCTCTGATCGCCGCGGAAGATACGCGCCATACCCGCAAATTAACCAGCCATTTTGACATTCACTGCCCGCTGACGAGCTACCACGAGCACAACAAGGTCCGCAGGGGGCCGGAACTGGTGGAGAGGCTGCTGGCCGGCCAGGATGTAGCCCTGGTCAGCGACGCCGGCTTGCCGGGGATTTCCGATCCCGGCGAGGACCTGGTGCGGCTGGCCGTGCAGGCCGGAATCCGGGTGACGCCGATTCCCGGACCCTGTGCGGCGTTGACGGCGATTATGGCCTCGGGCCTGCCGACCGGGACGTTTGTGTTTGCCGGCTTTTTGCCGAAACAGGCCGGCGCCCGCCAGAAACGCCTCTCGACTCTGCGCGATTATCCCGCAACATTGATTTTTTATGAATCCCCCCATCAATTGTTGCGAACGCTGGCTGACCTCCAGATCGTTCTGGGCGATCGGCCGGCCGTCATTGCCCGTGAACTGACGAAACTCCATGAGGAGTTCCGACGCGGCCGTTTGTCGGAGTTAATCGCCGTCTTTCAAGCGCAGGCCCCGCGAGGCGAATTCGTCGTCGTTGTGGCCGGTCGGGACGAAACCATGGCGATGCCCGAGCCGGCGGCGAACCCGGTCACCGATGCCACCATTCGTGAGGAATTGGAACGTCGGATCGCCGCCGGCGAAAACAAAAAGGACGCCATCAGAATGACGGCGTCCCAATGGGGCCTGCCTCGCCGCCGGGTTTACCGGCTGGCGGTGGATTCGGGTTAGATGTGCTTTTTGTGCATTTCCTTGATACAATCGCTGCAAATATTTTTGCCGCGGAACTGCGTGACATTGTCGGCATTGCCGCAAAATACGCAGGAGCAGGTCGGCTCGTATTTGCGGAGAATGATTTTGTCAGTATCGACATAGATCTCCAGGGCATCTTTTTCATTGATACTCAAAGTGCGGCGGAGTTCGATGGGAATAACAACGCGCCCCAACTCATCAACCTTGCGAACGATTCCGGTCGACTTCATGGTATTGGTTCCCTCCTCTCAAAAATGTAAGCGCTTTGGCTTGAATCAAAAATATCATAACTGACCGGTAAAAGTCAACCTGTTATTTCCAGCGACAGTAATGATTCCCGAAAATTCTGCATAAACATCCATCCGAGATGGACAGAGAAACAGGAGGTACAAAGTGAATAAAAAGCCTTATTTTATCAGCACTCCAATTTATTATCCCAGTGACCGTCTGCATATCGGTCACGCCTACTGTACGACTATCGCGGACGCCATAGCCCGCTTCCAGCGCCTGACCGGCAAGGATGTGTTTTTCCTGACGGGATCGGACGAGCACGGGCAAAAAATTCAGCGCAAGGCGGCTGAAGTCGGCCAGAGCCCCATCCAATACGTCGACCACATTGTGGCGTCTTTCCAGATGTTGTGGGAAAAGCTTGGTATCAGCAACGACGATTTTATCCGGACGACGGAAAAACGCCACCACGAAGTGGTACAGGCAATTTTTCAGAAAATATACGACCAAGGGGATATTTATAAAGCTGCCTATGAGGGCTGGTACTGCACCCCCTGCGAGACATTCTGGCTGGAGCGGCAACTGACGGACGGCAAATGTCCCGACTGCGGCCGGCCGGTGGAGATGGTGCAGGAAGAAAGCTATTTCTTTAGGATGTCTAAATATCAGGACCGTCTGCTGAAGCACATCGAGGACCACCCGGAGTTCATCCAACCGGTTTCCCGCCGAAACGAAATGATCAATTTTATCAAGCAGGGCCTCGAAGATCTCTGCGTGTCCCGGACCACGTTCGACTGGGGGATTCCCGTCCCCTTCGACCGCAAACACGTCGTCTACGTCTGGTTCGATGCGTTGACCAACTACATCACGGCGGCCGGCTATCTGCACGATCCCGAAAAATTTGCCAAGTTCTGGCCGGCAGACGTGCATCTGGTCGGCAAGGAGATCGTCCGCTTCCACAGTATCATCTGGCCAATCATCCTGATGGCTTTGGGTGTGGAATTGCCGAAGAAAGTCTATGGCCACGGCTGGTTGGTGGTCGAAGGCGACAAGATGTCCAAATCCAAGGGCAACGTCATCGACCCGGTCCTGTTAATCGAGGAATTCGGCGCGGATGCGATCCGCTATTTCCTGTTGCGGGAAATCAACCTCGGACAAGACGGCAATTTTTCGCGCGACGCGCTGATCAAACGGATCAATTCCGACCTGGCGAACGATCTGGGCAATCTGTTGCACCGCACGCTGAACATGATGCAACGCTACAACGGCGGGGTGATGGGACAGGCCGATGTGCCGACGGACGCCGATGCGCCTTTGTTGACGCTGGCGAAAGCCATGCCTTCCCGTTACCGGACCATGATGGAAAACATGGACATTAACGGCGCGCTGAAAGAAATCTGGCAGTTGATCGGTCGGGCCAACAAGTACATCGATGAGACCGAACCCTGGAAGTTGGCGAAAGATCCGGCGCAGGCGGCCCGCCTGAACCGGGTGCTGCTGAATTTGCTGGAAGTGCTGTCGATGGTTTCCGTTTTGGTGGAACCGTTCATTCCGACCACATCCTCCCGGATCCGCGGCCAACTGGGGCTGCCGCTGGCGGTGACGGCGGATGATCTGACCGCGCTGGATACATTCGGCACGGTCGACGCCATTCGGCCCGGCCATCGAACCGGCAAACCGGAGCCGATTTTCCCGCGGATTGAAGAAAAAACGGAGGATGAAGCAGTCATGGAAAAAGTCATAACCGAAACAGCCAAACCGGTTGCGACCGCGCCAGCGACACCAGCGCCAAAAACTGAACCGGTCGTTGTCGCAGAAGGCGTGAGCGAAATCAGCATTGACGACTTCGCCAAACTGGACCTGCGCACCGCCATCGTGACGGCGGCGGAAAAAGTTGAGAAGACCGAGAAGTTACTGCAATTAACGGTGGATCTGGGCACGGAACAACGGACAATCGTGTCGGGGATTGCCCAGTTTTATACACCCGAAGAGTTGGTCGGCCGGACCGTCATCCTGATCGCCAACCTGAAGCCGGCAAAAATCCGGGGCATCGAATCCCACGGCATGCTGCTGGCGGCTTCGAACGCCGACAAGTCGGCTCTGTCCCTGGTCACCGCGCCCAATCTGCCGGCCGGCTGCAAAGTGAAGTAAAATGCTGGCCGATTCGCATGCGCACATTGACGACGAACGGTTTGACGCGGACCGTGCGGAAGTGGTTGCCCGGGCGTCGGCAGCCGGCGTTTCGCTGATCGTCAATATTGGCGCCGATATGCCTTCCTCCGCCCGCTCGGTGGCGCTGGCTGAACAATATCCGGGGGTTTACGCTGCTGTCGGTATGCATCCCCATGATGCCAAGGACATGCAGGAAAGCGACTATCTGCAGCTGGAACGCTGGACAACCCATCCGAAAGTCGTAGCCATCGGCGAAATCGGCCTGGATTACCATTACGACTTGTCGCCCCGGCCGATTCAACAGGAAGTGTTGCTGCGGCAGCTGGATTTGGCCCGCAAGACGGGCAAGCCGTTTATCATCCACGAGCGGGAAGCCCATGCCGACATGCTGGATATCATCCGTCAGGCGGCACAGGGGCTGAGCGGCGTATTTCACTGCTTTTCCGGCAGCGTGGAGACGGCCCGGGAATACCTCAAAATGGGCTTCTACATTTCCGTGGCCGGTCCCGTCACCTTCCCCAAATCCCTGAAAACCAAAGAGGTGGCGAAAGCGGTCCCACTCGAGCGCTTACTGGTGGAAACCGATTCCCCATATCTCACGCCCCAGCCTTACCGAGGCAAACGCAACGAGCCCGCCTATGTGCGGTTGGTTGCCACGGAGATCGCCAATTTGCGGAACATTTCCCTCGAAGAATTGGCGGCCGCAACCACTGCGAATACGAAAAGATTATTCAATATTCCGTGAATTAGCCTGCTGGAATTTGACAGGAAGAAAAATCCTGTGCTATAATCCACTTTGTCCGGAAAGGAGGAAGTCCTGTGAATCATTGTCAACATAACAGGAGGAACTACTTAAACGGCAGAGTTAAGGCGGCTGCAGCCATCATTTTGCTGATTGCGGCGGTGTTGGTCAGCGGCTTCGTATGGGCGAATTCAAGAGTCGTCATCCGGGTGGATGGCAAAACAACGAGTGTCAACGCCAGCGCGTTGGATCCCAAGGAAGTATTGTCCAATGCCGGGGTTTATCTGGGACCCCGGGACGAGTTCCGGGTCTTGGCCAATGAACCCGGCGGCACCAGTATTATCGAGGTGTTTCGAGCAATTCCGGTTACCCTGTCCAACGGGGCCAAAATCGATGTGGTCTGGACGGGAAAACCGACGGTGGGTGAGGTGGCGGAGAGTCAGGGATATCCCGCACGCTCCTTCAAGACGGTTCCCGATGCCGCGACCCGGCCGACCCCGAACATGGAAATCCGCATATTGACTCTGTCAGACAAAGTCATGGAAAAGGAATTGCCCATTCCTTTTCCGATCGTCCGTCAGCCTGATCCCATGATGGAAAAAGGTATGGAAGCCGTGGTCGAACATGGCGTTCCCGGCAAGAAACTGGCGACGGTACGACAAATGTTTGAAGACGGTCAGGAGGCCGGCTTCGATATTCTGAACGAGAAGGTTCTGGAAGCACCCAAACCGGAAGTTCTGAGGGTCGGGACCCGGGAAGCGAACGATCCGAACCGCGGGACGATCCGGTTCAAAAAAATGCTGGTTATGGAGGCTACGGCCTATACGCCATTTGATGACGGGCAAAGCGGGTTGACTGCTTCCGGCATCCCGGCGCGGCATGGCGTCGTGTCCGTCGACCCCCGGGTAATCCCCCTGGGAACGCGGATTTACGTGATGGGATACGGGCCGGCGTTGGCGGCCGATACCGGTGGCGCCATCAAAGGCGCCCGGATCGATCTCTGCTTTGATGAATACAATGAGGCGATACGGTTCGGACGCCGTACCGTGGAAGTCTACATTTTGGCGGAGTAAACCTTTGCAGGCCAGTCCTGGAAACGGATAGCGCACACAAGATAAAACCGGACATTCGGCGTATGTTTATATGCCGGATGTCCGGTTCCCTATTTCCCCTAATTCCCCCGGGAATACGTCGCCGCCCATCAACTTTTGTTATGGAAGGCAATAATAATAAAGTATTATTCCAAAATATCAGTATATTATAAAATGGGTGCGAGTAAGGAGCCCGGACTTATATAATACGAGGGGGAAAAAACATGTTGGCACTCATCGGTTTTCTCATGGTGGCAGTCATAATTTATTGTTTGTTGCAGTCCAAAGCCACCCCGGCGCCAATTTTCATTGTGACGCCGCTTGTCGCCGCTGTGGCGGCAGGAGCCTCATTTCAGCAAATCGCGAAGTTCATCCAGTCGGGTGTGGCTATTACCATGCCGATTGCAGTCCTGTTCATCTTTTCGATCATTTACTTTTCCGTGATGTCGGATGTCGGACTTTTCGATCCTTTCGTCAATTTTCTGGTCAAAAAAGCAGGCAGTAATGTGGTTGCCGTTACTGTGGTCACCGCACTTGTCGCCATCATCTCCCATCTGGACGGGGCGTTGGCGTCGACGTTGCTGATTACCGTTCCGGCCATGCTGCCGATCTACAAAAAGCTCAACATGCGTCCGGTGGTTTTGCTGGTGATTATCGGGGCGGCCATGAGCATCATGAACCTTCTGCCCTGGGGCGGCCCGGTTGCCCGTACTGCCGCCATCACCAAAACGGATATTACCCTGTTGTGGCACTCCCTGATCCCGCTGCAAATTGTCGGCGTGGGAATTGCCATTGCCTTTGCCGCGTTTATGGGAGTAGTGGAGAAAAAACGCGGCGCGGGATACGTCAGTGATGCGGCGGGTGGCGCCGCACAGGACGCGGTTGTCGATCCCAAGGTGGAAGCGCTGAAACGGCCGAAACTGTTATGGTTCAACACATTGTTGACCGCGGCGGTCATCGGTTTGCTGTGCTTCACCAAAATTCCTTTGTATGCGGCGTTTATGGTTGGCTTGGCGCTCGCCCTG
>JAAZNU010000089.1 GCA_012798135.1 Veillonellaceae bacterium | reverse complement strand
TAGGAAATATCTATCCACCTAAACCCTTGATATATATAGCTTTATCGCTAATGGTACAGGTGGTACGGCTTTTTATAACTTATAGTAGGGAGACACCTAGGTCTTTTCCAAATTCAAAGTCAACTTTGAATTTTATAACTTATAGTAGGGGGATACCATTATTTTTGGTATTCATTCCAAAACAAATGAATGTATCTCCAAATCCTACTACCATCTTCTCGGGTGTTCTTTTTATAAATCCCCATCTTTTCAAGTTGCTTAGTAAACTTAGGTTGAGACAGCTTCATAATACTTTCCTTAAAACAAAAGTTTTCATACATCTCATAAGTTGTTTTTGATGATCCGCCTGAGTTTCTTGTTTTATCGATATAACATTTTTCCTCAATAAATCTCAAAACATGATTAGAATCTTTAAGCCATTTATCTTTGACCTGTCGCATCTTATCAGATACAGTCAACTCTTTTCGGTCTAAAGCGTTCTTAAACATATTCATGCTATATAAAGCAAGTAATGGTATCTCTGCTTCAATCACCTTTAAATCATGTTTTTGTTTAAAGGCATCATCTATAACACAACCAAACGGAACAACATATAACCGTCTCTCAAACCCCAATGTGAAGTCATTAAAGGCTGGTAGTTCGTTAGCACTAAATATCAATTTTGCAAAATTAACAAACATAAAGGCATCTTTCCCTTTTTGTTCAGCAGATAATCGATCCCCACCAGTCAAGGCTTTTAATACACCAGTTGACTTGATAAACTCTGAATCCACATCCGCAAATATATTGGCTAATTTCTGAAACAGATTACTACTAGCAAAACGATTTTGTGCATTTCCCAAATCTTGTAAAGTCACATTACTAATATTTTCATGGCATAGCACCTTGGTTAAATACTCTAAAAATGTTGACTTGCCATTAGCCCCAGCACCCTGTAATATTGTGATAGTCTGAAAAGGTGCATAACTCCTATAAAAGCAATAACCTATCATCTCCAGTAAATATTTAACGCTATCACTATCACCAGTCAAATCTTTCAGCCATTCTATCGTCTTGATAGGCGCTTTTTGAGTACTTGGATCAATAGAATAATTGTGACTTTGCATGATATAGTCTTTAATATCGTGTGGCTTCATTTGATTAGTATTCAAATTATAAGTACCATTTTTAAAATTTACGAGATAAGGTTTACTATGATTAAATGGATTGTCTTTCATAGTTTCATCAAAGATTTTAATCATAATAAATTTCTTGGTCTCATATAATTTCTGTTGTGACCACTTACCAACGGTTTCTAGTTTTTTGGTGATATAGCCATCTAGGTAATCACCTAGGCTATCCATACGCCATGCCCCTGTTGTTTTATCAAACCTTGCCCCATAAGACAATTCATTAGATCGTATCATAGGTACTTCATCCATGATTTCATATCCTAAGAGAGATGCATTTATTTTCAAGTTACCTTTTTCGTCATAACCAGCCCATTTTGGTAACTCATCATCTTGTCGGGCTTTAGGTGTTTTTGTTGCCAATTCAATTAATTTTTCTGATGCCATTTATCCCTTTCTATATCATTTTAAATACACTTTTCCATATTGTAGTAAGTTCATCATCATCAAGTGGCGGACTAGTTCTATTATTGAAAGCCAGTAGCAAATCCATGCAAATACTAGGATCAATACCGATTTTGCGCCAATAGTGAAGAATACGGTTAGTGTCATTATTTCGCTTACCATCGGTAGCACCCTGATTAAATAATTCCCATATTTCAGCACCATAGGTTCTTTTACCTATTTTAGATGCCGTTTGCTTTTTAGGTGGCTTGTGGATCATATCGATTAACCAACTAGGGCAATCAGCAACATTTGCGAGGGTATCGTCTTGGTTAAAAGGCTGATATAAGCCGTCTGTGCGCTTACTTGGGTAGATAGGTGTAAAGTGTGTTTTTATCTCCACACCGTCCGCTATCTCGTTCACAATAGGCTTAGTAAATACCTCGCTAGGCACTCTAAAGAAAATATGAACTCCTGAACCTGTTGGGGTCTTTTCAACATAAGTATCTAGCTTTTCACCTTGACTATATTCTTTCCATATAGCACTAAATGCTTTAACGCCATTCTGGCCATCTTTATGCTGATCCAAATCGATACAAATCAAACCGCTATTTTTAAGATTAATCAGAATATTTCTGTTAGGGATTTCATCAAACCAAGTATTTACTAAATCTTTATTGAGAGTACCTTCAGCGGTACCCTTAATAATCGCCCTCTCACTTTTACCGACTGGGTAACCAGCTATAACATGAATACCTTGACTAATACAGAAAAAGGCTTGTTGTTTTGGTGTCATAGTCGTATCTCCTTAGTCTGGGCAAATTTCATCCGAAACCCCCTTGATTACTTCTTGTATGTCAACTAGACCTTCATTTATGATACCTAACAAACCAGAATTAATCTGATAAAACACCGTCGGTTCATCTCCAGATAATCTAGCATATTCAACATTTTCAATAAGTCGGCTAATTAACTTTAATTGATTAGTAATAGAAGTTAGCTTTGAGGCATTTTCTAACAGTTCATCTTCAGTTATAAATAATTGATCTTTTTTCATCTTTTAATTCTCCCTATTTTATGGTATAATAAGGATAAAGAAACGGCTATAAAACACCGTGTTGTCAACCTTTATCACTGTCCGCCAAGACAAAATCTGTGATAAGGTTTTTTTCTTTACCCTGATTCATGTTCAATCTTCTTCTAAACCCAACAACTCAAATAATTCATATAAATTATTTTCAAGTGCAACGTTGGCCAGTGTTTTAGCACGTTCTAACGCACTTTCAGTTGTTGCGATACCATCAATTTTGATGGGATAATTTTCACCATCTTTTAAATCAGCAATTTCACCCAATAGACTTGATAAGTCATTTAGAATTTCTTTTACAGTTCTTGATTCCATTGTTTACCTCCAATATTAAACTTCAAATTGTGCCATCCAAGCATCTACTTTTTTTCTGTTGCAACGTTTCGTCTGATTGATAACAGAAACTGGGAACTCTAAATCTTTTATAAATTTAGCTAGGTTTGACCTTGATACTTTTAAATAATCACAAGTCGTCTCTAAGTCCATCCAATCTTCAAATTTTCGTCTTTCCAGCTCATTCTCCATTGCGTTCTGCCATACTCGGCTTGCTACTTCTGCCAATTGCTGTTCAACACTTGGCGACAAGTCTACTTCTAATTTCATTGAATCTCCTCCATTCTTTTTATATATAGTTTACAAATAACGTTTTTTATTGTAATCTATATATACATAGTACAAAATAAAAAACATTTTGTCAACCATATATGCACAATTATTCTTTTTTTAGAATATTTAACTTACAAAAGGGGAACATATGCTATACTTCAAACTTGATAAGATAATGGATGATAGAGGATTAAACATTAATAAGGTCTCTTCTGAAACAAAAATATCTAGACCATCACTTACCGCAATATATAACAATGAATCACGTGGAGTGCAATTTGATACATTAGAAAAACTTATGAAATATTTAAACGTACATTTAAATGATTTAATTGAAGAGACTAAAGAAACGGCTACTTTGAAATTTGAAAACTCAATAAGTAAAGTATTGAACAATGCAACAAATAAAAAAGATTTAAATATCCTTGTAAAAGATAGTGACAAAGTTCTACCTGGTGGAGAAATTCAAGTCTTTAGCGCTACAATAACAATTCATAGCAAAATAAATAAAGATATAGTATCAGACCCTTTTCACTTTGTGATTAAAATTGTTAGAAATCCAAATAATCCAACTAAAATACTTTCACTGTCTTCCTTATTTTATAGATCAAACTCAAAAGATGAACCATTAGATGATGTAACCACTGCTATAAATTCTTTTGCGCCAATTGAAATGAAATCTTTTATATCTAAAATCTTAGATTCTTGGTTAAAAACATATAAAAAAATAAAATCAACATTTATTCCAGATATTCCTGAGTTAGATGATGGATTAATACTATTTACTATGGAGTCCTTTGACAAAACCTTATCAAAAGCATTTCCTATACAAGTAAAGACCACATTGACAAAGGATAAATATTTCTCTTACGAAACGCTAGATTCCCTACCGTTTAATGTAGATGCTAAGAAAGAAGATAGTATTGCCTTCACAATAAAAGAAATATAATTCTTATTCTATATAAAATATTTCAAGAGGTAATTATGGCTAAATTTGAACAATACAAAGATAAAAACAATAAAAGAAAATGGTTGTTCAGCGGATATATTGCTACTGATCCATTAACTGATAAAAAGATAGTCACTTCTCGCAGAGGATTTGATACTAAAGCTGAAGCAAGTATTGAACTTGATAGAATGAAAGCCAAGATATTAAAAGGCTCACGTAAGAAACGGTCAATTACATTTGAAGAACTATATGATGATTGGTTATTACAATATAGAAAAAGTGTTAAAGCATCATCGATAGCAACAAGCAGACGGTTTATTGAAGGTCATGTTTTACCAAAACTTGGTAAGTTAAAACTAGATCAAATAACCGTTTCTTTTTGCCAAAAATGTGTGAATGAATGGCACGATAACTATAAACAGTATCATTATATTAGACGTGCTGCTGCTCAAGTAATGAGTTATGGTGTCTCTATGGAGTTGATGAAAGATAACCCAATGAGAAAAACAATTCTCCCACGTAAAAAAGAGGACGATAAGGTACCAAATTTCTATAATAAAGATGAACTAAACGAATTCCTAAAATACGTTGAAACACTAGACAATTATAAATATTATGCCTTCTTCCGCTTACTGGCTATTACTGGTATGAGAAAATCTGAAGCATTGGGTTTATATATATCTGACCTGGATATAGCCACTAAAACCTTAAACATAGGTAAAACAATTGCTGTAGATGAACACGATCAAATAGTATTACAGACACCCAAAACAAAAAACTCATACCGTACTATCAGCCTAGATGATAGAACAATACAAATTTTACGAAATTGGTTTAGTATTCAAAAATCAGACTATGAGAAACTAGGCTATAGCACTTCTACTTCTAAGCAATTAATGTTTAGTAACATGAGTAATGACCTGTATTATCCACAAGTTGTAAATGATTGGCTTGACTGGATCTATAGCAAAGCTGAAAAAGATGGTTTAAACCTAACTAAAATCACACCACATGGCTTTAGGCATACTGCTTGTTCTCTCATGTTTGAAGCTGGGGCATCGATAAATGAGGTGCAAAAACGGCTAGGTCATAAAGACGTTAAAACAACCATGAACATTTATAGCCACGTTACACCACAACAAGCAGAAAATACCAGTCAAAAACTAGCAGATTATTTAAACTTCTGACAAATAGATAGTATTTTAGATAGTATTTACAAAATCAAGATAGACAAAAACAAAAAGAACGCTGTTATATCAACGTTCTTTTATAATACAATCAAATTACCCTACAGAGCCTTCCATTTAGGATTTTAATATCTATATAATATCAAATGCTGATATATCAAGGGTTTATAGAGGTATTTTCAGAAATACCATCACGTATATTAAGCTATATTTCTACAAATAGATAGTATTTAGATAGCATTTTAATTTATTTAATTTTAACCTCTTCACAAACAAGTGTGTCATATTCTTTTTCAGATATATCTCTATAAATCTCTTTTACAGAATAAGTCTGAGTATCTGAATCAAAGGTCAAATAATCACCATGAGAAATAACAATTTTTTGGTAGTGTCTAATAGCTACTTGGACTTTATTATCTGCCCAATTTGCACCGCCAATATAAGTATTTGTTACTGATCGCTTTAATACTTTGCCCCAAATGGTAGCTTTATCTTCATATCCAATAACTACTGTATCACCAATCTTATTTTTGCCATATTTCGGCTGTTTAAAGTGGATTCTGCTCGTCAATTCATTCACATTCTTAATGAGTGGCATAATAAGCACCTCGCATCTGCTGGATAAGCGCTTGAACTGTAATAGGCATACGCTCACTAGTTGCTTCTTGTCGGTTTAAATACCAATGTTGCGCTAGTAGCGACACCGACCAATCAAACTGCTTGTAGCCCTCAATCTCATCCTCTAAGGCTTCACTATCTATGGCACTCTTAATATATGAACTTGCCGTATTGATTAATTGAGTGATCAAATCATCATCTAAATCATGATCAATACGCAAACTATTTTTTACATCTTCTAATATTACCACTATTTACCTCTTTCCTTATTCCTCAACGTTGAGTAATGTTGCAACGATGCAATATTTAAACAAAAAAGAAACGTACCATAAGCACGCTTCCTTGTCTGTTATGCGCCTGCTGGTGTCAATTCAATATAAACAGATGCGTTTTCATCAATTTTCTTATAGTCATTGCGAACAATAACCGCAAGACCTTGTGAATAATAATCGAATTTCTCCCATTGTGTTGTCACTTGGTTACGACGTGCCACAAATACAGACTGTGCAATATCACCCATAATCATTGGGAAAGTACCAGCTTTTGGATTGGCAAACAAAGCATCCGCAATCAATACCACTGGCATACCAAACAAAGACTTACCGCTAGGCGCTGTTACATCTGGCTGTAAGAGATAGCGACCATCTGAATCTTTCAAAGTATCTAAATGATTAAATCCGCTTTGATTGAGGATCACCATTTTATTAAGTGCTGGATCAAGTACAACATTATTAATTTGTTTCAAGTCGTCTAAAGTTGCGATTGCTTTTTTAGTGAAAGTTTTCAATAAATCAATAATATGCTTATTATCAGTATTTTCAACAAGCTTAACTAATTGATCTTTGACTTCTTGAACAATTGGTACTTGTGAATCTTCAATGACTTCATTAGACAAAGCGATTTTACCAGCTCGGGTTTCTACCTTATACTCAACTTGTGTAAACATATCCGCATCAATATCACCAATTTCAGCCAATTCAGCTTTAGTTGCTAAAACTGCTTGTTGGTTAGTTGCTACTGGGTATTTACCTTGACCATTTGAAACAGTTTTAACTGTCGCATATTGGGATAAATTATAATTTGAACGGTTAAGGTCAAATACTTCCCCAATAATTTCTTGTGGCACTACCGCAGCTGCATTTACAGTTGTGATGCCATCACGTTCTTCACCTTGTGAACGGATATAATTTTCATAGCCACGGATTTCAGTTTGTTTGTTATCGATTAAAGTTTTTTCCATTGTTTTATTCTCCTTTTGTGTCTTAGATTTCGATTCTAAGGCGTTTTCGTTGTCATTTGCTTGGTTGTTATCCATAAACGCTTCATAAGAACGCTTATCTACTTGAACATTTGTACTATCATAAGCTGGGATAGTCACAACGCTAATTTCATTTAGTGCTTTCATTTTTTCAATAGATCGCACCGCACTACCATCTTCTGCTTTGTCGAATGAGTCCACTCCCAATACAAAGCCAAAACTCATGGCATCCAAAATCTTTTTTGAGACGTTCTCATAGACATCATTGGCATAAGTGGTATTAGGTAGGTCAGCTTCAAAATGTAACCCTACTTCATCTACCTCTAATTTAAGTGTATTGGCTTTAGTACTAGCCAATGGCTTAGAATAATCATGCCCATATAGCAGAAATACATTTGATAAATCTACTTCTTTTAAAGCTTCTGGTGTAATGACTTCCACAAAGCCACCTAAATCTTTTGAGGGCTGGCCAAACTTCAAGGCATAACCTGATATTTTTTTACCTTCACCCTCGTTTTCAGTTTGTGGCGCATCCGCTGATAAATCAGCTTCCTCCGTCAATCGTTTCTCTTGTTCCATTTTTCTCCTCTTTCTCACTAAATTGATACTTTTCAAGGGCATCAAGATAAGTGTAATTTAAGCTAGTAAGTAATCTATCCCCGCCATCTAAAGACGGCATCCCCAATTTTCCACGACCTTCATTTATTGTAATCAATGAACCTTTAACCTGATCCAAAATATTTTTAACCATTGTATCTGGGTCAGATTCCAATAAGCGATCAATGTTAAACCTGAAACTTTCGGCAATATCAGACTTTAATTTTCCATCAAATTCACTAACAAACACATTGAAATAGTGAATAAGCGTATTTTGAATATACATCAGATTACTTTGAACACTACTTGAATGTGCGTTCTCAACACCTAGTCTGTCAGATGGTATGCCAAACGCTTTAGAAATTTGTTTAGTCGTCCAATCACTAGAATTAACTAGTTTTAGAACATCCGTATTGATTTCTAGTGTCTGATAGTCCATAGTCTCATCAAGAATAATCGTACGTAAGGCATTATCGCCATTTGATGCACTATTGGCTTCCTCAAATTTTTCACGTATCGCTTGCTTGGCTTTACCATCTAAATCTGACTTGTGGACTTTCAAAATACCACTACCATTAACACCTTTTGAGAAGAAACTAAACCACGTTTTATTTCCAGCATGTTGAATCTTCATTTCATCACGTAAGGCATATAATGGTGAAATACCAGTCAAACCGTCCTGTGAGAAATACTTGAAATGTAGTATATCTTGATTATTTAGACGGCGTTTACTGTCACCAACCGTATAATAGACCTTGCCACTGTCAGCTTGCTCAACGGTTACAGATGAATTAGGCAATAAGTGCAACTCAGATATTTTATTATCTTGTCGCTTGATTTCCGCAAAACTATTACCATTCAAAAGCATATTAACCGCTAAAGCAAATTTAAAGTGCCATCCGTCCATCTCAGAATTAGGCTTCTCATTCAATAGCTTTATCAATTCATCATCAGCTTGTGGCATACTAGCTTTAATCAACTGAAGCGGACTAGATGCTATATCACTTGCAATGATCTTAACTGCTGTAAAGACATCACTATTTCTGATAGAGTTGGCACTAGTATAACTGGTTGTATAATCGTCTGACTGAATACTAACTACATGATCTAGAAACGGATCTCCTGTAGATGATTGGGTATTACCTGTTTTAAAAAATGACATTCTCTTAACCTCCTTTCTTTTCAAAATTTATTAATAATGCTAACCCAATAAGCGTGATGCCCAGCGCTAACAAACCATAATAAGCATTTGTCAGAAAGGATATAGCAAGATTGACAGCTATCAACCCAAGTAATAATAAGATTGTATGGATATGACTAGAAAGAAAATTCACTACTTTTATAAAATTCATTATCCGCTTTGCTCCCTTCTGTTTTATGTTGGTGATCCATCGCAAAAACATAGGCATTGATTAAAGCAGCGATTGGGTCAATTTTGTTTGAGTTTTTAGACTTGTTTATCTGAATACCGTTATTATCAACCTTAGTAATCGCATTATTAACCGCATGAGTTAAAATAGTGTTTTTCTTGTGAATCACATTACCTTGATAAACCTGTTCCCTAAATGTTCTAGTTGGTACATTTAAAGTTAGCGTCCCTTGCCGAACTTCTAGCATAGGATAGTTCGCTTTTTCAGCTTTAGCAATTAAGCTATTAGCATTATAAGGATCATAACAGATACCTAGACACTCAAAGTCATTATCACCAATTAAGCGTTGAATAAACTCAAATACTTGATCATAATCAACAATACCGCTTTCTAATTGAGTGATAGAACACTCGCCCTGTTTCTCTAATTCTTGATAAGCTAGTCCATCACGATTTTCTTTATCTTGTAAGCCGTATTTAGTAGCCACAAATGAATGAGAATCACAATATAAACGCCCATCTTCTAAAGGTACAATCCATGACACGCTGGTTAAATCATCCGTTTTAGATAAGTCAATCCCTATATAAACTGGTTGACCTTTAACAGAAACATCCGCCACTTCCGCATCTTGCCAATCTTCAGCAGATAAGAAACTATCTTCACTAGCTTGTCGCCACATATTGAAATTTTTAACCAATACAGAATTAAGATTATTTTGTTTTAAAGCCAGCGTGACATCATCTTGAATAGTTGGCAACATCACTTTTTTAATAGCTTCATTCTCAAAAATTGGATTGGCTTTTATCCAAGTATCTGTATCATGAATTTCTGTTGCATCATCTAACTCCCATATCGCTATGAAATATCTATCAGCTTCTTCATCACCTTTTAAGATACGATCTAGCAATAAGTATTCTTCGTACATTGGCACATTTAAATCTAGCCCAGCAGTACTAATCACACAAAGTAAGCCATTTTTTTGTTGGGTTTGACCTGAACGAATGACATTGTAAGTCTTTCTAGTCTTAGCTTCGTGCCACTCGTCTAATATAGCCGTTGTGGGAGCGAATCCGTCCAATGTACTGGTCTCACTAGCCAAAGCCATAGAGAAGCTATTAGAGGGCTTGTGAACGATTTTAGAGTTCATGATTTTAAGCTGTTGCCTTAGAAACTTACTAGACTTGGTAGCACTTCTCAACGAATTAGAAAGCATATCATAGCCCAATTTAGCCTGTTTCAAGGCATTTGATACAAATAGTACTTGTCTTGATTCTGCTGGCTCATTCTCTAAGATAAGCGCATTAGCACCCATGCCACTAGCTAGATAAGTCTTACCATTCTTACGGGACATAGAGATGAAAGCACGATTGAAACGCCTATTTTTAGTTTCTTTTTCACGCCAGCCATATAATGATCCAATAATGAATTTTTGAAAGCCTAATACTTGAATAGGTTTACCATCAGTACTGGGTAACAACTCCATAAATTTAATGGCTTTATTGGCTTCATCTTCATCAAAATAATAAGGAAAATCAACCTTTTTCAAATCGTTCTCATGGCGTTCACAAGCTAATTTTATTTTGTTACTAGCAAGTAATTTACCAGATAAAACATCCTTGATATATTTATCCATTTGACACCAGACTTTCAAACGGATCAACTGCTGTATTTTCTTTTGCTTTATTTAACGCAAGTCTTGACCGTGCTTCTAAAGTCATACCCAAAGCACCAGCACTAGATTTCAAGTCTTTCATAGCCTGAGATTGCATCGCTACAGCTGGATTGGCACGTTTGACACCAGTATTTTCATTTGTAACAAACGTACCATATTTTCGTATCTCGCCTTCAGCAGTTTTTATCCTTGAAAATGCCAAACAATAAGAGATTAACAAGCCATAGTCCGTTTCTGATAATGGAAATTCTTTTTTCATAATAGGCACAAGTCTATCCCACTCACTTATGGCACTTGCTGGCATCCAGTCAGGGGGGGTTATTGTCACTAATTCTTGATATGAGAATAACTCTTTTTTGGCATCTTCACGTTGCATCTTCTGTTCGTTTGTTATGTTCATATTGACTTCTTCTAATAATTTTATCGGCTTAGACATCCATTTATCTCCTTTCTAACAAAAAGAGGATGCACTACCAGTAATTGCTTACCAGTAATACATCCTCGGTTTGACCGTTTAGGTGTACTAATATAATTTTTCTTTATTATTTGTTTCCATATCACATATTTTGCCGTTACGGATAATTAATTTAATCTCGCCATATTTAGGCAATTCAATTTCCTTATTTCGTCCGTCTGACAAGTGAATTGTCATACTATCTTGCATAAATCTCCTACTCTCTTATTATATCACTAAAGTTTACAGTTGTAAACAATACGTCAAACTAATTAACCAGTTAAACACTTTCATAAAGGACTTTCGTGAAAAAATGACCCCATACTCGTTTCCCATCAAACAAAACACCCCGCCCCTAACCCTTTAGGGTAGTGCGTTTACGGCGTTCTGCGCTTGTTTTTGTGTTATGATGCCTATGACATAATGACTTAAAATTACTTTCATCCAGTCGCTTAGACCAATCATCACGTAACTCCACGATATGATCCACAACGTCAGCTTTTCGGATAATTCCTTCATTTAAACATTCTTCACAACAAGGATTGTTTATTCTATATAACTGAGAAGCCTTAGTCCATTCCTTACCGTGATAAAACTTAAAGTATTTACCACCGATCTTTTTACGATTAGAATACTTATTACCAACTGAAATAATTTTATCTAATTGCTTGTGCTTATCACAATACTTCTGACTGTATTCAACTAAGCATCTACATCCAGCATGATTGCAATGTTTCTTTGGCTTCATGCTTTTAAGAAAGATTTGTTAGTAGAAGGACTAGTGACATCATAGCAGACCACTTTCACATAAAATATCTCTTTATAAAGAATATGCTTATCCGCATCTGCTTCATCCTGTTTATATACTTTATAAGAATTTCTTTTTTCATAATATGAAATATCGGATACACCTCGTTCCCCAACTTCCATAACAACTTCTTCGCCAGCAATTTCATAAACAATTTTCTCAATTTTTTTCATTTTAATTTCTCTTTTCTATTTTTATATGTTCAGCCTAACGATAAGTTGAAAATACCTGTACCACTTGTACCACCTTTGTAAACCCTTGATATTAAAGGAGTTACAGACTTGTGTATCTCAATATTACCCGTACCAGTGTTGTACCATACCCGTACCACTTTATTACTGGTACAAGTCTGGTATGAGAGTGGTACAAGTAAATAGGAAATATCTATCCACCTAAACCCTTGATATATATAGCTTTATCGCTAATGGTACAGGTGGTACGGCTTTTTATAACTTATAGTAGGGAGACACCTAGGTCTTTTCCAAATTCAAAGTCAACTTTGAATTTTATAACTT
>JAAZNU010000203.1 GCA_012798135.1 Veillonellaceae bacterium | reverse complement strand
ACCGAGTGCTTGCCTCAAAGCGCCGTTGCAGTCGCTCGCCAGTGGCTTCATCTGTGTCCGGCAGAACAAGCTTTAAAGCTTTCTTGCCCATTTTGGTATACGGTAAATGGAATGTCATCGCAGCAAAATCACTTGCTGTGTGATGGCGTTGGGTCTGGTATCGTGACCAAATTGCTTGAAAAAAAGCTAAATATTGTTCCGTTGAATACTTTCCTTGTGCAATTGCTGTGTCTTGATAAACCGGCCGCCAAAAATCGTCAATAGATTCAGACCGATAAACCGAATCGTCTTCAATGGTCATGATGTGCGGCTCTGCTTTGATTAACATGGCAACCGCGCCCGCACCTTGTGTGACTTCTCCTGCTGTTGCCAAACCGTACCGGGCGATATCCGCAGCAATGACTAAAACGGTTTTATCTGGGTGAGCGGCGATGTAGTCACGCGCCATCATTAGTGCGGCAGTACCGCCATAACAAGCTTCCTTTAACTCAACGGCCCGCACCCACTCAGGGAGTGCCAATAAATCATGAATAAACAATGCGGCCGATTTACTGGCATCAACACCACTTTCAGTACCAACCAAGACCATGCCCAAGCTAGCGCGAATCGCTGGCGTCAACAACTTTGTCGCTGCATTCGCACCCATCGTGACAATGTCTTGGCTAGAAGGTGGTACCGCTTGCTCGTCTTGGCCAATGCCAATCGTATATTTGTCCGGATCATCACCTCGAACCTGCGCGAGTTTTACTAAATCAACGTAGAAATCTGGGGTGTCCATAGCGATTGCATCAATCCCGATTTTCATCTTTTGATTGGCCTACTTTCTTGTTTAAACGAATGGTTGTTAAATATTGTTGCGCATGTTTTAAATCCATACTACCTTGACGAAGTGCGTTCACAAGCATCGGCAATTCTGTTTCTGTTGCCCCGGCAGCAATGGCGAGGGCATTAGCTTGCAACTTCATGTGACCAGCTTGAATCCCCGGTCCAGCCAATGCTCGCATCGCAGCAAGATTTTGCACCAACCCGAGGGCGGCAATAACTTGCTGCATGATAGCTAAATTCTGATACCCACCGAGCCGACGGACAACCTGCGCCATTGGTAAAGCACCGATCGCCCCGCCAACTGCCCCCATCGGCAAGGGCAGCTGTAAGTGACCAACTAAATGGCCCTGATCCATATACCAGCGCGATAAAGGCTGATACCTGCCAGACGCACATGCAAATGCACCGATACTTGCTGCGACAGCGCGGGTATCATTGCCAGTAGCCAATACAGCACCAATAATACCGTTAAGAATGCCCTTGTTGTGGGTCACTGCCCGCTCAGCATCGACAAAGGCTAAATCGCTAAGCTGAACAATTTTCTTAGCAATCACATCTCCAGAAACAGCTTTCGTCGCTAAAGAAACTGGCTCAAGCGAAACCTCAGCCGTCACGAGTTCTGTTGGCGCGTTGGTTAGAATACTGACAAGCACATCACCGTCTACCCAGCTTGTCACCGCCGCTGCGACCGCTTCGGCAACTGTATTCGCATAATTGGCCCCCATTGCCTGTTGCGGATCGAGCGTTAAACGGATTTTCAAGAACTGCGCTCCTAGTGATTCGACTGTTAACTGATCAAGACCACCGCCACGTTGAATCATCGAAGGATGCGCAACCGCAATGACTTTCTGAATATCAGTCTGATGAGCCAAAATCGTTTGCCTTGCTTGCACTAAGTCGGTCAAGTTAGTCAGGACTACTTCAGCGACCACTCGATGCGCCGCTACATGGGTCCTAACGCCGCCGTTTGCAGTCGCAAGCCTGGCCCCATTACTGGCAGCTGCAATCACAGAAGGTTCCTCATCCGCTATAGGTACTTGATGTAGCTGTCCATTGACCAACAAATTGCGAGCAACGCCTAGGGGTAAAGGAAACTCGCCGATGGCATTTTCGATCAGACGCGCTCCTGTGACTTCAGGCAAGCTATGCGTACCAGCTAACAACGCAGCATCCTGTGTTGTTAACCACCCTTCTTGAACCAATTGATCACGGCGTTTTTCCGGAGACAACTCGTAAAATTTCATCACGATCTCCCTCAGACATGCATCGCGATTTGCATGGCGATACCGATGCCACCGCCAACACACAATGCGGCAATACCTTTGCGTTGATTGCGTTCAGCAAGATCGTACAATAATGAGATTAAAATTCGGGCACCTGAGGCTCCCAATGGATGACCCAACGCTAAGGCGCCACCATTGATATTGAATTGTTCATCCTTTAAACCAAGGTCACGAGCCACGGCAACGCTTTGTGAGGCAAATGCTTCATTCAATTCAATTTGATCAATTGCCGCGATAGAGCCGCCGGTTGCCTGCAGTATTTTATCGATCGCCAGTTTTGGCGCATACCCCATAATTGCCGGATCAATACCCACCTCGGCAAAACCAGTGATCGTCGCTAAATAATGGAGCCCCAGTTGTTCGGCTTTCGATTTTGCCATCAGGATCAAGGCGGCTGCACCATCATTAATGCCGCTTGCGTTACCTGCTGTAACAGTACCGCCGACTTCAAAAACAGGCGGTAATTGGGCTAATTTAGCCAATGACGTGTCGGGCCGAATGGCTGAATCACGATCTACGATGACATCCCTGTGACGGGCAGCAATCGTCACTGGGGCGATCTGACTCTTAAACCGACCCTCAGCTGCGGCGGCCGCGGCGCGTAAATGCGAACGGAGAGCAAACTCATCTTGCTCCTGACGACTAACGTTAAATTGTGTCGCCACATTTTCCGCCGTGATTCCCATTGGCTGCTGACTGGAGGCATCATTTAATCCATCGCGACTCAAACCGTCGACCAGCGTTGTATCGCCAAATTTGTGGCCTGAACGAACCGCTTCGGCGTAATAAGGTACTTGACTCATGCTTTCGGTACCGCCCACAAGCACCGCGTCAGCCTCGCCGAGTTGAATGGCAGCTTGCCCAAGCCGCACTGCCTTCAGGCCTGAGCCGCAGACTTCATTGACAGTCATCGCCGTGCTGCTAGTGACCATACCGCTTTTTAATCCGATTTGTCGGGCAACATTCTGCCCAGAACCAGCCTGCATGACATTACCAAAGATCGCCTGATTGAGTAACGCTGGGTCAATTCGTGCAGCCTTAATTGCCGCCTGCGCTGCCGCAACCCCTAAATCAACGGCACTGGCGCCAGCCAAATCACCACCCAACTTACCAATCGGCGTCCGTTTGGCACTTAGAATCACAACTTCTTCCATGATGACCTCCTAAAGAGCGTGAACAGCCAACCGGCGCATAATCAAGAACGAGGGCAATGGCCGAGCCATTGTTCTCGTGGTTCTGATGTGCCGGTTTCTGTGGCTATGAACGCGTTTCGACAAGCATATGCTGAGATAAACCGTTTCAGTTTATCACAGTCGTTCAGATGACGCACTGATATAATAAGAGCGTGAGCCAACCCGGTTACACCGACTTTTGGGTTGGCGATCGCCTAAAAACGCTACTCATCTCCGTTTACTAAATAGAT
Source organism: Veillonellaceae bacterium (assembly GCA_012798135.1). The sequence goes on along the minus strand of JAAZNU010000203.1, from coordinate 2,352 downwards.
TGTATGCGATTGTTCCCCAAAGCAACAACCATCTTGACCAATCCTTAATGAATCATTTCGAAAGAAGGCTACCTCATGCGTGTCACCGATTTGCTGGCTTTACTAGCCGATCAAAATAAAAACGCCTCGGTGTTACTCGACACAAAGCCGACACCAAGTCGTTTTGACGATTTTAAGTTAACAACCGTTAATGATCAACCGCAACTGGTCTTTCAGCCTAATCCTGAGCGCAAAGCCGCATTGCGCGTTTGGGAATTGCAACTCTTACTGAACCAACCTGATTTACAGCAACGATTCGTTTATCTAGCTGATGTTGATGAACCGCGTGCGTTATTTGGATTTGTTAAACGGCAAATTGGCTTGCTGCTCAATTGATTACGCTGGATGTTTGGTCGCAGCTAACCGTTTAGCAACGCTTTCCAAATAATGATGACTTTCAATCATTTCGCGACAATCAAACTGATCCTTTAAGCCAATTTCATAAATCCGACTCGCATCTTGATTCAATAGTGGCAAGACCCGCGCCCAATCAATCCGTCCGCGGCCAAGCGGTAAACTATCATGCGTTTGCCCCATGGAATCAACAAGATGATAGTGCCGAATCAGCGGCTTCAGATGCGCTAGGCTGGCCATGAGCCGATCATTATCGCCATGTAACACAATAAACGTATGACTGGTATCATAGGCTAAAGGTAGATGCCAGCGCAACAAACGGTCTTCAAAGGTGGGATCACCATATCGGAAAATCGGTGACATGGAATTTTCAAACACGACATGGCCCGGTGCTTCCTGAGCAAAAGCAATCATGCGCGCCAAGGCAACGTCTTGTGCTTTGCCCACATCCGTCCAGCCAGCATAATCACCAGGCGTGTCAACGCGGTATCCGCCGTGAATCAAAGCCGTGGCGTTAGCTTTTTTGGCAAAGTTCATGAGTTTAACCGAACTTGTCATTAAAAAGTCATAGCGTGTAGGATACTTCGTCGGATTCATGGCAAGCTCATTACGCTGGCCGCGAAACCGCATCGGATGATGAAAAACCACCGTTGGCACCTGACTCTGAACTAATGCTGCCATCTGTACAAAATGCGACCATCCAGCTTCGGTAAAATCATTTTCGGTGAGATGAAATTCAAATACATCAGGATGATATTGCAGCCGATCACGAATCTGCCGCTGATCTGTACTAGCCTTTAAGCCTAATAGCATGTACACTTTTCCTCCTTAATTCAAAACCCGCTCATGATCCCAAAAATTGCTCATAAGAACGTTAAGCATCACTGACCAAGGCTCTAAGCAGCTTCTGCTACGCTTTCGAAGCGCTCCTACTTGCACTTTCAAATTTCAGTTGTCTTTTTAACTTGGCAACCGGCGCATTAAACGTTTCAACTTTTTACGATCAATCAGCATCACACCCAAGTCGTCGGCCAAGGCGATCGCCGAATCAGAAAATTCGCTATTGGTGATCACCGCTGCTTCGTCGAGCTGGTAAAAATGATGGCCCGCCCAAACTTCCTGCACGGCCTTGTTGCCAACGAAACCGGTGTAACGCTTGCACTGAAAGCCAATCTTCTTACCTTTTTTGCGGGCAATAATGTCAATTCCTTGATCACCTGAAGCCTGCGTCAGTTGAATGTGATTAAACCCATTGCGCTTCAACAGATACGCGCAAAAAGACTCAAACTTTTCACCCTCCATAATATCGACAGTTTCCATTTTCAAATCACGAAAACGAAAATGATGATGATAAAGCATGATGGCATTGATCACAACAAAAAGACTGATGATCCCAAAACTAGCCGGATCACCATATTGCCGCAGTTGGCGGGGCAGAAAACTGCGGGCCCAAAAGCTGTAAGCGAGTGCCAAAATAAAGAGCCCCCACAACAGCTGATAGGCTTTTTTGAGTAACGTTCTCATGGGTCTACCCCTCTCTTTCCCTTTAAGCCTAGCAGATTCACCGCGTAATTGCATTGAATCTCTGCCAATTTTTCTGTACGCTTAAGGGATTGAGAGAGGAAGCGTTTTCGTCATGCAACTAAGTGCCAAGATCTTTGCCAAAGTCGGTAGCGAACGGATTACCCAGTATTCTTTAGTCAATGACCATCAGATGACGCTACGTTTTTTAACGTTTGGCGCTCGGGTTCAACAGGTTCGCCTGCCAAATGCTGCAGGTGACGATCCTAATCTGCTGCTCGGGTTCGTCACGCTGGAAGACTACTTACACCAACCCGGTTACCTAGGCGCCTTTACCGGCCCTTTACAGGCAGCTGACGCTGAGCTAGCCCCGGGTTCATGGCAAAACTGGAATTGGGCAGTTAAAACCAGTCAAGAAACCGATCTAGCCATCACCTT
>JAAZNU010000111.1 GCA_012798135.1 Veillonellaceae bacterium | reverse complement strand
CGCCATGCGGTTCAAAACCGTACGCCGCAGCCATTTTCTTGAACAATTCCTGATTTTCAGGAACGTTCCAGACTTCATAGGATCGTAATTCCACATTCGGATACTGTTCAGATAAACCTTTCAAGAAAGGTTTTGCGGCGGCGCAGTGCGGGCAACCATCTCCCCAGAACAGATAGATGCAAACTGGCTTTGCCGGTACGGGCGTTTGTGCCCGCACCGGAGTTGTCCAGTTGGCTAGGCTAAAAATTAAAGCAGCCAGTAGGAGGATAACTAAGCCCAATTTTCTTTGAAGGCGTTTCATACCAAAACTGGTTTAGTGCAAAAATTCTGTGTGGTCAATGAGCTTGCCGTCAATAAACGCTTGAACAGCTTCATCGATATCGCTCAGATCCGTTACCACGGGTTGGATATTTAAACGGCGCATGCTTTCATAAGCCCCCATGCCCATACCGCCACAAAGCAGAGCTTTACAATCCGCAATCGTTTGGGCCATGCTAACGTGTTTATCATGGGATTGTGGATCCATTCCATGCCCTGCCTCGTGAGATTCCCCCGCGTGGGCTTGCTCTTGGAATTGATTGTGCCCCATTTTGCCGCGCATCTCACGGTTAACAATCTTCCCATCTTCAATAGTTAAAACTAAATAGAATGGGGCGCGACCAAAGTGTTGACTTATGGTTTTTCCGTCTTCGGTTATTGCTGCGATTTTCATTGAAATCTCCTTTTTCATCGTATCAATTGAAAAATGCCGTCCCCCGAGCTCTTCGCGTTCATCAGAGGGATATAAAATCAGCAACAGTTGAGCGGTCTCGTCACTATCATTCATCCAACAATGCGGAAGGTGAGCTTCAAAAACCAAGCTATCCCCAGGTTTTAGGATGATGTTGTTTTCCTCCACTTTATAGTGAATGACTCCTGTCAGGCAATAAACAAACTCGTGCCCGGTATGAACAATAGTGGCTTCTCCACTACCAGCGCCTGGTTTTAAAGTAACTACGAATGGCTGGACGTAGCTTCCCGCCAGGTCTTTCCCGAGATTTTCCATTTCAGTTTTACCTAAAGCACTCTTTGGGCGTTGATCTGCAGGGGTAAAAACCATTCGTTTTTCGATGGATTTCGACTCAAAAAAGGTGGCAATAGGAACACGGAGGGCTGATGACAATTGCTGAAGAGTACTTACCGACGGAGAAATTTTCCCATTCTCTATCAGACTTAGTGTGTTTGCGTTCAAGCCGCTGGATTCTGCTAATGCTCGCAGTGAAAATCCCCTTTTTGTCCGTAAATCATGCAAATTGCGACCAACCAAAACCTCTGCAGGAGTCTGAGTCTCTAGTTTTGTTGGATCAAATTGTGTGTCAGACATTTAAAAATCTTCCTTCTCAACCAGCTTTTGAACAAAGATGTATGTTATTTCTACGCATAATCCATAGATTCCCTGAAACGGTCTGATGGATATCTACTTTATGATTAAAGGAAACAATACCATCTCTGGCCGGTTATTCATGGTTTAGCGTTTTCGTCGCTGATCGGTTTGAACTACCGTCCCCGCGGTATCAAAGAATCCAAATCTTCATCGAGGGATTGCAGATCTTCTTCGTGCTCAACTTCCTGTTGGAGAATGGTCAAGGCAATGTTATAGGTCACAGGGTCTTTGTCCTTGACCAACTGCAGCAGTTTTTGATACACATCAATTGCACACTGTTCACCCTTGATATTTTGGGCAAGCACTTCTCGAACAAATGGATTGGTGGGTGCATCATACCCACACTGAGTATTTTTCTGCCATTCCTCAGGGCTTATCAGCGGGGTTCCGCCCAGTTGAATAATCCGTAAGGCTAACATGTCTGCGTGGGCCAGCTCCTCTGTCGCATGCAGCAGTAATTCTGATGCAACCGCATCCTTCATCGGGCCTTTTACAATCTTGGCCCCCAACCAATATTGATAATAAGCTAACCATTCATCGGCAAAAGCATGGTTTAAAACCTCTACCAGCTTTTCAACATCTACCCCTACAATTTGACGGCCTTTTGTTCCCATTTGTGGCTCCTTTTTATAGTATTCAACAGGTTGTCTGGATATAGATAACAGGCGACAGTTTCTATCTTTGTCTTTAACGCTGCTCAGATATGATCGGAGCAGCGTTATTCATGACCTTTGGGTTATAGTAAAAAACAATTTCACACTATTATTATAGTACAAAAATTGAAATAAGAGTTTAAGTATACCAATATATTTATACAAGATTACATATTGGTGATTTTTATCACATCAATGAGTCGAGGTTTTGTGTGAAAATACGAATGCGAAATGAATCGATAATTATGGCTTGTTCCAGCTCCGGTATAGACTGGGATGCAAGTGAATCGGTCTTTCTTACTATCACAATTCACAATGGGTAAAGCAACATATTACATGAGCAGAATGGAGAAAAAATGAAACAAACCGATGTATTAATTTTGGGCGGCTTATCAGGTATAACCGCGGGGATGAGCTGCCGCAAGTTTTATCCGGATAAAAAAGTAACGCTTGTTCGTAAGGAAGGCACGGTGCTTATTCCATGCGGCATCCCGTATATTTTTGGAACGGTAGGCGGTCCCCAGAATAACGTTATTCCAGATGGGCTGCTCGAAAAGAATGGCATTGAACTGATTAAGAACGAAGTTGTGTCCGTTGACCGGTCCTACAAAAATGTCACATTGAAAGATGGAGAGGTCATCCGTTACGAGAAATTGATTTTTGCGACAGGTTCTGTTCCAGCGGTTCCACCGATTCCAGGCATAGATAAAAAGATGGTCTTTTCGGTTCAAAAAGATTTTAACTACCTGGAAGACATGCTTGGGGAGTTAAAGTCTGTGAAAGATCTTGTGATTATTGGGGGTGGCTTCATTGGGGTTGAATTTGCCGACGAGTGCCGTAAAAATCATGAAATTAACATTACGGTGGTTGAAGCACTACCACACTGTTTACAAATGGCCATGGATGATGAATTTTGCCAGGAAGCGGAATCGAAATTGGCTGAAACCGGCGTCAAGATAGTAAAAGGTTCACAAGTGAAATACATCCTGGGTGATGATACGGTTACGGGCGTCAAGCTTGCGGATGGCACCGAAATCAAGGCTAACATGGTAATCCTTGCCATCGGCGCAAAACCCAATACGGAATTGGCGAAGCAGGCCGGACTGGCACTCGGTTACCAGGGAGCGATTAAAACGGATCGCCGCATGCAGTCTTACACTGATCCTGATGTGTTTGCCTGTGGAGATTGCGCGGAAAAACATTCATTCTTTTCTGGCAAGGCTTTGCCAGCCATGCTTGCGTCTGTTGCGACCTCTGAAGCGCGCATCGCGGGATCCAACTTATATTCTCCCACCCATCAGAATTTCGGCACCATCAGTGTTTTCTCGACATTTATCAATGGACGAGCGTTCGCCGTGGCAGGGTTAACAGAAAGACAAGCCCGGGAAGAGAAAATGAACATTATGATCGGAACTGCAGAAGCTCCAGATACGCATCCCGGCGGTATGCCTAATTCTTCAATGACAAAAGTGAAGCTGGTATTCGCAAAAGGGACTGGAATTCTCCTGGGAGGTTCCATCTCAGGTGGAAGGCCGGCTGGGGAAATGATCAATGTGATCAGCGCTTGTATTATGCATCAAATGACCGCAAACGATATCTATCAATTCCAAATGGGCACCCACCCAGCCTTAACATCTTCCCCAATCATGTATCCGCTCGTCAATGCAGCCGGAATGGTTCTTTCACAAAATTGAGGTCGATAAATGAAAAAATTGGAAGACGAAAAAATCGTCTTCCAATATTAAAGCCAGCAATAATAAATCCCTTGGCAATTACTCCAAGGGATTTATTATTAATAGATTATTCTATTTATATCTATTGACATTAATAGAATACCGTGCTATTCTATTAATGTCAATAGTCAAACTGGAGGTTCAAACAAATGCCAAGACATGGAAGAGGATGGGCAATGGGACATGGGCAGGGTCAAGAGAAGCGACATTCCTCTTTGGCCGTATCCTTATTGGAACCTGCTTT
>JAAZNU010000265.1 GCA_012798135.1 Veillonellaceae bacterium | reverse complement strand
TCATCGACCGCGTAAACGGCAAATATGTCGTCGTACTGGACAAAAAGAAGGCCGCGGAAGCAATGGAGTATTACAAGAAACTCATGGCTGTCGCTCCCCCCAACGCAGCGACCCTAGGACACTCCGAGCGTCAGGCTGCCTTTACAACCGGCAAGGGTCTTTTTTCCATGTTCATTTGGCCGAACCAGATAGCCAACTACGAGAATCCGGACAGCTCTCTCTACTTCGGCAAGATCGCATACTCCCCGCCCCCCGCCGGACCGGCGAAGCGTGTCGCTGTCCGCGGCTGCTGGACCCTCGCAATCCCCGCGGCTTCTAAGAATCAGCAGGCTGCGGCCGAGTTCGTATACTGGTGGGCAAGCAAGGAAATCGGCTATAAGCTCGCTGACCAGGGTATTCCTGGCGCACGCAAAGACGTTCTTCTTGACACAAAGTATGCAGCAAAGATGCCTTGGTACCAGGCCATTGCTAAGTCCATGGACTACGCCGTAGCCCGCCCCCGCTTCCCGCAGGTCGGACAGGTCAATGAAATCGTCAAGAAATACTGGCTCGCCGCGGTTACAGGCAGTATGCCCATAGCGGATGCCATTGACGCCATCATAAAGGAAACCAATGAAGTACTCGTTGAAGCAAACAAGTAAACCACATAGCTTCACATTGGAAGGCGGCTCGTGGAGGGCCGTCCTTCCTTTTTTGGGGCCGGCGTTTGTCTTTGTGTTTGCGGTTCTCATTTTTCCGGCGCTGTACTCGCTCTACGCGAGCCTCTTCAATTGGCCATTGAATGATGCGTCAGCCAGGGAATTCATCGGTATAGGAAACTATATCAAGCTGTTCAAGGACCCCGAGTTCTGGAATTCGCTCCGCCTCCAGTTCGGGTTTATCGTTATTGCCATACCGATAGAGCTGGTGCTGGGTTTTGGGGCGGCGCTGCTCCTCAATAGGGAATTCCCCGGCGGAGGCATTGTCAGGAGCCTGTTGCTGCTTCCTGTTTTCATACTGCCTGTCATCTCGGGCTTTACCTGGCGCTTTATGCTCCAGCCAGATTACGGACCGATCAACTGGATTATCCAGGCCTTGGGAGGCAAGCAGGTGCTCTGGCTTAACAATCCTACGCTTGCCTATGTCGCGGTCATCATGCAGGATATCTGGCGCATGTGGCCTTTTATGTTCATGCTGCTCTACGCTGGCTTAACGACAATTCCGCAGGAAATGTACGAGGCGGCCCGCATCGACGGCGCGAGCTGGGGGCAAAGCTTTAGGCTTATCACCGTGCCAATGCTAAAGCCCACGATTATTACCGCACTGCTTTTACGGCTCATCGACGCACTCCGCATCTTCTCGGAGGTTTACACCATGACCGAGGGCGGCCCTGGTTCCTCAACCCTCCTCTTCTCGCTCTACACGCACCGGCAAGCCTTTAGCTTCTACCGCGTGGGACTCGCGAGCGCCATGGCTATCCTACTCCTGGGGCTTTCTGTCGTGATCGCTCTTACTCTGGTACGTAAAAACATGCGCATCGAGGAATTCGAGAAAGGAGCTGACGCATGACGGGATACTCCTTTAGAAAAAAACTCATACCCTGGCTCATCACCATAGCGGCCGTCATTGTGCTCGTCGTCGAACTCTTTCCGGTGTTCGTCATTGTCTCGTCGAGCTTTAAGCGCGATATCGACATCTTGAGCGGTGGTCCCTTTGCGACGAATTTTACGACCCGCTCCTGGTTCTTGGTCTTTATCAAGAACAAGGAATACATTGGCTATCTCTGGAATTCGATTCAAGTGGGCTTTTTGTCCACTATCATCAGCGTGACGGTCGGCGCCATGGCTTCCTACGGTCTCGCGCGCTTCAAGTTTCACGGACGCACCGCTATGGCCTACAGCTTTCTTATATTCCGCATGCTGCCGCAGATATCGCTTGTCATTGCCATGTACATGATGTTCCAGGCGATAGGAGCCCGCGACACCATCTGGGGTCTGACCCTCGCCCACGC
>JAAZNU010000254.1 GCA_012798135.1 Veillonellaceae bacterium | reverse complement strand
GGTTCGGTCTTTCCTTTGTCTGGGCGTTTTGGCTGTCCAGATAGCGATGATCGTCAACAATGTGTTCGGTTTACCCTTCAGGCAGATTTCTTTACTCCTATCTGTCTTGAGTTGAGGTATTTATGCACACTGCTCAATTAACTTTGCGGTCTGGGATTCAGACACGCGGGCAATGCTCGGTTCTGTGTCATTTCTAATCTCGTTCGATGTCGTTTTGTTTTTTGATTTGGGCTTTCGTTTACTAACACCTTTACGTCCCATCGTATATCCCCTCTCCTACTTGTTGCTTTCACTAGCAGGACTCGGGCGATCTTCCCGCGGCAATGAGACATTCACCTTAAGTGTGTGGGAATCGATTTCTTTTTCATTGAACATGCTGATGGCTGTTTCCGCCTCAGCCAGACTGCTCATCGTCACAAAGGCGAAACCTCTCGATTTTCCAGTCTTTTGGTTTGTGACCACGTTGACAGATCCTACCGTACCTGCCTTACTGAACATAGACAGCAAATCTTGTTCAGTTGTTTCTTGTGACATATTTCCAATATAGAGTCTTGTTTCCATTTTTCCAATTTCCTTCCTTGAAATCTGTATTGATATTGCGTTTCCACGATGTTTAATCAGTTTAGGCTTTCCACCAATTTATCTTACATACTCGTATCTCTTTATGTACTTGATAAAATCTATAATAATTCTATAAATTGGACAAACGACATTAATTCGAAAATAACCTTTTCCGTATCCCGAACTTACGTGTTTCATTTGATAAATTTCTACAGCCATAAAGGCAGCATCGTTCGCAATAATCTGTGTCAGAACGTGTGCGGTTGTTTTTCGTTTTTGATATATGCACGCAGGACCCAAGCAGTTTTTTCGTGTAAGCGCATTAAATCGACCAGTAGGTCGAGTGTGCCTGCATCTTCGTATTCTTCGCCACATTTACGTACATCCTCGCGCAGGAACCGAATAGAGGTTTCGTAGTTAGCCAAAAGATGGAGGACATCTGGAACGATTTCAGGCTGTTCCTCCAGACGGGTTGCGCGGAGGAATTCCTCCATGCTGCCGATGGCAAATCCTCCGAGCATGCGCACTCGTTCAGCGATGGCATCAGATATATTGATCATGTCCTGGTATTGTATTTTGTAAAGACTGCGCAGCCCGTAGAAATCCGCGCCGAGAATGTTCCAATGTGCACAACGAGTTTTTGTGATCAAAACAACTTCGTCGGCCAGGATAATGTTGAGGAGGGCCACAACTGCATGACGGACTTCGCTATCTAGCCCTATATTTGGTTGGACAAGCATGGGCTGCTTTGGGCCATGGTCATCATTACGGTTGTTGCGCATGGGTTCTCCTTTCATCTCATGGTTTCCTTGCTGCTGAACCATCCTAAACGAAAGGAGCTATCAACGTTCCGGATATAATCTCTAAAATATATACCAAATTAAAAATTTTACTGATGGATATTCTTGAAATGTAAGTTGTATCCCCTGCCAGGTACTGTTTCAAGATGCTTCCCGTACTCCCCGAGTTTTTTACGCAGCCGCCCGAGATAGTTGTGTAAATAATGGTTGGATCCCCGGTACTCCGGACCCCAGACCTGGACAATCAGCTCATCGTGGGTAACAATCGCATCCACATGCTGGGCAAGGACTGCCAGGATAGCATACTCAGTTCGGGTTAAACGCAGATCTTCTTCGCCAATGGACACCCTGCGTGCCTCCAAATCAATGTGCAATTCGCCTATCCGAACTTTGGTTTCGGGAATGTTTGGCTCAGAATACGAACGGCGTAAGAAAGCGCGCACTCGCGCCAGCAGTTCTTCCTGACCAAATGGCTTGGTGACATAATCATCTGCACCAGCATCCAATGCTGCAACTTTCAATTCTTCTTCCGAGCGCGCGCTTAACACAATGATGGGCACATCCGAGCGGGTGCGCATCCATGCACACACATCTACTCCAGAGAGCCCTGGGAGCACCAGGTCCAGCAGCACCAAATCCACGGCTTCTGTCTGAAAGCGGGTCATTGCTTGATGGCTGTCCTCAGCCTCGCAAACAGTATAGCCGCGCTTGACCAGGTTTACACGTACTAACTTGCGAATATTTGGATCGTCTTCGACGATTAATATATTTCCCATATTTATTTCTCCACTACAACTGTGTTTGCCGGAATATGCAGAGGCACAAGTGGAATGGTAAAGGAAATTGTTGCGCCTGGAGTTGATTTTTTCTTAACCCAGATGTGACCGCCGTGCGCTTCGACCAGACCTTTGCAAATGGCTAATCCTAACCCTGCACCCTGCACTGAGCTGTTCTCAACACTTTTGCCCCGTTGAAAAGCTCTAAAAACTCTTTTGTGTTCGGCCGGCGGAATTCCAGGTCCTTGATCGATAACATTGATTTGCACAAAATCTTTCCGGAGGTGGGCTGAAATGTTTATTTCTGTTCCTTTGTTGGAATAAAAAGCAGCGTTCCGCACCAGGTTGACCAATACCTGAGCGATTCGCTTTGCGTCCACATAAACCAGTGGCAAGGTGGCAGGTACATGAATAGTTAATATCTGCTCATTGGTCAAAGTTTGAAACTGCGGCAGCGCATCTTCAATTACATCCTGAAGAGAGTGGGGCTCTAGCGAAATCGGTAACATCCCAGCTTCCAGGCGGGAAAGGTCTAAAAGATGGTCAATCAGCTCTTGAAGCCGGTTAGCTTCTTGCTGGATCGTTTGGACAAAGTCGCGTTGTTCTTCTGGTTCCCAGATCACATCTTCTGCGAGAAGCGTAGTTGTGAAACCCTTAATCGATGTCAATGGCGTGCGCAGTTCATGCGAAATCATGGCCAAGAATTTCGTCTTGATCTCGTTGGCTCGTTCTGCCTCTTGGCGGGATTCTGCTTCGATCTCTAACAACTGGAGGTTATATAAAGTGATCGCAGCCTGATCAACCAATACTTTGATATGTTGTAACTCAATCGGTAGGAAATGCGTTTTTTGGGAGTAGAAAACCAAGAGACAGCCCAACCAGTTGCCTAGTGCCACCAGCGGGAATATAGCCATAGATTGTATTTGTTCTTCTAACAGCAGCTTCCGTACCACAGCAGATAGGCGTTCGTCTTTCGAGATTTGCGGGATAATGATTGGCCGGGAGGGATGGAAAATATTTAACAGAACAAGCTCTTCAATTAAACTGGTTTCATTTACTGCCTTGTTTGGGTTGCGTGTAGTCGCGTTTGTGGCTGAAGGCCAGGAAGATATCACCTCAGCGCTGGGGGATGGGCTTACTGAAGGTGATTCAAAAAATAACACAAAGGCACGGCGCGCAAAGCGTAATTCTGAGGAAGACATAAGCGTTTTGAGCACTGCTTCTGGTTTACGGGCCAGGCTCATCCGCCGGCTGAGTGTAAATTGCTCGCGAGAACGATCTAATGCCTTTCGCAAAGTCTCATCGACCTGGTTTAGTACGGTGATATCTTGAGCAATACAAACCTGATAAGAAGTCTCTCTCGACCCACTCTCAATCAGAAAAGTATGTGCAGAAATCCAACGCAAACTACCATCTGGCCGCAAAATCCGGTAAGTTTGCGTCATGGATTTATGGCCGTCGTCGGGACTGGCAGACATTACCTGAACTCGGTCTTCCGGATGGACGCTTTTGATCAGAGTCAATGGATCTGCATAGAAACTTTCGCAGGAACGGCCCCAGACAATCTCAAACGCAGGGCTAACATAGACGAATTCATCGGTATTCAGATCCAGAAGCCACACTACTTGCTTCATATTACACAAAATTTGCTTGAGGGCAGGATAACCTTCAAGCATTTTTTCTAATTCAAAACGCGATTTATTCTTTTCTACCATAGCCATACGATGACACCAAACCTAAAAAACAAGACAAAATCCTTAATGAGTAAAAAACGTAGAGCAGGAGTCATCTCTACGTTTGCGTGATGGAATTGTAAGATGGCTGGTGGAGATGCTTCGTCTATCTAAGCACTGTACAGGGCTGTTTCAAGACTACTTTTATTATACATCTTCGCCATCAATTGATCGTTGGCGTGGATTTGGTCACATCAAGGTTATTACCCGCTACCGCATTCCAACTACTACTATATGTATATGGGAATTCGATTTTGCGAAATTCAGAAGTATCTGATTGCAAACTGAAATGCGGTAGAGAAAAAATTTGGTGTACGACCGGAATTTTGTAGAAATTTTATAGAAATTATCTGGGACATGTATAGCTCTCCTTTGGTAAAGTAGTCCAGGGGAGAGTTTTAAGTTGGAGGTATCGAATGTTTGCTTTTCTTGAGAAAACCGCTATTGTGACCGGTGCATACGACACAGTTGAGTATGGTTAATTCGAATACGAATACAATCGCGCAATATCGGTTTCTCTTATCCGCACATATTATTAACGCCAGCTCGGGATAAAGGTGTTATTGGTTCATTTATGGCAGCTTCGCTGCCATAAATGAACCAATAATGAGCCCTTTTTCCCTAACCCGGACTGAGGTTTATTACATTTTCATAGAACGGAGTCTTTATATGTTCAATCGCATCCTGATCCCCCTGGATGGTTCTCTTCTAGCTGAACGAGCAATCCCACATGCCGAACAATTTGCCCGGATCTTTGGGGCAAAAATAGTTCTTTTGCGAGTCTTGGAGGTTGCTACAGATTTTGAAAACCAGTTTCCCACCGATCCACTGAGCTGGCAGCTTCGCAAAGCAGAAGCGGATATGTATATGCAAAGTGTTGCATCACGTATTCGTGATCATTTAATTGCTACAGAGAAGCACCCCGAAGAGCGGGTCGAATATGCTGTTCTTGAGGGGAGAACAGCGGAAAACATTATTGATTTTGCACATAATATGAAAGTAGATTTACTCGTTATAAGCTCTCATGGATCCGGGGGATTAAGTCGTTGGGGGATGAGCAGTGTAATCCAAAAAGTTATCGATCTGATTTATCTCCCCTTGCTCATTATTCGTTCTTATGATCTACCCGGAGAAACGGATGAAACCACCCATTATCGCCGCATTCTCCTCCCGATTGACAGTTCACGTCGGGCGGAGTGCGCTTTTTCTCCTGCAATTGTGCTGGCAAAAGGGGGGACGGAACGCGCGCCAAAGGCAGAAAATGAAATGCAAGAGTCGGAAATGCAAATTGCAGATGGTGACGAATGGGTACCAAAGCTTCTTCTTGCATCTGTCATTAGCCCACCAGAAATCCCTATTCCGGCGCCTTATCCGGTTGAGATTCATCGACTCTCCGAACAATTATTGCACGTGAGTCGGCAAGCAGTGCTGGCTTATTTAAGCGAGATGAAACTTCGTTTACCAGTCGAAAGTGAAACCCGCGTCGTTGAGAGCAAGAATATTTCTTCTGCCATCCAGGAATTAGCCGAACAGGAAAATATTGATCTGGTAGTGATGAGTGCCCACGGTTATTCTGGGCATTTAACCTATCCGTATGGAAGTGTCACCCGCAATTCCATCGAGTTTGGCAATAAATCCCTGTTGGTCATTCAGGATATTCCTCTTTCGCAAGTGCGGCTCACCGCTTCCGCGGTTGCCGCTGAAAAAACCGGTAGACGATAAATATGCCTGATGACCGCAGCACCCTAAGTATGGACCAAACCTCTGCAGCGCCTATATCTAATTTGGACCAGACACATAATTTTGTGCTGGCTCTGATCAGAAGTTATCAGGAGATCATACGAAATACGCCAAATAGTAATTATAATGCGGCCTTTCCGGCCCGTGATGCATCGGAGCGCGATTTCGCGTTATATAAATCCTGGCTGGCAGAAGCCCATGAAAACTTCCGTAAAGCCTCTCAACAAAAGATTGCCCTTACTTATGCATCAGAATGGATCCTGGATAACTATTACATCATCCGTCAGGCCTTACAGCAAATCGAAGAGGATTTACCGCCCGGATACTACAAGCAATTACCAAAATTAAAGAATGGTCCAATGAAAGACCTTCCACGAATTTACGCCATTGCCCGGGCTGTGCTCCAATATCAACATTTTTTATTTGATCCAATCGATCTAAAGACCATTCTTATCCAATTCCAAGAAACCGTCCCGCTCACCATCGGTGAGTTGTGGGCATTACCAATATTCTTGCGCTATGGCCTGATTGAGTTTCTGGCACATGCGCTTGTTTTGGCGATACAGCCCTCAAAACTCCCCAGTCTACCCGGAGCGATTCCATTTTTACGATGGACTGGCGACGAATTATCAGTTGATGAGACCACTGTAAGCGAAGCCGAAAACAATGATAATATCGCGAATATTATCCTCAGCTTACGAGCGATATCGGAACAGGATTGGAACAGCTTCTTTGAAACCATAAGTTGCGTAGAACAAAAACTGCACGGGGATCCAGCAGGGATATATGCCCAGATGGATTTTAAAACCCGTGATTTGTATCGCGCTGAGATCGAAGCACTCGCTTTTGCCAGCGGGCACGCGGAGATTGATCTGGCCGAGATCACGCTTAACCTGGCTCGCTCCACTATGTTGGACCGGGTAGCTAATTTGCAGGATATTCAGGTGCCTGCCTCAACCCACGATGTAAGTCCTTCGATCACTGCCGGATATAGTAAACAAGCGAGCACTCCGGAGAATTTTCATTTCTCAAACCGAGTAGCGCATGTCGGTGAATATCTGTTTGGGGAAGGTCGGTCTGTGCTTGAACAGAGAATCGGCTTTCGACCAAAGACCAAAACAAGGTTCAAGCGTTGGGTATTTTTACATGCCAGCGCTCTTTATTTTTCCAGCATCCTGTTGTTCGTCATTCTTGTCTCGCTACCCCTTGCGCTCACAATCCATCTGCCAGAATTATTCGTGGGTGAAGGGCAGTCGATCGCAGTTTTGTTGCTTTGTTTCGCATTGTTGATTCCGATGCTGACTATCTCTACCAGTGTGGTTAATTGGCTCATAACATTGTTGATCCCTCCCAGGGTCCTGCCGAAACTTGACTTTGAAGATCGGATCCCCGACCCATTCCAAACGATCGTAGTCATCCCTGCAATGATCTCGAGCCACAAAGATATCGATTCGCTTGTTCACCAACTCGAATTACATTATCTGCGTAACCCTGAGCCCGGCCTGCTCTTCGCTTTGTTAACCGACTTTTCCGACGCAAATAGTGAAATCTTGCCAGAAGATGCAGACCTCGTTCAATACGCTGTATCTTTGATTGCCCGTTTGAACACAAAATATAGTAAAACTCCTTATGATGAAAACCATGCCAAGGGTATTGAAGAAGATGGACAAGAAGAGGATGAAGGCCGTTCTGGCAGCAATCTCTTTTATTTCTTACACCGAAAACGGTCTTGGAATCCATCCGAAAGAAAATGGATCGGTTGGGAACGTAAGCGTGGTAAGCTTCACGAACTAAACCTTCTTCTGCGTGGGGCCAAAAATCTTTCATTCATCACATTGACGGATGACGAGAATGAAAGTGGATGTGCTTTGCAGCAGGTGAGTTTTGTGATAACCCTCGATACAGACACCATCCTACCACGCGGGGCGGCATGCCGTTTGGCTGCAACGCTTGCTCACCCACTGAACCGGGCTGTGTTTGATGATAGGACTGGTCAGGTGGTTGCAGGTTATACGGTTTTGCAGCCTCGTATGGAGATCCACCCGAAAAGTACCAACCACTCCTGGTTTACGCGTCTTTTTGCAGGCGATGCCGGTCTGGATTTGTACTCGCTGGCGGTTTCTGACGCTTACCAGGACCTGTTTGGTGAAGGAAGCTATGTTGGCAAAGGCATTTATGATGTGGACGCCTTTGAACGCAGCGTGGAGAAGCGCATCCCGGAAAACACCGTGCTCAGTCATGACCTGCTGGAAGGTCTGATGGGCCGTGCTGGTCTGGTGACTGATATCACTATGATCGAAGATTACCCGCAGAATTACTTTATCCAGGTTATGCGCCAGAGACGATGGGTCCGAGGGGATTGGCAACTCCTGCCATGGTTGCTGCGCCGCAACCGGGATGGACTGGCTTTCTCATGGATCGATCGATGGAAGATGTTCGATAATCTGCGCCGATCGCTTCTTGCCCCGGCCCTGCTGTTTATCTTCACTTTTGGTCTGGTCTTGCTTCCCGATCTCGCCGGACTTTGGACAGGGGTAGTTTTACTCTCTCTGGGAACCCCCTTGTTAACTGGCTTGGCCCACAGTGGATTGAAAATCATTGATGGAGAATATGTAGGGCTGGCTCTGCGTCCTTTGTGGTGGAACATACCCCGCTGGCTATTGGCGATCGCTTTCCTACCCTATGAAGCCTATATCTCCACCAATGCGGTTCTGATGACACTCTACCGCCTATATATCAACCGTTTCAATCTTCTACAATGGACGACTGCTGCCCAAACCGCTCGATCATTTAACTTGCGAAACTGGCGCAAAGTTGCGTGGCAGAAAATGAGCGCTTCTGCACTACTGGCTTTGATTCTCACAATTTATGTTCAACTCGGTGCTGGCCTTACAATGTTTGAACTGACGCCAGCTTTGATTTTTGCTTCACCGGTTCTTCTGCTTTGGGTTTCTTCTCCAGTTATCATGTTGTGGGTCAATGACCCGATCACAAAAAGCAAAGTTTCCTTAAGTGAAGAAGAGATCTACCTCTTACGCCGGGTTACCAGGCGTACTTGGGGTTTCTTTGAACAATTTGTCGGCCCTGAAGACCACTGGCTGCCACCCGATCACTACCAGGAGTTTCCCGTCCAAAGGGTGGCGCACCGCACCTCGCCAACGAATATAGGGCTGCTCTTGACTTCGACCCTGGCGGCCTACGACCTTGGTTATCTAAATCAGATTGGGCTGGCAACTCGACTGCTTGCTACGATGGACACACTCGATCATTTGGAACGTTTTCGCGGCCACTTCATGAACTGGTATGACACGTTAACGCTTCAACCGCTCCATCCCCGCTATATTTCGACAGTAGATAGCGGTAATCTGGCCGCGAGTCTGATCATCCTTGCCCGGGCGTGTAAGACCTTGCCAGAGGCTCATATCTTTCATTGGGATTTATGGCAAGGCTATCTGGATACACTCTCCAATTTAACCGAAACACTGACAGATATGCACAAGGCTGAGTTCAGCCAACAAGTTGTAGAAATAAACACATTGATCGACGCAATTCACACCGAAATCATGGCGGTTCGCTCTACGCCAGAAAGATGGTATCTCCTCTTTTTGAAAATAAGTGGGCCGTTTTGGTTAGATCTTTCTCGCCGGCTCTTGGAACTGGTTGAGGTGGGCAATACAGCTTTCAATCTTAAGACCCTTGGGAAGTTGCAAGAAGTGGCCGCGCAGATTGAACGACACCATGTCACCGTGCAACACACGATCACCGAGTTAGTTCCCTGGATTCAATTGTTCTATCACATCCCCGCAAGGCTCCGAGAACCTCAATATTTACAGATAATGACTGCATTGGGCGAAAATTTACCCTTCAACCCTGCCCCTTGGCAGATCCATGCGCATGCTGAGGCTGCTTTTTCCAATATCCTGACTATTCGAGGTCTACTTGCAAAAGATTTTCCAGTTAGTGTTATTCAGGATCTTGCCCCATCCGTGGAGAACAATCACGAACAAACAGCTACGGAATGGTTAGATGAGCTTGTTCGGGCCCTGGCCTATGCTGAGAAAAATTCGAGCTTGTTGGTATCGAAATTCCAACAAATCATGTCGCGTGCTGACCAATATGTGAACGAGATGGATTTCCACTTTCTCTATCACTTGCTACGACGCGTCTTTCATATTGGTTTTAATCTCGATGCTGGTCAACTGGATCAAAATTACTATGATTTATTGGCTTCAGAGGCCCGAATTGCTTCCATTGTCGCTATTGCAAAAGGTGAAGTGCCGCAATCCCACTGGTTGCACCTTGGTCGTCCAGTTACCCAGGTAGAAGGTTCATACGTTTTGCTTTCGTGGAGTGGGACTATGTTTGAGTACCTTATGCCCACACTTTTCTTGCGTTCTTACCCGGGCACACTCCTGGCCGACAGTACCGAAGGTGCAGTTCGGCATCAAATCGCATATGGTAAAACAATGGGAGTTCCTTGGGGAATTTCCGAGTCGGGCTTTTACCGGTTCGATGCCAATCAGAATTACCAGTATCGTGCTTTTGGCGTACCAGGACTGGGTTTTAAACGCGGATTGAGCGATGATCTGGTCATCGCACCGTATGCCTCGCTGATGGCGGTTAGCCATGACCCGTGTGCGGTCTATCACAACCTCGCTAGTCTGGATAAGAATAGCATGATCGGGTTGTACGGTGTTTATGAGTCGATGGACTTCACCAGCGACCGGCTTCTTTTGGATGAAACTTCGGCAGTTGTGGGCGAATACATGGCACACCACCAGGGTATGATCTTAATGGCGATGGCTAACTTCTTTCACGAAGAGATTATGATCCAGCGAATGCACAGCGACACACGCATTCAAAGCGTTGAACTGCTGTTGCAAGAGCAAGTACCCCAGTCAGTTTCGCTTCAAAACCCATATGCGGTAGATGTCAAAGGTATACAACAAACCATCGCCCAGGTAGAAATTATCCCCTGGAAAATGCCCATCAAAACCCCGATACCGCAAATGCATATACTTTCCAACGGCAGCTATAAAGTGCTTGTTTCTAATATGGGCGGCGGCTATAGTTCCTGGCGAGGTATTGACCTGACCCGTTGGCAATCGGATGGCGCCTTAGATTCGTGGGGGTCATGGATCTATATACAGAACCTCAATACAGACCAATCCAAAACGCAGGAAAGCAGTCTCTGGTCAGCGGGCCACCAACCTATTCCAGGTGATACGGAGGATGTGCAGGTTACATACTTCGCTCATATGGTCGTTTTCCGCCGTACAGAAATGGGTGTTGTTTCGAATATGGAAGTTACAGTAACACCTGAAGATCCGGTAGAGATTCGTCGGATCCACCTGCACAATAATAATGACCATTCCCGCTACCTACGCCTGACCTCTTACGGAGAGGTGATCCTCGCACCACAGGCTGCTGATTCCCGCCACCCCGCTTTCAATAAGCTTTTTATCGAAAGCGAGTTCATACCAGACCTGAATTTACAAATATTTACACGGCGGCCTCGCTCTAAACAAGATCCCACCATCTTCATGGGACATATGTTAATTGTCGAGGGCAGCCAGGTGATTGCCCAACACGAAGCAGACCGTAATCGTTTTATTGGTCGTGATCGGACCTTGCGCAACCCTGCTGCCATGATCTTAGAATCTTATCTCTCCGGCACAACGGGCGCATCGCTTGACCCAATCTTCGCCCTGGGCCAGGAAATCAAGCTGGATCCTCATAAAAGCGCAAACCTGGCTTACCTGACCTTCGCTGCGGAGAGCCGTGAAGAAATTATTGCACTGGCTAGTAGATATCGCAACTGGCATTTGGTTGGGCGGTCTTTCCATCAGGCGAGTATTGCCGCTCAAGCCTGGTTGAGCAAGCAGGAGATCGAAACCCAGGCTTTGAAAGATGCACTACAGGTTCTCTCTGCCCTACTCTATCCCTTTAAGGTGGTTCGAACGATGCCAGAAGTGATCGCGGCCAATCGGCTAGGTCAGTCTGGTCTTTGGCGCTTTGGCATCTCGGGTGACTATCCCATCATGCTGATCGAATTGGACAATCCCAAGCAGGTCGATCTGGGGCGTGAGGTTCTGCAAGTTTATAAATTCTTGCGTAATCGCCAATTTATGATTGACGTTGTGTTTCTTAACTGCCAGAAAACCGATTATGGAGCGGAACTAAATGGGATGCTCCTCCGCCTGGTCGGTAAGATGGACAGCGATGGAAACTTAAATCAGCGAGGTGGAATCTATATTCTATATAGTGACCAGATGCGATCCGATGAACGGATTTTGTTGCAAACATCAGCGCGGGTTCTTCTCGATGGAGCCAATGGATCGCTGAGTAACCAAATGCCGGGTTATTCGATCCAGGTACATCATCTACCCGATTTTATGCCAACCCGGCAAGCAGAAATGCCAGTGAACGCAGCAAGTTCTCCCCAATCTTTCCCTTTGGAGAAAAAGGATGCCCTTCAGTTCTTTAACGGCTTTGGCGGTTTTGGCGCTGATGGGAGCGAATATATCATTGAATTACCGCCTGGCAAGACCACCCCTGCGCCATGGGTGAATGTGATTGGCTATCCAGAGTTCGGTTTCATGGTCAGTGAAGCCGGCAGCCAGTGTACCTGGGCAGTTAACAGTGGTGAAAACCGCCTCACGCCATGGTCCAACGATCCAGTCTGCGATCCATCCGGTGAAGTACTCTATCTGCGAGATGAGGAGACCGGCGAGGTGTGGACACCCACACCCCTTCCCGCTCATTCCGGCCAACCTTACCGCATCACACATGGCGCCGGATACACCATCTTCGAAAATAACTCGCACGGCCTCCGTCAGTGTCTAACGCTTTTTGCCAATCCAGAAGACCCTGTCAAAATAATCCATTTAAAGATAGAAAATACTTTAGCTTATCCACGCCGGATTACCGCTACCCAGTATGTCGAGTGGGTGCTGGGTATCACGCATGCCACCAGTATGGCTTTTATCATCCCGGAGTATGACCCTACGTTGGAATGTTTTTTGGCCAGCAACCCCTACAACGCAGAGTTTGGTGCGCGAGTTGCGTTTCTGATGGCCTCAAAAACTATTCATGGCTTGACAGCTGACCGGACTGAATTCCTCGGGAGGGGTGGAACATATAACTCCCCCGCAGCACTGCACCGATTGGGGCTGGAAACTCGAATTACCGCTGGTGAAGATCCATGTGCTGTTTTACAAATCCACCTCGACTTGCTGCCCGATGGGACAGAAGAGATTTACTTTGTCCTTGGGCAGGGGAATGATCGGGAACAAGCCCTGGCATTGGCTAAGAAATACCACGATCCTGCGCATGTAGGTGCAGCATACGAACGTACCCGCGCGTTCTGGATCCGTTTGCTCGGTGCGGTGCAGGTACATACCCCTGAACCGGCTTTCGACCTGGTCATGAATCAATGGATGCTTTACCAGACTCTTTCCTGCCGGCTTTGGGGCCGCACAGGATTCTACCAATCTAGCGGGGCGTTTGGCTTCCGCGATCAACTTCAGGATGTATTGGCACTGCTCCCCATAGAACCGGCGATTACCCGTGGACAGATACTCAATGCCGCCCAACACCAGTTTGAGGCAGGTGATGTGATGCATTGGTGGCATCCGCCCTCTGGTCGAGGCGTGCGAACACGCATATCAGACGACTTGTTATGGCTACCCTACACAACCGCGCTGTACATCAAAACAACCGGTGACATTGGTATTCTCGATGAAAAAATCGCATTTCTGCGCGCCGCGCCGCTTGGAAAAGGCGAAGAAGAGCGTTATAGTGAATACCCGCAAGCGGAACAACCACTTTCGCTGCTGGAACACTGCCTTCGTGCCATCGAAAAAGGTGCAACAAGAGGACCGCACGGCTTACCATTGATTGGCACTGGCGATTGGAATGACGGTCTCAACCGTGTCGGAGAAAAAGGACAGGGAGAGAGCATCTGGTTAGCCTGGTTTACTTGTGATGTTCTGAACCGCTTTGTTGCGGTCTGTGAGCTGGTTGGAAATACCGAAACGGCGCTGCGCTACAAGGCATTGGCAAGCGAATACGCGACAGCCGTCGAGCAATCTGCCTGGGATGGCGACTGGTATAAAAGGGCCTTTTATGATGATGGATCGCCAATGGGGTCTAACCTGGACACGGAATGCAAAATTGATGCAATTGCTCAATCCTGGTCTGTGTTGAGCGGGGTAGGCGACCACCAACGCAGCCGCCGGGCAATGCAATCAGTGATGGATCGATTGGTACGTCCGAAGGACCGGTTGTCTCTGTTATTCACCCCTCCCTTCAATAAAACACCACGCGACCCAGGGTATATTAAGGGGTATCTACCAGGTATCCGTGAGAACGGTGGGCAGTATACACATGCAGCCACCTGGACCGCGTGGGCTTTTGCGATCTTGGGTGATGGAAAAAGCGCGGAGATGCTTTTTGATCTGATTAACCCCATTTCCCGCTCTAGCACAATAGAAAAAGCCACCGTTTACCGTTCTGAGCCGTATGTGGTTTGTGCAGATATATATTCTCTATCACCTTATGTTGGCCGTGGTGGATGGACATGGTACACCGGTTCAGCGGGTTGGATGTACCGCCTTGGCCTGGAAGCGATTCTGGGGTTTTACCTTGATGGTGGAATTCTGCATATTGACCCAGTCATCCCACCCGAATGGGACAAATTTGAGATCCGTTATCGTTTCGGTGAAACCTTATATCTGATCGAGGTCCAAAACCCAGAACATGTTACCACTCATATTAAGCATATGATTCTAGATGGACGTTTGTTGAAAGATGGATACATCCCCGTGGTTGATGATCTACAAGAACATCAGGTCGTAATGACAATGGGGAAAAAGGAATAACAGGCCAGGGCGGCTGCAATTACGAGGTGAAGTCGAATGGAATTCTTCCCAACCACCCACAGAAATATTATCCAAAACGAGGATAAAGGTTGTAGCCACCCCAGACGACATTGGTTCTCTCCATCGAGTTGGATCTTCTCTGTGTAACACACACGCCTCTAAAAACGGGCTTCAACTTGCTAACACTTGGAACCTGGACATTCTGGCATAGGCCAGCGGTATAATTACCTGAGTGACGCCCTCCACCACCACCTATAACGCTGTGCTCAACGGCTGGTCAGCGCAGACCGTGCAGTCCGATGTGTACTTCAATGCTGGGAACAGCCTGTACTGCGTCGGGGTAGCTGCCCACGCGAAGCTGGTGGGGCTGGGATGGACGATCACCGGCGGCTGCTCTGCTCCCAATATCACCACCCATCCGCAAAACCAGAGTGTCCTAGTTAGAATACTGCCAGCTTCAGCGCCATGGCCAGCGGCAGCCCGGCTCCCAGCGTGCAGTGGCAGGTCAGCAGCGACGCGGGTACGACCTGGACGAATCTCGATGGGTAGACCGGCGCAGACTTGACATTCACCAACACTTATGTGCAGAACGGGTACCAGTACCTCGCGGTTTTTACCAACGAAGTGGACAGCGTCGCCACCAGCCCCCGCTACTCTGACGGTCAGTAAGAAAACGGCCGACTGCGCCATCACCGGCTGGAGCAGGGCGTATGACGGCCAGCCCCACGGCGCAAGCAGCGCCTGCACCGGATCGGATGGAACCGTGCTACCTGGCTTGAACCTGGGCGCAACTTTCACCAACGTGCCGGGCGGCACCCCCCTCTGGACCTTTACCGGCGGCTCCGACTATACCGACCAGAGTGGGGATGTGGATACTGTGATCGAGAAAGCCGCGGTTACGATCTACCGGCCCATCCTGTTTCGGATTTACGATGGTAGCCCCATGCCAGTAGCGGTTACCACCGATCTTGCCAGGTTGAATGTGGCCCTTACCCATGAAGAGTCCACCACGCCGCCTTCGGCGGTGGACAGCTACGCGGTTGTCGCAACGGTCAGTGATGCTAACTACCAGGGCTCAGCATCCTGCACACTGGTTATCAGCCCCGTCGCTGATCTCAGGCTCTCCAAGCGCGACAGCAAGAACCCGGTCAAGCCAGGAGCTAGCCTGGTTTTACACGCTGACGGTGGGCAACGCCGGTCCGAACGTCGCTGAGAGCGTGGTATTGACTGATAAGCTGGACCCAAGCACCACCTACAGTTCAGTCTCCACGCCCAGGGGATGGACCTGCAAGCACGCCGCAAACTCTGCGACAGTCAATTGCACCAGTGCCAGCCTTTCCAGCGGCAGCTCAGCCGTGATCTGGATCACCGTGACGGTCAACAAGACCGCCGTGGTTGGTGGAACTGGTCAACACGGCCCAAATTTCGAGCTCGACGAGTGATCTGAATATGGCGAACAACACCGTCACGAAGAAAACGATGGTAACAATGTGGTATGGCGAAAGTAATTACAAGCCTTTTCTCCTCCTCTAGCGGCCCGTCAGGAATTGCGGGCTGCTTAATTTCTGCTTGTCGACAAATTCTCTGCGCTGTTCCAGTTCAAGAAGTAAGATTAAGCCTATCCAGGCATAGCGTTTCTTGATCACAATAGCCCACCAAACGTGGTGGGCTATTATTCATTCACGACTTTATACTTTTTTGAAACCTTCGATTAAAAGGTTTCTACAGTTACTCGGCGTAGAAGCTCAATATTCGTTTAAGTTCAATTATCCAATCTCTGTTTATCGATAATTGGGTATTCCAACGAACGATTGTGATTAAGGTATCGGCAAATGCCAGCTCTTCAACATCCCAGCCAGAAACTGGCAATGGACTTTGGTCTGTCAATACCTTAACACGAGAGATACCCGTTTGAAACTCACCAGCGGCCCAGCAAATGGCAATTAGCGTTCCGTCCAGTTTTAAGGCTTTTTCTAAAGCGGTAATTTCCGTAAAAGAAATACGCTCTAGCTCGCCTCGCTCAAGGCGAGCAATAGCATTATAAGAAACCTCCGTAAACTCGGCCATTTTTCTCAGAGACAGGCCACTGCTACGCCGGCAGGCCATGACATATGCTGCCAGGTCCCGGATTGTAATAACCCCTCCTGCTCTGTATATCTCCTCAATGGTTTCTTCTTTCATCCCTTTTGGATACGGGATAGGGAGATACTTTTTTGAGAGCGCTTGAGTTGCTTCCCAAACTATGTCGGCAGTGTCAAACTCCGATAGTTTTTCCTCTTGCTGATCTCGGTTATTTTCACGGATAACGTGATACGCGTTTATCAATTCATCCTTGGCCTGCCTCGGTTCACTGCGGTAAAACCTGAGAAAAGCCTCAACATCTTGTATGGTAACAATGTCGCTGGTTTTACCCTGTTGCCCGGTATTCAGAAGGCAGGGGAAAAAGGCGCGTATTTCTAATTCTGCCAGTACATCTTTTATTTCGATGTTCAGACCATAAGCAATTCGAACGATTGAATTTACAGTTACATCGGAATTCAAAGTTTCAATCCTACTAATCTGCGCGCTCGTGAGACCGCTTTCGTATGAAAGGTCTTTGATTTCTAAGCCTTTTTCTAGTCGAACAGAACGAATCCAGGTCCCAAGTTTATCCATTTTTTACCTAATAATGCTGTTGACAAATGCCAAACAGCGTACTAAAATAGATTGTGACGATTACGTAATTGTACTACATCACCAACTCAGTAAGAGGCTTTTCTCGTGGACATTACTGCAAACAACTCTCCTATTGTTCTTCGTGGCCGGCTTAAAGGCCCACAACTCGCTCGCCTCCAAGGTCTTCTCAATATGGCTTATACACCTGCCGAGCTGGCAAAAGAGATCGGATTCACACGCCGCCAGGTTTACCGAGTTTACGAACCTTTGGGCTGCCCATTTGAACGCGATGAAACGGGGCATATCTGGATCAATGGCGTTGCCTTTCGTGAATGGATCCATCGAACCTATCCCAAAACAAATTTGGCCGAGAACGAAACATTTTGCCTTACCTGCAAGCTGGGTGTTGAGATCATAAATCCTTACAAAGAAACAAAGGGCGGCCTCACGTACCTTGTCTCCTTCTGCCCACACTGCAGGAGAAAACTTACCAGAATTACCGAAAAGCATCGTCGAATATAAGCCGACCTTTCAATCTGGTACGTTTACTGCTGTGAATTGGCAGTAAATGTACCAGATTGTTGCATTCAATCAATAAACGATAAAACACTCACAATAAGGACAGCAACAGCAAAATGATTAACCGCAAAAATAAAAAGCTGATTGACGAATACCTGGCCTCGAGAAAAGATGAGGTTAGCCCTCTTTCTATCAGTTTAGCCGAAACTCACTTACGACTTTTATTAGAATTTGCGGATGAAACCTACTTCCTCGATCTCCCAAAACGTAAGCAGACTTTTGCACAGTACATCAAATCGCCGGAAGCGCGTAGAGATGGGAAAGAAGAAAAGCTTTCCCACGAATATTCCCGTAAAGTGATATCCGACGCCAAACATTTCTTTGAATGGCTGCGAGATGGGAAAGAATATCCTGAAATTACTGCCCGCTTTTTAAAGAGCTTTCGGATCAGCAAAGAAAGCAGAGATGATGAAGATCAGGAGTTGTATGCGCTTGATGAACTCTTGAAGATCATTGCCACCCCTTGTTACACAACGCTCGATGAACGAACTCAGGCAAGCTGTGTCTTTTTATTTCTTTCAGGTATGCGGATCTCAGCTTTTTTGACCATGCCGATCAAAGCCTTAGATCTCGAAGCACGCACGGTCAAACAATGGCCCTCATTAGGGATGCATACAAAGCTTGGCATCAAAGCCACCACCAAACTTCTCAATATTCCCGAACTTTTGGAAATCGTCAGGAAATGGGATGAAAATGTTCGTGGTGTTCTTCCACCAGATGGCTTTTGGTATGCCCCCCTTTCACCGCTCACTGGGGAAATCGATCCCAATGCGGAGGTAGGTGAATATCGCGATGCGGGTTTCCGTAAGGATCTTGCCGCTTTTCTTTCGAAAGCTTCTCTCGAATACAAGAGCTCTCACAAGTTCCGCCATGGTCATATTCGGTTTTTAAGGGACAAAGCTACAGATGTTCGTGACCTGGAAGCAATTGCAAAAAATGCGATGCAAACCTTATCGACAATGCTGAATTATGGCAGAATGAGTAAAACGGAAGCTCATGAGGAGATCGATTCCCTATGTGGTGGAACCGTTCCACAAGCCTCCGTTTCTCGGAATGGAAAACCGGATCAAGCCACAATCAACTGGGTATTGACCCATCTGATGAAAGAACAATCAGGGACGTGATGAACCCTCTAAATGACTGGCAACTTTCTTTAACATTATGGCTAAAAAAAGCCAAAAGTGGGCCCGGTAGGGATCGAACCTACGACCAAGCGGTTATGAGCCGCGCGCTCTGCCGCTGAGCTACGGGCCCCGGAGAAGGCCGGGGAGAACAGTTGCCCAGGGTCCGGCTAACCCTGAGCCGCATCAATTATATCATGGGCTGCGCCCGAGGTGGCGAGAATAT